>JBAXSI010000062.1:0-14787 GCA_037130755.1 Actinomycetes bacterium
AACTCAGGGGCCCCGGAACACCGGGACCCCTGAATCAATGTGGAGCTGAGGGGATTCGAACCCCTGACCCCCTCGTTGCGAACGAGGTGCGCTACCAGCTGCGCTACAGCCCCTTGGCGGAGCAACAGGGTAGCAAGGCCCCCGCGGGGGCCGATCACACGGCTTTGGCTGGCGAGTTGGCTATTCGTTGACCGCGCGCCGCGCGTCCATGTCCTCGCGGACGACCGGGATCTCCGCCGTCTCTGCGCCGTGGTCGATCTGCGACGAATCAGCAAGCGGCGCCGACACCGGACGGGACCGCATTGCCTGGGCGGTCTCCACCATCGCCGAGCCAGTCCATTCCCCGGGGGTCGCGCGGTCGATGCCGCGAGGCACCGCTGACGCACGGGGAGCGCTGACGTAGGTCGGTAGCGTGGTCGGGACGGCCTCCCATGATCCGGTGTCGTCGTCCCAGGCGTTCCAGTTCTCCCACTCCTCGTCGGTCTGGAGCGGCGCGGCCGCTGCGGCGACCGGCTCCTCGACCTCGGCGCGGCGCGACCGGCGGGCGGGACGAGCAGTGCGCTGCTTGGTCGACTGCTGCGTCGTCGATCGCTGTGCGGTCGAGCGCTGCGACGCGGTCATGGCTGCAGCAACGACGAACGCGATGACCGGGATGGCGGCCAGCACCGGAGCCCACTTGGGCAGCAGGCCGATCATGGCGCCGATGAGGGTGACGAGCAGGAGGGCGGTCAGGACCCCGAGCACGATCGCGCGTCGGGTGGCTGCCGCCTGCCGGACAAGTTCACGTTCGTAGGTCGGGTCGACGCCTTCCGCACGGCTTGAACTGGTGGGCTGCGTCACGGGTACCTCCGGGACCGAGGATGTCATAGGACCGCCGGACATGCTCATTGCATACTGAGGCTGTCCGTGGCTGCCGAGTGATCTCATCGCCGAGCTGAAGCGGGCCGTCGAACGGACTTCGCTGATCTGGTCATGACGGCGCAACCACATGGGAATAAGTACCGCTGCCCAAAGGGCAATGATCACTAGGTAGATCAGGCCCGTCACGGTCGTAACGCTAGGGCGTGTCGCAGCGAATCCCCCGTAGGCAGGCGCCGAGCAATCGGCGTGTCGCATTGCTGCAACTGCCCTTCCATTCGTCCGGCAATGGGCAGGCCAAGCAGCGGTTACGCGCCGGCCGTCGCCGATCGAAGCCGGGCGACAAGCCCTTCCGGTACTTCCTCGGCGTAGACCACGAAGGTGATGTGATCTCGCCAGGCTCCGTCGATATGCAGGTACTGCTGACGCTGGCCCTCGCGACGAAGGCCCAGCTTTTCCACAACGCGTAGCGAGGCGGAGTTCTCGGGACGGATGTTGATCTCGATCCGATGCAGGTGCAGGTCGCGCAGGGCGTAGTCGCACGCCATGGCGACGGCCATCGGCATGATGCCGCGACCGGCCACCGCCTGGTCGATCCAGTAGCCGACGTACGCGGCCCGCAGCGAGCCCCACGAGATGCCGCCGACGGTCACCTGACCGACGAGGCCGCCCTGGTAGGTGAGCGCGAAGGGAAGAGTGCGGCCCTCCCGAGCCTCCTTGCGCAGGCGCCGCACCATGCTCCCGAAGGTCGGAGCAGCGTCACCCTCGGCGACGGCCTCCGGCGGCAGCGTCGCGTCCCAGGGCCGCAGCCACTCCGCGTTGCGTCGGCGCACCTCACGCCAGCGCGAGGAATCGGTGTGGCGGAGGGGGCGGAGGGTGACGTCGCCTTGCGTGAGGGTCACCGGCCATGGACGGGCAGCCACGACTACTCCGCGACGAAGGTGGTGAGCCAGGACCGGAGTTCGCCGCCGATGTCTTCGCGCTCGCAGGCCAGGCGGATGACCGCCTTGAGATAGGAGACGCGGTCACCAGTGTCGTAGCGGCGGCCGTCGAACACGATGCCGTGAACCCCGCCGCCCACGCCTGCAGGCATCTGCGCCAGTACGCGCAGGGCGTCGGTCAACTGGATCTCGCCGCCTGCACCTGGCTTGGTCTCCTTGAGCACGTCGAACACAGCCGGGTCCAGGACGTAGCGGCCGATCACCGCGAACTCACTGGGCGCGTCCTCGGTGTCGGGCTTCTCGACCAGATCGGTGACGTTCACGACGCTGGAGTCGGAGGTCTCGACGACCGCCGGGCACCCATACAGGTGGATCTGCTCGCGAGGGACGCGCATCAGGCACAGCACCGAACCGCCGAACTGCGCGCGCACCTCGAGCATCCGGCCGAGCACCGGGTCACGGGGATCAATGAGGTCGTCGCCCAGAAGCACCGCGAACGGCTCGTCGCCGACGTGACTCTCGGCCATCAGGACCGCGTGCCCCAGCCCCAGCGGGTCGCCCTGCCGTACGTAGTGGATGCGGGCGAGGTCCGTGGACTCGGTGACGAGGGCGAGGCGCTCGGTGTCGCCCTTGGCCTGCAGGACTTCCTCAAGCTCGAGATTGCGGTCGAAGTGGTCCTCCAGGGGACGCTTGCTGCGGCCGGTGATGAACAGGACATCGTCGAGACCGGCGGCGACCGCCTCCTCGACCACGTACTGGATCGCCGGCTTGTCCACGACCGGGAGCATCTCCTTCGGCGTGGCCTTGGTCGCGGGAAGGAAACGCGTGCCGAGGCCCGCTGCGGGGATGACGGCCTTGCGCACGACCCTGCCACTCATGGTCACGACCCTAGAGGATCGGGCACGATGACCCCGTGGCTTCCGGCGGCGTGACCAAGAACGAGGCGCGCGCCGAGGTCCGGGCGCGCCGGTCCATGCGGTCGGCGCTTGCGCTGTCAGCAAGTGCGAAGGCCTTGGCCGCCTCGGCGATGCCCCTGCTACCGCCCAGCCCCGTGACGGTCTCCTGCTACCGGTCGATGTCTGCCGAGCCGGGCACAGCCCCGCTCATCGAGGCTCTGCTGACTCGGGGCGACCGCGTGCTGCTGCCGCGGATCGACGGCAGCAGGCTGCAGTGGGTGGCGGTGACGCACATCACCGACTACGCGCGCGGCCCGCTCGGGATCAAGGAGCCGGTCGGGCCTGCACTCCCCGACCAACCGGCTCCCCTGGCGGGCGCGGACATCCTCTTCCTGCCCGCCTTGTCGGTGGACCGTGCGGGCAGAAGGCTCGGGCAGGGCGGCGGCTACTACGACAAGGTGCTCGCCGGCATGCCCCTGCACTCTGCGGGCGGCCCGCTGCGGGTCGCCGTGCTGTTCGACGGCGAGTTCGTCGACGTGGTGCCGTTCGAGGACCACGACTGCAGCGTCGACGTCGTCCTCATGCCGGGTCGAGTCGAGTACATCGCCCCTGCGTCACCGAGCGACTAGCCCAACGCGCTGGCCACTTTCCACGTGACGAGGAAGGCAGCGACGCAGAGGACCGGCATCACGACGACGGCCGCCCAGAAGACTGCCCGGGCCTCAGCCCACAATCGGTCGGCCTCCCAGCCGAAGCCGGAGAACGTCGTGAACGCCCCGCAGAACCCGACGAGCAGCAGGAACCGCAGGTCGCCGGTCGTCGTCGCCAGCACGACTCCTGCAATCGCCGAGCCGAGCACGTTGACGACGAGCAGTCCCCACGGGAACTGCCGCGAGTTCCGCGCGCTTGCGACGCCCTCCGTGACACCTCGATCGACGAGGTAGCGCAGGGGGGCGCCCACAGCAGCGCCGCCCACCACCGCGATCCACGTCGTCAGGGTGATCATGCGCGCCTCGCCACGAACAGGGCGCCAAGCCGCACGGCCAGCAGGCCGACCACCATCGTGATGACGATGTACCCCGCCGCAACCAACGGCTGCCCGTCGTCCAGGAGCAGGCCCGTCTCCAGCGCCAGCGCGGAGAAGGTGGTGAAGCCGCCGAGCACACCGGTGATCAGGAACGGGCGCAGCCAGGCCGGCCCGGCCGCCACGGAAGCAGACGCCGCCACCATGCCGATCGCCAGGCAGCCGATCATGTTGACGGTCAGGGTCGCCCAGGGCAGCCGGGTGGTGTCCCACTGCTGGAGGCCCAAGGCCACGGCGACGGCGAACCTGGCCAGGGAACCCAGCACGCCGCCCGCAGCGATGACGGCCAGGCGGTTCACGGAGCGAACGCTACGGCTCCCGACCCCGAAGTGGACGGAACCGCTGGGGCGAGGCACAATTAGCACTCGACCATATCGAGTGCCAATGGTCGCTTCTGACGCGGAGGAACCCGGTGCCGACCTACGAGTACGCGTGCTCGGCCTGTGACACCACCCACGAGGTGCAGCAGAAGATGACCGACGCCACCCTCACCGACTGCCCGTCCTGCGGGGAGTCCACGCTGCGCAAGCTGTTCACCAACGTCGGCGTGGTCTTCAAGGGCTCGGGCTTCTACCGGACCGACTCGCGGCAGTCCTCGTCCAGCTCGTCGGGGAAGTCGGGCTCGTCCTCCAGCTCGTCATCGGACTCCTCGTCCAGCTCGTCAACATCGACGTCCAGCGGCACGAGCGGTTCCTCCAGCAGCTCGTCGAGTGGTTCGAGTGGTTCGAGCGGGTCCAGCGGGTCCAGCGGGTCAGGCAGTTCGAGCGGCTCGACCAGCACGAACAGTTCCTCATCCGGGGCTTCCTCCACCTGACGGCTGTGGACAACGGTTCGCCGCCAACCGCGAGCCGGCCTAGCGTCGCGACGTGCCCAACGACGTTGCCACCCGACTGACCGCGATCCGCGCGCGAGTGCGCCGCTTCACCCGTCGTCGCCGACGTCCACTCGCCGCCGCGCTGGCCGGCCTCGGGGTCCTGGTCGCACTGACCAGCCTGCGGACCCCCACTGCCGCAGTGCAGCCGGAGAGCCAGCCGCCCGGCCAGGGCCTCCTTCGCCCGGGCGAGGCCGCCGTGCCCATCGCCTTGTCCAGCCCGGCACTCGTTCGGACGATCTCACTCGGCTCGATCGTCGATATCATCGACGTCCCGCGCGATGAGGGCGCTGACCCGACCGTTGTCGTTCACGGTGCACGGGTCATCGACATCCCCGACGGTGGCTCCGGCATCTCCGTCAGCTCGACGCCGGTGATCGTGGTGGCCGTCGACGACGCGGACGCACTGCCGCTCGTGGCCACTAGTTCGCGGGACATTGTCGGCCTCGTGATTCGCGGTATGCAGGAAACCGACTAGCCTTCGAGACCGGCGGCCGCAACAGACGGCTACGAGCGAGGGGTCAGCATGATCAAGGGATTCAAGGACTTCATCATGCGAGGCAATGTCATCGACCTTGCCGTCGCGGTGGTGATCGGCGCAGCCTTCGCCGCGCTCGTCGCGGCGTTCTCCAAGGGGCTCATCGAGCCGATCATCGGCATCTTCCTGGGCGGCGGGATCGATGCAGGCAAGCTCGTCATCAACGGGCAGGTCATCGACTTCACGCTGATGATCAACGCTCTGATCACCTTCCTCGTGACGATGGCGATCATCTACTTCGTCTTCGTCGTACCGATGAACAAGTGGCGGGCGCGCTCTGGCCAGGACAGCGTCGACACCGCGCCGGCCGACATCCAGCTGCTCGAGGAGATCCGCGACCTGCTCAAGCAGCAGCAGTCGTAGGGCTCGTCAGTTCCCGTGGTGCGGCGGCACGTCGGCGAGCAGCCTCTCGTCCGAACTTCCGAAGCCGCCGACCTCGTCGGACGTGACGTCGGGCAGCAGGTCAACGGTGATTCCTGCTGTCGCGAGCCGCTGCGATCCTGCGTCGGCAAGTGACTCGTCGAGCGCCGTCGCGATCCGGTTCAGCTCATCTCGAGCGACGACGAACGGCGGCGAGATCTGCACTGAGCCGTCGGCAAGACCACGCGTCAGGACACCGCGGCTGCGCAGCCCGGCGATGACGCGCGGCATCAGCGTGGGGTCGGCGGCGAGCAGTTCCGGCTTCAGCTGCACGGCGGCCAGCAGGCCCGTGCCTGACCTGAGGGCGACGACGTAGTCGTGCGACCGCAGCGGCGCGATCGCCGCCGAGAGCGTCAACGCGCTGGAGGCCACCCGGGCGACAAGGCCCTCGTTCTCGATGATGTCGAGGTTGGCCCACGCCGCGGCAGCCGCTGTGGCATGCCCCGAGTACGTGTAACCGTGCCGCCACAGCGCGCCCGGAGTGTTCCAGAAGGGCTCGGCCACCTCGCCGGACACGAACAGCGCGCCCATCGGTAGGTATCCCGACGTCAGACCCTTGGCCGTGATGACAAGGTCAGGGGAGAGGCCGGCAGAGGCGAACATGACGCCGGTTCGGCCGTAGCCGGTGATGACCTCGTCCGCGACGAACAGCACACCGCGTTCGCGGCAGATCTCGCGGACCGCCGACAGGTACCCGGGCGGGGGCGGGTAGACGCCACCCGCACCGATCACCGGCTCGCAGTAGAAGGCAGCGACGTTCTCGGCACCGAGTTCGTCGATGCGGTCGGCCAGGACCTGCGCGTTGTCCCAGGCCACGGTCGACACGTGCTCGTCGAGGGGGCCATAGCCCTCGCGGTTAGCAGGGATGCCGGCCAACGAAGTGCCACTGAGATGCATCCCGTGATACGCCCGGGTACGCGCAATGATCCGCGTCCGTGAGGGCTGACCGCGCATGACCCAGTACCGACGCACCAGCTTGAACGCGGTGTCGACGCCGTCGCTGCCGCCGCTGGTGAAGAACACCTTGGCGTCGTCCATGGGCGCCATCGCCGCAAGCCGGTCCGCCAACTGCACGGTCGACAGCGTTGCGGTGTCTCCGAAGTTCGAGTACGCGGCGATCTTCAGCATCTGCTGGGCGACGGCATCGGCGATCTCTCGTCGGCCATGGCCGACATTGCAGTACCAGAGCGCTGCCGACGCATCGAGGTACTCCACGCCATCGACCGAGCGCACGTAGCAGCCGTGGCCGGACTCGATGACCAACTCGTTGCCGGCGACCGCGGACATGTCAGCGAAGGGATGCCAGAAGGCTGAGGGCTGGGACACGCCGACAGCCTAGGCGACACGGGTAGCGTCAGGTATATGAGCGGACGCGTCATCCTCTTCGGGGCAACCGGCTACACCGGGCGGCTGACGGCCGAGGCGATGACCCGAGCAGGAATGGCGCCGGTGCTTGCTGGTCGGGACGAGGGCTCGCTCGTCGACCTCGTGGGCGAACTCGCGGGCCTGGGTCCGATCGATGCCGCACCGACCTGGCAGCAGGCAGATGTGTCCGACCCAGCGTCCGTGCGGGCCCTCGTGTCGTCGCCCGACGACGTGCTGGTGACAACGGTCGGACCCTTCACCCGACTGGGTCGACCTGCGCTGGACGCAGCCATCGACGCGGGCTGCGCGTACGTGGATTCGACTGGGGAGTCATCGTTCATCGCGAATGTCTTCGGGGAGGACGGGCAGCGCGCCCGCAGCGCAGGGGCGCGACTCCTGACCGCCTTCGGCTACGACTACGTGCCGGGCAACCTCGCCGCGGCGCTCGCCATCCGCGAGGCGGCCACCACCGCGAGCGGACCCGTCCGTATCGAAGTCGGCTACTTCTCGCGCGGTGACATGCAGATGAGCAGCGGGACCCGCGCAACGATGGCGACGATGGCCGGCACACCCGGTACGTCACTGCGCAACGGGCAACTGGTCGATGCCGGCGGACGCGTCGCATCCTTCGACGTCAGCGGCCGGTCTCGCGACGCAATCGCCGTCGGAGCCAGCGAGCCCTTCACCCTGCCGAGGCTCGACGACCGCGTTCGCGACGTCGACGTGTTCCTCGGCTGGTTCGGCTCGCTGTCAAGGGCCGCCAGCATCGCGAGCCAGGCGACCAGCACTCTCACGCGCGTGCCGGGCGTCGGGGCCGCGCTGCGCAAGGGGATGTCGCTGGCAGGCGGCAGCACCACCGGAACCGGCCCGACGAAGCAGCAGCGCACGGGCGTCGTGTCGATCGCCGTCGCACGGACTCTCGACGGCGTCGGCCGCGAACTCAGTCGGGCAACCGTCGAGGGACCAAGCCCGTATGACCTGACCGCCGAGTTGCTCGCGTGGGCGGCGGCGATGCTCCTCACCCGTCAGGAGACGGGAGCCGGCGCACTCGGGCCCGCCGACGCGTTCGGGCTCGACGCACTGGTTGCCGGGTGCGCCGACATCGGGCTGCGAAGGACCGGCTGAAGCCCTCGCCCCGCCGATCTCACTTGCCTTCGGCGTCGATCTCCGCGATGAGGTGATCGACGTCAGCGCGCAGCGCGACCAGACGCGTCCGGGTGTCCACCAGATCGCCAGCAGCCGTGGCGACGGGCTTCTCGGCTGGCGGTGTCTCACGCCGCTTGCTGTCGCCGATCACCCAGGACACGAGCTTGGCGGTGAACATGCTGGCGGCGAGCACACCGCACACCGAGATGACGAGCGCGAGGGTGCGGCCGTCCTCGGTGCCTGGCGAGTACGACCGCCCGGTGTTGATGCGCAGCAGGCCGCCGAACGCCCAGTACAGGGCATCGGAGGGACCCTTGAACGAGGAATCGGGGAGGTCGTTCTCGAGCTCGACCATGGTGAAGGCAGCGATGACTCCGACGAATGCGATCAGGTAGAACGAGAACATGAACCCGTCGCCGGCCGAGTGGTCCCGCAACTCGAGGATGTAGGCGAGGATGACGAGGACGAACCAGCAGACGTCCCAGTTGAGGAACAAGAACAGCGGTGCGATCAGCAGCATCGGGATCGCCGGATGCGCCCGGGCCCAGGCCCACCCACCACCCGATCTGCGCAGCTCGACGACGTAGAAGACGAGAAGGACCAGCCACAAGGCCGAGACAGTGAAGTACTCCGCCCTCATGACCGGCTCTGACCAGTGGCCGAAGCCGGCAGCGACGAAGGCGATCGAGTAGATCGCGATGAAGATCAGTCGCAGTAGGCCCCCGTGTCGCAGTCCGGGCGACTCGGCAGCAACTGGCTCGCTTGGCGGCACGATGGGACACTAGACCTCGCGAGCGGGTCCCGAGCCGACGGACCTGGATGTGCGGACGCCGAGAAGTACCCTGCACGCGTGCGTCAAGACGAGTGGCTGCCGCGCGCGGAGGCTCACCGCAGGCGAGTCGAGCCATGGGTGTCCGGCCGTCTGGCCCGTCGTCCTCGTGGAGAGAAGAACGCCATCGAGGACTTCCTGTTCGACTACTACCCGTACTCGCCCGGCAAGCTCGCCACCTGGCACCCGGGCTTCGGCGTGGTCCTCGAGGGCGAACACGCCCAGCCCTATCTGCGGCTCACCGGCTACCGCCCGGAGGGTCACGGAGCGACTGCCGACCTCGCATGGCTGGAAGCGCGACGGCCCCGGCTGGAGATGACGCTGCGGATCCTCAACGGGACGTCGGCGCGACCTCCCGTCACCGGGTGCTTCGGACTGCACGAGTGGGCGATGACCTACCACCTGACCCAGGACGAGTTGCGCCACGCGTACCTACCGCTTCGCGTGACCCCTGCGCAGGTGACGGAGACCGTTGAGCGAATCGGGTTGCGCTGCACGCACATCGACGCATTCCGCTTCTTCACCCCGGACGCGGTTCCGCTGAACGAGCTCACCCCCACCCGGGATACGCAACCTGACCTCGAGCAGCCGGGTTGCCTGCACAACGGGATGGACCTCTACAAGTACGCGTTCTGGTTCTCGCCGCTCGTTTCGTCCGAGCTCGTCGCGGACTGCTTCGAGAACGCCGCGCTCGCCCGCGAACTCGACATGCGCGCTTCGCCATACGACATGGAACCGTTCGACCTCGAACCCGTGCGCGTGGAGACGCCCGAAGGCCGCGCAGAGTACGTGGACCTTCAACGCGAGCTCCTGGCCCGCACGGCACCACTTCGGGCGACCTTGGCCAGGACGCTCGCGGACCTGAGTGAGGAACGCAAGGCGCCCACAGACTGACCTTGCGTCGCACGGTATTCGGTGTCACTATGTACCAGTAGTCAATGACACCGAGTAGCGAGCGAGGGTGGTGTTTCATGGGCAAGCAGGTCACCGAGATGCTCAAGGGGACGCTGGAAGGCATCGTGCTGGCCTTCCTGTCCGGTCGCCCTGCCTACGGCTACGAGATCACCGCCTGGCTACGGGAACAGGGCTTCACCGACATCGCCGAAGGCACCGTGTACGCGCTGCTCGTCAGGATCGAGCAGCGTGGCCTGGTCGACGTCGAGAAGGTGCCGTCCGAGAAGGGCCCGCCGCGCAAGGTGTACTCCCTCAACGCGCAGGGACACAAATACCTCGAAGAGTTCTGGCGGACCTGGAGCTTCCTGTCAGACCGGCTCGAACAGCTCCGCGAAGGAGGCAAGTGACATGGCCGCAAAATGGATCGAACTGGTCACGGGGTCGCTCGATCAGAAGAAGCGGTTCAGGCAATTGCGGACCCGCATGGAGGCATTGCCCGAGCCGTACGCCGCTTCGGCGGCGGCGCTCTACAGGTACTTCATGTACAACGGGGCCGCCGTCATGGATGCGGAGGGGTCCCTCACGATGATGGGCGACTTCGTCGAGCTATGGGAGCGCGCGGTTGCGGACGGAACACCTGTGCGCGCGATCGTCGGAGAGGATCCCGTTGAGTTCGCTGATGCGTTCGTTCAGGCGTACGCCGGCAAGCGGTGGATCGATAAGGAACGCGCCCGCCTGACCAAGGCGATCGAGGACGCGGAGCGAGGACAGCAGGCCGGGCCTACCCGCGCTTGAAGTGGATCTCGCGATGCTGGAGTGAGAACACGAGGCTCGCAACCATGATCCCGATGGACATGGACACGAGGGTCAAGAACGCATTCAGGCCGATCGAGCCGAGTTCGGAGTTCTTGGTGATCACGCCGGTGAGCGCCACGAAGGCCGATGAGCCGGGGATCAGACTCCAGAAGGCAGGCAGGAAGAGGACCAGCGAAGCCGGCCCCCCACCGATTCCGGAGTTGATGGTCCACGCCGCGACCGCGGCGACGGCAGTCGCCAGGCCCGCCGCCAACGTCGGCGACACGATCCACTGCGACATCACCAGCACGAGGTGGGTCAGGAGGATCACGAAGATGCTGGCCAGCCACAATCGCCACGGCGTGCAGAAGTAGAGCATCGTTCCCACGACGTAGACAACGAGGCCAACCCAGCCGAGCCACGGTGGCAGCCGGTTGAAGGTCAGGTCCGTGAGGTCCTGGCCCTCGAGCCCGGCTACGTCGACGGCCAAGGCGAACCCGAACGCCATCGCCAGGATCTGCATGACGGCGAAGACCAGTCGCGAGGCGCCGGCGATCATGTCGCCGTTCACAAGCTCGACGGTCGCGGCCGTGAGTGCCGCCCCGGGCAGGAGCACGATGACGGGGACGGCCGCCAGTCGCACCGGCACGTCGTAGCCCATGCTCACGGACACGAGCGAGACCAGCAGCGCGGTGGCGAAGGTCGCGAACACGGGGATGAGGACTGCCCAACGCCGGTTCGGGCCCAGGAAGACAAGTGCTGCCCCGACCAGGGCACCGAGCACGGCGCCCACGAGCACCGCGAGCATGCTCATCTGCAGGACCAGCACGAAGCCGACCGCACTGAGTGCATAGCCGACGATCCGCAGCCACGACGGCACCAGCGCCTTGTGGTCCTCGATTGCCCGCAGGCGCGCGATCCCCTCACTCGCCGTCAGTCCGCCGGCGCAGCCCTCCGCAATGACTTCCTGCGACTCGGCGATCTGATCGAACCGGTACGAGTGCGCGACGTGTCGCATGATGAGCGTGCCCCGCTGCCGGTCCTCCGCCATGACGAACGTCGGGAAGAGCGCCACATCTGCCTCGACCCCGTAGGCGGTGGCGAGTTCGCGCAGCACCTCCCTGGACTGCGGCACCGGATACGTCGACCGGCCAAGAGCGGACGCGGCCTCGACCACGAACTCGGTCACCTGCTCCGGCGCAGGAGGCAGTTGCTGCTCGCCCGCCGGCTGATCGATATCCGCCACGGTCCCAAAGTAGCGCCCGGCGTCGGGTGAATATGGGACGCGAACGCCCACGGACGCGAAGGCAAATGCGCTACTTTGCGGGCATGCCTCGATTCTTCCTTGGTTGGCTCCTTGGCCTCGCCGGTAATGCGGTCGGCCTCATCCTCGCTTCGCTGATCCTCCCGGACGATCAGTTCTCGATCGTGCTGTTCAGCGTGAGCTTCTTCTGGGCCGTGCTGATCTTCGCGATCCTGAGCGCGATCTTCACGTGGTTCGTGTTCAAGTTCCTGATGCGCAACGCGGGGTCGGTCGTGGCGCTGACGGGCCTTGTCTCGACCTTCCTGGCACTGCTGCTCACGTCCATCATCTCGGACGGGCTCGACATCAGCGGCTGGGGCTGGATCTGGGGAACGCTGATCGTCTGGATCTGCGGCATGTTCATCTGGCTGCTGCCAGGGCCATGGCGCAAGTTCAAGAAGGATGAGCGCCGCTAGGCGCCATCACCACCTCGGCAGTGCCTTGCCGGGGTTGAGGATCCCCTCGGGGTCCCATGCGTTCTTGATCCGTGTGTGCAGGTCGATGGCCACGTCGTCGAGTTCCCGCACGAGTGCATGGCGCTTGAGGTTGCCGATGCCGTGCTCACCGGTGATCGTGCCGCCGAGTGCCAACGCCACGTCGAGAATCCCCTCGAACGCCTGCATCCCGCGCTCGGCAGCATCCGCGTCGCCGCGCGGCAGGACGATCGTGGGATGGAGGTTCCCGTCCCCGGCGTGACCGAACGTGCAGATCTGCACGTCGTTCTCCACGGCGAGGTCCTGGAAGCGGAGCATTGCGTCCGCGAGCTTGTCGCGCGGCACTGACACGTCGTCGAGCAGCCAGTCACCCAGCGCCTCGATGGCAGGAATCGCCAGCCGACGGGCCGCCAGCAGCATCTCTCCTTCGGCCGGGTCCTCCGACCGGTAGGTCTCCTTGGCGCCGTGCTTTTCGCAGATCGCGAGCAGCCGCGTGGCCTCCTCGACCGCACCCCCGCTCAGCCCATCCGACTGCGCCACGAGAAGGGCCTCGGTCTCAAGGTCGAGCCCCATCGCTTGGTAGCCCTCCACCACCGCGATCGTGTGCCGGTCCATCAGCTCGAGCATGCTGGGCGTCAACTCGCGCATGATCGCCGAGACCGCGTGCCCGGCAGCGCCGATGTCGTCGAAGAGCGCCACGCAGGTGGTCGGCGGCGGCGGCAAGGGGCGCAGTCGAAGCCTTGCCATCGTGACGATGCCGAGCGTCCCCTCACTGCCGACCATCAGTCCGGAGAGGTCATAGCCCGCGACGCCCTTGATCGTGCGACGACCCAGTCGCGTGATCCGGCCGTCGGCCATCACCACCTCGAGGCCGAGCACGGCCTCGCGCGTCACGCCGTACTTGACGCAGCACAGTCCGCCGGCGTTCGTGTTGACGTTGCCGCCGATCGAGCAGAAGTCCTTGCTGGCCGGATCCGGCGCGTACCAGAGGCCGTGACCCTTCACGTGCTCGCGAAGCTCGGTGTTCAGGACGCCGGGCTGCGTCTCGACGTAGCCGTTGGCCTCGTCGACGAGCAGGACGTCGTTCATCTTCTCCATGCACACGATCAGCGACCCGTCGATGGCGTTGCTGCCCCCGGCCAGGCCTGAGCCTGCCCCCCTCGGGACCACGGGGACACGATGCTGATGGGCGGCCTTCATGACGGCCGCCACCTGCTCCGTGGTCCGCGGGAAAACCACGGCGAACGGCTCCCCCGCCGCAGATCCAGTGGAACGGTCGCGGACGTAGGACGCCAGGCGGTCCGGATCGGTCACCACGTCGCGGTCAGCCAGTGCGGCTGCGCTCGCGGCCAGCACTGAGTCCTCTGGCGTCACGTCGGAACGCTAGCGCGGCGACGTTCGATCGACACCGGTAACGTGCATGAGGTGACCACCAGGGACGACGTACTTCGGCCAGGGCTCGACGAACTGCTGACGAGCATGGGAGCGGCCGGCACACGGATCAGTGAGATCGACGCGAGCGAGGCCGGTGCCGGCAATATCTCGGCCTTCCTCTCCTGGCCGGTCGAGTTGCGCCGCACCTTCCCCGTGACGGAGGAGGTCGAGCTTCCGTGGCATGTCCCGTCGCTCGCTGGTGGCACGGTTCTCGTTACGGGCTCGGGCAGGCGGCTTCGTCAGATCGCCGAAGACCCGGAGGCTAATGTCGGCGCCCTGCACATCCATGACGACGGCGATCACGCCACCTTGCACACGTCACCGCGACGGCTCTTCGAGCAGTTGACCAGCGAGCTGAACTCGCACCTGGCTGTGCACGAGGACCAGGTGTCGCGTCGCGCGCTCGAGTTCCACGCGGTCGTGCACGCCCAGCCGCCGCACCTGACCTACCTGAGCCACCTGCCCGCCTACCGCGACTCCGCGACGATGAATGCCCGCATTCTTCGGTGGGAGCCGGAGACCGTCGTCGTCCTCTCGCAGGGAATCGCCGTACTTCAGTTCATGGTGCCCGGCTCGGCTGAGTTGATGGCCGCCAACGTCGCCGGCCTGCGCGACCACGAGATCGTCTTGTGGAGCAAACACGGGGTGATGGCCCGGTCGGACCTGTCCGTGACTCGCGCCGTCGACCGCGTCGAGTACGCCGAGACCGGCGCCCGCTACGAGTACATGGACATCGTCGCCGGTGGTCATGGCGAGGGCCTGACTCCCGACGAACTGGCCCGCGTTGCCGACACGTTCGAGGTCTCATCACCCTGGGTCGATTCGGGTCGCTGACCACCCGGGAATCACGGCGCAGGCCGTGGGAGACTGTCCCGTCCGGATCGGCCGCGTGGTCGTCGGCAGCAGGCTCCGTAGCTCAGGGGATAGAGCAGAGGTTTCCTAAACCTTGTGTCGCAGGTTCGAATCCTGCCGGGGCCAC
>JBAXSI010000063.1:0-14463 GCA_037130755.1 Actinomycetes bacterium
AGTAGGACCACCGCCAGCGGCAGGAAAGCGTCCGGATGGCCACCGAGGGCCGGACCCGGGCCGACGCGCGCGAGCGTCACGGACACCGCGATGGCCCAGCCCATGGCAAGGAACTCCACCCCGGCGAGGTGCACCAGCGAACGCGTCGTCGCATCCGTCTGCGTCGGTGACACGACCTTTCGTCGCTGCACCCAACCGCCCCACACGAGGGCTCCCAGCAGCACGGCCTTGCCGATGACCAGCGCACCGTAGGGAGTCGAGACGAAGGCACTCGGGGCACCGACTCGAAGGGACGCGTTCAGCAGCCCCGACTCGGCGACCACCACCACGCATACCAAGGCCAGGAGGCTGAATCTCGGCACCGCTCGACGTCCGGCCTCGGGACTGACAAGCACCAGGCCGACGAGAGCGGCCAACCCGCCCACCCACACTGACACCGCTGCGATGTGGATGCCGAGGCTGATCGTCGCCGCTGCGTGGCTGTGGGTGGAGTCCGAGTGCCCCAGGAATGCCGGCGCCGCACTCGCGCACACGGCAAGGCCGGCCGAGATCCACCGCACCGCGCGCCCGGCCCGCGCTAGGCACACGATCAAGACCACTATGACGAGCGCCGCCTGGACGGCGAACACGTGCCCGATCGCCTCGTGGGCAAGGAACTCGGTGATGGCTGCCGGGTCGAGAGTCTCCAGCGGCGACACCGCCTGGATGTCCGACAGCGTGAGGACGAACAGCGCGGCCAGTGATACCAGCCAGGCGCACGCCCACCCGGCGGCCCACTTCATCAGTTGCGGCTCGCGACGATCGACCAGCAGTCCGCCCACGACGAGAGTCCCCACCGTGATCATGGCCGAAACATCGCGCGCGAATCGCGTGAGTGGCAGGCCCACCTCGGTGACCGCGGGAGGAACAGGAAGCCCAGGCAGCGTCACTGCGGTCAGTACGCCGACCGACCACAGCAGGATGACCAGAAGAGGCAGGCCCCACCACAGCCGGGCGCCGAGCGCGGCCCCCGTCCTCACTCCGCGAAGGTCCCGAACGTGGGGCTGTTGGAGTTGGGGCTCACGGTCATCGTGGTGGCGAACAGGGCCCCAAGGAAGATCGCGATCGTCGCCCACGTCATGTACATGGCCACGAGACGCACGTGCGAGTGGTTGTCGACGGTGATGCGGCCCGCACGAGTGCGACCCACGATGGCCGTCGTCAGGAAGAACAGCGTGAACAGGTGAAGCGCCGCTCCAAGGCACAGCCAGAACGTGGCGGACGCGTAGGCGCCGTCCGAGGGACCGAACGGAAACGTCGACAACTGCACGATCTGCCCGATGAACGTCAGCAGGACCACGAGGGACGACAGCGCCGCGGCAGCGACCAGGGCGCCCTGACGGCCGGCGGCCATCGCCCGCAGCCCCCACCACATCAGCAGCGTGGCGACGACGGTCCCCAGCACGATGAGCCAGAACGGCAGCGCCGGCGCCCACGCGTTCTTCGGCGGTGCCCACGCGTTGTTGACGTTGAGCGACCACAGGTACGAGTACGCCACCAGCAGGGCCAGCGTCCCGGTGGCGTCCGAGACGATGCAGAGCCAGATGCCGAAGTGGTTTCGACGGGCGTTGACGGAGACCGGCTCCCCTGTGGTCGGGTACAGGGGCTCGGTGCCCGGCACGGTGGGCGCGGTCATCGGGACCCCACAGAAACGCGATCGTCCTCGACCGGGATCGGGCCGTAGGGATCAGGCACTCCGTAGTCGTACGGGTCGCCGGTGACGACCGGGAGGACCGGGAAGTTCTCGAGCGGCACCGGCGTCTCGGTCTGCCACTCCAAGGTCTTGCCGCCCCACGGGTTCGAACTCGCGATCTTGCCACCACGCCACGACGTGATGATCGCGTACAGGAAGATCAGCAGGCCGATGCCGATGATGTAGGCGCCGATCGTCGACAGCCAGTTGGACATGTTGAACGCATTGTCGAACTGCAGAACACGTCGGGGCATGCCCTGCAGGCCGGCGACGAACATCGACATGAAGGTCAGCTGGAAGCCGAAGAACGCCGTCCAGAACCCGATCGATCCCAGGCGCTCGTCGAGCATCCGCCCGGTCATCTTCGGGAACCAGTAGGCGGTGGCGCCGATGGCGGCGAACAAGCCCGCGCCCATCAGCATGTAGTGGAAGTGCGCGACGACGAACATGCTTCCGTGCATGTACTGGTCGACAGGAACGTCGGACAGGTACACGCCGGTGATTCCGCCCACGACCTTGTCCCAGATGACCGCGTACACGCACATCATCGGCAGGCGCGTCCAGGGCTTTCCGCGCCAGAGCGTGCCCAGCATGACCAGCACCAGGAAGCCGAACGGAATGGAGATGAGCTCGGTCGACAGCATGAACGGGTAGCCGGACGACGGTGCCCAACCCGTCATGTACATGTGGTGGACCCACACGATGGAGCTGATCGCCACGACGCCCGCGAACCCGGCGACGGCTACCTTGTAGGAGAACAATGGCTTCCGCAGGAACACGACCATGAGCTCCATGAGCGCCGCGGTGCCCGGGATGATCACGACGTACACCTCAGGATGACCGAGCAGCCAGAACAGGTTCTCGTACAGCCACACCGAGCCACCGACCACCGGGTTGTAGAAGCTCGTGCTGATCACCTTGTCGCTCAGCGCGAGGACCTGCGAGTACTGGAACATCGGGAACCAGACCAGGCCCATGATCGACGACGCGATCACGCCGATGACGAACACCGGCACGCGGTTCCACGTCATGCCGCGAGCGCGCATGGTCACGGACGTGGTGATCAGGTTGACCGAGGCAACGCCCGTGGAGAAGGCGAACACGATGATCGTGACCTGGTAGCCCACCATGCCGATGGGGGCCTGCGTGCCGAGCGGCTGGTACACCGTCCAGCCGTCGCGGATTCCACCGAGCAGCAGGTTCGACACGAGGGGCGGCACGGCCGCGAAGAGCAGCCAGAAGCTCAGTGCGTTCAGCCGCGGGAACGCCATGTCGCGGGCACCGATCATGATCGGCAGGATGAAGTTTCCGAACGGACCAGCGATCACGATGATCAGCGCGATGATCATGACGATGCCGTGCGTGCCGATGATCGAGTTGTAGAAGTTCGGGTCGAAGACCTCGGTCCACGTTGCTCCGAGCTCGGTGCGGATGAGCATGGCGAGGAACCCGCCAAGGCCCAGCAGGACCATCGCCATGATCAGGTACTGCGTGCCCACCACCTTGTGGTCGGTCGTGTACTTCCAGTACTTCCACTTGCCCTGGCCCTTGCCGGCCATGTACTCGGCATCGTCGTGGGTCAGGTCATGGCCGAGGGCCCAGCGGATCGGCCCGGCGAAAGCACCGATGCCCGCCATGAAGCCGATCACCCACGCGAAGTACGTCGCAGCGATCAGCGCGTTGAGCCCCACCTGCGAGAAGTCGGCGTTCTGCGTCCCCCAGGGCACGAAGAAGTGCGAGCCGATCGCATAGGTGACGACGGCCAGCACGACGCCGGTCACGGTGCCCGTCACGATGTTCGTGTAGCGCAGGAAGCCGCCGGGCCTGCCATGCTGGGCTGGCTGGGGCACGTCCTGCGTCTCGTGAACTACCGCCGTCGCGCTCATACGGTCCTCTTCCCGCCCATGTCACGGACCCATGCGTCGAACTGGTCCTGGGTGACGACCTTGATCTGCGTCTCCATGTAGGCGTGGTGCAGACCGCACAGCTCCGCGCAACGGATGTTGAAGCTGCCGAGCTTGTCCGGCGTCACGCCGGTGTTGGTGATGGCGCCGGGGTTGGCGTCGATCTTGATTCCGAGCTCGACCACCCAGAAGTCGTGCACGACGTCCTTCGACGTGACGTTGAAGTACAGCGGCACGTTGATCGGCACCACGAGGACGTCAGTCTGGATATTGCCCTGGTCGGGGTAGGCGAACGACCAGATCCACTGCTGGCCGGTGACGTTGATGTCGATCGCCTTCTGCGCGTTCGGCTGCTGGTTGGCTGGAGTCGACCCGTTCGCGTAGGCAGTGATCGTCGCGAGCTCCACCAGGCCCCAGACGACGAGGAAGCCGGCCAGCAGGCTCGTGACGGTGATCCAGAGAATCACTGCCCGGCCGTTGGTGCGGATCGCCGGGCTCTCCTGCATCGGCGGATCCTCACCGGTCACCCTGCCCCAGCCGACGAGGCTGTAGACGAGGATCGCGAGGGTGATCGCCATCAGCGGCGAGGACACCAGCGTGAACACGAACATGGTCCGTTCGATCTCGACCATGATGGGCGACGCCGGAGCGCCGCTGAGGTTCATGAAGTGGATGACCAGCCACGCGATGGGGACGATGACAAGGATGAAGAGGATGGTCAGTGCGATGATCCGCCGCACGTAGCCGCGGGACAGCCATGCGCGGAATTCGTGGTCGGGCCGCGGACGGTTCGTCGGCTCCTCCGGCTGGTCGACCTCGAGGGTCGGCGGGTTGTCAATGGACATCAGACCACCGTGACCGTTCCGCTCATCCAGCCGCGCTGGCTCATCACGCCGCCGAAGTCCACGTAGCCGTTGCCGCAGGGATCCTCGCAGTTCCAGACGTACTCACCTGGCGCACCGGTGATGAAGGAGAAGGTGATGTCCTGCGGCTTCGGGTAGCCGTTCGCCTCGTTCTTTGCGTTCGTGGGCACCGCGAGCATCGGGACGCTCACGAAGAAGTACGGCTGCGAGGACTCCGGGTACTGGTGGATCGTGAAGGTGTGCGCGACATCGCTCGGCTTGATCTGCTTCTGCGCCGTCCCGTTGTACGACGCGGTGCCATCGACCGTGCCGTGCACGGCGGCAAAGTAGGGGTTCCAGACAGTGGTGCTGCTGTCGTACTGGTGAACGGTCATGGTCACCAGCGTGTGCGCTGGCAGCTGCAGCGTGGTCGATGGCCAGTAGAACGGCCAGCCGAGCTTGTCGATGAACGCGTTGTCGCCGGTCGTGGGACCCGGCACGGCGCTGGAGGACTGCGGGTAGATGGAGAGCTCGACAGTCGCGTGCGGCAGCGAGCCGAGGGGCGTGGTGGCGGTGCCGACAACCTTCGCCTCGAGCACTGCGGGCGGCGCCTGTCGCGAGTGCATGACCACCACGGAACCGGCTACGACGAGGACGCCGATCGCGACCGTGAGGATGGCAAACAGCAGTCTCTTCACCGCACCACCGTCCCCGTTCGGAGTCTGGCCCGTGATTGCGTTATGCGGACACTATCGTTACCACCACCCCATTTGTGGGGGATTGAAGGAGGCGTGTGTCCACCGATTCCCTCGGCGAATTCGTCAGCGCCGGTTCGGTCGACGTCTTCATCCTCGTCAACCTGATCGCGGTGCTGACGTGGTACCTATGGGCGACCACCCGGACCCGCACTCCTTGGCGTCGTTCGGCAACGTGGTGTTTCGTCGCCGGCAATCTCGTCTTGGCCGTCGTCTACCTCGGGCCCCTTGCCGCGTGGTCGCACACGTTCTTCTGGGTGCACATGACGCAGCACCTGCTCGTCATGATGGTCGCTGCGCCACTGCTGGTGCTCGGCGCTCCCACCACCTTGTGGTTCAGCGCCAGCGGCGACGCGAGTCGGCGCCGATGGGTCGTGCCCATCCTGCGCAGCCGCGCGGTGCGCCTGCTGACCAATCCGATCCTGACGTGGCTGCTGTTCGCCGGCGTCCTGCTCGGCACGCACTTCTCGCCGTTCTACGAGTATGCCCTCGAGAACCACGACGCGGACTTCTTCGTCGAGCAGCCCCTCTACCTGGTCGCCGCCTTCCTCTTCTACTTCCCGCTCATCGGGAGGAACCTCCAGCCTCGACGGCCAGCACACGCAGCACGCATGGTCTCGCTCGCGACCATGATGTTCCCCGAGGCGATCGTCGGCGGCGTCATCTACTTCGCCTCGGCGATCCTGTACCCGACATTCGCAGTCGAGCGCCGCTTCGGACCGGACCCGAAGTCGGATCAGCAACTGTCGGGTGCGCTGATGTGGGCACTCGTGATGGTCGTGGACTCCGGCTGGCTCATGGTCGCCGCCGCCGAGTGGTTCGCCAGCGAGGAGCGACGCGGTCGCCACCTCGACGCTCAGTTCGCCGCCGAGCAGAAGAGCGCCGGCGCGTCAGCTCGCGTGGACGATCTGCGGCAGTGACGGCCTGGTGAGCAGGTAGTACCGCAGGAGCGCCACTGTCTCGCGTCCGACGTACTCCGACGTCAGGGTGCTGCCAGCACCCTGCTCGGTCGGCGACATGTGCGCATCCATGCCGAGGGCGGTGGCGGTCGCCTGCGCCCTGGCGGAGTGGGCGGGATCGGTGACGACGGTGGCGGCCGACCAACCCAGGTCGCGCATCACCCCGGCCACGATCTCCAGGGAGCCGACGGTATCGGCCCCGGTGGCGAACGCGATCACGTCGCGGTCCGGCACCCCGGAGGCGACAAGACCGGCGCGTGCCGCCGCGGCGGAGCGGGCCGGACCGGTGACGACGACCACGGGGGCCACGCCCGAGCGGTAGAGGTCGGCGGCGTGCTCGATCCGGGCCCGGAGCACCGGCGCCGGGTCACCCCAGTAGTGCGCGGGGTCGAGCACGACGATGGCCTGGGTCGTGGTCCGGTCGTCCATCTGTCCGGTGAGCACGATCTGCAGGACGGCGCCGATCGGCAGGAGCAGCGAAATGGCGACGGCCAGCGTGACGGTCGCCGTACCGACGCCCCGCACCGTGCGCGGGACGACGAGAACCGAACCGGCTCGGGAGATGCGGGCACCACGGGCGTCCGGGGACGCCAAGGTGGGTGCACTCACGCCCCAATAGTCACATAGGCAACAGGGATACCAGAGTTACGACACCCGCCACCGTCAGCGGGTATCGCTCTTGACCACGTGCCGGGACAGCGCCGCGCGGCCGGCCTCGAGCCGGGCGACGGGCACCCGGAACGGGGAGCAGGACACGTAGTCCAGCCCGACCTCCTCGAAGAAGTGGATCGAATCCGGGTCGCCGCCGTGCTCGCCGCAGACGCCGCAGTGCAGGTTGTGCCGCGTCGCGCGACCCTTCTCCACCGCGATGCGGACCAGTTCGCCCACGCCCTCGCGGTCGATGGACTCGAACGGCGAGACGCCGAAGACGCCCTTGTCGAGGTATGCCGAGAAGAAGGCCGACTCGACGTCGTCGCGACTGAAGCCCCAGGTGGTCTGGGTCAGGTCGTTGGTGCCGAACGAGAAGAACTCGGCGGCCTCGGCGATCTGGCCGGCGGTGAGGGCAGCCCGCGGGAGCTCGATCATGGTGCCGATCGGGAACTTCAGCGTGCAGCCGTTCGCGTCGGCGACCTCCTTCAGCACTCCCGCTGCCTCGTCGATGACCAGCTCGAGCTCCTGGATGGACCCGACGAGCGGGATCATGATCTCCGCCCGCGGCTGTCCGCCCATGCGCTGGCGGAAGCACGCGGCCTCCGCGATGGCCCGCACCTGGAGGGCGAACAGGCCCGGCAGGACCAGGCCAAGACGCACGCCGCGCAGGCCCAGCATCGGGTTCTGCTCGTGCAGCCGGTTGACGGCCTGAAGCAGCCGCAGATCGGTCTCGACGTCCTCACCGCGCTGCTCGGCGAGTGCGACCCGCACGGCGAGCTCGGTCAGGTTCGGCAGGAACTCGTGCAGCGGCGGGTCGATGAGCCGGATGGTGACCGGCAGGCCATCCATGGCCTCGAGGATCCGGATGAAGTCCTTGCGCTGAAGCGGCAGGAGCGCTTCGAGCGCCTCCTTCCGGTCGGCGTCGTCCTCGGCCAGGATCAGCCGCTCCACATACGTCTTCCGCTCGCCGAGGAACATGTGCTCGGTGCGCAGCAGGCCGATGCCCTCGGCACCCATGCGACGGGCGCGGCTGGCATCGTCGGGAGTGTCGGCGTTGGCACGAACGCGCAGGCGGCGCTGGACGTCAGCGTGGTTCATGATCCGATCGACGGCCTTGATCAGCTCCGCCGTGGACTCGTCTGCGTCGGCGAGCGCGGCCTCAAGGCCCTTCTCGAAGTACACGACGACGTTGCTCTCGACCACGGGCACTTCCCCCAGGAAGACGTCACCGGTGGAGCCGTTGATCGAAAGGACGTCGCCCTCCTTGATGACGGTGCCGTCCTCGGCCGTGATGACCCGGCCCTTGGTGTCGACGTCGAGGTTCTCGGCGCCGCAGACGGCGGTCTTGCCCATGCCACGAGCGACGACGGCAGCATGCGAGGTCTTGCCACCGCGACTGGTGAGGATGCCGGCGGCCGCGATCATGCCTTCTAGATCGTCGGGGTTGGTCTCGCGGCGCACGAGGATGACGTGCTCGCCGGCCTCGGTCCACTTGACCGCCGTGGCCGAGTCGAAGACGACGCGACCGACGGCCGCACCCGGGGATGCGTTCATTCCCTTACCGATGCGCTCGTGCCCGCTGCCCGTCGCGAACCGCGGGAACATCAGCTGGCCGAGCTGGTGCCCGGTGACGCGCATGAGCGCCTCGTCCATCGAGATGACGCCCTCGTCGACGAGCTGGATGGCGATGCGGAAGGCCGCTGCCGCCGTGCGCTTGCCCACGCGGGTCTGCAGCATCCAGAGCTTGCCCTGCTCGATCGTGAACTCGATGTCGCACAGGTCGCGGTAGTGGTCCTCCAGCTGCTTCATGGTGTCCATGAGCTGGAAGTACGCGGACTTGTCGATCTGCTCGAGGTCTTGCAGCGGCAGCGCGTTGCGGATGCCGGCGACGACATCCTCGCCCTGCGCGTCAGGCAGGTAGTCGCCGTAGACGCCGGACGCACCGGAGCCGGGATCGCGCGTGAACGCCACACCCGTGCCGGAGCCCTGTCCTGCGTTGCCGAAGGCCATCGCCTGCACGTTCACGGCGGTGCCGAGCGTGTGCGGGATGCGCTCCTGGCGGCGGTACAGCCGCGCACGGTCGGTGTTCCACGAGTGGAAGACGGAGCGGATCGCGAGGTCCAGCTGCTGGTACGGGTCCTGCGGGAACTCATGGCCCGTGCCGTCGCGGACGATCGACTTGTAGACGTCGACGAGCTTGCGCAGGGACTCGACGGGCAGCTCCACGTCGGTCTTGACGCCGGCGCTCGCCTTCATCTGCTCGAGTGCTTGCTCGAAGTCCTCACCTGGCAGGTCGAGGACGGTCTTGCCGAACATCTGGATCAGGCGGCGGTAGGAGTCCCACGCGAAGTGATCGTCATTGGAGTGGCGGGCGAGGCCGGCAACGCTGGCATCGTTCAGGCCGATATTCAGGACGGTCTCCATCATGCCGGGCATCGAGAAGCGCGCGCCGGATCGGACCGACACAAGCAGCGGGTTCTCCGGGTCGCCCAGCTTGCGGCCCATCTCCTCCTCCAGCCGGGCCGTGTGCTGCGCGATCTGAATGCGCAGACCGTTCGGGCCGTGTCCGTGCTCGAGGTAGTAGCGGCATGCCTCCGTCGTGATGGTGAACCCGGGCGGGACAGGCAGTCCCATGCGGGTCATCTCGGCCAGGTTCGCGCCCTTGCCGCCCAGGAGGTCGGACTTGGACCGATCACCCTCGATGAAATCGTAGACATAGTTTTGGGTGACGTCGCCTGGCGCGGTGGGAGAAAGAGTCATAGGCCTAACCCGACACCCCTACGGGTAATGACGGCAAGGGCCGAATGGCCACGACGAAGGTCCGATAGATGTGACTTCAACCACCAGAGACCGACAACTCGGCGGTGAGCAGGTCGCGCGCCGCCGCGTCGTCCAGGTACCGGGAGTCCAGCCAGCCGTCCGGCAGGGTCGGTCGGCGGTTGCCTGATGTACGACCGCGCGGACCCTGACCGACCTCGACATTGAAGGGCTGGTCGGCATCGATCTGACCGATCAGTTCGTCGAGCTCGGCGAGCGACGCGACGGTGCCCAGCCGCTGGCGCACGGGCTGGCGCACAGTGAACCCCTTGAGGTACCACGCCATGTGCTTGCGCATGTCGCGACAGCCCTTGTCCTCGCCGTAGTCGTCCACAAGCAACTGCGCATGCCGGCGGAGCGTGGCCAGCACCCGCTCCAGGCCCGGATCAGCCGGGATGGGACGGCCGGTGAACGCCGCTGCCAGCTGCCCGAACAGCCACGGGCGGCCCAGGCAGCCGCGGCCGACGACCACGCCGTCGGCTCCGGTCTCGCGCATCATCTTCAGGGCATCCTCTGCCGTCCAGATGTCGCCGTTGCCGAGGACCGGCGTGCTCGCCAGGTGCTCCTTCAACCGCGCGATGGCCGACCAGTCGGCGGTGCCGGCGTACATCTGGTCGGCCGTGCGCCCGTGCAGGGCGACCCAGGCGACCCCCGCGTCGGCGGCCGCTCGGCCGGCATCGAGGTAGGTGAGGTGGTCGTCATCGATGCCCTTGCGCATCTTGACCGAGACCGGGACCCGGCCGTCGGCCGCGGCGACGGCCGCCGTGACGATGGAGCGGAACAAGTCCTGCTTCCAGGGCAGGGCACTGCCGCCGCCGCGCCGGGTGACCTTCGGCACCGGACAGCCGAAGTTGAGGTCGACGTGGTCGGCGCGGTCCTCGTCGACCACGATGCGCACCGCCTCGGCCACGACGGCCGGGTCCACGCCATACAACTGCACCGACCGCGGACTCTCGTCCGGGCTGAACGTGACCAGGTCCAACGTCTCGTCGTTGCGCTCCAGGAGAGCGCGCGAGGTGACCATCTCCGAGACGTAGAGGCCAGCCGGGAAGCCGACCGCCTCGGTGGCCGACGCGCGGCACAGCCGGCGAAAGGCACGATTCGTGATGCCGGCCATCGGCGCCAGTACCATCGGCGGGTCAATCGGCCACAGCATCGGGCGATTGTCGCACCCGGCCCGCCCGACCCCGCAGGATGCGGCCCGGCCTGCATGAGGCACACTGTTATCCGACACACCGTCGGAAACTGTCGAACGAGTCACGCGAACGATCACCAGGGAGATCCCATGTCCAGCCCCCAGGAGTTCCAGGCCAACAAGGTCCTCACCGGCAAGAAGCGCTGGGCCGCCCTCGCGTTCCTGGCGCTCGGCGTCGCGATGATCATCCTCGACGCCACCGTGGTGAACGTCGCGCTCCCGACGATGATCAAGGACCTCGACCTCACCACCACCGACGCCGAGTGGGTGACCGCCGCCTACTCGCTGACGTTCGCCTCGCTGCTGATCTTCTTCGGTCGCATCGCCGACCGGCTCGGACGCAAGCTGATGTTCGTCACCGGCGTCGTGGTCTTCGTCGGTGCCAGCATCCTGGTCGCGGCGTCCGCCGGATCGATCGAGCTCATCGCTGCCCGCGCCCTCCAGGGCGTCGGCGGCGCGATGATCCTGCCAGCGTCGCTGTCGGTCATCAATGCGGTCTTCGTCGGCAAGTCTCGCGCCGTCGCCTTCGCCGTATGGGGCGGCACCATCGGCGGCATGGCCGCCCTCGGCCCCCTGGTCGGTGGCTGGCTGACCACCAACGCGTCCTGGCACTGGGCATTCCTCATCAACGTGCCGATCGGCATCATCGTGATCGTTGGCGTGCTCCTCACCGTGCCGGAGACCAAGGAGCTCGGCGGCCCCAAGGGCATGGACGTCTTCGGCACGATCCTCATCACCCTCGGCCTGCTCGGCGTCGTCTTCGCCCTGATCGAGGGCCTGCACTACGGCTGGATCAAGCCGGTCGCCGACTTCACCATCGGCTCGTGGGTATGGCCGCTGGAGTCGGTGTCCATCGTCCTGGTCTCGGCCGTCCTGGGCCTGATCTCGTTGATTGGCTTCCTCTTCCTCGAGTCCGCTCGCGTGAAGACCGGCAAGGTCGTCGTCGTCGACCTGCGGCTGTTCCGCATCAAGACCTTCGCCGCCGGCAACGTCGTCGCCCTGGTCGTCAGCCTCGGAGAGTTCGGCCTGCTGTTCGGGCTCCCGCTGTTCCTGCAGTCCGTTCGCGGCTACGACGCCCTTCAGACCGGCGTCATCCTGCTCGCCCTCGCGGTCGGCTCCTTCGCCGCGTCAGGCGTGGGCGCCCCCTTGTCCCAGCGCTTTGGCCCCGTACGCGTACTGCAGCTGGGCATGGTCCTTGAGGCAGTCGGCATCATCGCCCTCGGCTTCATGATGTCGACCACGATCACCGGCTGGCAGATGGCACCGTGGCTGTTCCTGTACGGCATGGGCGTCGGCTTCGCGACCGCGCAGCTGACCGGCGTGGTTCTGTCCGAGGTCCCCGTCGCCGAATCCGGCCAGGCCAGCGCCGTTCAGTCGACGTCGCGCCAGGTCGGCGCGGCCATCGGCACGGCCATCATCGGCGCCACCCTCATCCTCGGCCTCGGTGGCGTCGCCAGCCAGCTCGAGGACCGGGGCGTGCCGACCGAGCAGGCGGCGCAGGTGTCCGACGCGGTCCAGTCGTCAGCCGGCCAGGCAATCCCTGCCCTCGCCCAACTGCCCAACGGCGACGTCCTCGTCGAAGGCGCCTCGGCAGCGTTCGCCGATTCGATCAAGCTGGTGGCCTGGGTCGCGGGTGCGTTCGTCCTGTTCGGCCTGGCAACGAGCTTCGCCCTGCCCAAGAACGCCGCACGGATCGAGTCGGAGGGCTACACACCGCCCAAGAAGCCCGAGCACGCGGAGTAGCGGTCGATGCCCGTCATCGTCGTCATCGGCCACACGGATGTGGGGCGCCGCACGTGCGCACTGCTGTCCGCGCGCGGTGTCGCGACCCATCACCTCGACGACCCGACCGACGCCGAACTTCGCGAGGCGCTCACAGCGGACGTCGACGGCGTGGCGGTGCTCCTTCATGACGACATGCGGGCACTTCGCTACTGCCTCGTCGTCGAGCACGTGCGGCCAGGCATCCGGCTCTTCGTCGCCATGTTCGACGGCACCGCGCGCGCACAGTTGGAGAAGTCGGTGCCGAACTGCGTCGTCCTCTCCCCCGCTTCCATCGCCGTGCCGAGCATGGTCGCCGCCGCGATCGCGCCGGGCCATGTTGCCGTGCGGAGGCGCGGCGCTACGACGCAGAAGCGCTGGGTGACCATCGACGCCGAGCCTGGCGTCGAACAGGCCAACATCCAGGACTTCGAGACGCCGTCCGCGATGAAGCGTCGCGGAATCATCGGCATCCTGCGCGGCCAGCTGCGCCCCTACGACTCCGGCTCCGCTGTGCTGCTGGGCGGGGCCTTCGGTCTCCTCCTCGTCATCGTCGTCGACATGCTCGTCGGACTTCGACACGAGTCGTTGATCCGCGCCCTCTACAACGCCGCTCGGACCACAGCCACGATTGCTGCCCCTGAACTGCCGGAGGAGCCTGGCGTTCTGCTCTGGGGAACGATCGCTGCGCTGCTGGTGATGGGCTTCACTGCCGCGTTCGCGGCAGGCATCGTCAACCACCTGCTGTCGGGTCGGCACGTCGCGTTGATCGGCCGTCGAGTGATCCCGCGCTCCGGTCATGTCGTCGTGGTGGGCATGGGCCAGGTGGGCGTGCGACTGGCCCAGGAACTGCGTTCGCTGGGCGTTGCGGTCGTCGGCGTCGAGAAGTACGGCGACGCCCCCGCGCTTCCGATCGCGCGCGACCTCGGTATCGCAGTGGCGATCGGCGATGCGACCTCGCGCCGGATCCTTCGCCGGGCCGGCCTGCCGAAGGCGGTCGCAATTGTGGCGGCCGCGAGCGAGGAGCGCGACAACATCGCCGTGTCGATCTCGGCGCAGGCGGTGGCCGAGGACGTCACCGTCGTGATCCGTGCAGGCGCCGACGACGCGATCGACGAGACCCGCTCGCTGTTCCACATCGGGTCGGTCGTCGACGTCAACGGCCTCACCTCGGCGTTCGTCGCTCAGGCGATGACCGACGTGGCGCCCTACGTGGTGATCTCCGTCGACGACCGGATGTTGGCCCTCGACCAGGACGGAACTGTCACCGCGGTGATGTCCGGCGCCATGGTGCGCTGCACCTGCACCTGACGTCGAGGCGCCCGGCGGGCATCTGCAGATGGTTGGGCCTGGGAAACGGAAGACGCGGGGGCGGCTACGGGGATAGACCGCCCCCGCGTCGTACCGCTCTAGGCCTAGGGCACCCACGGGGATAGGCACCCACCTTCGGCCTGATGATCGAGGATGCGCGATGCGGGGTTAGAGCACCGATGTCGCTCTCGACTTGGGACCAAACCCAATATCGGTGCCGCCGCCCGATTCGGCAAGGTGTCTATGGGTAAGAAGTGGATAAGAAGTGGATACACCCCTGTGCAGGGACCGTCCGAATCGCAAAAACCCCTCTCATCGAGGAATATGCCCTGCCCGTGGCGCCCGCCGGCACGAGCCGGGTCGAGGTCAGAAGGGTGGCAGGTCGGGGTCAGAAGGGTGGCGGGTCGGGTCGGGTCTGGGAGAGGGCGGCGATTCGGCGGGCAGGACCCGCCGCGCCGCGTGTTCGTATGGTCGCCCGCCCGGTGAGCGCCAGCTGCAGGAGCCGTCGGCCCGGCTGGCGAGGATGTCCCAGCCGG
>JBAXSI010000064.1:0-14248 GCA_037130755.1 Actinomycetes bacterium
GCCGGAGCCTTCTTGACTGCTGCCTTGCGGGCCGGAGCCTTCTTGGCCGGAGCCTTCTTGACTGCGGCCTTGCGGGCCGGAGCCTTCTTTGCAGTCTTCTTTGCGACCGCCACGTTGCCTCCCGTGTCAGTGGAACGCTGCTCCTTTGCAGAGTTCCTTGGTTACAACTGTGACAGAGCATGACAGAAAAAACAAAACCATTCGCGTCGAAGCATGCGCGCGTGTCGCGCGCGTGCTATGCGAGATCGCACAAGTTGTCACGCAACGTTGATGCATCACGTGTCGTTGCGTGAACGTCTCTCGCGCTCGCGGATGGCATGCACGTTGGTGCGATCGTCGTACGTCCACAACGAAGGCAACGCAATTGCGGACATAGCTACTCCGATGATGCACAGCACACCGCCAGAGATGAACGACATGCGAAGCGACGTCATCGATGCTGCTGCACTGCTGCGCACTTGTCCGAGCAGTGGTCCGATTGAGTAGCTGAGCAACTCGATTCCTGCCATGCGTCCACGCACTTCGTCGGGGATCGTCTGGTTCCACATCACGCCACGGAAGATTCCGCTGATCATGTCGGCACCTCCTGCAACCGCCAGGAAGGCAAGGATCAGCGGAAGCGAAGTCGTGGTACCGACGAGTGCGATGCCCAGCCCCCACACGGCGGCAGCCATCACGATGGCCCGTCCGTGCCGGTGCACATTCGACGTCCAGCCGCTGGTTACGGACACGATCAGCGATCCCACGGCGCCTGCCGCGTACAGCAGGCCCAGTGCCCATTCCGCGTGCAGGTCCTGCGCGAGGAACGGGAACAGGGCGTACGGGAAGGCGAACACCATCGCGATGAGGTCGATCGCGTAGGTCCCGAGGAGGTCCTTGCGAGTCCACGCGTAGCGCATTCCTTCCGTGATGTGCCGGATGGACGGTCGGTCGTCGCTCGAGCCCTCAGCGCGGATGGAGCTGACCGACCACAGCAGGCCGATCGCGATCAAGGAGGTCAGCACGTCGACGCCGTAGGCCACTGCCGCTCCACCGAGACTCAGGAGCACTCCACCGATGGCGGGGCCGACGATGCTGCCGAATGTCCATCGGAAGGAGTTCAAGGCACCGGCAGCGGCAAGCTGGTCATGTTCGACGACCCGCGGGATCATCGCGTCGAGGGAGGGTCGCTGCAGGCCGTCGATCGCCGCGAGCAGCATCGCCATCGTGTAGAGCGTCCACAGTTGGGGCGAAGGCAGAAGTGTGTTGACGAGCAGAACCAGCATCGTCACCGCGACGGCGGACTCCGTGGCAATCACCATGACGCGCCGATCGACGGAGTCGGCGAGCGCTCCGCCGTAGAGCCCGAACACGATCAGGGGAAGGAGTTCGAACAGTCCGATCAACCCGACCGCGACGAAGGAGCCGGTGATGGTCGCCACCTGGAACGGGATGACGACATACGAGATCATGGCCCCGAGATTGGTGATCAGTCCGCTGAGGAAGATCAGTCGGAAGTCGCGCGACGTTCGCAGTGGTGTGATGTCGACTCGCCATCGCGTGGATCGCGGTCCCGCGCCGTCATCTCCGGGGGCAGTCACCATCGAATTGTGGCAGGATCGGCGACCGTGACCGATCAGCCGAAGGCCTCTGCTCCCGATCCGCGACTCCTGCCTGATGTGTCGGCCTTGAGTGTCGGCGTCCTCGGCGGCACCGGAGAGCAGGGTCGAGGTCTTGCTCGACGGCTCGCGATGGCAGGGCACCGCGTCGTGATCGGATCACGCGACGCGTCCCGTGCTGCGACGGCGGCCGCCGAACTCGGGCACGGTGCGACCGGCCTCTCGAACGAAGACTGCGCGCGCAGCACCGACATCGTCATCGTGGCGGTCCCGTGGGAGGGGCACGCTTCGCTACTCCAGACGCTTCGTGGTGCCCTCGCGGGAAAGGTCGTCGTCGACTGCGTCAACCCCATGGGGTTCGACAAGCAGGGAGCCTTCAGCCTGCGGGTAGAGGAGGGATCCGCGGCCGAGCAGGCGGCGGGGATCCTCGATGACAGTCGCGTGGTCGCGGCCTTCCATCACATCTCAGCCGTGCTGCTCCTCGACGAGACCGTCGACTCGATCGACACCGACGTACTCGTCCTCGGAGACGACCGCGAGGCCACCGACATGGTGCAGGCGCTTGCCAACCGCATCGCGGGCATCCGGGGCATCTTCGGGGGACGCCTGCGCAATGCCGGTCAGGTCGAGGCGATGACCGCGAACCTCATCTCGATCAATCGCCGCTACAAGGTGCACGCAGGCGTCAGGATCACTGACGTCTAGGCGCCATGGGCATCAGGAGTACTCGTGCTCCGAGGCCGGGTAGGCACCCGACACGACATCGGCGCCCCACGCCGACACGGCATCGGAGATGACCGTGCGCACGTCGGCGTACAGCGTCACAAAGCGGGGATGCGGTCCGGGCGTGAGTCCGACCAGGTCCTGCCAGACGATCACCTGCGCATCGGTGCCCGCACCTGCGCCGATGCCGATCGTCGGAATGCTGAGCACCTCGCTGACACGCGCTGCCAGTTCCGCCGGGACGACCTCCAGCACGATCGCGCACGCGCCGGCCGCCTCCATTGCCTTGGCGTCGCGCAGTAGGAACTCGCCGGCTTCGCCACGTCCCTGCACGCGATAGCCGCCGAGCAGGTTCACCGACTGCGGGGTAAGGCCCAGGTGTCCGATGACCGGCACGCCCGCGCTCGCGAGTGCTTCGACCTGGGGGAGCATCGGTGCGCCGCCCTCGAGCTTCACGGCGTGTGCGCCACCCTCCTTCATGAAGCGGGCCGCGGTCTCCATGGCCTGTGCGGGCGACGACTGATACGAGCCGAACGGCAGGTCGGCGACGACCAGCGCCCGTGACGAGCCGCGCACGACCGCGCGCACCAGCGGCACGAGTTCGTCCACGGTCACCGGCAGGGTGCTGTCGTGGCCGTAGACCACCATCGCCGCAGAATCGCCGACGAGGATCGCCGGGATCCCGGCTTCGTCGAAGATGCGGGCGGTGAGTGCGTCGTAGGCCGTGATCATCGGCCACTTCTCGCCGCGTCGGGTCGCCTCCGCCAGATCGCGCATCGTTACGCGTCGGCCTTCGGGCACGCCGTAGAAGGACATGTGCTGCTCCCATCTCGAGGCTCCCTGATGGAGTCCCCGGACGGCTACATGATCGCACGGCAAGGGGCCGGGGCGATACGGGCGTGCCGGTGCCCGATTGATCCGCTACGGTTTCGTTGCGTAATGGCACCCGCCGCGGCAGAGGGAGACATCGTGGAGTCACAGTCCTGGATGACATCGGGAGAGGGGCACCCCCGCCGCTGGGCCATCCTCGCGGTTCTCGTCGTGAGCCTGCTGGTCGTGGTCCTCGACAACACGGTGCTCAACATCGCACTTCCCACCATCCAGCGTGACCTGGGTGCCACGCAGAGCGAGTTGGTGTGGGCGATCGACTCCTACATCCTCGTGTTCGCCTCGCTGCTGTTCACCTGGGGAATCCTCGGTGACAAGTACGGCCGCAAGAAGGTCCTGATCATCGGCCTCACCCTGTTCGGCATTGCCTCCGCCGCGTGCGCCTTCGCCGCTTCGCCCGGGATGCTGATCGCGTTCCGTGCGCTGATGGGGGTCGGCGGCGCGGCCGTCCTGCCGACCACCCTCGCCATCATCACCGTCGTGTTCCCCCCGCACGAGCGCGGCAAGGCCATTGGGGCGTGGGCCGGCGCCGTCGGCGCCGCCGTCGCGCTCGGTCCGGTGCTCGGCGGCATCCTGCTTGAGCATCCCGATTGGAGCAACTGGCTCACCGGGAACGACTGGGGCTCGGTCTTCCTCATCAACGTCCCGATCGTCATCATCGGCCTGTTCTTCATCTGGCGCGTCGTGCCCGAGACCCGGAACCCGCATCCGCGAAAGCTCGACATCGCCGGCCTGGTCATCTCGGCCAGCGGCCTGGTCCTTCTCGTCTACGGCATCATCGAGGCGTCCTCCACGAAGGACTGGCTGTCGCCAAGCGTCATCATCCCGATGATCCTGGGCATCATCATCATCTCGGTGTTCTTGTGGATGGAGGCGCGCAGCGATCACGCCAGCTTCGATGTCCACCTGTTCAAGAATCGCGGCTACGCCGTCAGCCTGACTGCGGTGAGCCTCGCCTTCTTCGCGATGTCCGGCATCACGTTCTCCCTGCCCTTCTACCTGCAGATCCTCCGCGGCTACAGCACACTGCAGGCCGGACTGTGCTTCCTGCCGTTCGCCATCGGGCAGTTGATTGCCGCCCCGCGCAGCGCGGCCATGGTCAAGAGGTTCGGCTATAAGACCGTCATGACCGGTGGCCTGATCCTCGTTGCCATCGCCATGCTGCTCCTCGCGCGCGTCCCGATCGACGCCCCGCTATGGGCGGTGCTGACTGTCTTCTTCGTCTTCGGTTTCGGGATGGGCAACGTCATCGCGCCCGGATCCACCGTCATGCAGAACGTCCTGCCACTGGCGCGTGCTGGCGCCGGCTCCGCTGTGCAGAACACCGTGCGTCAGGTGGCCGGTGCACTCGGCGTGGCGATCACCGGAACGGTGCTGGCCACACAGTACGCAGCGAACCTGAACACCGTCCTCGACAAGGTGCCCGCACAATTCCCGGACGCGGCCAAGCAGGCGGCGACTGAGTCGATCGTGGCGGCGGACCAGATCCTGAATCAGGCGGCTGCCCAGGGTGCGCCGGCGGCGATCATCGACCCGCTGCGCTCGGGGGCCTATGAGGCCTTCCTGAGCGCCTCGCATGTCACGTCCTACATCTCCTTGGTCGTGATCGTCATCGCCGGTCTTGCCGTCTTCTTCCTGCTGCCGCCCATCACCCCGCCGGAGAAGGGCGATCGCGCGGTCGGCGCACCCAAGGACGCAACTGATGCACTTGTGCTCGACGAGGTTAAGCACTACAAGGACGAGGCCGCGGAGGAGTACGGCGTCGTCCCCGAGCGCGAACCCGAGGCATGAGCGCCGACACGCTGGCTGACCCGCGAGCGGCGCACGCTCGGAAGGGTCGGCCGCGCGACGAGCGAATCGATGGGGACATCGCGCGGGCGGCCATCGAAGTACTGGCGGACGACGGCTTCGACCGGTTCTCCGTCGAGGAGGTGGCGCTTCGTGCGGGCGTCGCGAAGACGACCATCTACCGGAGATTCGAGTGCCGCAGTGCGCTCATCGCCGCGGCTTTGGCCCAATTGGCCGAGAACGATCCGGTTGCGCCGGCGCAGGGATCAGTGCGCGAGCGGCTCGTGGACATCCTCACCGCGATCAGGACGAACTACCCGGACTCACCGCGGGGTCGCATTCTCATGCACGCGATGGCCTCCGACGACCCGGAACTCCATGGGCTCGTCCACGAGCGGGTCCTTGCCCCGCGTGCGCGGGTGCTGAAGTGCGTCATCGAGGAGGGCATCGCCGACGGACAGCTGCGCCCCGATCTCGACGTCGATGCCGTCGTCCCCATCCTCGTGGGGCCGATGCTCTACCTCGGCATGTGGCGCACGCGGGACAGCGCGCGCAAGGTAGCGGTCGACGACGTCGTCGACCTGATCATGACCGGGCTGACTCGCGCCAACGACTAGTGATCGGCAGGCGCCGGTCGCGCCCGAAGGCGCGCAGTGAGATCTTGGTGCCCGGCGGGTACTGGCGGCGCTTGTACTCGGCGAGGTCAGTGAGCCGCAGGATTCGTTCGACCACGTCTGGGTCGAATCCCTGGCGTACGAGATCCGCGGCGCTGTGGTCGCCGGCCACGTACGCCTCGAGGAGCTGGTCGAGCAGCTCATAGTCGGGGAGCGAGTCAGAGTCCTTCTGGTCCGGCCTGAGCTCAGCGCTCGGCGGTTTCTCGATGCTGTTGGCCGGGATCGGCGGCGTCTGGCCACGTCCTTCGGCCTGGGCGTTACGCCAGCGGGCCAGATCCCACACGAGGGTCTTGGGAACGTCCTTGATGGGTGCGAAGCCCCCGACCGCATCGCCGTAGATAGTGGAGTAGCCGACCGAGAGCTCGCTCTTGTTGCCCGTCGCGAGTACGAGGTGGCCTTCCTGGTTGGAGATGCCCATCAAGGTCGTGCCACGGACACGGGCTTGGAGGTTCTCCTCGGCCAGGCCGGTGAGCGACACCGCTCCGAGGTACGCGTCGACCATCGCAGCGATGGGCACCGTCCGGATGTTGAGCCCCGTGCGGGTCGCGAGGTCGTAGGCGTCGTCGACCGAGTGAGCCGACGAGTACCGGCTCGGCATCGCCACTCCGAACACGCGCTCAGGACCAAAGGCGTCGCACGAGATCGCGGCGACCAGGGCTGAGTCGATTCCGCCGCTGAGTCCGAGCAGGACCGACCGGAAGCCGTTCTTCTCTACATAGTCGCGCAGGCACAGCACGAGTGCCTGGTAGACCTCGCCGAGGGCATCCAGTCGCGGTGCCGCCGGCGCCGACTCGGGCTCCTCGTCCGTGTCGATCTCGACGCAGATCATCGCGGTCTCGAACTGGGGTGCGCGGGCGACGAGTCGACCATCCCGTGCGACAACGAGGCTGTCACCGTCGAAGACGAGCTCGTCCTGGCCGCCGACCATGTTGACGTAGCACAAGGTGGCGTCGGCCTCGCTGGCGCGAAGCTGGCACAGTGACAGTCGCACGTCGTCCTTGTCGCGCTCGTAGGGTGAGGCGTTCAGCACGGCGAGGACGTCGCACTCGGCCTCGCGCGCCCAGGCCACAGGTCCGCCCTCTTGCCACAGGTCCTCACAGATCGCGACGCCCACCGTCACGCCGTTGATGTCGATGACCATCGGCACGTCACCGGGAACGAAGTATCGCGCCTCATCGAAGACGCCGTAGTTGGGCAGGTGATGCTTCACATACCGGCTGATGAGTTGACCGTCACGCACCAGGGCGGCGGCGTTGACGGGCGCGCGACGCGGTCGGCCGGCGGTCACGGTGGCGTCCTCGTCGAGGTAGTCGAGGTAGCCGACCAGGCACGTCAGGCCGCCGAGTCCTGCGTTGGCGAGGTTCGCGGCGAGGCGGGTCATCTCCGCGCGGGAGGCTTCCTGGAAGGACGGACGGAGGGCGAGATCCTCGACGGGGTAGCCGGTCATCACCATCTCGGGGAAGACGACGAGGTCGGCGCCAAGCGTGGCAGCCTCCTCAGCAGCGGAGAGGACGAGCGCGGAGTTGCCGTCGAGGTCACCGACGGTGGGGTTGACCTGGGCGAGGGCAATGGACAGACGGGCCACGGCTCGACACTACTGCGGAGGCGGAGCCGGCAGATTGCTCGTCCCGGTTAACCCATTCGTAACACGCCAAGGGCCACTATGGGACTCATGGACAAGCAAGCTGAGTTCGTTCTTCGCACCATCGAGGAGCGGGACATCCGGTTCGTGCGCCTGTGGTTCACCGACGTGCTCGGCACCTTGAAGTCCGTTGCCATCGCACCCGCCGAGTTGGAGGGCGCGTTCGCCGAGGGCATCGGCTTCGACGGGTCGGCGATCGAGGGGTTCGCCCGCGTCTACGAGTCCGACATGCTGGCCAAGCCCGACCCCGGAACGTTCTCGCTGCTGCCGTGGCGCAACGAGGGCCCTGGCGTCGCTCGCCTGTTCTGCGACATCCTCATGCCGGACGGCGCGCCGTCGTATGCGGATCCGCGCTACGTCCTGAAGCGCACGCTGACGAAGGCCGCGGATCTCGGCTTCACCTTCTATACGCACCCTGAGGTGGAGTTCTACCTCTTCAAGGGCTCGCCGGTGCCGGGGCTGTCCCCGGAGCCGGTCGACGGCTACGGCTACTTCGACAACACCCCGCACGGTGTCGCGCATGACTTCCGCCGTCAGGCGATCACGCTGCTCGAGCAGATGGGCATCTCGGTGGAGTTCAGTCACCACGAGGGCGGACCCGGCCAGCAGGAGATCGACCTGCGCTACGCCGACGCGTTGACCACCGCCGACAACCTGATGACCTTCCGGCTGGTCGTCCAGGAGGTGGCGCTCGAGCAGGGCCTGTACGCGTCGTTCATGCCCAAGCCGTTCCGTGACCATCCCGGCTCCGGCATGCACACCCACCTCTCGCTCTTCGAGGGCGATCGCAACGCGTTCTTCGAGGCCGGTGCGGAGTACCAGCTGTCCAAGGTCGCCCGGTCATTCATCGCGGGCCTCCTGACGCACGCACCCGAGATCACCGCTGTGACCAACCAGTGGGTCAACTCGTACAAGCGCCTCGCGGGCGGTGCAGAGGCTCCGGCGTGGATCTGCTGGGGGCACAACAACCGCTCCTCGCTCATCCGCGTGCCGATGTACAAGCCGTCCAAGGGCAACAGCACGCGCATCGAGTTCCGCTCGCTCGACAGCGCCGCCAACCCCTACCTGGCCTTCGCGGTCCTGCTGGCCGCGGGACTCAAGGGCGTGGAGGAGGGCTATGAGTTGCCGCGCGGAGCCGAGGACGACGTCTGGGCGCTGACGGAGGGGGAGCGGCGTGCGCTCGGCATGAAGCCCCTGCCGTCGAGTCTCAACCAGGCCATCCAGGTGATGGAGCGCTCCGAGCTCGTGGCCGAGACCTTGGGCGAGCATGTCTTCGATTTCTTCCTGCGCAACAAGCAGGCGGAGTGGGAGGAATACCGACGTCAAGTGACGCAGTGGGAACTGGACCGATACCTTCCTTTGCTGTGACCAACGCGCAGCCCAGCCCCGCCGGCCCGATCGGGTCGGGTCCTGTTGTCCTCGCCATCCAGAACGACCCGACCGACCCGCCGCTGCTGATGGGCGAGTGGCTGGCGGAGGACGGCATAACGGTGCGGGTGATCCAGGCCTGCTTCGACGAGCCGGTGCCAGCCACCGTGCCGGAGGGCATCCACGGCCTGCTCCCGCTCGGAGGAGTGATGGGAGCCAACGACGACGACGTGGCGCCGTGGCTGGTCGATGAGCGCGCACTGCTGGCCGACGCCGTCGAGCGGGGGATTCCCGTCTTGGGTCTTTGCCTCGGCGGACAGCTGCTCGCCGCGGCCAACGGCGGACGCGTCGAACTCGGCTCGACCACGGAGATCGGCCTCGTCCAGGTGCAGCGCACCGTCGACGGGCTGCTCGATCCGGTGATCTCGCAGGCCGTGCCGTCGGCGGGAAGTGACATCCCCGCTGCGGAGTGGCATCAAGACCACATCACCGAGCTCCCTGATGGCGCCGTGCTTCTGCTAACCAATGAAGCATGCCGCGTGCAGGCGTTCCGGCTGGGTGCGTCCGCCTATGGCCTTCAGATGCATGCCGAACTCGATGCTCAGACCTTCGTCGACTGGGCAGGGATGGCCGACGAGGCGCTCGATCGATCCGGACGTGACGCGGGTGCTGCGGCAGCAGAGGTTGTCTCGGCCGAGCGCGACCTCATCGCGGCCTGGCGCCCGGTTGCCCGCGCGTGGGCCGACCTGGTGTGGGAGCGCGCCAAGGATGCCTGACCGCCGGCCCTCGGACACGGGTCGACTGATTCGGGCGGGCTTGCAGGATCTCGACCGGGCTCGACGGCTGTGCGAGCTTCCGCGGGTCGAGCCTTTGATGGGCCCTGACGCCGAGGGAGACGTCCTCCTCGACATCGGCGGCGCCGCCGATCCAGATCAGGCCCTGCTTCTCCTCGTTCGCATCCTCGAGGCGTGCGACGACGGCGAGTGGCGTCGACTGGTGTCCGCTCTCCAGGCCGACGTCGACCTTCGCCGCCGGCTCATCGACGTCATCGGGATGTCCGAGGCACTGGGTGACTTCATGGTGCGTCATCTGTCGGCCTGGGATGTCCTCGCCGACGCGGAGGCGCTTGCCGAGGCGCCGTCGGCGCGTGGCATTCGTGAACACCTGCTGCGTGCGGTCGGCGCCGAGCCTGCGAACCCCGAGCCGGTTGCCGCCGGCGACGGCGTTGAGGTGCTGAATGCTCTGCGGGTTGGCTACCGGCGCGCTCTCCTCGGGATCGCGGCGCGTGATCTCAGCGGCATGGCGTCCATGGATCTCGTCGGCGCGTGGCTCTCCGACCTGGCCGATGCCGTCCTCGAGGCAGCGCTGGCGATCTCGCGTGCCTCGGTGGGGGACGACGCAGCCCTCTGCCGGTTCGCGATCATCGGCATGGGCAAGTGCGGAGCGCGGGAGCTCAACTACGTCAGCGACGTCGACGTGATCTTCGTGGCTGAACCGTCTGACGGGTCCGACGAGGCCCGGGCTCTCACCGTCGCGACATCGCTCGCTACCGGGGTCATGCGCGCCTGCAATGCCGTGACGCCCGAAGGGACGATCTGGGAGGTCGACGCAGCGCTGCGGCCGGAGGGCAAGCAGGGTGCTCTCGTCCGCACGATCGCCTCGCACGTGGGCTACTACGAGCGCTGGGCCAAGACGTGGGAGTTCCAGGCGCTGCTGAAGGCCCGCCCGGCGGCCGGCGACCTTGACCTGGGCCTTGAGTACGTCGACTCGGTGTCGCCCTTCGTCTGGAGCGCTGCCGACCACGCTGGCTTCGTCGAGGACGTGCAGTCGATGCGGCGGCGGGTAGAGCAGAACGTGCCGACCAAGCTCGCCGACCGCGAACTGAAGCTCGGACCCGGCGGACTGCGCGACGTTGAGTTCTCCGTCCAGCTGCTGCAACTGGTGCACGGCCGCAGCGACGTCATGCTCCGCAGTCCGACGACGATGGTCGCACTGGAGGCCCTCGCCACGTGGGGCTATGTCGGGCGCGATGACGCGGCAACGTTGGGTGAGGCGTACCGGTTCCTGCGCAGTCTCGAGCACCGCCTCCAGCTGTACCGCCTGCGCCGCACGCACACCATGCCCGAGGACGAGGACGACCTGCGCCGGCTCGGCCGGTCGCTCGGCTTCCGGGTCGACCCCGTCGGCGATCTGGTGACGGCCTGGAAGCGGCACGCACGCGAGGTGCGCCGGCTTCACGAGAAGCTGTTCTATCGGCCGCTGCTGGGTGCTGTCGCCAGACTCGACGCGGGCGAGGCGCGACTGTCTCCGGAGGCGGCCGAGCAGCGGCTGGAGGCGCTCGGCTACGTCGACCCGCCGAGCGCATTGCGCCATCTTCAGGCGCTGACGTCAGGCGTCAGTCGACGGGCCGCGATCCAGCGCACGCTCCTTCCCGTCATGCTGGGCTGGTTCGCCAATGCCCCCGATCCCGACGCCGGACTGCTCGGCTTCCGACGCGTCAGCGATGCCCTCGGGTCCACGCACTGGTATCTGCGCCTGCTGCGCGACGAGTCGGCCGCGGCCGAGCGACTGGCCCGGGTGCTGGCTACGAGCAGGTACGCCACCGACCTCCTGCTGCGCGCACCGGAGTCGGTGACGATGCTGGCCGACGACTCCGAACTGACTCCTCGCTCTCTGGCACTGCTGCAGGCAGAAGTGACGTCGGTCGTCGATCGACATGACGAGCCGGTGAACGCGGTGGCTGCCATTCGTTCCATCCGGCGTCGGGAGCTGTTCCGGATCGCGGCGGCTGAGGTGCTCGGGATGGCCGACACCGAGCAGGCCGGCTCGGCCTTGAGCGATGTCGCCATCGCCGCGGTGGACGGCGCCCTCCGCGTCGCGCGAGACAGCGTCGAGGGTGCGGGCGACAACGTCGTGTCGTTCGCGATCATCGGCATGGGACGCTTCGGCGGCCTCGAACTCGGATTCGGCAGCGACATCGACGTGATGTTCGTCTACGACCCCCGCCCCGGAGTCAACGAAACCGTGGCGACGAAGGCCGCGGCCGCCCTCGCCGAGGAGCTCCGGCGCCTGCTCATGTCACCGAGTGGTGACCCGCCACTCGACATCGATGCGGACCTCCGCCCGGAGGGCAAGCAGGGACCACTGGTGCGCTCGCTGGCCTCGTACGCCGCGTACTACGAGCGCTGGTCGGCGACCTGGGAGGCCCAGGCGCTCCTGCGCGCTTCCTTCGTCGCGGGCGACGCCGGGCTCGGGCGCGCCTTCATGCAGCTGGTCGACCCGATTCGCTGGACCGGTGGGCTCTCGGACCAGGAGCTGACCGAGGTGCGCCGGCTGAAGGCGCGCATGGAGTCCGAGCGGCTCCCGCGAGGCGCGAATGCGAACCTGCACACCAAGCTGGGCCGCGGCGGCCTGTCGGACGTCGAGTGGGTGGCGCAGTTGCTGCAGATGCAGCACGCCGCGGAAGTGCCCGCTCTTCGGACGACGCGGACGCTGGAGGCGCTGGCTGCCGCCCGCGACGCCCACCTGCTGGACGAGCAGGACGCGCGCGTTCTGATGGAGTCGTGGCGGTCGGCAACCGCGATGCGCAATGCGGTGATGCTCGTCCGCGGTGTCGCAAGCGACATGGTGCCGGTCGACGTGCGGGAGCTTCGCGCGGTCGCGTTCGTGCTCGGCTATCCGGTCGCGGACTCCGGCCGCCTCATCGAGGACTACCTTCGCATCTCCCGGCGGGCTCGCCTCGTGTTCGAGCGGCTCTTCTACGGAGTGACAGACGCTTCTGGTGACTAGGGATTGATCGACAGGAACTGGAAGCTGTCGCGCTTGTACTTGTTGAGGTACCTGTCGCAGCCCTCCTGGATGCTGGGATCAAGCTTGCGACACAGCGGCTTGCCGTCCTTCGCGTGCCGGAAGTAGAACGCCGCCGTCCACCAGTTGTTCATGTCGAGAACCATCGCGTGCTCCACCCCGGCGAGGACGAGGACGTTGGCCAGTCCGTCGGCGGAAAGGTACGGCGAGCCGACGTACACGATGCTGCCGTCGGGACGCTGTCCGATCGCAGCCCGCCATGCCAGGCTCTCCTTGTCAGTGGTCGCCCCCCACACGACGTTGTCGGCGCCGTTGGTGACCTTCGACTTGCCGTTGTCGACGATCAGGTTGAGGTTCTGCCGAACGACGTCGACGTCCTTGGTCATCTTGACGTCGCGGCCCCACTTGCCGATCTTGATGGTGCCGTCCTTGTTGATGACCGTCGATGCCTTGCCGTCGACCAGCGGGCGGACGGTCTTGCCCTTGTAGTAGTAGCCGCCCTGGCTGTCATCGAGCCGGAAGGCGCCGTTGAAGTTGGCCAGCACTGCCGGCCAGAGATCCTTCGGCAGCGCGCCGTTGTAGGGGTTCGGGCCACCCGGCTCCTGATAGCCCGGGACGAACATTGCCTTCGCGAGGCTGGTGTCGATCCACATCGCCGATGCGTAGTACGCCGTGTGGACACTGTCAGCGCGGACGCGGGTGACGTACACGGCCGGCTGCCCGTTCACATATGAGGCGACCGGCTGCCACACCCCCTCCTTGGGCTGGGGTGACTTCGCCGGGGAGACGAGTGCGTTCGGCGGATCGAGGTGCGGGACCGCGAGCGGGGTGGCCGTTGGCGTGATCGGCGTGGTGGTCGAGGCGGCGGGTGCCTGGTTCGAGGTGGTCGGGATGGCCGGTGCCAGGAGCAGTGGTGTCGACTCGGAGGTGTTCGTCGCGGGGCGGACGACGCCGAGGTCGCTGTTGTCCGTCCCGGCGTTGTCCTCGGAGCCCAGGTCGGCCGACAGGGTCGGCTGCCCGCCGACCTGCGGCTTGTCCACATACCGGTAGTAGACGTTCTCGAGCTGCGCCACCAGCGGCCCCATGTGGTTGTCGCGCATCCACGTGGCGACGATGACGCTCATCGGCTCGCCGTCCGAGTCCTTGTAGGTGCCGTAGAACGATGCGCCGGACCAGATGACGACGGATCCCACCACGCCGACGATCGACCACGTGATGATGCGGCGCACGCGGCCGGGTTCCCGGCGATGGCGGCCGGTGGCCTCATCCGCGGTCACGACGCCCTCCGACGAGGTAGGACGCGAGGGATCAGCGCTCCCGTCCTGATCGACCATTCGTTCCACTCTCCGTCATAGGTGTCCTGCAGGAGGGAGTCCTCCCAACGCGACTTGCCCCAGAAGAAGAGTACGACGACCGCTCCCCATGCCCAGCCCCACGGGCTACCCACGGCGACCAGGAAACCGAGCGTCGCGAGCAGAAGTGCGCTGTAGATGGGGTGTCGCACGTAGCGGTAGGGGCCCGACGTCCGCAGGCCCGCCCCCTCGATGGGCACGGGGGTCGGGGTCAGGGCCTTGCCCAAGGTCCGCATCGCCGCGATCGCGAGGGCGATCCCGCAGGCGACGAGGAGTACACCCGACAGCAGGCTGAGCGGCGTCGGTGTCCGCCAGGGCAGGAGCAGCAGCACGATGAAGAGGACAACCTGGGCCCCGACCAACAGCCAGCCGGTCGCGATCCTCATCATGGCTCGATTGGACAGGGCG
>JBAXSI010000065.1:0-13750 GCA_037130755.1 Actinomycetes bacterium
GCACGCGACGCACCGCTGGAGTCCTGCGTACCGCGATCGAGCCCGACCTCCTGGCCGGCAGTGACGCGGTAGTCGATCACCTCGTCGATGTCGATCAGCATCCCCTCGTGGGCGGTCGCGACCAGGCTCCACCAGCGATCGTGCAGCCACCCCGGCGGGATCTCGACGTCGTAGAAGAACAGGGCACGGATCGCGCTGGCGCCACCGGTCGCGATGGAGTGCCGAAGCGCCGTGCGCATGCGCTGGGCGGGCTTCAACTCGTTGAAGTCGGTGGGCACGGGGAACACGGTGCGTAGGGTTCCCCCCGTCGGCTGTCCGTCCGCATCGACGAGGCGCCCGTCCGAGGCGACCATCACCGCACGCGGGTTCGCCTCCAGGAGCGCGATCTGCCGCGCGATCCGATCGGCCTGCCACACATCGTCGTGATCACCGAGCACCACGACATCGACGTCCTGCAGAGCGCGCACGCCCTGCTCGAAATTCTGCGCGATCCGATCAAGGCGGCCCTCGGCAGCCGACTCGGCTTCGAGTACGAGCACACGATCCCCGAACACGGCGTGCACGATGCCCGTCGTGTCATCGGTCGAGCCGTCGTCGACGACGACGATCCGGCCGGCTGCACGCGACTGGTCGGCGATGCTGCGCAGCGTCGCCTCGATCCACCGCTGCGAGTTGTGCGTGACGACCAGTGCGCCAACCGACGTCATCGCTTGCCTCGCATGGCCGCGAGCCTGGTGATGAGCGCCTCGTACTGGTCGGTCACCGCATCCCACTGGTAGACGTCCGCTACGCGTTGCTGCCCTTGCGCCCCGAACTCGAGCAGCTGCGCATCGCAGGAGCCCGATGCCACCTCATCAAACCTCGCGGTCAGGTCAGGCGCCTGCGACCAGAACAGCGCCGCTCCTGCGGTGACCTCGCGGTTGAACTCCACGTCGTAGGCGAGCACCGGCGCGCCCGCGCCCATCGCACGCAGCAGCGACGGGTTCGTGCCGCCCACGGAGTGCCCGTGGATGTAGGTGCGGGCATGGCCGTAGAGCTGGTCGAGCAGCTCCTGGTCGTAGATGCCGCCCGCGAACCGGATGCGTGGGTCGCCCTGCGCTGCCTCGCGGACCTTCTCGACGTACCACTGGCTGTACGGCGCCGAGCCGACCACGAGCAGCGGCTTGGTCTCCCCGCTGCGGCGGTAGCCGACCACGGCATCGAGCACGTGGTTCTCCGGCTCGAAGCGCGCCACGATCAGGTGGTAGCCGCCGCTCTCGACGCCCACCTCGGCAAGCCGGTCACTGGCTGGATCGATGACGCTTGCGCCGTAGGGGATGACGACGCAGTCACGGCCGTACTCCGCCTTGACGTAGTCCGCGATCGCCTGCGCGTCGGCGATGACCGCCTGGCCCCAGCGGACCGACGCAGACTCCGCCCAGCGGTAGTACTTCGCGCCCGCGCCGCGCCACTTCTCGCGCTTGGACTCCAGCCCGTCGAGATGGATGGCGGTCGGGATGCGGGCGGCCTTCAGCGGCTTCAGCAGCGGCGCGTTGCCGGCGTTGAGCAGCAGCACGACATCAGGGTGATCGCGGATGATCGCGTGCGCGGTGCTGATCGCGGTGTGCGACAGCGTCTCGGTCATGCGATGCCGGATCGCCGGCGCGTTGACCAGCGTCATGCCCTCGTAGCGGGTGATCTTCTGGCCAGGGTTCCGGCAGTACACCGTGACGTCGTAGCCGCGCTGCGCGAGCCGCTTGCCGATCTCCTCGACAGCGGTCTCGAAGCCACCGTATTTTGCGGGCACGCCCCGGGTGCCCATCAAGGTGACCTTCACGCGGCCCACCGTAACGTGACCCTCCGAAGCGATGCCTCGTGACTGATAGCCTCGCGGCCGTGCAGATACGGCAGCTCGCGATCGAGGGCGTCTGGGAGTTCTCCCCGCTGCAGCGGCCCGACGACCGGGGCGTGTTTCTCGAGGCCTTCAAGGAATCCGAGTTCGAGGCCGCCGTCGGGCACCCGTTCACCCTCAAGCAGATGAACATCTCCGTCTCGCGCGCCGACACCGTGCGCGGCGTGCACTTCGCCGATGTGCCCCCCGGCCAGGCCAAGTACGTCCAGTGCTTCTCCGGGCGCATCCTCGACGTCGTCGTCGACATCCGCGTCGGCTCGCCGACGTTCGGGCAGTGGGACGCCGCCGAGCTGGGCGATGACGACCGACGCGGCCTGTACATCGCCGAGGGCCTGGGCCATGCGTTCTGCGCCCTCACCGAGAACGTCACCATCGGCTACCTGTGCTCCGAGCCGTACGCGCCCTCCCGCGAGCACGGCATCCATCCGCTCGATCCGGAGCTGAAGCTGCCCTGGCCGAAGCAGGAGATGCTGATCTCCCCGAAGGATGCGGCCGCGCCCACGCTGGCCGAGGCGCTCGCGCAGGGACTCCTGCCCGACTACGCGACCTGCCAGGCCTACGTCACGGAAGCTGCTTCCCGAGCCCGAGGCTGAGTCCGGGATAGCCGTTCCGGTCGACGGACATGCGCGTGCCGCGGCCCACTGCGGCGGCCCACCACGCCAGCGACATCTGCTGGAGCGCGTACTCCTCCTTGCCGAGCTTGTACGAGTCCTCGGCATCGCCGTCGGCGTAGATGTGCCCGTCGTGCCAGCGCAACTGCAGGGCGCGGGTGTCGCGGGCATGCGCGGCCAGGAACGCCGCAGCGTTGGTGTCGGGTGGTGAGTACTGGTAGGCGAAGGCATCGACTCCGGTGAACGTGGCCGGCCGGCGCACGCCCCAGCTCACGCCCATCGGGTAGTAGATCTGCCCGCCCGGCGCGTAGACCGTGCCGCCCGGCGCCGCGTACGGCGGCGACGGGAACTGCACCACGGCGAGCGCACGGTAGACGACGTCGGCGTTGAGGAACAGCGCCTCGGGCACGGGGTACTGACCTGACCGCAGCAGGCTCGCCGCCCACCACAGGTGCTCGACGTTCTGTGTGTAGTCGGGGTTGACGATGCCGTGGTTGGTGACAGTGCCGTCCTCGTTGGCGTTCGTTCCCGGCAGCCGGATGTCGATGCGCACGCCGTTGACGGTCTGCGGCCGGTGCAGGTCCTGGGGTCGGGCGAAGGCGGCAATCGCCATGGCTATCAACGCGTTTCGCCACTTCGGCGCACTGCCGTAGCGCGGCATCATCGCCAGCGCGAGGGCCGGCGCCATGAGGTCCCACGACACCTCGTCGGACTGGGAGTCTCCTGGCGTGAGCTCGGTCCCGAGCCGGTTGCGGAAGTAGCGCGGACCGCGGGCGGACGCGTACTCGGCCTCGCTGACGACCATCGCCGCCACCAGCGAGCGCTCGTAACCGCTCAAGTACGGCCACAGCAGCCATCCGGCCTGCCCCGCGGTGACGGCCCAGAGGGCCGACTGCCAGTCGTTGCCCCACCCACCCGGTGAGGTGGCACCGTGCTGGCAGGCGAGCGACCGCACCGTCCACTTCGCGTAGTCGATGAGCTGCTGCCGGGTGATGCCGTTGACCTTCTTCCACCCCGTCGTCGTCGCCATGATGGCGGCGGCCAGCGCGGTGTTCGCCGATCGGCGGACGGACTCCTCCATCGACTTGTGCGTGCTGAGCGGGTCGAAGTACGGACGGTTGGTACGCGAGGCCAGGCTCACCGTGAGGTCGTTCGTCATGACGTAGCGCAGGCTGTCCTTGACGGTCGCGAGGATCTCCTGGTTGCCGGCGATCCTCCGCGTGCCCTTCGGTGTCAGCGGCGGACTCACCTTCTTGGCCGCGGCCGCGCCGTACTTCTCGCCGGCGATCGTTGCGGTGGGGCAGTGCCCCGGTCCGGTGGGCTGCACGCCGACGAGCGGCACCTGGTCGCCGGTCAGCACGTGCACCTGGTGTCGGACCTTGCTGACGTCGGCCAGCCCGTCGTTGAGGTACCAGTGCGTCCGATCGCGCACCACGCCCGGGTCGGTGCGGCCGTCGCGGTTCCAGTCCCCCACTACCGGCACGTCGCCGGGCGAGCCGAAGGCGAACTGCAGGACGACGGACTTCCCGTCCGGTGCCGTCGCGGCGGTCACGCCCTTGCCGACGAACGGCGGCGCGGACGTCTGGCCGATGATGCGCAGGATCCACGTGCCACCGCGAACGACGCCGATGTCGTCGACGCCGTCCCCGTTCCAGTCCCCGACGACCGGGAGATCGCCCGCCTGCCCGAACTGGTCGGTGGCCTGCGTCCCGTTCGACAACTGCCACAGCCACGTGCCCGCCCGGAAGACTCCGAGGTCGGCCTTGCCGTCGTTGTCGAGCTGTCCGACCACGGGGAGGTCGCCGGCCTGGCCCCACGTGGCCCGGCCCTCCCACTGTGCGGTGTCGACCGCGGCGTTGGTGACGAACCAGGAGCCGTTCTCGTACCGGCCGGGGGTCGCCACGCCGTCGCCGTTCCAGTCCGCGAGCAGGGGCATGCCCCCACCGGGCGGCATGGTCATCACCGTCGTGGTCGGACGACTTCGCGGCACGGCCGTCCATACCGTCCACTTGCCCGTGCTGGCCGAGCCCGCCGCGGGAACGCCCTGCGGGGCGAAGGCTCCCCTCAGGGCGGCAACGTCGCGCAGGGACGGCAGCTGCGGGGCCTTGTCGACCTTGGCGGGCACACCGGACTGCGGGAGCCCCTGGGCCGGGGCCGACGAGAGCAGCACCGGCACCAGCATCAGGGCCGACGCGACGAGCGCGACCGCTCGACGGGACGTCAGAGCGAGCACTCCGGGCACAGGGGCGTTGACCGCATCGGCACCTTGACGAGCTTCACTCGATCGTCGGCGCGGTTCTGGGCGTAGAGCCTCAACAGATCGCCGGAGACGCCGCGGAACCACAGCACTACGACGCGCAGCTTGGCGTCGAGGTTCAACGACAGGTCGACGTACTGGGTGGTCTTGTCGTCATAGGGGAACTGCGGGAGGTTCCGGTAGAACTTGTTCTCCGTCTTGGACATGACACCGCTGAGCGAGGACACCCACAGATTCGGCAGCGTGCCCGCCCCGTCCCACAACAGCGAGGTGAACTCCGGGTATGGCACGGCGGCATCGCGCCCGCGGATGATGGCCTCTCCGACGAGCGGGTTGCCGATGCCCTGGGTGCGATCGGCACCGGCCTGCACTCCGGGCGCGGCGGAGTAGCCGGTGTCGAGCTGCGTGAGCACACCGATGTAGCCGAACAGCGACACCGCGATCACGCCACCCAGCGCAACCCCGATGACGGCGGTGGCGCGCGGGACGCCCTGAACCGCGCGCACGAGCGCGACCGCGAGCAGCGCCGCCAGCACCGTTGCGATAGCAAGCAGCATCGCGTTCAACGGCTTGAGCACGTAGTACGACTGAAGCCGGCTGATGCGCGCCGTGTCCGCCCCCGTCACGAAGATCAGCGCGACGATCGCGGCGCCGGCGATCGGGCCGATGACCGCGACGGCCAGGGGCCACTTGCGCTGACGGATCAGCAGCGCTGCGAACAGCGCCACGATCACCGGCGACATCAGTGCCACGCCCAGGTTGAACGGGCTCATGCCCGTGCCCACCGCACCGAGGTCGGCGGTGAGGTCGGATGCCGACGTGCCCGGCTCGACCCCGAGGATGGCGGCGGTCTGCGTCAGCGCCATGAAGGCAGCGAGGGCCGCGGAAGCGACCAGCCAGCCAATGCCCAGCCAGCGGTTGTGCTGGAGCAGGGCGATCGCGACGACGACGGCCGATGGCACGATGCCGAGTGCGAGCGGCGTCCACAGGCCGATGACGGCCAGTCCGCCCAGCGGTACCAGGAACCAGCCGAGCACGCGGGCCGAGTGCAGGCTGCGCGCACTCAGGTAGGCGACGACCACGACGACCGTCACGGCCATCATGAAGTTGGTGAAGCCGCGGTTGTACAAGAACGCGGGGCTGCCCAGCAGGGCGAACACCGCGAACGCGCCCACGGCGAGCGGACGCGCCCAGCGCTCCCGTTCGCGCCCGCCGAACCGTGCGGCGATGTCGCCGGCCACCCACGCCAGGGCCGCCAGGCACAGTGCGAACGTCACGGCGCTCCACTGCACGAACGGCATCAGCAGGCCGGGCCGGTCGAGCAGGGTCGACGAGGCGCGCGAGCCCAGTTCGGCCAGCGCCCAGACCGTCGTGTGCAGCGAGGGATACCACTGGTTCCACGCGATCGAGCCGTCGACAGTGGGCCACGTGGTGCTGCCCACCTCGTAGGTGTTGGCGAATGTCGTGAAGTGCCCCTGGTTGTCCCAGCCACTGAAGAACAGCCCGCTGACGACCTCGTACGCGTTGCGTCCCAGATATGCCGCCATCAGCCAGTACGCGCTCACCACCGCGAGCAGCGCTGCGATGCCGTCGCTGATCGTGGGCTTGGGGATTGCCACGGTGCGCAGTGCGGGCACGGCGCGCAGGGCCAGCAGGACCAGCACGAAGACCGTCAGGGCGACGCGGGCCGACGTTGCGTTGACCGGCGTCGAGCCTGCGCGTGGGAACACCACTGCGGCACTCCCCAGCAGCACGACGCCGGAGATCACGGCGCGCTCGGTCAGCGAGGTTCCCCACGGCGGCAGGATGACGAGCAGCACCAGTACCGCGACGAAGCCGACCGGCGGCACCAGCCACAGCAGGATCAGTGCCAGGGCGACGGCGGCGGCGTTTGCGCCCAGGAAAGATCTCATCAGGACTTCTGGAACTGAATCGAGACGTTCACCGGTGCGTTCTGCACGGCGCTGACGTTGGCCGTCGAGCCCTCCACCTTCATGCCCGCCGTCGCGACGGGCGTCCACCCCTGCGGCGCGGTGACCTGCACCGTGATGGTGGCCGGGACGAACAGCGACTGCGGCTCAGCCTGCAGCGCGTACGTCATGAGCCCGTCCGGAGTCGTCACGAACGAACCGGCCGGCAGGTCGTAGGAGATGCTCACCGAACTCTGGCCACCCGGCTTGGTCCACCCGACGACGCGGATGAGCCGATGCCCGAAGCCGTCATCGGCCCAGCCGCCGCCCAGTTGCGGATGGTTCTTGAACGGCCGCACCGCGAAGTCGACCGGGTAGGACGCGTCGTAGTTCACCGCAGTGTCGGGGACGTACATGATGTAGGCGTTCTTGCTCCACGACGTCTCGTAGCCGATGCGCTCCGGGGGACCCTCGGGCCGTTCCGCCGGCGTCGCGTTGGTGACGGTCATCTGCTGCGTCACGCGCGCCGACCCGTCGGCGTTGAGATTCGCGGTGACCAGAACGTTGCGCTGCTGGAAGACGTCGACCTTGCTCTGGTTGCCGTTCTGCGTGTAGACCGCCGACCAGTCACCGGTCGCCGGGTCCTTGACCTGACCGGCCAGATTGCTGTCCATCGCCAACGTCTCGAGCTTGGGGTTCTTCATCCACAGTTGGAAGTGCCGCCCGGGAGCGGTGCTGGCCATGGCCTGCGCCGCCTTGACCACGTCGTCGCCGCCGAGCAGGCGGACGAGCAGGTCATCGAGCAGTTGCTGGTTGGCCTGCTGCCGCTCGGCCGCGTCGGCCTGGCCGAAGGTCTGATACGCGTCGATCAGCAGGATCTGGCCGAGCCGCGCGCCGTCGACCGATCCGTACGCGGTCGACTGCATCGGTCCGGTCGCGTCGAGCACGGCGGCGATGGCTGTCAGGTCGATCGTGACGACTCCGTCGACCGTCGGATAGCCGCCGCCGACCCACGCGCCGGCCATCTCCTGCGCGGAGAACAGCAGGTTGGGGTGGGTGTTGGTGACGACGAACGGATCGTTGCGCGGATTGCCGGCGAAGAAGGGGTTGGCCTGCGGTCCCCACCACGAGACGCGGGCGTTCAGGGGCGGGAACAACTGCGTGCTCGTCTGCCCCTTGATCGGGATGGAGATGCGCCCGTTGTCGAACTCGACGAGGACGAGGGTGAGTGGGGCGCCACCGGCGGCGCGCATCTCGGCCTGGTTGCCAATGGCCACGAGGTACCGGCGCACGCCGTTGGCGCCCAGTGCATCCGGGAGCACCGGCGCGATCGTGTTGAGGGAGTCGACGGCCTGCTGGACCGGCGCCATCTCCTTCAGCGCCTTGTCACGCACCTTCTTCAGCAGGGCCGCGGTCTTCGCCTCGGCGCTGATCGACTCCAGCTGGTGGGCGGCGGTGTTGAGCTGGGCGTTGATGTCGGCGACCTGCCCCGGCAGGTTGTTCAGCCGCGCGAGGTCGATCGCGCCGTTGCTGAAGATCTTCGGGCCACCGCCCTTGCCGGACAGGTCCCCGTAGAGCGTCAGCAGGCCACCGGTGCTGTTGGTGATCTCACCCGCCGCCGAGGTCGCCAGGCGCCAGTTGGCGACACCCACCGAGATGCCCGGGATCTTCCCGACGATGTTGACCTGCGCGGTGTCGACAGAGCGGTCGAGTTGGACGGTCGCCCCTTGCGCCTTCTCGAACGCGGCCTGGGCGGCCGGGTACTCCCCGGACTTCACGCCCTGGGCCGCGGCCGACAGGCTGCTCTGCAGGCCATAGCCGCCGTAGGCCAGGGAGGCGAAGGAGTAGATCAGGCCGGCCTGGAGCCACAGGACGAAGCCGCCCACGACGGCAATGAGGATGCCGCCCAGCACCTTCGCCCGGCGGCTCAATGTCACTCACCGAGTATAGATAGCCACTTCGCGCCACCCCCCGCCCCCGCGAGAGCAAGGCTGCGGTCGTGAAATCGCCCCTTAGGGGGCCCCGGAGCGACCCCAGCCTGCTTCTCGGCGGGGGTTACGGGGGTTAGTAGGCGCCGTCGCCCACGAGGACGGCCTTGACGGTCTTGGCGACGATGACCAGGTCGAGCGCTGGCGACCAGTTCTCGACGTAGTCCAGGTCCAGGCGCATGCGCTCGTCCCAGTCGACGCTCTTGCGGCCGGACACCTGCCACAGGCCCGTCAGGCCGGGCTTGGTGAGGTGCCTGCGGTGGTCGGCGTCGCCCAGGAGCGGCATCTCGTCGACGAGCACCGGGCGGGGTCCCACCAGGGACATCGACCCGGCGATGACCGCCACGACCTGCGGCATCTCATCGATCGACCAGCGGCGCAGCACACGGCCGACCGGGGTAATCCGCGGGTCCTGGCGGTAGCGGTCGAGGATGTCGCCGTCGGGGTCGCCAATGATCTCGTCGCGCTTCTTGTCCGAGCCGACGTACATCGTGCGGATCTTCGCGACCCTGATGATCTGGCCGCCGCGACCCACGCGCTCCTGGAAGTAGAAGATCGGCCCGCGACTGCTGAGCTTGGTCGCGAGGGCGGCGACGACCATGAACGGCAGGAAGACCAGGAACAGCATTGCACCGAACACGACGTCGAGCGTGCGCTTGATCGCCCGCTTCGGACCGGTGAGGTGCGGCTCGTCCAGATGCAGCAGCGGCAGGTCGGCGGCCATGCGCATCGTGACGCGCGGGCCGGCGATGTCGCCGACATTCGGGGCCACCAGCAGGTCGACGCGCGGACCCTCGAGGCGCCACGACAGCCGCTGCACGACCTGCTGACCGAGGGCCGGAGACCCAGCAACCGCAACGGTATCCGCGTCCGCGAGGGAGATCCGCGCCATGACCTCGTCAAGCCACTGATCCAGACCCGCCGGGTCGACGTCGATCGGCGGCTCGAAGATCTCGTCGACAACGGTGAAGCCGGCGACCGGATCGCGGTCGAGCAGGTCGACGATCTCGGTGCGCGCGGGCTCGGCGCCGACGACGACCGTGCGATGAAGGTAGTTGCCGTAGCGACGCTCATGACGAAGCCACGAGCGCAGTGCCCAGCGGCCGATGAGCAGCAGCGCAAACCCCACCGCGAAGGTGATGAGGACGAAGCCACGCGACAGGTCTAGCTTCAGGGCGAACACCACGATCGCCACCGCGCCGAACACCGTGGCCGTCGCGGACACGACGCGCTTGAACTCCTCTGAGCCGACGCCGAGGATGCGCGTGTCGTAGGCGCCGCGCAGCACCAGCACGATCATCCACGCGACGATGACCACGAGCACCAAAGAGACGTACGACAGGTTGTTGATCTCAACGGAGTAGGGGATGGCCCACCGCAGCACGAAGCCGGTGATGCCGGCCACGGTCACCGCAAGGAAGTCCAGCAGGATCGCCCGGGTGGCGTAAACCCGCAGCGGGTCGCGGCGCAGGTGGGGCCTATCGCGATGCGAATGGGCCTCGGCCCAGCCGATCCGCGCGGGGGTCCGCAGCGGGATCGTGTGCTGCTCGTCGGCGTGGCTGTCGACCGGCAGGTCAGGCGATGACTCGCGCTCCTCCAGCGACACCCGTCACCTCCCGTGGACATGGCCCAGCATCTGCGGCCAGAGACCCCCAAGGTAGCAGCGCGGCCCGAAAAGACCCCATTCCCGCGGGTCACTTTGCTCGATCGTTACCCGCCCCTTGGGCGCGGCCCAAGCCGGGCCCTGCTACTGGATGTAGACCCGCACCGGGATCTCGGTCAGGGTGATCTGGGCGCCGGCCGCGGTCTCCTGGCAGTTGGCCAGCGGGTCGCAGACCAGCGCGGTGCCCTCCGGGGTCGTGTACGGGGCGGTGCCCTTCTCGGCCCACGCGACGACCCACTTCTGCCCGTCCTTGGAGAAGTTGCACGTGACGGCGTCGCCAGCGGTCGTGCACTTGTCGAAGTTGGCGCCGAAGACCCAGTTCTGCAGGGCGAAGAAGCCCTGCTCGCCGTCCGAGCCCGGGTAGGCCTGGATGCCAAGGAGGTCGTAGGGCTTCTGCGTCCAGATGTACCAGTAGGAACGGCCCACGTCGTAGCGCAGGTCGTCGATGTAGGTGCGGACGATCCAGCCGGCTGCCTTGGCGCCGGTGATGTCGACCTTCGGCTTGGACGGTCCGGGCCCGGCCAGGCCGTAGTTGAGCTCGGTGTCCCACAGCGGCAGGTCCGCCGGAGCGCCGGCCTTCTTGAGCTCGTCGCGCACCTGGGCGATCACGACGCCACGGCCGGCGGGGTCGCCGTCAGCGGCCGGGTACGTGTGGATGGCGACGACGTCGATCGGCCAGCCCTTGGCCTTCAGGGCGTTGAGGTAGGCCGGGAAGAACTTGGTGTACGAGGCCGTGAGGCGCGTCGAGGGGGACGCCGACACGACCAGCGCCTTCGGGTCGATCTTCTTGATGATGTCGTAGGCGCGCTTGGTGAGGTCCGCCATCTGCTCCGGCGTGCCGTTCCAGAAGTTCTTGAGGTTCGCCTCGTTCCAGATCTGGTACGAGGTGATGCGGCCCTTGTAGCGCGTCGCGACCTCGGTGACCCACGTGTCCCAGGCCTTGAGGTCCTTCGGCGGGCTGGCCGCGCCCGGCTGCGGGTAGTCGTCCTTGCCCACGTTCTCGGCGTTCCACTCAGGGGTGGTGCCCAGCACCATGAGGACGTCCTTCATCCCCTTGGCTTGCGCGTTCTCGAGCACACCCTCGAGGTTGTCCCACTTGTAGACGCCCGGCTGGGTCTCGATCTGCGACCACGCCGTGCCGTTGTCCCACAGGCGAAGAGCCCCGAACGGAGCCGACGGCCACGCTCCCGCCTCGGCGCCCTCGACGTGCATGCCGACGAGGCTGGGCTGGACGCCCGTGGTCGAGCCACCCGACGGTGCAGCGCTGGCGGTCGGCGCCGTGGTCGGCGTTGAGGAACTCCCCGAGGAGCAGGCGGTCATGACGAGTGCGGCTGCCACGGTCGCCAGGACGGCGATCGTCAGCTTGGGGCGAGTCCAAACCATTGCGGCATGTTTCCAATCGTGACGGTCGAACCGGGAACGACCGGCTGGCACTGGTTCAGAGCATCACACGTCCAGTTGGCTGCCGCCGGCACTACGAAGGTACCTGAGCCCTTCGACGCCCAGGCAACCACCTTCGGGTTGACGTTGTCGCCCATCTGGCAGGTATTCACCTTGGCCGTGGTGCAGGAGTAGGACGAGCCGTTGATCCACTGGTTGACCGTGTTGTAGCCCAGGGCCCCGATGGTGCCGTCGAACATCTGGATCCCGACCAGGGGCGCGTTCGGGTGCCAGAAGTACCAGTAGGCGCGAGTCACGCCGAGCCGGATGTTGTCGAGGTAGGTCTGTGCCACCCACGCGGCCGCCGGCGGGCCTTCGATGTTCTTGTCGGGGTAGCTGCTGCCCGGGCCCTTGATGCCGTAGTTGATCTCGGTGTCCCACAGCTGCTTCGCGGCTGGCACCTTGGCGGTCTTCATGTCGGCCTTGACCTGCTTGATGAAATCCGCGCGGTTGGCCGGGGTGCCGGTGCTGGCCGGGTACAGGTGGACCGAGACGACGTCGATGGGCCACTTGAGGGCCTTGAGCTCCTTCATGTACGCCGGGAAGAACTTCTTGTAGGCGCTCTGCAGTCGCATCGTGCTGCTGGCCGCGACGACCTTCGCGGTGGGGTCGTACTTGCGGATGATCTTGTACGCCTCGTTGGTCAGCTGCGCCATCTGCTTGGGCGTGCCCTGCCAGAACGTGGTGAGGTTGGCCTCGTTCCAGATCTGGTACGACTCGATCGACGCGCCGTAGCGCTTGACGACGGCCGTGACCCAGTTCTTCCAGTCCGTCATGCTCTTCGGCATCGATGCGGCGCCCGCGTTCGGGTACGTGCCCTGCTTGGTGTTGCTGGCCGCCCACTTCGGGGTGGAGCCGAGGACGTAGAGGATCTTGAGGTTCTGCGCGTTCGCATTCTGGATGGAGGCGTCCAGGCCGTTCCACCAGTAGGTGTTCTTCTTCTGCTGCACCTGGCCCCACGCCACGCCCGAGTCCCACAGGCGCACGGAGCCGTCGTTGACCGACGGCGCGGAGCCCTCGGAGATGTTCGGGATGTGCATGCCGAAGTCCTCAGGCATCACCGGTCCGGGCGCGGCGTGCGCGGGTGCGGCAACAGCTGCACCGGTCACGACCATCGACGAGGAAAGGACGAACGCTGCCAGGGCACGACGCATGAGCAAGCCTCTCGAGCGGGGGATGGACTCAAGGGACCCTAACCCACCGCACGGCGCCTGCGGCAAATCCGCCACAGGCTTAACCCGGTTTGAACCTGCCAGCGGCTAGCGGCGACGCAGTACGTACAGGCTCTGGCCGTCCGTCTCCCGGCCGTACTCGAACCGGTCAACGGCCAGTCGCGCAGCATTCACGTGGTCTTCGAAATGCCAGCGCGCGAAGCGCGTGCAGTGGAGCCGACCCTTCCACTCCAGCGGGCCGTACCCCTCCGGGTTCTCCTCCCAGCCGGGCACGTCCTCCTCGACGAAACAGGTCACGAAGGCCTTGCCGGTGGGGGACAGCGCCTGCTCGATCAACTGCAGATAGGCCGGGGTGTCCTCGTCGTTCATGTGCGAGAAGACGGAGTAGGCGTAGAAGACGTCGACGCTGCCCGGCTCCGTCGCCAGGGTGCGCTCGGGGGTGCCATCGGGGTTGTAGCGCTCGTTGCTGACGTCGACGCAGGTGAAGCGGTAGCCCGGGCCGGCGAGGTTGGCGTTCGCCCAGTCGATCAGCTCGGGCTGGATGTCGACGCCGTGGTAGTCGGCGATCCGGCCGCCGTTCGACGCGTAGTGCGCGCGGACGCCGACAGCGAGCCGACCGGCACCGCAGCCCCAGTCGAGCAGCCTGGAGTCCTTCGTCAGGCCGGCGGTCTTCTCCAGGCGCTTGACGTCGCGGACGGCGGTCTTGATGAACGCGGCGTCGTCCTTGAAGTGCGTGCCGCCCATCCGGTACTTGCTGGGCGGCAGGGCGGCCTTGGTGTCGCTCTTCTTCTTCCCGAACATGGTCAGCAGCCTACGGG
>JBAXSI010000066.1:0-13726 GCA_037130755.1 Actinomycetes bacterium
CCGACGCGAAGCCAGTCGTGATGGGGATTGGCGACGTCAGCGACGCTGCCTCCACCGACAGCCACCGCTCGACCCCCGAACGAATGCTCCACGCGGTACGTCTTGGGCTTGCCCGGAACCATCGACCAGATCGCCGCTCCCTGGCTGTTGGCGCCGCCGTACGTCGTTCGGCCCCACAGTCGCCCGTTGAGAAGTGTCGGGCTGCCCCACGGTTGCCAGCCGTCACCCGGGGCATTGCCGAAGGAGTGCTGCACGGAGAACTGCGGCCCCGCCGCGTCGTGCGCCTGAACTGGTGCCATCGAGATTGCCGACGAGACGACCATCACCGCTGCCGCAACCGTCCCAGCCCGTCCACTGAATCTGCGCATCGTTTCGACCCCGTCTCGATAGTCATTCAGATCAAAGACAGTTCCTGAATCACACCGTAGGCCTCGGCACGACCCGAAGCGACGGCATGCAAGGCGGGGTCTACCGTGCCAATTTATTTCTTGCTCGAACTACTTGTTTCGGAACTGAATTATCTGCCATGCTCATACCCCGCACAGGGCGGCGAAGCTCGAACAGAGAGAATGAGGTCCAACATGAGCGCAACACTTGTGGTCCGTCACACCGTCAACGACTACGCGGCTTGGCGCGTCGTCTACGACGAGCTCGAGCCCCTGCGCCAGCAGCATGGCTGCACGGGCAAGATCGTCCTTGTCGCTCCCGACAACGGCAACGACGTGTTCATCACGCACGACTTCCCGTCCGTCGAGGCGGCCGACTCGTTCGCGCACGACCCCGGCCTGCGCGAGGGCATGGAGCGGGCCGGCGTCGCTGGAGCACCGAGGATCGAGATCTTCACGAGTGTCTGAGACCGAGCATCCGCGGCGGTCGGGGAGGTCAGGCGCTGTGCGCCCCTCCCCGGCCAGTCGCGGTGCTGTCCGCGTCGGCCCCGACTTCGCCCACGAGTTCCCGGACGGGGACGCGCGCAGCACCGAGGCCTACGCGACCCTCGCGCGAACGGGCACGGCCCTCCTGCAGGAGCTCGAGCGATGCGTCCAGGCCTGGTACGACATACCTCAGCCGGCAGCCACGGTTCTCGCCGTCGTCGAGGGCGCCGAAAGCCCCCTCACCCCCACCCAGATCATCGAACGCGTGCTCGCTCCCGCTGCTTCGATGACCGCGACCCTCGACCTGCTGGAGCGACGTGGCTGGATCGAGCGACGTCCCAACCCCCAGGACCGCAGGAGCCTGCTCATCACGATCACGCCCGAGGGCCAAGAGGTTGCGGACCGGATCCTGCCCGGGATTCGCACACTGGAGCGCGAGACCCTGTCCGGCCTGACGTCCAAGGAACGCGACCAGCTGATGCGCATGCTCGAGAAGATTCTCGCGCGCGCCGACGAGATCACCGCCGCTGAGCCCACACCGCCGGGCGGCCGCCGCAATCGTCCGAAGCGGACGTCCCGCACGAGCTGAAGTCACCGTCTGGCGTTACGGTGGCGACATCGACTTCGCCTCGCGGACCCGCAGGCTGCCTTAGTCGATTACCACCGGGAGCCGCATGATCGAGGTCCAGGACCTGACGAAGCAGTATGGCGATGTGACGGCGGTGGACGGCATCACGTTCACCGTGCGGCCGGGCATCGTCACTGGATTCCTCGGTCCCAACGGAGCGGGCAAGTCGACGACGATGCGGACCATCCTCGGGCTGGACCGGCCGACGTCAGGGACGGCGACCGTCAATGGCCGCCCGTTCCGCGACTCGCGCACTCCTCTCACGGAACTCGGCGCGATGCTCGAGGCCAAAGCCGTGGACAAGGGCCGTTCGGCGCGCAATCACCTCCTCGCGGTCGGCGCCACGATCGGCGTCGGGCGAACTCGTGTCGACGAGATCCTCGACATGGTCGGGCTCGCCGACGTCGCCAAGAAGAACGCCGGCGGCTTCTCGCTGGGCATGGGCCAACGCCTGGGTATCGCCACCGCGCTGATCGGCAACCCCGGCGTCGTCATGCTCGACGAACCGGTCAACGGACTGGACCCCGACGGCATCCTGTGGATCCGCAACCTACTGAAGCAACTTGCTGCGGAGGGACGCACCGTGTTCGTGTCCTCGCACCTGATGAGCGAGATGGAGCTGACCGCCGAGCACCTCATCGTGATCGGCCGCGGTCGCATCCTCGCCGACGTGTCGATGGAGGGCTTCATCGCGATGTCGTCGCAGCACAAGGTCATCGTGGTCTCCCCCGACGCGGGCCGACTGCGCGAACTGCTCGACGGCCCCGACGTGACGATCACGTCGACCGAGCCGTTCCGACTGGAGATCGACGGCATCGAGTCACCACGCGTGGGCGAGGTGGCCGCGGCCAACGGGCTCGTCCTGCACCAGCTCTCCGACATCGCGCCCTCACTTGAGGAGGCGTTCATGGAACTCACGGCGGACAGCGTCACCTTCCACGGTTCGGTCTCGCACGAAGGGACCGCAGCATGAGCGCCACCGAGAGCACCGCGACCGCTCAGAATCCGCTCGGCAGCGTCGTCGGTCATCCCACGACGATGCTGCGGGTCCTCAACTCGGAGTGGGTCAAGACCCGCACGTTGCGTTCGACGTGGATCACGCTGGCTTCGATCCTGCTCGTGATCGTTGCCCTCGGCGTCATCTCCGCGATGGTTGCCAGCGGCGACATCTCCCCGCAGGGTGGACCCGGCCCGGGGCGCGCTCGCTCCCTTGGGCCGCTCGCGACAGTTCTCTCCGGTGCGAACCTCGCCGTTCTCATCGTCGCCGTAATGGGCTCGATCGCCGGTGCTCGCGAGTTCAGCACCGGGATGATCCGCACCACGTTCTCGGCAGTGCCGAAGAGGCTTCCGGTGCTCTGGGGCAAGCTGATCGCGTTCACGGCCGTCTACGCGCCGGTCGTCGTGATCGGCGTGATCGCGGTGTTCTTCCTGGGCATGCGAGTGCTCGACGCCGGTGGCGCCGCCACCGTGAACTGGAGCGACGACGGCGTCGCGCGGAGCGTGCTGGGCACTGCGTACTACATCGTCGGCCTCGGCCTGATCGGCTTGGCCATCGGAGTGCTGCTGCGCAGCACCGCGGCGTCCATCGGTGTCGTCATCGGTGCAGTGATCTTCCTGCCTGCCCTCGCGACGGCACTGCTGCCTTCGAGTTGGGATGAGGTGCTGAAGTACCTGCCGTCCAACGCGGCGAACGCGTTCACCGGCAACGGTCAGTTGGGCGGCGCACTCCTGACACCGGGCATCGGCTTCGCTGTCTTCACAGCCTGGATCGTCCTCGCCATCGTCGGCGCAGCCGTCGTCGTGGTGCGTCGCGACGCCTGACGCCCTGATCCGGCTCGACAGGCCGTGAAGCACGCGGTGCGGCGGTCACCCTCAACCTGCCTTCCGAGGCAAGGTGATGTCGATGTACTTCCCTCACACCCTCCGCCAGATGGTGGTTCTCAGGTCCATGGCCTGTGCCGTGAGGGTCAGGCTGAGGATGCGGTCGTCCACCACCCCGCCCTGGTGCACCGTCATCAGTTCGTCTGCAGCCGTGAACCGCTGGAACTCCTCTAGATATGCGCGGACGTCGCCGGGGGCGCCGCACGCGGTGTACGTCATCATCTCGTCGACGAAGGAGCCGTCTGGGGTGTCGAGGATCGCGTCGATCTGCGCGTCGTCGAGCTGCTGCCCACCCCGCGTGAGCATGCGTCGGCCCAGTGCCCTGCGGCGCATGACGCGCTGCAACTCGGCCTCCTCGAGAGTGGGCGCGGCGATGACGTTGACCGCTGCTATCGCATAGGGCTCAGCGAGCTGCTCGGACGGCTGGAACTCGCTGCGATACATCCGCATGGCCGCCTCAAGCGCTGCGGGCGCGAAGTGGGACGCGAACGCGTACGGCAGTCCCAGCATCGCGGCCAACTGGGCCCCGAAGAGCGACGAGCCGAGGATGTAGATCGGCACGTGAGTGCCACGTCCTGGCGTGGCATGGATGGTGGGCACGCGAGTCTCGTCTTCGAGGTAGCCCTGCAGTTCGATGACGTCCTGCGGAAAGGAGTCGGCGGCCATGGGATCGCGACGCAGCGCACGGAGCGTGACCTGGTCGGTGCCGGGCGCACGGCCCAGGCCAAGGTCGATGCGGCCGGGATGCAGGGTCGCAAGCGTGCCGAACTGTTCGGCGATAACGAGCGGCGCGTGGTTGGGCAGCATCACTCCGCCTGAACCAAGCCGGATCGTCGTCGTGTGAGCGGCCACGTGGGCGATGAGAACGGCGGTCGCCGATGATGCGATCGAGCTCATGTTGTGGTGTTCGGCGTACCAGACGCGGGAGTAACCGAGGGTCTCAGCGCGCTGGGCCATGCGAACGCAGCCGGCAAGGCTGTCCGCCACGGTCTCGTCGCGGCCCACGATTGCCAGGTCAAGCACGGACAGCGGGACGGTGGACACCACCGAAGGTTACGCGCACCATGACGCCGGATAGCCCGATACCGGCGTACCCCCCGAAGGGAGGGGACTAAGACCGGCCTTGGTTATCGAGTTGACTGCTAACTTCACTCGAACTTGACGTGGCTTCCTCGGCGGAGCGGAACACTCGCACGACCCTGGTGAAAGGCCGGTGCCCCCAATGCATGCCTCCCGTCGACTCACGGTGGCGGTGTCAGTCGTGACCGCCTTGTGCTTGGCCTTCCCGGCGGCTGCGAGCGCGTGCACGCGGATCCTCTGGAACGACAACAGCGTCGCCGTCCTGGTGAGCCGCAGCGCCGACTGGCTGACACCGACAGAGCCGCGTTTGGTTGCGCAACCACGGGGCTTGGAGCGTGACGGCGGGATGTTCGATGGCGTCCAGAAGATTGCGGACAACCCGGCTCATTGGACGTCGCGCTACGGAAGCGTCGCGGTCTCGAGTTTCGATTCGGCCACCTTTGACGGGATGAACGAGCGCGGACTGTCGGCCCACGGCCTGTGGCTCTATGCCTCTGACTATGGACCGCGGGATCCTTCACGCCAGGGCATTCGCACCACGCTATGGACGCAGTACCTCCTCGACAATGCCGCGAACGTGAATGAGGCGATCGCGTTGCAGGCCACGATCCAGCCGCTACTTGTGCCGATCCGGACCCCTGAGGGCCAGGAAGTGCCGATCCCGGTGTCGGTGACAGTCGAAGACGCCTCTGGAGACTCGGCAATCTTCCAGTACATCGGCGGTGAGCTTGTCGTGTGTCACGGCCGCGACTACCGCGTCTTGGCTAATGACCCACCGCTCCCCGAGTCACTCGAAGCCTTGAGCAAGTACAACTTCGTGAATGCGACACGTGACCTCCCGCTTCCGGGAAACATGAGCTCACTCGATCGATTCATTCGCGCGAACTACTTCCTTGACTATCTGCGCGAGACGCCACCCAAGAGTCGCACCGGCGCCGTCGCCTCGCTGCTAGCCACTGCGCGCAACGTCTCACCACCTATTGGCGCCCCGAGCGGTTTGGTCGACCATAGAACCGCCACGGACTGGCGGACGGTCTCTGACCTCACCAACCGCACCTACTACTTCGAGTCCACGCGGGAGCTCTCTGTGCTGCAGACGGATCTGCGCAAACTCGACCTGCGCAAGGGCGCACCTGTGCGAGTGCTGGATCCCCTGAATCCTGCACTCCATGGCAACGTGACCAAGGACTACCGCCCGGTGGCAGTTGCGCCGTTCTATGGAGCCTGACGCAACGAGGCTGTGAGCCGCCGAGGGCAAGGACTGGGGCTAGCTTCCGTTCCCAGGACGCGAACAGACCCTTTGGACCGCTACGCGGCCGGTAATGCGTCAACGCAGCACTGCCTCAATGGGCTTCGATCCCAGCAAAGGGCCACTCTGAAATCAACCATCCCAGCACGTGGTGTCGCAGCGCCTCATCATCCAATGCACGGGACGACACCATCCACGTATGCAGTTCAGCATCAGCCTGCCGATCCGGGTACACGTACACGCAACCGGCGCACTCATCGGAATCGTCAAGCACTGTCCAGGTGAAGCCTTGACGGGCGGCAAAATGCCGAGCGTGCCGAAGCATGTCCTCGCGGTTGCCTGCCAGATCAATCGAACCGTCGAGTGGTGGCCACCCGTCCCACGGGAAGCCGCGGGTGGCACGGATGTGCTCAAGAGATCCCGTCCACGCGCGAAAGTCGGATTCAGCGTGCTTCTCGCCGAGCGGCTTGAGACGTAGAACCCCACGCGGGGAATCCATCGGCGGTGGTTCGGGGATCACGAAATCCGCAGGAACGAAGGGGCCGCCATGCGCAGTCGCGAGCTGCTCGACCGCCACGACATCGTCGCGGAACTCCTTCGGATAGGGCTTGGGCATGGCAGACATCCTTCCAGCGGCACCCCACGGCACCACAGATCAGATGTCACCTACCCGTGCAGCAGACCCTGCCGTTCTAGTTGGCGACGGACAGGCTCCGGACGATGCGCTCGATCTGCTTCGCGTTGAGCCGGTGGGTGTTCAGTTGCGCTTGAGTCTTCTGGTGTCCGCCTCGGGCTGGCAGGACGATCCAGGTGCTGCCGTTGTTCAGCAGTAGTTCGGCAGGAGTTGCCGTTGATCCCGTGGCGCAATCCGCTTCGCCGACCGCACTGGTATTCGGGCAGTTGGTGTTGATGAAGACCTGCGATCCTTTGGCGTGGAACGAAGCGACTTTCAGCATCGGGAAGCCCTCGTCCGTGCACGGGAATGACTCAGTGAGAGTCAGCGAAGGGTTCCGGTTCCCGTATTGCGCTGTCAGGTAGTAGGTGCACTGACCTGGCTTCCCGCCAACGGCCTGGGGATCGAACTTGCTCACCTTCACGCTCAGCAATGGCAGGCCGGCCGTGAACGTCGGTGCGTAGACCGTGAAGGGAACCTTGGGCTGCACTGACGCAAGATTCACGTTGTCCGATGACCATGCGGGCGGAGCGAGGACCATCGTTGCGCTGGCGACTCCGATCGCGACACACACAGCCACGAGTCGCCGTATTCCCCTGATCTGCATGGTGTCTCCTGTCGGGTTTGTCTTGCGTTTGTCCGGACAGTAGTTCGCTGCGCCCCCCGTTGCGCCCCAGAACGCGGGCGTCTGCGTGAGAAGTTGTTCTGGCGCATCGAAATGTCACGCGGTAACCGGAAGGTCCTATTTGCTGTAGTCCCAGAATTGCAGGGAACGTGTTGCTAGGAAGATCGCCAGCGTGATGGCGTACAGAATCACGAGGATGACGATTCCCTTGATCGTTGGCTTCAAGGCGGCACCCTCGACGGGATCCAGCCACCATGCGAAGACCTTGGTGGCCCAGGGCATGAACACCCATGTCAGAAGGGCGACGCTGGCGACATTGCTGAACCAGGTGGTCAGCCCGGGATTGAGTCCAAGCCCCTCCACGGCCGGCCCGAAGAAGCGCGTCAACAGCATGACGATCGGGAACAGCACGAGCAGGACGATCATCGCCGTCTTCCAGTCGGGCGTGACCTGAGCGGAGTTCCCGTCAAACCGAACGATCGAGCCGAACGGCGTATGGCGGGTATAGGTCACGAAATCCGTCGACAACTGCTCGCGCAGCCTGGGTAGCAGGGCAGCACGCTCGGGGGATGTCATCCAGCCTTGCAGATTTGCCTCCGAGGAGAAGATGGTCGCCGATACCCAGGGCCCATCGCTGATCGTGGGGCGCACCAATACCGCGGACGTGAAGCCGGGGAAGTTCTTCGATGCCTGCAGCAACTCATTCTCGGCAGCCTTGAAGGCGACCTCGCGCTGGGGTGAGACCCGGTGCAGGATCACCGCAATACCGGGAGGTGGGGATTGTCCCTCGACCAACACGATGGTCGGCACCTTGGTCACCACGCCGTACTTCTCTCCGGCGGACAGCAGCGAGCGCCGCTCCTCGGAATCGAGCCATACGTGAAGGTCGTGCGGTGACTCGAAGATCATCACGACAGCCCAATCACCGTCGGTAGTCACCGGTGGCGTCACCTGCGAGTCGATGAACCCAGGGAACTTCGAGGCAGCAGCATCGATACCGGCCTGCCACGAGCCCACCTCGGCCTGGTGGGCGGGATCGGCCGAGAAGATGGCGATGGCCGACGCTTCGTGGGCGATCTCAGGCCCCCAATCGTCCGGTACCTGATGAGGTCTCCAGCTTGCGTCCCCGGACGTACGTGCCGGTGAGCGCCTTCTCCCTGGCCAGCATGATGACCGCGAACAGGTAGGCATCGCGAGCACGGATCGGGTCATCTGGCTTGTGCATGCCGCGCAGCGTCTTGTCGTACATGTCCCAGTGGGAGGGGTCGAGAATGACGAAATCGGCCTCCTTGCCGACGTCGAAGTTGCCTGTCCGGTCTTCAAGATCGAGGGCGCGCGCGCCGGCGAGCGTTCCGGTGAACAGGAGTTCTGCCGGATGCAGTGAGAGCGATTGGTCATCGGTCGGATACGGATCGATGCCCACCGGCGTGCGCTCGGAGATGTGAACCTTGAAGCACGCATTCAACATTTGCGGAACGAACCATTCGTCCCCGCCACCGAAGTCACTACCGATGGCAATGTTGACGCCCGCGGCAACAGTCCGCTTCCACGGCATCGTCCCCGAGCCAAGGAACAACTGCGAGACAGGGCAGTGCGCGATGGAGGTCCTGGTCTCAGCCATCCGGGCGAGTTCCGAGTCGAGGCAGTGCACTGCATGCGCCATGACGCTGCGCGGACCGAGGAAGCTCTTGCCACCGATCTGGGAGCCGGGCAGGAACTTCCCGTCGTACGTGTCGAGGTAGCTGTTCACTTGATACTGCGCCTTGACGGTGTCAGTCTCACCGGTACCGGTGCGCGCGTTCTCGTTGAGGTGGGAGGTGAAGTACACGCCCGCGTCTCGGTAGTGGTCGTAGACCTCGCCCAACGCAGCAAGCGTGGTCGGGGTCACGGCCAGGCTGAAGCGGGGAACCACCGAGACCGACTGCAGTGAATGGCGACGAGTTTCGGCGTCCAGCGGATGCCACTTCTCGATCTCGTTGCGAACATGCTCAACGGCTGTTGTCTCACTGACGATGAGACGACTGGCCGAGTCGGGGCCAACTGTCTGGATACCGGTCCCGGAGACCAGTCGGATGCCGCGGCTGCGCGCCTCCTCAAAGAGGAAATCCTGCGCATGCGGAAACGCCGAACCGAAGACGAGGGCATTGGTCGTGCCCGCCGTGACCATCCGATCAATCCACTCCACCGCTGCAATTCGTGCGTACTCCGGGTCCTCCAACTTGGATTCGGAGGGGAAGATGCAGTAGTCGAGCCACTCCAGCAGCTGACCGCCGCCGTAGGAGTCTCCGCACCAGACCTGCGGGAAGTGCATGTGGGTATCGACGAATCCCGGCAGGATGAAGGCCCCGTGATGGTCGACGACATCCGCGCTCGCGTGCTCATCCGGAAGGTCCGTCCAGTCACCGCACCACTGGATGATCCCCTCGTCGTCGACAACCAAGGCTCCGTCGGGGAAGACGGCGAGGTGCTCCGCCGCTTGCGTAACCAGTGGGGCGCCGGCGATGTGATAGATGTGGCCCCGGTGCGTGGTTGCCATGTTGTCCCCTTGGGCGTAGTCGGGTTGTCCGCCTGGACATCGGATGCGGAGTGTGATCAGCCGTGGTCCGAAGGCTACGCAGTGGCAATGGCTTTTGGCGCGGCGTACCGGCTGGATTTCAGCAGCCAGGCTGCCCCGCGGTTCCCAGAATGATCCCAAAATGGTGCCAAATATGGCGTTCCGCGCGAATCCGGATGTTCCGCCGTCGCTGCGCATCGGGCGTGCAGGAATCGTTACGGTGACGGCGCGGGAGCCACACTCCGGTGGCTGATCGACATCAGAATCGCCAGTTTCTGACGTGGTCTGGCCTCTACCTCCGTCAGCATTGCTGGACTACGTAGGAGGATCCACATGTCCAATCCCGTACCAACAGGCGACCCGAAGCTGCCGGCATCGACCCCGAAGTCAGGCAGTGGCATGGCTATCACGACCTTGATCCTGGGGATCGTGGCAGTGCTGATCTCCTTCTTCCCATTCATCAACATCTTCGCTTTTGTTCTCGGAGGTGTCGCGGTCATTCTCGGGATCGTTGCCATCGTGAAGGGCAAAGCCAATGGGCGAGTGCCCGGGATGAGCATCGTGGGAATGATTCTCGGCGCCATCGCGGTGGTCATCGCGATTCTCGTCATGACGGTCTTCAGCCTGTCGGTCGGCGGCTAAGCGGATTCGTGCTCGCCCCCGTCGGATCGTTACTACCGACGGGGACGGCGCCTTATATGCACTTGCCGATGGAACCTGCAGCGCAGACATGGCCGTCGATCCACGTTGCCCCGGTCAGTATCGCGCCATCCAGCGTCGCTCCCGTCAAGGTGACGACCGACAGGTCCGCACTCGCCAGGTTCGCGTCCGAAAGGTTTGCGTTGGTCAGGTCGGACCCGTTGAACCTCATGCTCGTGAGCGTCGCGCCGGTCAGGTTCGTGCCGATCATGGCTCCTTGGAACTGAACTTTGTTGAGGTTCGCCCCGGTCAGGTCGGCTCCGGACAGCTGCGTCATGCCCTGGTCGGTATCGACCAGGAGGGCGCCGGCGAGATTCACACCGGTCATCGTTGCGTCGGTGAAGTCGGAGCCCGAGAAGTCCGCGCTCGAGAGGTCGGCGCCAGCAAGGTTCGCACGGGTCATGTCAGTGCTCCAGGCCACCGCGCCCTTCCAGGTCGTAACCGCGAGGATCGCGTCTCGAAGAACCGATCCGGTGATCGTCGCGTCCGACAGGTCAGCACCCTTCAGGTTCGCGCCGTTGAGGGTGGCGTCGGTGAGGTTCGCCCCGGTCAACACGGCGCCGGAGAGGTTCGCACCCGACAGGTAGGCATTGGCCAGGTTCGCATTGGGGCAATGGGTGTCAGGCTCGATGCTGCAGCCGTTGATGACGGGAATCGGGTCGGCTGCCTGGACGCTGGCCTTCGTCGAGGTTGAACTCGGAGAAGCTCCGGTAGAGGCCGTGTTCGACGCTGAAGCGGTGACACTCCCGGAGGGTGATGGGGTCGCGCTGGTAGACGCGGACGCCGAGCTGGTAGATGAGCCGTCGGTGGCACCGTCGATGAAGAGGGAGCCTGCGGTGAATGTCGTAGGGGTCGGCGTGCGTGGTGGAGCGACCGTCTCCACGGCATCAGAGTGCGGAGCGGACTCGCGGAGCAGCCGGGATGCGTCGAGCGTCAGAGTGTGGGCCGAGTCGTCGTAGACGGGGTTCGCCAGTTCGAGGACGATCGCGGCGGGCATGCTCGATGCCGGCTCGGTGTACGACAGGACGGCATTGGGCTTGTCGGCTCCAAACCACTTGTCCCACCCGTTGGTGAAGTCGGTGGTGGACAGCATGTAGCTGTGCCGGATCGGCCGGTCGGTGAACTCTGTGGCGTAGTCGCGTACCCCGGTTAACGTCAGAGTGAGGCCGGTGTCCCCGGTGCCGGTGATCGTTCCACCCTCAGAGTTGAGGGCCCACAGGAAGGAGACTGCTACGGGTGGCGGGCTCGTTGCCGGGCTTGTCGCCGGATTGCTCGAGCAGCCTGCGACCAGGGCGATGAGGCTCAGGCCGACGATCAGTGCCGGGATTCTTCGCATGGTTTCCTCCAGAGATGTCCGTGACGGTACAGCGGGATAGCGACAGGCAGGGTCCCCAGCGATCGCGGTAGCCGGCTCTATCCGAATGAAGGCCTGGCCGTGGGCGGGCAAATCACCCACATCGTGACCAGTCGCCTATTCCGGTCTGTTCCGCCCTCCACCGCGGATGTTGGGGGGTCACTCCGCCGTGATGCCCTCGGGCGCGCAGATCCAAACCTCGGCATGCAATCGGCAGCACCGTCCCGGATGCGCCGTCCGGCGCTGACGTGGGCCGGGCACCGCGGTTTGATGATGGATCTTTCAGTGCGCCTTCCGGAGCCCGATCCATCTAGCATGACCGGTATTCGCGGTCCGACGAAGCGGGGAAACGATGTCCGACAAGAGCCGTCAGATCATCCGGATCGTGGTGGCCCTAGCCTTAATGACGACTGGAACAATCATGTGGGTCGCGAAGGTAGCTACGCCCTGGTCGGCCGTTATCGGCCTGATCGGTGTGTGTCTCTTCCCGGTATTCGCGTTCAAGCGAAAGTAGGGATCCAAGTAGCTTCTGCCATGCCCACTTGAAGCGCCCCAGGTTTGATGCCGCATCCTTGTGAGTTGGAACGATGTACGTCATGCCGAAGAAGATTGATCCGAAGGTGAAGGAGCGGTGCCTCCAGCAGATGCTGGACCACGCGGCGGAGTATCCGAATCCGACCGCGGCGGCCGAGGTGGTCGCCAAGCGCAACGGGGTGGGTGCTGAGACGGTGCGCCGCTGGTATCTGCAGGCGCAGGTCGACTCAGGCCAGCGCAGGGGCGCCACGAGCGACGAACTGGCCGAGATCAAGGAACTCAAGGCGAAGGTCCGACGCCTGGAGGACGACGTGGACATACTTCGCCGGGCCACGGTTTTCTTCGCGGGGGAACTCGACCCCCGAGGCCATTGATCGTCGCGTTCATCGACGAGTGCCGCGAGGCCGGTCATGCGGTCGAGTCGGTCTGCCGGGTCCCGAGTGAGCAGGGCTGTCAGATCGCCGCACGGACCTACCGGGCCTGGGCCAGCACCGGGCAGCACGTTGCCGATCGCACGGTCAGCGACGCCATCGTGATCAACGCAGTCCGCGAAGCCGCCTGGACCGTCGATACGGACGGGCCGATGGCCGGGGTTCGCCGGCTCTCCGCCGAGGGGCTCTACGGCCGCAGGAAGATGACCGCGCTGATGCGGCGGAGCATGCCTGAGATCTCGCCTGGGTCGGTGGATCGGGCCATGAAGGCGCTGGGATTGAACGGGATCCGCCGGTCCAAGGGAGTGCGGACCACGATCCCGGGCAAGGACGGACGGCGTGCCGGGGACCTGCTGAACCGGGACTTCACCGCCTGCGCCCCGAACCGCACGTGGGTCATGGACTTCACGTACTGCCGCACGTGGGCCGGGTTCGCCTACGTGTCGTTCATCGTCGACGTGTTCGCGCAGAAGATCGTCGCCTGGCACGCGGCGACCTGCAAGGACGTCGAGCTCGTCATGGTCCCGCTGCGGATGGCCACCTGGCAGCGCCAACGCGAGGGCCACCCCATCCAACGGGGTCAGTTGATAGGTCATGCGGACGCGGGCAGTCAATACACGTCCATCACGTTCACCGAGCACCTCGACCTCGAGGGCATCCGCCCGTCCATTGGGACAGTCGCGGACGCATATGACAACGCGCTCATGGAGACGGTGATCGGGCTGTTCAAGACCGAGTGCATCCGCACCACCGTGTTCCACCACGGGCCCTACCGCAACATTGTTGATGTCGAATGGGCTGCCGCAGGCTGGGTCGACTGGTGGAACAACCGGCGCCTGCACAGTAGCCTCGAGTACCTCACCCCCGCAGAGTTCGAGCACGCCCACTACGCAGCCCTCAACCGAGAGCTGCAACCCGTATAGGAGCGGCACAGAACCTGGGGCGCTTCAATCTATTGCGAGAGCGGCGTGCACCTGTTTCACGGCAGCGTCACAGCACCCACGGATGCGTCAGGAGAGCCAGGGAAAGGGCCAACTCCGCAAAGCGACAACGCCCGTTGTCGATCTACAGCCCGAAACATGTTGCAGCGCAACGACTTTCGAGTGGGTCGCCGGGGGCTCGAACCCCGAACCTACGGATTAAAAG
>JBAXSI010000067.1:0-13030 GCA_037130755.1 Actinomycetes bacterium
TCCGTGCCCGACGAGCACCGAGACCGGCCGGGTCCGACGCCACAGCGCTAGCCACGTTGCCGATGTTTCGACATGCCGACCGGTGATGAGCACGACCCTGCCCACACCATTGCGGTGCGACAGGGCCTCGACGCGGCGCGCGGTGCAATGCTCGGGTTCGGACGGGGAGATCAGGGCTAGCCAGTCCAGCGCGGACTCGCGCGTCCCGGCCGTCACCTCGGCGAAGGCGGCGTCGTCGGCAGTCGTCGTCAGGAGAACTCGCTGATCCGGACCGCAGCCCCACCACGCCCACGAAGCCGCCGTGTCGACGGTGTCCTCGAACGCGGCCGCATCGAAGTCCGCGAAGAGGGCTCCTTCGACGTCGTAGGCGCGGGCGTTCACGTCGAGCACGACCAGCAGCCACGGGACCGTGGTGTCGACCATCCGGCGCACCATCAATTTGCCGACGCGCGCCGACGACTTCCAGTGCACCATCTTCATCGGGTCACCGACGACGTATTCCCTCAGCGAGTGGAAGTGGTCGCTGCCGGCCTGGTCGGCTGACTCCTCACCTTCGCCGGCCTGCGACACCGAGATCGTGCTCACCGGGTGGATACGCGGGACCACGAGCACGGGCGAGGGATCTCGCCTGGCCAGTATCCGGCGTCGGATGCCGAACGGGTCCTGTGCCTCCAGGCGTGACGGACCGCCCGGGAACACCCCCCGGCGGGAGGTGTCGATGGGCCAGCTCAGGTCCGCGGAGCGCGCGGTGCCCGGAAGCCAGGCCCGCGGGCCGCCCTCGTCGCCGACGGCCGACACCCACGTCGTCGAACCGTCCGGCACCGAGACGCCGACGGTGATTGTCGCCTCGTCGCCGCGTACCACTCGTGTGGGCACGGAGACGTCGCGCCACTGTGCCGAGCGGGGGAAGCGGAAGGCGAACGTCAGGACCACGAGCACCAGCAGTGCCGCGCCGGCCGCGGTCACCTCGACCCAGCCGAGCAGCGCGCCCACGGCGACCGCAGTGGCGCCGAGCACGGTGACGCCAACGCCCCTTCGGGTCATGGGGGCCTACGCCGGCTGCGGCGCCGGGACAGTGGCGACGAGCTCCCCGATCACGGATGCTCCCGTCGCCCCGCGGGCCTGCCCGTCGACATCAAGGATGATGCGGTGCGCCAGCACGGGCGCGGCGAGGGCCTGGATGTCGCCGGGGGTGACGTAGCCACGGCCCTTCATGAGGGCCCGAGCGCGGGCTGCGCGCAGGAGGCCGACTGAGCCGCGCGGCGATGCGCCGAGGGCCACGCCCGGGAAGTCGCGAGTCGCCGCGACCAGTCGGACGATGTAGTCGATGACGTCGGCCTCGACGTTGACCCGGGCGGCGGAGTCGATGAGCCAGCGGACGCCGCCTGCGTCGATCGCTGCCTGAACCTCTGACACTCGAGCGCCGTGGTGGTGGTCGGTGACCACGGAGATCTCGGTGCCCTGATCGGGGTAGCCGATGGACGAGCGCATGAGGAAGCGGTCCAGCTGGGCCTCGGGCAGCGGGTAGGTGCCGGCCATGTCGACGGGGTTCTGGGTCGCGATCACGATGAACGGGGAGGGCAAGGGGCGCGTCTCGCCGTCAACCGTGACCTGCCGCTCCTCCATGGCCTCCAGCAGAGCGGACTGCGTGCGGGGGGTCGCGCGGTTGATCTCGTCGGCCAAGATGACGGAGGCGAAGATCGGTCCTGGGTGGAACTCGAAGCCGCCGGTGCCCTGGTTGTATACCGAGACGCCCGTGATGTCCGACGGCAGGACGTCCGGCGTGAACTGGATGCGGTGCCAGCCCACCCCCAATGCATGGGAGAGCGCCCGTGCCAGCGAGGTCTTCCCCACGCCTGGCACGTCGTCCAGAAGAAGGTGTCCCTCGGCCAGAAGGCAATTGACCGACAACTCGATAACATCCGACTTGCCCCGGATGAAGCCCGCGACGGCGTCGCAGATGCGGGCCGCAGCAGCTGCCTGCTCGGTGGAAGCGACTGCGCTGTGGGATGGATCCGTCATGCCGCTCATGCTACGGTGTACTGGGATTTTGCCTGAACTTTACCTCGGGGATGAAGCAATGACGGCGCTGGGAGAAAGCCGCCACGATGCGGCGGTCGGCCTGCCGTCCGAGGACGCCTTCATTCGGGAGGTGATCGAGGAAGCCGCGCGGATTCAGCAGGAGAACCTCCGCCTGCGCCAGCGCGTCGATGACCTCGAACTGACCGTCCAGGAGTACCGGACCCAGGTCAGCCACGTGCTTGGCAGCGCGTCGTGGAAGGTCACCAGCCCCATTCGAGCCACGGCCTCGCGGTACCGCCTCGCCAAGGTGCGGGCGCGAAGGGCCCTTCGCCGAGCCCGACGTCGGAGCGCCACGCAGCGTCAGGTGCTCACGGCCGGCCTGTTCCCACCGCCCATCACGGACCTTCCCGAGGGTTCGCCGCTGCGCCGGCCTGTCGATCCTTCCTCGCTGCGGCGACCGCTGGGCGCCGATGGGCCCGCCAGTCGCCCCGAGGGTTCGCCGCGCATCGTGGTCGTGGCACATGTGCACTACCCCGAGCTCTGGGGGGACATCGAGGACCGGCTGGCGCGCCTGCCCGAGGCGTTCGACCTGATCGTCACCGTCACCGAGGGCTCAGCTGAGTTGGCCGTGAGCCGGATTCGCGCGCGTCATCCGCACGCCGTGATCGAGGTCGTGTCGAACCGCGGGCGCGACTGGGCGCCGCTCGTGCACGTCGCGAACAAGGGCCTCCTCGCGGGCTACGACGCCGTGGCCAAGGTGCACACCAAGAAGAGCGAGCACCGCATCGACGGGGACGGGTGGCGCATCGAACTGCTCGACGGAGTTCTCGAGAGCCCGGACCAGATCGCTCGCATCGTCGCGCTGCTGCGCGAGGACCGCTCCGTAGGTCTCGTGGTGCCGACGGGCCATGTGAGCGGCACCGAGCACTGGGGGAGCGACCAGGGCATCGTGGAGATGCTCGCGTCACGGCTTCCATTGGCGTTCGATCCGAACGAGTTGAGGTTCCCTGCGGGCGCCATGTTCTGGTGCCGGCCGTGGCTCATTGACCGCCTCGCGGACCTCGACATCACTGACTCCGACTTCGAGCCCGAGGCCGGCCAGTACGACGGCACGACGGCACACGCTCTTGAGCGGCTCGTCGGCATCTACACGTCCGTGGCTGGCATGGACATTGTCGAGGCGATGGACGTCAAGGCGCGGCTTGCCGCTTTGCGCAAGAGCCATGCAGTGCGGCCTCGCGTGTTCGCGTTCTACCTGCCGCAGTACCACGCGGTGCCGGAGAACGACCTCTTCTGGGGCGAGGGCTTCACCGACTGGGTGAACGTCAAGCGCGCGACTCCGATGTTCGACGGGCACCGCCAGCCACTCGAACCGAGCGACGCCCTCGGCTACTACGACCTCATCGACCCCGCCGTGCTCAAATCGCAGGCAGCCCTTGCCCGCGAGCATGGCATCGACGGCTTCGTCTTCCACCATTACTGGTTCGACGGCCACAAGGTGCTCGATGCGCCGGTCAACTCATGGCTCGCCGATCCGTCGATCGACATGCCGTTGGCGCTGTGCTGGGCCAACGAGCCGTGGTCGCGTCGGTGGGACGGCCAGCCCGACGACGTGCTGATCCCGCAGACCTACGGGGACGGATGGGCTACTCGCTTCTGGGACGACATCTCTCGCGCGCTGGCCGATCCTCGGTACATCCGGGTGGACGGAAAGCCGATGCTCGTGGTCTATCGCATCGGGGAGATCCCGGATGCAGTGGACGCCATCCGGATCTGGCGTGAGCGGGCCCGTGCTGCAGGTCACGAGGACCTGTTCATCGCCGCGGTGCGGCCGGCTCGCGAGGTGGCCGCTCTCTCCGCCGACGTCGTCAATGCCGTGGACGCGCTCATCTCGTTCCCGCCTGGCGGCGACATCAGCATCCAATCGATCATGTCGACCGTCCCCAAGCCGTGCGGCGTGTCCGGTGGCGACGTCATGTCCTACGCCTCAGCGTTCGACGAGGACCTGCCGGTGGCCGGCCCGGGCCAGCCACCGATCCTTCCCGGTGTCATGCCCGGCTGGGACAACACTGCCCGCCGGGGCGCGGACGCCTACCTGTTCATGGGTGCGAACCCGGTCTCGTTCGCCGGTGCCCTGCGCAGGCGCCTCCCGTCCAGCCGGATCCCGGCTGCCGAGTCGATGATCTTCATCAACGCTTGGAACGAGTGGGCCGAAGGTGCAGTGATCGAGCCCAGTGCACGGTTCGGCGACGCTAATCTGGCTTCTGTGGCAGACGTCCTTCCGGGCGCCGGAAAGAGTCAGTGAAGCTGACCCGAGGTTCGTCCCTGCCCGGCGGAAACCGCCGTGCGACGGGCAACCTCGAATATGCATTCCTATACGGGGATGTCTGCGTGGCGGTCGGCTGGTCGTCCCTGGAGAACATGGAGTCGGGCACGTGGCCCACCCTCAACGTCTACCGATTCCCGCGCCCGGACGCCAATCGGCTAGTGGATCTTCCCGAGGACTACGAGTCGGGCTTCGTCGCACTCTCGACTGGAGAGGGTGCGAACACCAACGAGGCGTTAGTGGCATCCGTGCGCAAGGCGCTGCTCGCGATGGGGGTCGATGGCCGGCCGGGAGGCCTCGCGGACTTCACTGCGGGGGGCGACTACTCCGTCGGACTCCTCGCGGGCGCCGTCTCTAGGCTTCCCGACGGCGTTGACAAGGCGCGTTTCGCCGGGTTGTGGGACCTCCTGCGACTGCACCAGGTCGAGCGAGGTGATTCGGACCCCTCGGCAGATTCAGGCCCGCTCCTGCACATTGACCACTGTCTTCGCGTGGACGCATCCGACCTGCTCGTGCTCAGTGGCTGGACATCGCGCTCTGCCACCATCGCTGCGCTCGATCTGGTGCCCGGGCAGGGTTCTCGCGACGCTCGCCTGGTCCTCAACGTGCGCCCCGACGTCACTAGTGCGGCTGGTCCCAACTACTCGGGCTTCGTCGCGACGATCGCGGGTGACGTGGGCGTCGGGGGTGCCGTGCGCGTCAGGGCCACAGACGGCGATCGCCTTACCGAGATGAACGTGCAAGTGTCATCGATCAAGTCCAGTGATCCGGTGGAGGTGGTGCGAGAGCTATTCCAGATCGCCACGCATCCCCGCGACTTTATGGAGCGCCTCGACAACGGCGAGGGCGATGCGATCGTCGAGCTCATCCTTGACCGTAACGCAGACGAGGGACGCAGGGCCTTCACCGTCCAACGCATGCATGACCAGGCAGACATCGACGTCAGTGTGATCATCCCGCTCTTCCGTCGCTACGACCTGCTGTGGAACCAATTCCTCGCCTGGTCCCAGTGCTCCAGGCCAGACCGGATCGAGCTCGTCCTCGTGAACGATGATCCGCGTCACGACGTCGACTGCACCGAGCTCGTCGACCAGCTCGTCGGCGTCTTCGGACTCAACGTGACCTTGTTGGCGAACCGGGTCAACCGCGGCTATGCGGCATCCAACAACGTTGGCGCGAAGATGGCGAAGGGCTCGACGCTCTTACTCCTGAACAGTGATGCCTTTCTCGACGATGCCGAGTCGGTGTTCGCTGGCGAAGCACTGCTCGCCGAGCGCGCTGACGTCGGGCTGGTGGGCGCACTGATTCATGACGCGGACGGGCTGGTGATCCATCAGGGTCTTGCTTGCACCTACTTGGAGTCACGATCCTCGTGGTTCAACTACCACCCGGCCATCGGGTTCCCGATGGACCCGCACGTCAGCGACCGCACGACGGTGGTGGACGGTGTCACGGGCGCAGTGGTGATGGCCCGCCGGCGGGAGTTCCTCGACCTCGGCGGCTTCGCAGAAGACTTCCTCGTCGGGGACTACGAGGATTCGGACCTGTGCTGGCGCGTCAACGAGTCGGGCAAGAGCGTGGTCATCCTTGACGCCTTGCGCGCCGTCCATTCGGAGCGGACCTCGATGTCGCTTGTCGGAGGCGACGAGCTGAGGGAGCGCATCTCGCTGTTCAACACCTGGCTGCATGCGCGGAGATGGAGACCGTTCCTGCAGGCGCGGTTCGGCGGACCAGTCGAGGTGCAGCCGTGAAGGTGCTCATGATCACGCTCGGCTCGGGCGATCGGGGGCAGGGAGAGCCCGTGGACGCCTCGAGGCGCCTGTCCCGTGCGCTCCTTGAGTTCTCCGGCGGGGAGGTCACCGACGTGGTCGAGCTCTCGGCCACCGATCTGGCTATGCATGGCGGGTCACCGGTGGCGCGCAGGGGTGACGGGGTCTTCGTCGTCGGTGGTGGGCACTCAGACGCCCTGCGCTTGATCTCGCACCGGTCTTCGTGGGCCAATCGCTCGCTCAGTGAGTGGCTGGTCGCGGTAGCTCCAGACGTCGTGCACTTCCATGACCTGGCCGGGGTGGGGGCAGACCTCGTCCCGCTGATCCGACGAGCAGTGCCGCGCGCCGTCATGGTTCTCACCGCGCACGACCTGCTGCTGGCATGCGCCAACTCCGGCACCCTCGTACGCGCGTCGGGGCAGTTGTGCGACGCTCGATCGAGCCTCGAATGCGCGGACTGCGTCGCTGTCCAGCCCGTCGACATCATGTTGCGTGATGACTTCTTCCGTCGACTCGTCGGGCTGTTCGACGTGCTTCTCGCGCCAACGACATTCGCTGCCGAGCGGTTGAGCTCGTGGCTGGGCGGCCGGGTCGTCCAGGTCGTGCGTGACTGCCCCGTCAGTGAGCCCGGGCAGTCGCCACGCGTTATCGCGACGGGGGAGGGGCGCTGCCGCATCGGATTCTTCGGCGACCTTGCCCCGGAGGGCGGCTTGCATGTGCTGCTCGATGCCCTGATCGAGTTGAAGGGCCTTGACGGTCATCCCGTTGAGCTGGAGGTGTTCGGGTCCGCAGATGATGACGCCTACTGGGAGGACGAGATCGTTCCTCGGTTCGAAGAGCTCGCGGGCGGATCCATAAGAGCCACCTACTCCGGTGTCTTCCGCCCCGATGATGCGTCTGCGGTCATGGCGATGGTGGACTGGGTGGCGATTCCCACTCTTGGGTGGGAGGCCTCGCCCGACGTCCTGATGTCAGCCTTGGCGACGGGCCGGCCTTCGCTCGCCGGAAACGTGGGCGGCATGCGGGAGATCCTCGACCTGACCGGGGCGGGTCGGTCCGTGGCTGTCGGATCCATCGGCCAGTGGATGGACGCACTGGTGTGGGCCACCGACCCCGACAATGTGCCGGCATGGGATGAATTCCACGACATGGCCGTTGTCCCCTGGAGCGTCCGCGACGTCGTCGACCAGCATGTGACCCGTTACTGGGGAGGCTAGTCAGCGATGCCTGATCGCACTCTCCTTATCGACGAGTGCCGGCTCCTTCCGCTGGAGGGCGGGGTCGTCGGCCTGCTCGTCCAGGGCTGGGTGCGCGGGCCTTCGAGCGATCGTCCTCTGGTGGTCATCGAGTCGACCGCGCCGATCCAGCCGATCCGGCTCCTCGTGCCGTTGGACGTTCCGCGCCACGACGTCCCCGTGGAACCGGACGAGGCGGCCTATGGCTTTCGAGTTGTGGTCCGAGGCGAGGGCCTCACCGCCTTGACGATGAGCGAGGCCCGCCTCATCGTGCGCAGCAGATGGGCCGAGAGCGGGGACGTCGTGGCATGGCTCTCCGATGGTCCGGCCATGGGACTGGTTGCCGTCCCGGATCCGGGGATCCTCGATGCGCCGAACGGGGGTTCCGGTGTGCTGGCGATCGACTCCGCTGCCAACGCTGGATTCGCCTGGTCGCTCGGGGCCCGCTCGACGCTCGACCACTACCTCAGGGACCTCGCCCTGGGTTCGAGTCGCCGGCGCATCGCCGTCCTCGGACACGCGCATGACGCCGGCGGCTGGTTCCCCTACTGGTACGCGCACTACGCACGATCGGTCGGAGCCACCAACATCTTCGTCACCACGTCCCAGCCCCGTGCTTTCGCGGACTTCGAACTCGGCGGCGTCATCGGGCTCGAGGGCTGGGCCTTCAACAACTACTCGCGGGCCGCGCTCCATTCGGGCGTGTCCCAGGGCCTGATGTCACGCTATGAGTCGGTACTCCTGGCCGATATCGACGAGATAGTGGTCAGCTCGCTGGACTACGACCTACCGCTCTCCGAGCTGCCTTTCGACCCCACGTCGATGCCCGGGATGCGTCCGCTCGGCTTCGATGTGGCGCAGCTGCCCGACGAGCCGGCGTTCAACTTCGACGCCCGCGTCATTGACCAGCGCAGGCGTGGCGTCGCGAACACCGGCCTGTTCAAGTCCTCCCTGCTGTTCGTTCCCCAGTTCGTGTCGATCGGCTTCCACGGAAGCTCCGAGAACCTGAAGTTCACCGACGAGCCGTTGATCCTGCTCCACCTGAAGCGTGCCGACCGGGAGATCGCGGAGCGTCAGCTCGTTGTGGCCTCGTCGCCCGACTTGGTAGAGGAGACACCTCGGCGCTACCAGCTCGAGTCGGCTCAGGTGAGTTTGCCGGCGGAGGAGGAATTGCAGTCGTTCGAGGAGTTCCTGGAGGGTGGCTTCGTGCGCCGGTTCGTCGAGCGCTCGCGGCTAGAGCCGTTCGGGTTCTGGTCCGATGACCCATCGGAGACCGATATCCGGCCCGTGGACCTCCGGTCGATCTTCGATCCCACGTCGGCCGTCCCTGCGTCGACGACGCTGCCGTCGGCGTAGATATGGCGACGATCCGGGGTCGGCTACGTCGCGCTTTCGGCGCAGCCACGGCATCGGGCCCTGAGGTCGCATCCGATTCGGCCCCGGCGCCCGCGACGCAGGTCGATGCGGCCTGGATCCTGGTCGATGGCTCGCTGTGCATCGATGGGTGGCTCGCAGATGACGTACCCGGCGGCCCCGTGGATGTTCGGCTCATCGGATCCGAGAACGGAACCTGGCGCCCCCTCCTTCGCAAGGCCAGGCCGGACGTCGCGGAGGTCCTGGGACTTCGGGCTCCGGACGGATCGGTCGCCTACGGCTTTGTTGGGCACGTGGACGGCTCGGTCGAGCCCGGACGCCCGGTGACGATTGAGTTCAGGGTCGGTGAGGCGACGTGGGAGTGGCGGGTCTCCGCGCTGGCTGACGGGGTGGTTCCAGAGAGCGTCTTCTCCGGTCTGGTGCTCGGGGCGAAGGCCCTGACGCCAACTGGACTGGCACCGATCGTCGACGTGATACGGCAGGCGCCAAGGCCACCAGCGCCCCAGCATCGAGTCGTGTACGAGGCCTTCGTTGGCGGGCCCGTGCCGTGGTTGAGCGTGGTGGTGCCGCTCTACGGTGACTTCGAGTACCTGCGCAACCTGCTCTTGGCTATCAGCACCGATCCGGTAGTCGGGGTCGAACTGGTGCTGGTGAGCGATGACCCCGCGCTCACCCCAAGACTCCTTGCTTGGCTCGAATCCTGGAACGATGCGACATTCCTCCTGCCCCTTCGGCTGCTCGCCCACGACCGCAACGCCGGGTTCGCCGCCGCCTGCAACACGGGCTGGTCCGCTGCACGTGGCGAGAAGATCCTGCTGCTCAACAGCGATGTGCTGACAAACCGGCCCGATACCGATCTCCGGACGATGGCGGAGTGCCTCGACGACGGCTGCGCGGCTGTCGCGCCGGTGCTGCTCTACCCAGATGGCACGGTGCAGCACGCTGGAATGCTCGTCGAGGGATCGGTCGACTTCCCGGGATTCGAGCTGCCGGCGCACCCGGGGAAGCACGAGTTGCCACGGGACCTTGGCTCTGCGCCGCGCGGGGTCGAGATGCTGTCAGGTGCTGTGCTCATGACCACGGCGACGGCCCTGAAGGCGGTCGGGGGAGTCCCTGTGGTGTTCGGCAAGGGCGACTTCGAGGATGTGCTGCTGTCCGTCTCACTTCGCGAGCACGGTGCGCTTGTCGTGCACCCCGGCGTCGTGTGGACGCACGTCGAGGGTGCGTCCTATCGGCGCGAGGACCACGGTGGCGTGCCGGTGACGCTGGCCAAGAGCGTGGTCATCGGCGAGCAGTTGGGTGCCGCCGGATGAGGGTCTTGATCGTGTCGCACGAGTGGGAGGCCATCTCTCCAGGCGGAGCACAGCGGTCGGCGTCAGCGCTGGCGCGTGGGCTTGCGCAACAGCCGGGCATCGAGGTCACGCTGGCGTCCGCGATTCGTAACGTTCCTCCGACGGAGCGTGCTCACCCTTGGCGCAACGCCCACGGCTTCGACGAGGTGCTCGTCCGAAGCGAGACCGACCTTGGCTTCTACTCTTGGCAGGATCCGACCTTCGCCAATGACTGGCAGCGGGTCTTGACTCAGGTGCAGCCCGATGTGGTGCACCTGCACCACTACTTCCACGTTGGCGTGGAGCTGCCGCTCCTCGTCCGCCATACCCTCCCCGGCGTTCCTGTCGTGATGACCTTGCACGAGTTCCTCGCGATCTGCCTTCAGTCCGGGCAGATGCTCGACTCGCTCGGCCAACTGTGCTCCCAGTCATCCCCAGCGGCGTGTGCGAACTGCGTGGACTGGCCGATCGCCCGCACGGCAACGCGCGAGGACTACGTGCGCAGGGCGTTCGAGAGCGTCGACCTGTTCGTGACGCCCAGCCGCTTCGTCCGGGACCGGTACGTCGACTGGGGTCTGGACATCGGCAGGGTGCGGGTGATCGCGAACGCCCTGGACCTCGAACGACGTGTGACCCGACGCACTCGCGCGCTGCCAGCAAACGGTCTGCGCCTGGCGTTCATCGGCCAGCACACGCCCTACAAGGGACTCGACGTCCTCATGGACGCCGTGCTTCAGCTCCACGAGTCAGGCCGCGAGGTGGTGGAGCGGCTCGAGGTGTATGGCGACGGCTCGGACCGTTTCGGTCGGGAGTTCGAAACGCGCATCTCCGAGCTTCGCGCCCGTGAGGTCGGAGTCACGTCCTTCCGCGGCCGCTACACACAAGAAGACCTACCGGGCATCCTCGATGGCGTTGACGCGATCGTGGTCCCGTCGATCTGGTGGGAGAACAGCCCCGTTGTCATCGAGGAGGCGCTGGCGCGGCGCGTGCCCGTGATCTGCTCGGACATCGGCGGCATGGCGGAGAAGGTGCGCGACGGCATTGACGGCTGGCACTTCGAGGTTGGTAGCCCGGTCTCGCTCGCGGCGCTGCTCACGGACCTGTCGGCGCGTACGTCGCTGGGGCTTCCGCTGATGCGTGTCCCGCTGGAGACGGCTGACGTCGTCCAGCAGCACCTTGATGCGTACGGCGAGGCCGCAAGACGACGAGAGCGAACGGTCGACTCGGACCGCTAGGCGGATCAATCCAGCCAGGGCGCGAAGCCGTCCTTGCTCACCACGCCGCGCTCGAGGTGCATGGCCTCGTCGCAGTGTGTGGCGAGGACGTCGTCGGAGTGACTGGCCAGGACCAAAGTTCCGGAGTGGCCGTAGAAGACGTTCAGCCGTTCCTCAGCGCGTGAATTGAAGTCCGCGTCGGCCGCGCCGATGCCCTCGTCGACCACCAGAATATCTGCACGGACGGACGTGATGGTGGTGAAGCGCAGGCGCACCTGCATGCCGCTGGAGTACGTGTACACCGGGTGGTCGAAGCGGGCGCCGAGGCCCGAGAACTCCCGGATGTCGTCCATCCGCTCCTGCATGTCGCTGAGGCTGTCGCCAAGCTTCACGCCAAGGGACAGCGCGTTTTCGCGACCAGTCTGCTCCGGATCCAGGCCTTCGTTCGGTCCGCCCAACAGGGCCAGTACGCGGCCTTGGACCTTCGACGTGCCCTTCGTCGGCGTCAGCAGACCGGCCATCACCGACAGGAGCGTCGACTTGCCGGCGCCGTTAGGCCCTGACACGCCAACGCGTGCACCCGCGGGTATTGCCATGCTGACGTCGTTCAGCGCCGTGATGATCTCCGGTTCCTCGCGCTTGCGCGTGACGAAGTTCGTCAGCGTTCGCTTGAGGTTGTAGTGATGCGCATGCCGCAGCCGGTACTGGACCCAGACGTGGTCCAGGTGGATGGCAATGGGTGACGGAAGCGTTGCGTCGGCGAACGGATTCTCGTCGCTCATAGCCAATACGCCAGTCGTTCGCGCGTGCGGCTGAAGTGGAGCACGCCTCCCAGCACGTTAGCGACCGTGATGCCCGCCGTGCCGAGGCAGACGGCCACGGTTGGCCACTGATCGAGGAGTGGGGACCGGAAGAACTCCAGCAGGTAGGCGAAGGGGTTCCAGCCGGCCAGCCAGGCGATCTGCTGGCGACTTAGGTCGTCGGTCGTCCAGAAGATGGGTGTGAAGAAGAACAGGACGCTGCTAAGGGACACGACGATCGGTCCAACGTCGCGGTAGCGCGCAGCCAAGGGGCCCAGCCAGAGCCCGAGGGCGATTCCGTTCACGGTGATGACCAGCAGGCCAAGCGGCGCGAGGACGATCGGCCACCCAACGGGCACCTGGAAGATGATCATCACGACCACGATGACGACTGCGCTGTGGAGGAACTGGATCGTCGCCATCGCGAAGTTGCGCAGCGCCGGGAGGGAAAGAGGTCCGGGCGAGGTCTTGATCGTCGGACCGCTGCTGATGATCGAATTGGCGCCGCCGGTCATCATCGACGTCATCCAACTGAACGCGATGAAGCCGATCGTGACGTAGGGGATGAACGTCTGCTTGTCCTGGTTGAGCAGGGTCCCGAACAGCAGGCTGAGACCGACAACGAAGATCACCTGCTGAACGGTGATCCACCACGGCCCGAGGTAGGTGCGGCGGTATTGGCTGCGGATCGCCTGGACGCTGAGCGACCACCACACCGGCCACTGCCGAAGGCCCGACCGGAGGTCACGGATGCCGTCGGCGATGGAGCCCGGTGGCGCCTCGGCCGTGACTGTCTTCTTGATCGGTCGTCTCCTTGGTCGGTTCCGCTTGAGCCTAGCGGAACGGGAGCAAACGCCCCGTCTCTTGTCTCGGCATGGTGCCCTAGCCTTTGGCCATGCGCGCGCACCCGGCCGGACCGCTCCACGCCGACGTCGTCGCGGACCATGCGTCCGTCGACC
>JBAXSI010000068.1:0-12999 GCA_037130755.1 Actinomycetes bacterium
TGTCCGCAGTCATGACCCTGAGCTTCCTGGCCGCGATCGACCTGCTGCCGCTGGGCACTGTGGTGGCGATCGGGTTCCTCGGCCCCCTGACCCTCGCCGCACTCCACAGCCGCACCTGTCGCGCGCTCGCCTGGCCCACTCTGGCGCTCGTCGGAGTCGTGCTCCTCACCGAGCCCTGGCAGGGGACGCCCAGCCTCCTCGGTATCGCCTACGCCGCCCTGGCCGGTGTCTGCTGGGGCCTGTACATCGTCGTCACCCAGCACGTCGGTGACCGCTTCGCCGGTGTCGACGGGCTGGCCATCTCGCTTCCCGTGGCTGCCGTCGTGACGGCGGTCGTCGGCCTGCCGCAGGCGTGGGGGCACCTCACTCCCCAGGTCCTCCTGGTCGGCCTGGCGGCGGCGCTGCTCCTTCCCCTGATGACGTGGACCCTCGAGCTGTATGCGCTTCGTCGCCTCACCAAGTCCGCGTTCGGCACCCTCATGGCACTCGAGCCGGCCATCGCGCTCGCCATCGGGATGGTGGTGCTGCACCAGGTGCCCGCCGCACCGCAGCTCATCGGCATCGGCTGCGTGGTCCTCGCCGGAATCGCCGCCGAGCGGACCGGGCAGCGTGAGGCGGACCTCCCTGACTTCGAGACGCGTGCCGCCTGACGACGAGGGCAGGCCCGTGGCTGGGGGACCTTCGGCCGAGGACGCGAGTCAGGCCAGAATCGGACCCTTGCCCCGCAGTCCGTCGATGAGGATGTCGAGACCCTCCTCGAGCTCGGCCTCCCCGTCGTCGGCGGCGAGGGTCGAGGCCAACCCGCGCAGCAGCGGGAACTCCGCGATCGGGAGTCGGTGGAGATCCTGGCGCAGGAGCTCGTCGGTCTCCTCCGGGTTGTCGACCAGTTCAGGCAGCTCGTTGAGGACATGCCCGAACAGCAGGCCCTGGAAGGAGCGGTACACGTGCAGCGCCTCCACGTCGAGTAAGCCAGCGCGGGCGAGGAGCTCGACAGGCCACTGGAGGCTTCTCGGCGCGCACTCGGAGGCCCAGTGTGACCGGCTGGCGAGGAGCACACGGAGTTCGTCGACGCGCCTACCGCTTCGCGTGAGCCACGGGCCGCTCCGAAGCATGACCCGCGCGTCACGTGAGGGTCCCGGCGGCTCGGGTAAAGTTCTTGACAGGGGAGATTTGTGAGGATCGACAAGGCGCTTCGCGCCGCTGGCCTGGACCTGGTTGCCCGCGAGTGCGTAGCGCCAGCTAGTTCCGTGGTGCGTGGGTCGTGCACTCCGTATGCACTAACTGCATGGCGAGCCATGTCACAGCGTGGCACTCAGTGACAGTGAATAGCATTGGTAATCAATGGTTTTCGGGCATTTCGACGACGTTACCGAGGACTCGTAATGCGTAGGTCCGGGGTTCAAGTCCCCGAGGCGGCTCGGCCCGAAAACCGTTGCAGCGCAACGGGTTTTCGCATTTCCAAGGTCAAACATGAGTGCCCGATACTGGTGAGATGTCCGATCAGTAGCACTAGCGTATGCGCTTAAGTCCGGTGAAGTGCCCTCCCGTGACGCCTCCTTATGCACTAGTACGGCTTTCAAGCAGTGCTGCAGGGGCTAGTTGTGCATACGTCTGCCATGCTCCCACTGGCCTTCCTCAGGGTTTCTGCCTCACGAATCGGCCCTCTCGGCTGCCGCGAGATGGTTGATGCCGTCCGGGACGTGGTCGACAGCTGGGCGGGCAGCAGGAGTATTCCATTGCTGGCGCGAGTGACCCGGCGCACGCGGGGTGCGTAGGTCGAAGAGCCGATCTCGGCACCCGAAGGGCCGGAAGCCAGCCGCACGGCTAGCCCCAACTCCAGTCCACTGGAGTGGCCTGGAGAGATCTGGATGTCACGAATACCGTTGGTACAACTGGATTTCCCTCCAAGCAGGGAGGGCGCAACATTGTCTCGTAATGCGTAGTCTGGTCCGAAGACCAGACCCGTGCGGACCCAATAGGTCCGGGGTTCAAGTCTCCGAGGCGGCTCCGACGAAGAGTGTTGCAGCACAACGACTTTCAGCGATTTGTGTGAGTCAAACCAATCTCCGGTTTGAGGTGATTCTTGGGGCCATAGCCCCAGGGTTAGCCCCAACACTTCAGCGAACTGGCTAAACGCCTGGAAACGCTGTCGTTGTGCGTCGGTTCAGCGCGTGTCAAGGAACGCCTCGTTCAAGGGACGGGGAACTCTCGTCCGGGGCTATGTAGCCCCAAGGGACTTTCCACGCCTGACAGGTCGACGTGCGGCTACTGAGGTATACGACGTGGTCGACGCTCTCGCGGGTATCGGAGGTTGGCTCGCTGGTCAGGTGGCTTTAGTGAGGGCGAGGCCGGTGATCCCGAGGATGACGATGGCGATGCCGAGGGCCTGAACGCGTCCGAGGCGCTCACGGAAGAGAATCCAGCCCCCGATGACGGTGAATGTCGCTACTTGTGATGCAAGTACGGCAACCGTCGCCAGGCTGGTCCGGGCACCGAGGGAGAAGGTGGCAAAGCCCAGGACCTCCGTGAGTCCCGTGGAAATCACGAGTGGCAGGGCCTTGCGCGTGATTCGCAGGCTGCCGGTGACGAGCAGCGGAAGGAAGAGAGTGAGGGTTCCGAGTATGCGTGGGGGAAGCACGACCCATGAAATGGGGAGGTCCAGACTCAGCCGACCGGAGAGGAAGAGTGAGATGCCGAACATGAGCGCTGCAATAGACGCGAGGATCGCAGCTCGGACGGGTCGCTCATCCGTGATTGGCGAGGGGTCAGGGGCCAGTGTCGAGAGCATCACCCCACCGACGACGAGAAGGAGCAGTGCCGCCGCCAGCGGCGCCAGCGGCTCGCCGGCGAGGGCCGATAAGAGGGCTGCGACCGCGCCCTCCGTTGCGGCGATGGGACCGACCACCGTCACCTTGCCGACGCGCAGGGCCGCGTACATGAGAAGCAGGCCCACAAGCGCCGAGGCGCCGATGGCGATGAGTGCGAGCAGCGCGCTCTGATCCAGGGTCGCAGGGACTCCCGAGGCAATCGTGAAGGGGACGGTGACGACTGTGCCGACGAGCATCACCCAGGCAACAACCGAGTACTGGCCGATGTAACGAACGGATCGAGATGAGGCGAGGCTGCTACCCGCCCATAGGAGCGCCGTGAGGCTGCCGAACACGATCGCGGCCAAGCTCACGCCTCCTGTTGCATCACGGATAGACGTTTCGACGCCATCGCCGCAGACGGCCCTGTGGTCAGCATTCGATCACGTTGACCGCGAGACCTCCCAAGGAAGTCTCCTTGTACTTGTCCTGCATGTCCCTGCCGGTCTCGCACATGGTCTTGATGACGGAGTCCAGGGAGACTACGTGCTCCCCGTCTCCCCGCAGCGCGGTCCTGGCCGCGGACACGGCCTGCACGGCTGCGGCTGCGTTGCGCTCGATGCAGGGGATCTGGACCAGCCCGCCGATGGGGTCGCAGGTGAGACCGAGGTTGTGCTCCATGCCGATCTCGGCCGCGTTCTCGATCTGAGCCGGAGTTCCTCCGAGCACGGCTGCGTAGCCTGCTGCGGCCATGGAGCATGCGGAGCCCACCTCTCCTTGGCACCCGACTTCGGCTCCTGATATCGAGGCGGTTTGGAGGTAGATCAGGCCGATGGCGCCGGCCGTGAGCAGGAATCGCACGATGCCGTCGTCGTCACTGCCGGGGACGAAGCCTCGGTAGTAGCGAAGTACGGCCGGTAGGACTCCCGCGGCACCATTTGTGGGTGCCGTGACAACGCGACCACCGGCGGCGTTCTCCTCGTTGACGGCGAGGGCGTACACCGTGAGCCAGTCCATTCCCCGGAGCGGGTCTGAACTGTCGACTTCGATGGCTAGTTTGCGGCCGAGATTCGGTGCGCGCCGACGCACGCGCAGCGCTCCGGGCAGGATGCCTTCGGTCATCAATCCTCGTTGGATGCTGGTGTCCATGGCCGTCCAGATGCGCAGAAGCCCAGCGTGAACGTCGAGCTCCGGGTGTAGAGCAGTCTCGTTGCACAGCATGAGGCCCGCGATGGACAGACCGCTTGCCCGACACTGGTCGAGCAGGTCCTGGGCAGTGTGGAAGGGGTATGGCAGATCCTGAGGACGATCCTCGTGCGAGACCGTCTCGCCCTCTTCGAGAACGAAGCCACCGCCGATCGAGTAGTACACCTGCTGTCGAATGACCTCGTCCGCCTTGTCGAGCGCGGTCAACCGCAGTCCGTTCGCGTGCCCTGGAAGGTTCTCGCCGAGGTGAAAGATGACATCCTCGGCAGCGACGAAGCGGATGGCGCCCTGGCCCAGGAGGTCGAGTTGATTGTCTCGGTTCACGGTGTCGATCTCGCCGCTGACGGTCTCTGGTTCCACGGTCTCCGGCCGATGGCCCAGTAGCCCCATCGTTACGGCCTTGTCAGTTCCGTGGCCGCGTCCCGTCGCAGCAAGCGAGCCGTACAGGTCCACGCGCACACGCCCAATGGAAGGCAGCAGTCCGTCATCGGCCAGCCGAGACACGAACAGTCTCGCAGCGCGCATCGGACCGACGGTGTGCGAGCTGGATGGCCCGATGCCGAAGGAGAACAGTTCGAAGACGCTGGAGGTCATTGCGTGGGTGCAACCTGAAGTTCGATCGGCGCCTCGGCGTCGCTGAGGTCAATCCGCATGTCACGGCGTCCCGTTGGCGAACAGCGTGTATTGATCAGCATCCATGAGTTCCGGCGCATCGTCGAGTCGCAACTGGAACAGCCAGCCGTCCTCGTAGGGAGAGGAGTTGATGAGCGCGGGATCGGACACGACCGTGTCGTTGATGGCGGTGACCTCACCTGATGCTGGGCTAATCAGGTCGCTGACGGACTTGGTGGATTCAATCTCCCCGCATGGCGACCCAGCGGTCACGATCGTGCCAATGGCCGGCAGGTCCACGTAGACGATGTCTCCCAGGGAGGCAGCCGCGAAGCTGGTGATGCCGACGGTGCCATGGGTGTCGTCGGTGCTGAGCCATTCGTGGTCCCTGCTGTACTGAAGTTGGCTGGGGTAGGTCATGACGCTCCTCGGTTGGTTCGCTTGTAGAACGGCAGAGGCACGATGCGAGCGGGCACCAACACGCCCCGGACGTCGACGAGCAACGGGGTGCCCACGGAAGCGGACTCGCGGTCGACGTACGCCATCGCGACGGCGACGCCGAGAGTTGGCGATAGGGCCCCGCTGGTCACCTGTCCGACGCTCGTCCCGGAGGGCGTCAGAACGGCGTATCCGGTGCGAGCCGACCGCTTGCCTTCGAGTTCGAGCCCTACGCGCACACGGGACACGTCGTCTTGCGAGCGCTCCCTCAGCGCGTCCCCACCGACCGAATCGCGTGACTTGTCGAGCGCTACGACCCTCCCGAGTCCTGCCTCGAACGGGGTCAGATCCAGCGACAGTTCGTTCCCGTAGAGGGGCATTCCGGCCTCTAGTCGCAGTGAGTCCCGACAGGCAAGGCCCGCGGGCACCAAACCTTCTGGCTTGCCCTTCTCCAGGATCGTCGTCCACAGCTGGGCGGCATCGGCGGGGCTGCAGAACAGTTCGAAGCCGTCCTCCCCGGTGTAGCCGGTGCGTGCCGCGAGCACCGGGAAGCCGGCAATCGAGCGCTGCGCGATGGAGTAGTGCTTCAAGGAGTCCAGGGGTGAATCGGCCATTTCGTTTAGGATCGCGAGGGCCAGCGGGCCCTGAACTGCGATGAGGCTCCACAGGTCGCTGTTGTCGAGGATCGAGATGTCGTCCCAGCCTGCTGATCGCTGGCGTAGGGCGGTGAACACGGTCTCGCGGTTGCCGGCGTTTGCCACGACGAGGAAGTGATCGGCGCGCAAGCGATACACGATGAGGTCGTCGAGGATCCCGCCGTCGTCCTGGCAGATCATCGTGTACTTGGCTGCGAGCGGTGCCATGGCGCCGTACGAGCCGACAAGGGCGTAGTCGAGATACTCCGCGGCTTGAGTGCCGACGATTTCGATCTCCCCCATGTGCGAGAGGTCGAACAGTCCTGCCACTGTGCGCACTGCGTGATGCTCAGCCAGTTCGCTGTCGTACCGCAGCGGCATGTACCACCCGGCGAAATCGGTCATGTGGGCCCCGAGGCTCTGGTGCACGCCGGCGAGTGCGGTTCGCCGGGGTTCCTGTGAATCGGCGGGTGGCATTAGTGGTCCTCTCGTGCGGTGGGTTCCTCCCCACTGCATTGACCTGAAGGATTCAGGGAGGAGAGTGGGGCGCTACCGCAGAGTGATCCAGATGGTCTTGGTCTCGGTGTACTGCTCGAATGCTTCGAGCCCGTTGTCGCGGCCGCCGAATCCGGATGACTTGTACCCGCCGAATGGCGTGGTGATGTCTCCCTCGCTGTATCCGTTGACCGCGACGGTGCCGGCTCGAAGGCCTCGCGCCGTGCGCAGAGCCACGTCGATGTCCTTCGACCACACTGTCGCCGCCAGGCCGTAGCTGGAGTCGTTGGCGATCTCAAGAGCCTCGGCCTCGCTGTCGAAACCGAGAATGGACACCACCGGCCCGAAGATCTCCTCGCGTGCGACCGCCATGTCGCGCGTGACCTCGTTGAGGATCGTCGGGCCAACGAACCAGCCGCCGCTTTCGGTGAACAGTTGCTCGCCGCCAGCGGCAACGTGGGCTCCAGCGCTCCGGGCGCCATCGATGTACCGGAGCACGCGATCCAGGGCCGCCGCTTCGATCAGGGGGCCCATGACTGTCTGGGGGTCGGTAGGGTCGCCCACCTTTCGACTGCTGGCTAGTTTGCTGAGCTCGGCGACGAAATCGGCTCGGATGGAGTTGTGGACGAGGATGCGGGACCCTGCGCTGCAGTTCTGGCCCGCATTCCAGAAGGCGGCCTCGGCCAGATCTGTCGCGACAACATCCAGTCGGTCGGCGCAATCGGCGAAGACGACCTGGGGGCTCTTGCCGCCGCACTCCAGGACGATCTCCTTCAGGTTGCTCGCTGCCGAGTAGCGCAGGAACTCCCGGCCCACCTCGGTCGAACCGGTGAACGTGACGACGTCGACGTCCATGTGCAGGCCCAGTGCCCGGCCCGCGACGTGTCCGAGTCCGGGAACCACGTTGAACACCCCGTCCGGGATGCCAGCTTCACTCGCCAGCTGAGCCAGCATCAAGGTCGTGAGTGATGCAAGCTCCGGTGGCTTGACGACGACGGAGTTGCCGGCTGCGAGGGCTGGGGCGATCTTCCACGCGAGCATGGCCATGGGGAAGTTCCACGGGAGCACGGCGCCGACGACGCCGATGGGCTCCTTGACGATGAGCCCGACGTTGTCGCTGCCCGAGGGGGAGACCTTGCCGAAGATCTTGTCTGCAGCCTCGGCGTACCAGCGGATGGTGTTCAGAACGTCGGGGACGTCGAAATTCAGGCAGTCGGCGATCGGCTTGCCCGCGTCGATCGCCTCCACGAGAGCCAGTTCCTCGCGATTCGCTTCAATGAGGTCCGCGAAGCGGAGCAGGACCGTCTTGCGCTCAGACGGGGCAGCCTTGCTCCATGCCCCGCTGTCGAAGGCGGTCCGGGCGGCGGCGACCGCCAGGTCGATGTCCGCGGCGTCTCCGGCTGCGATGGACGCGATGGCCAGGCCGCTGCTGGGGGCCAGCGACTCGAAGGTCTCGCCCGACTGGGCGTCTACGTAGGCGCCGTTGATGAAGGCCTTGGTCGGGATGCTGGTGGGCAGGGTTGTAGTCATGAGTGTCCGTTCTTGTGGTTACGCCGGTATGGCGACGGGGGCGGCAAGGCGTGGGAAGAAGGTGTTGCGCGCGGACTCCCATTCAGCCCGCAGCAGGGTGTAGGCGTCATGCGCCTCAGGGTCGGGGAGCACCGGAGCGGCCCGTTCGACGACGATGTCGACCGCCGCATCGAACGAGGGGAACAGTCCTGAGCCGATGCCGGCGAGGATGGCGGCGCCGATGGAGGGGGCTTCGACGCGCATGGCCGGAATGATGGGGGCCCCGAGCACGTCGGCCTTGATCTGGTTCCACGTCTCACTGCGGGCTTCGCCATCGGAGATCGTCATCTGTCCTGCGGGCAGGCCCCGGCTGTGGACGACGTCGAGGAGTGCGGGGTACTGGTAGGCGATGCCCTCGAGCAGTGAGCGCACGAAGTGCGAGCGGCGGTGGTGCCCGGAGATCCCGTGGAATGCCGCGCGGGCGCTGTCGTCCTGCACGGGCACGGTTGTGCCTTCGACAAAGGGGAAGCACATGAGGCCGTCGCTTCCTCGGTCGACCATTGCGGCTTCGGAGATCAACTGCGGGTAGTGGGATCCGTGGCCGAAGGCCTCCCGGAACCATCGCAGTGTGGTGCCGCTGCCGACAATGACCATCTCGTGAAGGTAGGTGTCGGGAACGACGTGAGGCATCAAGCCGATCAGTCCGGTGGGATCGTGACGCGGCTGGGAGTCGACGACCCGCCAGCTCATCGAGGATCCGGTACCGATTGAGATGTCACCGACTCCGACGACTCCGGATCCGAGCGCGGCTGCCGGGTCGTCTCCGCCTCCGGCCACGAGCATCGTCCCGGGCAACAGGCCTATGTCGTACGCGGCCCGGCCGAGAACTCCGCGGGGCTCCCATGACTTGTAGCGAACCTCGGGGAGGATCTCCAGCGGTATCCCGGCCTCAGCGCACGTATGGGCGCTCCAACTGCCGCCACGCCAGTCGTTCATCGTGCTGCGGGTTGGCCCGGTGGGGTCGGTGCCGACATCACCGGTCAACCGGTAGGCAAGGAAGTCCTTGGGCTGCAAGGCGTGGCGAACGCGGGACCACACGCCCGGGGCGTGCCGCTTGGTCCACACCATGTTGGGAAGGACGAGGCCGGGGATGGGCAGTGTTCCGCTGCGTTCGATGAGGGTCTCGCGTCCGAGACGGTCGTACAGCTCGGTTGTCTCCTCGGGGTCGCGCCGGTCAGTCCAGTGGATGACCGGCGCGACCACTTCACCGTCTTCATCGAGCAGTACCGCGATGTCGCGCTGTCCTACGAGGCAGATGGCGGCCACCTGTCCGGCCGACACGCCACCTGCCGCAAGGACCTCCGGTACCGCCTTCGACAGCGCGAGGTACCAATCCTCGGCGTCGTTCTCGGCCCACCCCGGGGATGGCCGGTGCATCGGATATACGTGCTCGGCGATCGCGACCACACCCCTTTCGGGGTGGATCAGAGCAGCCTTCAGGCACGACGAACCCACGTCCGCGCCGACCACGTATGCGCTCATCGCGAGAGGAGCTCCGCAGGGCCGGGAAGGGGAGCGGGCGCCGGAAGCGGCTCCGGTGCGCCCGGGAACTGTGCCTTCCAGTACGACGCGATCCACGCCACCTGCTCGGGAGGCAGTTGGCGGACGTCACCGAACTGTCGGGCGGTCAGGTAGACCTCGCAGGCGCCTTCAACGACCGAGGCGGTGTGGAAGGCCTTCTCGAGTGTGGAGCCGTAGGCCAGCAGCCCGTGGAACTCCAGGAACGTCGCGCCGCGCTCGCGCAGTGCGGGCTCGGTGTAGTCGGCCATCTGGTCGGTTTCGGGCTGCGAGTAGGGCGAGGTGACAACGTCGCCACCGGTGGCCTCAACCAGGCCGGTCAGGATGGGGGGCAACGTCCAGCCGAGGTTCGCCATGGTCATCACGGCCTTGCCGTGCGTGTGGACGATGGAGCCGATCTCGGGGCGGCGCTTGCAGATCAGGGTGTGCATGGCCACCTCTGATGTGGGGGCCAGGTGTCCATCCACGATCTCGCCGTCAACGTTGACGATGGTGATGTCCTCGGGCTCGAGAAAGTCGTACTGCTGCGAGGTCGGGGTCACGGCCAGGAGCTCAGGCTCACCCGGGATCCGGCAACTGATGTTGCCGGCACACGAGTACACCAGGCGCTCCGCCTGAAGCTTGCGGGCGTAGATGGCGACTCGCTTGCGAGTGTCGTACCAGGTTTCTTTCACGTTCTACTCCTGTTCAATGTGGTGAGAGGGTCAGTGATTGCGGCGGATGAGGACGAGCACGGAGGCAGCGGCTGCTACCCCGGCGGCGATGGCAGCGGGCTTGGCGACCAGCCGCAGGACGCTCGGGATGTCTGCGGGTTCGATGACGACCCGGGCGGGCCACGCGCCCATGGAGCCCTCCATCACCAGTGTCTTGTTGCGGTAGTGCAGGCTCACGGGCTCGAAGGGCAGTTCGCCGATCGGGGAACTGACTCTCATGAGAGGCCCTCCTGGTTCTGGATCCAGTCCTGTGCGGTCCGGCATCCGTGCTCGTACCGGTCCAGGCCGGCTACGTCGTCGTCTGGCTGGGCGAACACGACGTTATGTGGGCCTTGGTTCAGTGCGCCCGTGATATTGCGGTTGGGGCGGCAGGGGCCGGCCAGGATGACGGCATCACAGGGGATGGCGACCGCGCTGCCGGAGACCGTGCAGTGGAGCGCATCGACACGCGCTCGACCCGTGACGCGCAGGTCGCTCGCATCCGTCACGACACGATCGGCCCAACCGGGAGTCGAGCCTTCAGTCACGACGGCAGTGACAGTGCCTCCATAGCCGTGAATGGCGTGGGCGGTCTCGGCGGCCCAGTGACTGGCGCCGACGACCACTGCGTGACTCCACAGCCTGATCCCCGACTGCAGCAGGTGCAGGGCGACGGTCGCGGGGATGACACCGGCGGGGCGATCGCCTGACACGTGCACGTCGATGGCGGTTGCGGGACGAATGCCTCCGGCGTAGAACAGGACGCTTCCGGGGATCCAGGAGATGGATCCCGGAGAGGCGAGGAGCAGGCGCTGCTGCTCCCATCGAAGGCCCGTGGCGCCGAGGAGCATTCGGACTCCCTTGGACTCGGCGTTGGCTGCCAGCCGTTGGATATCGGGGGAGTGCCAGCCGGTTTCGCCACCGACCACGGGAATGCGATCGATCAGCGTCACGGGGAGGCGGGACGCTAGCTCAGTGGCGCAGCCTAGACCGGTGAGTCCGGCACCGACGACGATGGCGTGGGGAGTCATGAGCCGACCGTCCCCCGAGCCGTCTGGTGAACGTCGCTGGGACCGGTATGCGTCGCCATTGCCGTCAGGAATGACAGGCCGGCCATGCACAGGGAGCCCTGGCAGCGTCCGTAGGCGGCGCCTGTGCGCTTGCGGATACCGTCGATCGAGGTCGCCGGCACCGGCCCGGACAATGCCGCTTGGATTTCGGCGGCACTGACGTGCTCGCAGGCACACACGACCTGCCCATAGAGCGGGTCGACGTCTGTCAAGGTCTCCGGGTGTGGGTCCGTGCGAAGCCGGCGAAGCGTGGGAAGCCGCACGGTGGCGGCGGGATCGTCGGCAGCGTCCAGTCCGCTCTGCCACAGCAGCTGCAGTGCCAGGTCGGCGGCCGCAGGGGAGATGCTGACACCGGCGCTTCGGTCGGTGACGTGCAGGAGGTTCGGGACGACGCGATCCATGCGAAGGCGATGTGCCTCATCCCCTGCGGGACGGTTGGCCGCGAATACCTTGATGCGATCGGCGTCCTTCGTCGCCGGCACGAGGCGAGCGGCCTTCTCCAGGATCGAGTCGAGAGTCTCCGCATCGGTCGAACGGTCGTCCGCATCGGTGATGTCCTGAGCCGTGGGACCGAGGAGCACGGATCCATGAGTGGTCGGAACGACGTTGCTGCCCTTCGTCGTCGGCGTGTGCGTGGAGAACACGATGCTCGACAACTGCGAACCGAACGATCGGTCGAGCAGGATGTACTGCCCCTTCCTGGGAAAGCAGGTCAGGGGCTCGCCACTAGCCAACGCGCTGATCGCCCCAGCCGCCACGCCAGCTGCATTGACCACGAAGCGGGCGCGGACCGATCCGCGATCAGTCACGATCCTCGTGAACTCGCCGTCGTACTCCATCGCCACGACGCGCTCGCTCAACCGCACCTGGACACCGTTTGCTGCCGCCAGGTTGGCGTAGGCGACGGTGAGCCGCATGGGATCGATGATGCCCTCTGCCGGCATCGACACAGCGGCGCGAACATGGGCGTTGATCAAGGGCTCGCGGTCGAGGGCCTGGGCAGCCGTGAACAGGTCGGCCTGGACCCCGCAGGCACGGATTTCGTCGAGCGTGGCGGGGAGGTGGTCCTCCTCGTCGCTGGTCAGGGCGATCATCAATCCGCCGATGCGCCGGAAGGGCACGTCGAGACGCTCGGTGAGCTCCTCCCACAAGGGGTTGCTGGCGTTGATGAGGTCCGTTTGCTGGAGGCCGGGGGCGCCGTAATACGACACCGCGACGCCGGCGTTGCCCTTGCTGGCGTGCTCGGCGACGTCAGCCTCCGCCTCCAGGAGCACCACGCTGGCCGTAGTGGAACTCAAGCGCGCCGCAACGGCACATCCGAGAACGCCGCCACCGATGATGACGACGTCGAAGGCATCACCCTGGACTGTCACGGGCGTCTCCTTCCAGATCGGCGCCTCGCTAGTTGCGGTGCCTCATCCTATCCAGGTAACTGTTCGTTTCGTCAAGGTAGATGTCCAATCAAACACCAAAACATAACGATTTGCACGAAACCCTTGACGTATTGAACATATAGGAGTTCTATACCGCTCAACTTGGTGGGTACTTCGATACCCCGCCACCCGGAGGAGAAGGGACGGTCCCATGGAGGGTTCGTCGGCAGAGCTCGACACCGAGCAGCAGATTGCGGTCGATGACCACGATCTGGCGAAGTTCGGCTACAAGCAGGAACTCGTTCGAAGCCTCGGGTCGTTCTCGACCTTCGCCATCGGCTTCGCGTTCATCTCGGTGCTCACAGGAGCCTTCCAGCTCTTCGGCTTCGCCTACGCGAACGGCGGCCCCGCCATGTGGTGGGTCTGGGTGATCGCCGTGTGCGGCCAGTTGCTGTTCGCGCTGTCCTTCGCCGAGCTCGCGGTCCGCTACCCGCTGGCCGGATCGGTCTACAACTGGTCCAAGCAGCTCGCTCGGCCCTTCACCTCGTGGATCGCCGGCGTGAGCCTGATGCTGGCCTTGACCG
>JBAXSI010000069.1:0-11694 GCA_037130755.1 Actinomycetes bacterium
TCATCAATGGCGGAGGCGGAGGGATTTGAACCCTCGATGGGCTTGAGACCCAAACCGCATTAGCAGTGCGGCGCCATAGACCGGGCTAGGCGACGCCTCCTCGCCACCTCGTCGCCAAGGCAGCCCGGAAAGGATACCCAATGGAGACCCGCCAACCTCGCAGCGGTCGATCCGCATCCAGTCGTATAGGTGGCGATGCCCGGAAGCGCGACCCACTCAGAGCGGGTGTATCGACCACGAGGGGATTATGGCGGGCCTGGCACGGCAGAATGCAGCGCATGACGACTCTGGCGATCGACTGCGGAGGCGGCGGCATCAAGGGATCCGTCCTCGACGACTCCGGCACGATGCGGGCCCATCCGATCCGGGTTCCTACGCCCTACCCCCTTCCCACCGCGCTGTTCGTCAAGACCCTTGCTGACCTCGCCGGTCAACTGCCGAAGGCCGAGCGGGCCACCGTCGGGCTTCCGGGGATGATCCGCCACGGCGTTGTCGTCACCACTCCGCACTACACGACCAAGTCCGGGCCGCGCACCCGCGTGCTCCCCGAACTGGTCGAGCAGTGGGAGGGGTTCGACGCCCAGTCGGCACTGTCCGAAGCCCTCGGCGTCCCGACCATCGTCCTCAACGATGCTGAGGTGCACGGCGCCGGCGTGATCGCTGGCCAGGGCCTCGAGCTCGTGCTCACCCTGGGCACCGGACTCGGCTGCGCGATCTTCGACGGCAGCCGCCTCGCACCGCACCTGGAGATGTCGCAGGCACCGGTCCGCTGGGGACTGTCCTACGACACCTACATCGGCGAGCACGAACGGCGACGGCTCGGTGACGCACTGTGGTCGCGTCGCGTGGGCCGAATGGTCGAAGGACTGCGCCCGGTGTTCCTGTGGGACCGGCTCTACGTCGGTGGCGGCAACTCCCGGCACATCACGCCCAATGTCATCGCAAAGCTCGGTGACGATGTCGTCATCGTCCCCAACTCGGCGGCGCTCGTCGGCGGTGCCCGTGCGTGGCACCTGCTGATCGACTAGCCAGGTGAGCACGGACACTCAGGGGCTCACGAAGAAGAACGATGCCGTCGGCGTCGGCATGTACCTGCTTGCCGCATTCCTGTTCGCACTGAACGGCGTTATTGCCAAGGACGCTCTCAACGCCGGCTTCGACCCGATGCACCTGACGCAGTTGCGCAACGCGGGCGCGATGGTGGTACTGGTCCTGTACATCGCCTTCCGACACCGTGATCGGTTCACGGTGACGCGCAAGGAGTTGCCGTTCCTCATCACCTACGGCGTGGTCGCATTCACCTTGGTGCAGTACCTGTACTTCCTCACGATCTCGCGCCTCAACGTCGGCATCGGGACACTGCTCGCGTTTCTTGCCCCCGTGATGGTGGCGCTGTGGCTGCGCTTCGCCCGGAAGACGGCCGTGGGCAATCGCATCTGGGTCGCGATCGCCCTTACTCTGATCGGCCTCATGCTGGTCGCGCAGGTGTGGAGCGGCTTCAGCCTCGACCCGCTCGGCGTTGCCGCCGGCCTGCTGTGCGCGGTCGCGCTTGCCGCCTACTGGCTGCTCGGCGAAAGCGGGCAGGAGCACCGCGACGCCGTGTCCCTGACGATGTGGGGCTTCATCTTCGCGAGCATTGCCTGGGCCATCGTTGCGCCGTGGTGGAACTTCCCCTTCCACATCCTGACGGTCGATACCGAGCCCCTCATAAGCGGTGGACCGGGGCTGCCGGTGTGGTCGCTGATGCTGTGGGGCGTGGTCATGGGAACCGTGGCCCCATTCCTTCTCGTCCTCGGCTCCCTTCGGCGCATCGGTGCGCAGCGTGCCGGGATCGTCGGCACCACCGAGCCACTCTGGGCAGCCTTGATCGGCCTGGCACTTCTTGGCGAGACGTTCGCGCCTGTGCAAGCAGTGGGTGGACTGGTGGTGCTCGCTGGGGTCATCGTCGCCGAGACGGCACGAACGTCAACGACGGGGATCACGCCGGGCGAATTTCCCCAGATCCTCGAGTGATCACGCGGGACGGAATGATGCGGGTCGCCACCGGCTCGTGCGAATCAGCCATGCGCTGGAAGAGGATTTCCGCCGCAAGGTTTCCCATGCCGCGAGGATCCTGAGCAACGACGGTGACGGCGGGCTCCAGGAGATCGGCGAACAGGAAGTCGTCGAAACCGACGAGCGCCACCTTGCGATGCAGGCCCACCTCGCGAAGAGCGCGGAACGTTCCCATCGTGATCAGGTTCTGCGCCGAGAAGATGGCGGTCGGCGGCTCGTCGAGAGCGAGGAATCCACGCACGAGCTCCTGGGCGTCCTCCGCCGTCAGCGCGTCGAAGGCCACCAGCTCCGGGCGGACCGAGACGCCGGACGCCATCATCGCGTCGAGGAACCCGTCGTACCGCTCGTGCGCGGTCGACAGTCGCGAGTCGCCACCGAGGTAGGCGACCTGCCGATGGCCGTGATTGAGCAGGTGGGCCACCCCTTCGCGGGTCGCCTCCCGGTTGTTGGTCAGCACCACGTCGACCGCGACTCCCCGCGGGAGCCGGTCGACGCAGACGATGGGCCACCCGCTGCGCAGCTCGCGGGTCAAGTAGCCCTGCTCGCTGGCCGTGGGGCACAGGATCAGGCCGTCGACTCGGCGCGAGGCGAATGCGGCCACGAGATCACGCTCGGACTCCGGCGCCCTGTCGAGGCTGGCCGCCATGACCGCGACTCCGTGACGCCTGGCGACATCCTCAACACCTCGGTGCAGGTCCGCGAAGAAGGGGTTCGCCACATCCTCGACCAGCAGGCCGATGGTGGAGGTGCGCTGGTCGGCCCGGCGCAGATTGCTGGCCGTGAGGTTCGGCCGGTAGTCCAACTGCTCCGCGGCCCGCTCGACCCGGGAGATCAGCTCGTCGCTGACCCCCGCCTCGCGGTTGATCACGCGGGAGACCGTCTTGAGGCTCACGCCGGCCAGGGCGGCCACGTCGCGCATGGTGGCGCGCGACCGCGCTCCGCCAGCGCGGTCGATTGGATTAGATAACGTTGTCATTACGAAGCGGGAGTATTACAGACCAAGGTCTTGACGGTAAATCCCTGAACCGCTAGAAAGTGTCGACAACGTTGTCAGGGACACCTCGGCAGCGTCGGAGGACGAACGGCATGATCGCACCGAAACGGTCAACCACCGTAACGGTTCGGTATCAAGGTTCTGGCTTGTCTCGCCAACAGCGAGGCAGGGCAATAGACATGTCGGACGACCTCCGGGTCGAAACCACCCACCCTTCGAAGGGAAAACACATGACTAACCGCTTGACTCGCGGACGGGCTGTTGCCGGCATTGCCGTCATCGGCGCGCTTTCCGTGACCTTGGCGGCCTGTGGCGGCAGCTCCTCGTCGAGCGACAGCTCGTCTGCTGCTGCTCCGGCCTCCTCTGCTGCTGCTCCGGCCTCCTCTGCTGCTGCTCCGGCCTCGTCGGCTGCTGCTCCGGCCTCGTCGGCTGCTGCTGGCGGCGCCGTTGCCGTCTCGCTGATCACCAAGGACTCCACGAACCCGTTCTTCGTCGCCATGCAGGAAGGCGCGAAGAAGGCCGCAACCGAGAATGGCGTTGACGTCACGATCGCTTCCGGCAAGCAGGAGGGTGACGACCAGGGCCAGATCGACGCCATTGAGAACGCCATTGCTCAGGGCCAGAAGGGCATCCTGATCACCCCGATGTCGACCAACGTCAACAGCGCCATCAAGAAGGCACGTGACGCCGGCCTCTACGTGATCGCCCTTGACACCCCGACCGATCCGCCGGACGCGGTCGACATCACCTTCGCCACTGACAACTGCGTCGCGGGCGAGGCCATCGGCCAGTGGACCGCCGGCAAGCTCGACGGCGCCAAGGCCACCATCGCGCAGCTGGTCATCTTCAATGACCGCGTCGTGTCGGTGGACTACTGCCGCGCCAACGGCTTCCTCAAGGGCCTGGGCGTCGACGTTCCGGATCCGAAGGATATGAACAGCGCAGCCAAGACCGGCACATACGCCACCGGTAAGGGCGGCGACTACGAGATCGTCTGCGTTGAGGCCACGGGCGCCAACGAAGAGGGCGGCAAGAAGGGCATGGAGAACTGCCTGGCCAAGAACCCTGACATCAACGTGGTCTACACGATCAACGAGCCCACCGCATTCGGCGCCGACAACGCGCTCAAGGCTGCGGGCAAGACGGTCGGCAAGGACGTCTACGTGGTGTCCGTCGACGGCGGCCTCGCGGGCGTCCAGGCGGTCAAGGACGGCGGCATCCAGGCCACCTCGCAGCAGTACCCGCTGAAGATGGCCGAAGAGGGCATCAAGGCCATCAAGACGATCGCTGGAGGCGGCGCCCCGCCGGCCCCGACGTCGGCCGACGGCACCTTCTTCGACACGGGCGTCACGCTGTGTACTGAGGATCCTCAGGACACGGTTACCGCTGCCCCGCAGGAGAACGCGCAGTACTGCATCGACAACGCTTGGGGTTAATCCCACCGCGTTGAGCTAGTACCGAAGAGGGGCAGCAATCCCCGGATTGCTGCCCCTCTTCGGTTTCAATTGGATAACGTCACAACAGTCCCGTAGGCCACCGTCGGAGGGCCCTAAGTGAGCAGTACATCGCCTGGAACCGTGGACCTCGCCGAGGAGTTCATGGAGCGCCAGACCTCCATGCAAAAGGTGCAGGGCGTCCTGCACAAGTACCCCTACCTGAGTCCCCTCATCGTCCTGATCGTGGCGATGACGGTCTTCTACTTCGCCAACCACCGCTTCCTGCTGCCGGGCAACCTGTCGTTCCTGACTCAGCAGACGGTCATCGTCGGCACGCTCGCGATCGCCCAGACCCTCGTCATCCTCACGGCCGGCATCGACCTGAGCATCGGCGCGATCATGATCTTCAGCCAGATGGTCATGGCCAACCTCGCCGTCTCAGCCTCGGCATCGAACGTGCTCCCCGTCGCCGGACAGAATCCGTACCTGGCCATCGCCATCGGCATCCTTGCCGGCGTACTGGCGGGTGGGATGAACGGGCTGCTCATCACCCGGTTCAACCTGCCACCCTTCATCGTCACGCTGGGCACGTTGTCCATCTGGACCGCCATCACGCTGCTGCTGTTCAAGTCGCGCACGATCCAGGAGCCCGAGATCCCGGCCACTCTCAAGTGGCTGGGCAGCACGTTCCAGATCGGCGGATTCCAGCTGCTCTACGGCGTGATCTTGATGTTGATCATGTACGTGATCTTCGGCTACATCCTGCGCAGCACCGCCTGGGGCATGCACATCTACGCGGTCGGCGACGATCCCGCCGCCGCCCAGTTGACGGGTATCTCGACGAAGCGCGTGATCTTCAGCGTCTACCTCGTCTCCGGCCTCATCATCGGCATCGCCGGCTGGGTCACCCTGGGACGAGTCGGTTCTGCCAGCCCGAACGTCGACCCGCTGCTGAACCTCGACACCATCACCGCCGTCGTGATCGGCGGCACCTCGCTGTTCGGCGGCCGCGGGGTCCTGATCGGGACCCTGATCGGTGCGCTCATCATCACCGTCGTCGAGAACGGCCTCTCGCTGGCTGGCTTCGACCAGGCCTACCGCGTCCTCGCGGTGGGCATCCTGGTCATCCTCGCCGTCGCAGTCGACCAATGGATCAGGAAGGTGAAGGCATGACGACTGACCTGTCCACGCTGCAGCCCGTCGTCGAGGGCAAGAACATCGTCAAGACATTCGGTCGCGTCGTCGCACTCGACGGCGCGAACTTGGCCCTCTACCCCGGTGAGGTGCTTGCGGTCGTCGGTGACAACGGCGCCGGCAAGTCCAGCCTGATCAAGTGCTTCTCCGGTGCCTACACGCCCGATGCGGGCGAGATGTTCGTCAACGGCGAGCAGGTGCAGTTCAAGAGCACGCACGAGGCCCGCGTGGGCGGCATCGAGACCGTGTTCCAGACCCTTGCGGTCGCTCCGGCACTAGACATCGCGTCGAACATGTACCTCGGGCGCGAGATTCGCAAGCCCGGGATCATGGGCTCGGTCTTTCGCTCACTGGACAAGAAGGAGATGCGAGCACAGGCCTCTGCGCACCTGAAGAACCTCGGCATCACCACCCTGCAGAACATCACGCAGGCCGTCGAGACCCTGTCCGGTGGCCAGCGCCAGGCCGTCGCCGTGGCCCGCGCCGCCGCGTTCGGCAGCAAGGTCATCATCCTCGACGAGCCGACGGCCGCGCTGGGCGTCAACGAGTCGGCGCGCGTGCTCAAGATGATCCAGGACCTCCGCGACCGCGGCATCCCGGTCATCCTGATCTCGCACAACATGCCGCAGGTGTTCGAGGTCGCTGACCGCATCCACGTCGCCCGCCTCGGAAAGCGAGCGGCAGTCGTCACCCCGCAGACGGCCTCGATGAACGATGTCGTGGCCATCATGACGGGCGCCATGACGGTGCCCGAGGAGGAGCAGCAGCTCGCCCCAGTGCGGGTGCCCGCCCCGATGGCATAGTCCCTCAGAGCAAGAGAATGGAGCCCGGATCCCAACGGATCCGGGCTCCATTCTCTTGGTGCGGAGACCAGGTGCTACGAGGGCTCAGGCATACAGCGCCGGCGCGGACGGCAGGTCGATCGCGACGCGCTGCCCCGTGCGGTAGGACTCGATGGCCCGGTTCGAGATGATCGTCGCGACGTAGCCGTCCCAGGCGCTAGCGCCCGGCGGCGTCCCACCGGCCAGCAGCGAGTCGATCCAGCCCTGCAACTGCAGGCGATAGGCGTCGGCGAACCGGCCCAGCCACTGCTCGGGGACCTCCGTGCCGCGGCTGAATGCTTTGGTTCGCGTGATGAACGATCCGTCGCCCATGACCGCCTGCCCCAGCGAGCCCGTGACTCGACAGGACACTTCATAGCCCGACTGCGAGTTCACGAACGCCTGCACCTCGACGATCACGCCGCTCGCGGACTCGAGGATCACCAGGATCGGGTCGCGCTCTCCCTCCGTGGTCAGCGGCCCCGGCTTCCCGGCGAGGACCATGACCGAGGCGAACTCCTCGTCGAGCAGCCAGCGGGAGATGTCGAACTCGTGCACGACCATGTTGGTGAGGGTGCGCTCGGTGGCCAGGCCGTAGGGCGCGGACGTGTTCGTGTGCACGTTGTGGATCATGAGCGGCTCGCCAATGCCGGCCGCCGTGAGCTCGGCCTTCAAAGCCGTGTAGCCGGGGTCGAAGCGTCGCATGAAGCCCATGAGGATGCGCCGCTGACCGGACGCGGCCTCGGCTTCGACGATGGCCTTGGCGTCGGCTTCGACCACGGCGAGCGGCTTCTCGCACAGGACCGGCTTACCGGTGGCCAAGGCGAGCGTCGCGTGCTCGGCATGAACGTCGTCAGGCGACGCAATCAGGATGGCATCGACGTCGTCAGCGGCCATCAGTTCCTCGACCGAGCCGACGGACCGGGCGCCTACCTGCACCGCCAGGGCACCGGCACGGGCCTGGTCGAAGTCGTAGATCACCGACACCTCAGAACCGGAGACGGCGAACGACAGGTCGCGGATATGCGAGGCACCCATATTCCCGGCGCCGATCGCGCCCACCCGAATCGTCATGTCCGCATTCTGTCGCAACAGCGCCTGCCGTTCGGGATTAGGCTCCGACCAGTCCATCACAGGAGACCCATGCCCACCAAGACATTCCTCAGCCGTATCACCGGTTCCTTCGCGACGTCGGCGGCCCAGAACCCCACCGTCGCGATCATGGACGCTGCCTTCGCCGACGCGGGGCTAGACGTCCGCTACGTCAACTGCGAGGTACCGCCCGAGCGGCTGGCCGATGCCGTGCGCGGGGCCATCGGCATGGGCTGGGTCGGCTTCAACTGCTCGATCCCGCACAAGGTCGCGATCCTGGAGTACCTCGACGAACTGGCGCCGTCCGCCGAGATCATCGGCGCGGTCAATTGCGTGGTCATCAAGGACGGTCGGCTGATCGGCGAGAACACCGACGGCCAGGGTTTCGTGGCCTCGCTGCGGCAGGTCGCCGATCCCGCAGGACAACACGTCGTGGTCCTGGGGGCCGGGGGCGCCGCCCGTGCCATCGCTGTCGAGACGGCGCTGGCAGGGGCGCTCAGCATCACCGTCGTCAACCGGACACCCGAGCGCGGTCAGGCACTGGCCGACCTCATCGACAGCCGCACCCCGGCGGCCGGCCGCTACCTGCCCTGGCCGCCGGCGCTGCACGTCCCCCACGGCACCGGTGTGCTCATCAACGCCACGTCCATCGGCTTCCATCCCGACGAGAGTGCGATGCCCGACGTCGACGTCGACTCGATGGAACCCGGCATGGTCGTGGCCGACGTGGTGGCCAACCCGCCACGGACACGATTCCTCGCCGCGGCCGGCGATCGCGGCTGCACGACGCTCGACGGGCTCGGGATGCTCGTCAACCAGGCCCTCGTCGGCGTGCGCCTATGGACAGGTGAGGACGTCAGCGGCGCCGTCATGCGCGGCGTCCTGGAGGACCTCTTCGGCGCCTGAGCAGGACCGAGCGAGGGGTGCCACAATGTCGCCCTGCCCCCGACGTGAGGAACCCGATGGACGTCCGTGCCTATGCCGCGCTTGCCCCCAAGGCCCCCCTGGAGCCGCATGTCATCCAGCGCCGGGAGTTGCGACCCAATGACGTCCTGATCGAGATCAAGTACTCCGGCATCTGCCATTCGGACATCCACCAGGCCCGCGAGGAGTGGGGCGGGGCCATCTTCCCGATGGTTCCGGGCCACGAGATCGCCGGCATCGTCACCGCAGTCGGGTCCGAGGTAACGCTGCACAAGGTGGGCGACCAGGCTGGCGTCGGGTGCTTCGTCGACTCGTGCCGTGAGTGCGACAACTGCCGCATCGGCCAGCAGAGCTACTGCCTCAACCACACCGCATACACGTACAACAACCGCGAGATGGACGGGGTGACGCCGACCTACGGCGGCTACTCCACCCACATCGTCGTCGACGAGAACTACGTCCTGCGCATCCCCAGCACCCTTGGTCTCGACGTCGCCGCACCGTTGATGTGCGCAGGCATCACCCTCTACCAGCCGCTCGCGGAGTGGCACGCCGGACCCGCGACGCGAGTCGGCATCGTCGGGCTCGGCGGCCTAGGCCACATGGGCGTGAAGCTCGCTGCCGCCATGGGAGCGGAAGTCACGTTGATCAGTCACTCCCCGTCGAAGGAGGAGGACGCCTACCGCCTGGGTGCCACCAACTTCCTGCTCTCCAGCGACAAGGGTGCGATGCGTTCGGCCCAGAACTCGCTCGACCTCATCGTCAACACCGCCAGCGCGATTTCTTCGCTCGATCCCTACATGAGGCTCCTGCGCCTCGACGGGACGCTTGTCTCTGTTGGCCTTCCGGCCGAGAATCTCTCCGTCAGCCCGTTCGTCTTCCTCGAGCAGAGACGTCGCCTCGCCGGAACGAACAACGGCGGCATCCCGCAGACCCAGGAGATGCTCGACTTCTGCGGCGAGCGCGGTATTGGCAGCGATATCGAGACCATCGCGATCCAGGACGTGAACGAGGCGTGGGACCGGGTCGTCGCCAGCGACGTCAAGTACCGCTTCGTCATCGACACCGCCTCGCTGGGCGCCTGACCTACTCCGGCACCGACGCAGCCGTCCGTCCAAGGCGCCAGGCGACCCAGGTCGTGACCACCAGTGGCGCGCACACATACACCAGCGCCGCCACGAGCAGGTACGTGAAGATCGCGAACGTCACGCCGATCGGGCCGTACTGTGCCGCTTGGCCGTCCAGCGTGCGCGGCATGTAGACCGCAGCCCACGCCGCCATCCCGAGGCGGCCAAGGCTCGACACGATTGCGGACGCAGCGACCAGTCGCGTCGGCGCCGGCGGGACAAGCAGCCGTACAGACACGAAGTCCGCCACGAACCACAGCGCCAGCAGCGCGAGAATCGTGACGATCAAGAGAGCCGGGCCCCCGTCGCGCCGGACCGCGCGCAGGCTGGAGGCGGCAATGAACAAGACCAGCTGCAGGACGATCCAGATCAGGCCGCGCCAGTTCTGCGAACGCGGAAGCGGGGCAACTCCGAACAAACTGGCGTAGATACGAGCGAGGCGTCGCGACAGCGAGAACGCGGACAGCAGTGACAGCAGGATCGCGAACCACGAGATCGCCGCCCCGGGTGAGTGCGCAAACAGGACGCGCAGGGCGTCTCGTGCCAGCTCGTCGAGGCCGAACCGGTCTCCAACGGAATTGGCGATGACCACGCTGCTGTCCGTGGTGAAAATCGAGACGATAACGATGACCAGGGGCAGCATCGCGACGAAAGCCTGCGCCGCGAGGCCGAATGAGCGGTCAAGAAGCTCGAGGGCGAAGAACCGGCGGACGACGGCAAGCAGGTAGCTGTCCTCGAACCACGCGGGGACCTGCACGCTCAGCCTCGAAGGATCGGCCGAGTCAGACAGGTAGGACCGCCCTCGCCCTTGTTGATCTCACTCGCCTCGTAGATGTGCACCTCGACCCCGTGATCGCGTAATGCCTTAGCCGTCGCGCTGTTGCCCTCCGCAATGACGACCACTCCCGGTGCGACGGCGAGCACGTTGCAGCCCAGCGATGCGTAGTCCTCCTCGGGCACGTTGATGATCTCGATGCCCCGCTCCTGCAACGCCTGGATCAAGGCGACAGGTGCGAGCCTCTCGTAGACGACCGCAAGGTCCTCGCGCACAGGGGACACGACCGACATCAGGTGCAGGCAGTAGGCCGGGCCGAGATCGTGCGGCATGTCGAAGGCCTGGACGGTGACGCCCTGCGGCTCAAGGATCGCCCGCAACTGATCGATGCCGGCCTGGTTGGTGCGGTAGGTGCGGCCCACGGCCAGCGTCTGGTTGTCGAGCCAGAACATGTCGCCGCCATCAGCCGTTGCCGGCGCAACCAGGCGACCAACGATCGGGACGCCAAGATCCTCCAATTGCGTGGCCAGCAGCGGCGGCTCACCCTGCCGGACGACCTTGGCACCCCGCAGTTCGATCACGCCGTGCCCGACGACGAACGCCGGGTCGTACACGAAGCACGCGTCCGGCATGTCGTCTGCCGGCGGCAGGACCTCGAGCTCGCAGCCCAGCTTCGCCAGCAGGGCAACGAAGCGCACGTGCTGGTCCAGAAGGAGATCCCGGTCCAGTGGCTGCGCCCAGTGCGCCACGGCGTAGTCGCCACGAGGTGACGGCGGACGCACAGCGACTCGGTGAAGTCGCCCCACCATCGAAGTCACTCCGTAGGCGAGGGTGTCCGGTGACGCGGTCATGGATGTCGTCCTTCCGACGAGTTCGCAGCGCGCTCGACGATCGCGAGCAGCCTGCGTCGATTGTTCCGCAGGATGAGGATGAATGGGAGGTTGCCCAGGAACACACCCACCAGGAACACGAGGGCGAGCCACCACGGGTTGAAGAAGAAGAGTAGGAAACACGTGGCGATGGCAGCCCAGTGCACCCACTCCGCGCGCCGCACCTCGGTCAGGTAACCCTCGAGTTCGGTCACGGAGCTCCCGGGTAGGGCAGCCTTGCTCTGACCGCCGAATGCGGCTCCGAGTTCGGGCAGTCGCCTCGCGAACCATCGGGTGCCGACTCGTCGGAAGTACCGCGAGGTCTCCCACGACCACAGGTGGAGGGGGAACGGATCTCGGGTGAACCACCGCGCCGGCCACCGCGGCGCGGTCGCGCCCATCCCGAT
>JBAXSI010000007.1:0-82019 GCA_037130755.1 Actinomycetes bacterium
CCCATGGCGCCTCGACTCCGGGGCTCGCTGCGCTCACTCCTCGTCTAGACGCGGTACGCGTCGTAGACGCCCTCCACGTTCCGCACGGCCTTCAGCACCGACCCGAGATGCTTCGGGTCCGCCATCTCGAACGTGAATCGCGACAGCGCGATGCGCTCCCGCGTGGTGGTCACCGAGGCGCTCAGAATGTTCACGTGAGTGTCTGAGAGGGCGCGCGTGACATCCGACAGCAGTCGCGCGCGATCGAGTGCCTCGACCTGGATGTTGACCAGGAACACGCTGCTGGATGTGGGAGCCCACTCCACCTCGACAATGCGATCGGGCTCCGCCCGGAGCCCAGGCACGTTGACGCAGTCACCGCGGTGGACCGAGACGCCTGCGCCGCGGGTGACGAAACCGACGATCTCGTCGCCGGGCACAGGGGTGCAGCAACGCGCGAGCTTGATCCACACGTCCTCCGCGCCCTTCACCAGGACGCCGACGTCACCGGGCGTGCGCTGGCGGGTGATCCGGGAGGGGCTGACCATCTCTGCGGCGTCGTCGGCGGCGCCGTCGACGCCCCCAGCCGAGTCGACCAGCCGTTGGACGATCGTTGCCGCAGAGATCCGACCCTCGCCGACAGATGCGTACAGCGACGAGATGTCGGTCTGGTGCATGTCGGCAGCGATGGTCGTCAACGCCTGGTTGGTCATCATCCGCTGCAGCGGCAGGCCCTGCTTGCGCATCGCGCGGACGATCGACTCCTTGCCGGTCTCGATCGCCTCGTCGCGTCGCTCGCGCGAGTACCAGGCCTTGATCTTGCTACGCGCCCGTGGCGACTGGACGAAGTTGAGCCAGTCACGACTCGGGCCCGCGCCGTCCGCCTTCGACGTGAAGATCTCGACGACGTCGCCATTCTCAAGGGTCGACTCGAGAGGTACGAGCTTTCCGTTGACACGCGCCCCTACACAGCGGTGGCCGACTTCCGTGTGGACCGAGTAGGCGAAGTCGATCGGAGTCGAGTTGGACGGGAGCGCGACCACATCGCCCTTGGGCGTGAACACGAAGACCTCTGACGAACCCAGGTCGTAGCGCAGCGAGTCGAGGAACTCGTCGGGATCCTCCGTCTCCCGCTGCCACTCCAGCAACTGGCGCAGCCAGCCGAAGTCGTCCGGCCCCTGCTTCCCGCCGACATCGCTCTGCTTGTAGCGCCAGTGGGCCGCGACCCCGAACTCAGCCGCACGGTGCATGTCCTGCGTGCGGATCTGCAGCTCGACGGGCTTGCCCTCCGGACCGATCACCGTGGTGTGCAACGACTGGTACATGTTGAACTTCGGCATCGCGATGAAGTCCTTGAAGCGCCCCGGAACAGGGCTCCACTTGGCGTGGACGATGCCGAGCACGGCGTAGCAGTCACGGATGTCGTCGACCAGGATTCGGATGCCCACGAGGTCATAGATCTCGGCAAAGTCGCGACCGCGCACGATCATCTTCTGGTAGACGGAGTAGTAGTGCTTCGGTCGGCCGGTGACCACGGCCTTGACCTTGCTCTTCTTGAGGTCGGCCTCGATCTCGTCGATGACGGTCGTGAGGTACTGGTCGCGCGAGGGTGCACGCTGACCCACGAGCCGGACGATCTCCTCGTACATCTTCGGGTAGAGCGTGGCGAACGAGAGGTCCTCGAGTTCCCACTTCACTGCGTTCATGCCGAGTCGATGCGCGAGCGGGGCGTAGATCTCCAACGTCTCGCGCGCCTTCTTCTGCTGCTTGTCCTCGGGCATCCACCGCAGCGTGCGCATGTTGTGAAGGCGGTCCGCCAGCTTGATGACGAGCACCCGGATGTCTCGTGCCATCGCCACGACCATCTTGCGAACGGTCTCGGCGGCGGACGCCTCGCCATACTTGACACGATCGAGCTTGGTGACGCCGTCCACCAGCTGCGCGATCTCGTCGCCGAAGTCCTCGCGGAGGGCGTCCAGCGCGTAGCCGGAGTCCTCGACCGTGTCGTGCAGCAGGGCGGCCGCGAGCGTGGGGGCGGTCATGCCGAGGTCCGCGAGGATGGTGGCGACTGCGAGTGGGTGCGTGATGTAGGCCTCGCCCGAGCGACGCTTCTGGTCGCGATGAAGGTATGCCGCCATCTCGTAGGCGCGCTCCACGAGGCGGGTGTCGGCCTTCGGGTGGTACTTGCGCAGCGTGCGGAGCAGGGGCTCGAGCTCGGGGAAGCTGGTTCGGGAACCCGCGAGACGAGCGAAACGGGACCTGATGCCACCGGAGTCCTGCGCCACGACAGACGGAGCCGCGGTCACCGGCTCCGTGGGCAGCGGACTCTCCTTGGCCAACACCCCTCCGTCACTTTGCGTTCAGTGTAAGGGGCAGTGACGTGCGGTCCGCTCAGGCGCTGAGCAGCGCGGTGACCGGCACTCCGCGCTCGCGGATCCGATCGCTGCCGCCAAGCGCGGGCAGGTCGAGCACCGACATGAAGCCGATGACCTCCGCGCCCGTCATGCGCACGAGGTCGATCGCCGCACATGCGGTCCCGCCGGTCGCGATCACGTCGTCGATGATCACCGCACGTCGACCGGGTCGGAGGGCGTCGCGATGCAGTTCCAGCGAGGTGCTTCCGTACTCCAGGTCGTACTCCTGCACGTGCACGTCGCCGGGCAGTTTCCCGGGCTTGCGGAGCGGGATGAACCCGGCTCCGAGGTGATACGCCAAGGCTGCCGCCTGCGGGAAACCGCGCGCCTCGATGCCGACCACCTCGTCGACCGAGCCGCGCCCGATCGCCGAGGCCATCAGGTCGACGGTTGTCGCGAAGGCATCCGGATCGGCAAGCAGGGGCGTGAGGTCCCGGAACAGGACCCCGGGCTCCGGCCAGTCGGGCACCTCGCGGATACGCGACCACAGGAGCCGCTCGGCCGCATCGCGATCGGTCATGACGGACAGGTGCCGCTACTTGCGCTTGCTGCGCGGCTGCTTCTTCGGCTGCTGCCGCGTCGCGGAGTCCAGTTGGGTCGTGACCGTCTTGGTTGCCGTCGACGCACCTGCCGCTGCTGCACCGGACGCGTCGCCCACGAGGTCGTCGCCCTCGGCGACCACGCGAGCCTGCTTCCGGCGGGCCATGACGCGGGAGTGCAGCGACTTCATCTCCGGCTGCCGCTCCTTCAACTGCACCAGGAACGGGGTCGCGATGAAGATCGACGAGTACGCCCCGGCGAACATGCCGACCGCGAGCGCGACCGCGAGGTCGAGCAGCGTCCCTGCGCCCAGCAGGCCGGCGCCGACGATGATGATCGAGATGACCGGCAGCAGCGCCACGATGGACGTGTTGATCGATCTGACCAGCGTCTGGTTGACGGCCAGGTTGGCTGCCTCGCCATAGGTCATCACCGACTGACCGGCGATGCCCTTGGTGTTCTCGCGCACCTTGTCGAAGACGACGACGGTGTCGTACAGCGAGTAGCCCAAGATGGTCAGCAGGCCGATGACGGTGGCCGGAGTCACCTCCAGGCCGGTCAGGGCGTAGATACCGATGGTGATGACGAGGTCGTGGGCCAGGGCGACCAGCGCCGCCACCGCCATTCGCCACTCGAAGTAGATCGACAGGAATATCGACACCAGGATCAAGAAGGCGATCAGGCCTTGGAGGGCCTTCTTGGAGATCTCCGACCCCCAGGTCGGGCCGACCACCTGCACCTTGATCTCGCCCTTGTCGACGCCGCAGGCAGCGCCCAGCTGACCGGCGATCACCGAGCTCTGGGCGGGAGTGACCGGCTCCGTCTGGACGTTGATCGTGCCACTGGCCGTCTGGGTGACGATGGCCTGCCCGCCGGTCTGCTTCTCGGCTACCGCACGGGCCTGCTCGATCGAGCAGGTGGCATTCGGGACGCCGAACTCGGCGCCGCCCTTGAACTCGATGCCCAGGTTCAGCCCACGCAGCAGGAGCGCGAGGATCGCCACCAAGAGGATGACGCCGGAGACGATGTACCAGGTCTTGCGCCGGCCAACGAAGTCGATCGACACCTCGCCCGCGTAGAGCCGATGGCCGATGTTCCCGAGAGCACTCATGACGAGACCTCCTGACTAGCGCCGCGTCGTTTGGACTTGGTCTGTGTCTCGCCTGCGAGGCTGTGCCCGCCGAGGCGGTCAGCGTCGAGACCAGTGAGCTTCGAGCCGCGCTGCATGAACTGCGTGCGACCCAGCAGGACGACGATGGGATGCGAGAACCAGAACGCCACGAGGACGTCGATGATCGTGGTGAGGCCCAGCATGAAGGCGAAGCCACGCACGCTGCCCACCGAGAGCAGGTACAGCACGACCGCTGCCAGGAACGACACGAAGTCGGCGGCCAGAAGGGTGCGCCGGGCGCGAACCCAGCCGCTGTCCACGGCAACGCGTAGCGACCTGCCCTCGCGAATCTCGTCTCGGATTCGTTCGAAGTAGACGATGAACGAGTCGGCGGTGATACCGATGGCGACAATGGCACCGGCGACCCCGGCGAGGGTCAACGTCAGGCCGATCGTCTTGCTCAGCACGATGAGCGAGAGGTACGTGATGAGGGCCGCGATCACCAGCGACAGGACCGCGACGAAACCGAGGGCCCGGTAGTAGAACAGCAGGTAGATCATGACCAGGCCGAGACCGATGAGGCCGGCAAGGATGCCTGCCCGCAGCTGGTCGTTGCCGACCGTGGGTGAGACGGTGGTGATGTCGACCGGCTCGAGGGTCACCGGGAGCGCGCCGTACTTCAGCACGTTGGCCAGGTCCTTGGCCTCCTCCGCGGTGAAGTTGCCCTCGATCTGCGCCTGACCGCCGAGGATCGGCTCGTTGAAGCGCGGCGACGATACGACGACTCCGTCGAGGACGATGGCGAACGCGTTACACGGATTGGCTCCTGCGGCCCCGCACTCGGGGAGCTGCGTGAGATTCGTCGAGGCGGTGGCGAGTGCCTTGGCGCCCTCGCCGTCGAATGTCAGGGACACGACCCAGCCGACGCCGTTCTGCGGGAGCTGGGCGCTGGCGTTGGTGACGTTGGTGCCCTTGATGAAGGCCGGCTGCAGGTTGTACTTCGCCGTTCCGGTGCGCTCGCAGGTGCCCAGCCACAGGGCCGGATCGTCGGGGCGTCCGCCGGTGTAGTTCAGCGGGTTGGTGCAGTCGAGCTCGGCCAGCCGCTGCTGGAACTCAGGTGTGTTCTCCTTCGCCTGGACCAGCGGTGCTGCCTCCGCGCTCGCGGACGGCGACGGCGACGGCGAGCCTGTCGTGGCCGGGGCCGGCGTGGACACCGCGGATGCCGAGCCCGACGGGCTGGCCGACGGCGAAGGCGCTGCGCTGGCAGAGGGGCTCGGGGATGCGGCGCCGCCGGAAGCCGAGGCGCTGGGCGAGGGGCTGGCACCGGCGGCCGTGACCGGTCCGGGGCCGTAGACCCCCCACACCGGGCGGAAGTCCAGAAGTGCCGTGCGCTTGACCAGCTCGACCACGCGATCCTGCTCGACGCCGGGCACCGAGACGACGATGACCGCCCCGTTGCCGGAGCCCTGCGTGGTGACCTCGGCTTCGGAGACGCCCAGGCCGTCGACGCGCTGGCGGAGGATGGCCACGGTCTGATTCAGCTGGTCCTCGGTGATCGTGGCGCCCTCGGTGACCGGCTTCGGCTGCAGGATGACCTGCGTGCCGCCCTGCAGGTCCAGGCCGAGCTTGATGGTGTGCTCAGTACCCGGCCAGAAGGCCCAGGTGGCCAGGCCGATGATGAGAACGGCGAGGGCGATCAGCAGCCGAGCAGGCTTGCTGGTGGGCGGTGGCGCCACGGTGCTCCTTCACAACATGTGCACATGGATCGGCCGACGTCGTCAGCCGTGGTCAAAGCCGGGTCAGTCTACGTCCCCGGTCCCCTCGGACTCCTGCAGCGGTGGCGCCTCGGCCGCAGCGGGCTCGATGACGCGTGCGACGGCCGCCGGGAGGATCCGCATGAAGACCCCCGGCGCGATCTCGAGACTGAGCTGATCTTCGGTGACGACGGCGATCGTGCCGAAGATCCCGGCCGTGGTCATGACCTCGGTGCCGGGCACCAACTGCTGCACCATCTGTGCCTGGCGCTTTTGCCGTTGCTGCCCGGGCCTGATGATCAGGAAGTAGAAGCCAGCACCGGCAGCGACGATCAGGAGCAAACTGACGGGATCCACGATTCTCCCTGTTCACAAGAGGTTTTCGGGCTTACGGACCGCCCTGTTCGACCTGAGGCTACTGCACCCTCACGGCTCCAGATCGAGCGCCTGCTGGCCGGTGCTCGGGCGCGGCGGCTCGAGCCCGGCGTGCCGCCATGCGGCCGGGGTCGCGAGCCGGCCACGGGGCGTGCGCATGAGCAGGCCAAGACGCACGAGGAAGGGCTCAGAGACGGTCTCGATCGTCTCGGGCTCCTCCCCCACGGCAACGGCCAGGGTCGACAGGCCGACCGGTCCGCCGCCGAAACGGAGCACCAGCGCGTCGAGGACGGCCTGGTCGATTCGGTCCAGCCCGAGGATGTCGACCTCGTAGAGCTCGAGGGCCGATCGGGCACTCGCGCGATTCACCACGCCGTCGCCGTGCACCTGGGCCCAGTCGCGAACGCGGCGCAGGAGTCGGTTGGCGATGCGCGGCGTGCCGCGACAGCGCCCGGCGATCTCGCTGACGCCCTCGGCGTCGACCGGGACGCTCAGGAGGCCGGCCGACCGGGCGATGATCACCTCGAGGTCGGGGGCGTCGTAGAAGTCCAGGTGCGCGGTGAATCCGAACCGGTCGCGCAGCGGGCTCGGCAGGAGCCCTGCGCGGGTGGTCGCACCCACGAGCGTGAACGCCTCGATGTCCAGCGGGATGGCAGTGGCACCGGGCCCCTTGCCGACGACGACGTCGACCCGGAAGTCCTCCATCGCTAGGTAGAGCATCTCCTCCGCCGCACGGGCCATGCGGTGGATCTCGTCGACGAAGAGGACCTCGCCCGGCTGCAGGCTCGACAGGACTGCCGCAACGTCGCCTGCGTGCTGGAGGGCGGGGCCGGAGGTCATGCGCAGCGGGGCCTCCATCTCCGTCGCGATGATGCTGGCCAGCGTCGTCTTGCCGAGCCCGGGCGGACCGCTGAGCAGCACGTGGTCGGCCGTTCGGCCGCGCAGGCTCGCCGCCTGAAGAACCAGGCCCAGTTGCGACTTGACCCGGTCCTGCCCGATGAACTCGACAAGCGTCTGGGGACGCAGCGCACCCTCGATCAGTGCGTCTTCGGGATCGGACTCGGCGCTCAGCGCCCGGTCTCGGCTCACGGCCGGTCCAGCGTGCGCAGTGCGGCCTTGAGCAGCACGCCGACATCGGGCGTGGTCCCGGCCGTGGCCGTGGCGATCTGCTCCGGGTCAATGGCCAGCACCGCCTGGTCGGCCTCTCGCGCGGACCAACCGAGCGACATCAGTCCAGCCGCCACATCGCCTTGCCACCCGCCGGACGACGCCGATGCGGCACGCTCACCGCGACCTGCTCCGATCGCCGGACCGAGGCGGTCCTTCAACTCGAGGATCAGCCGCTGCGCCCCCTTGCGGCCGATGCCGGGCACGCGGACAAGCGTCGCCTCGTCATCCGTGGCGACCGCGCGGCGCAGGTCGTCGGGCGACAGGGTGCCCAGCAGGGCCATCGCGATGCGTGGTCCGATGCCGCTCACGGTCTGCACCTGCTCGAACACCGTGCGCTCATCGGCGTCGGCGAAGCCGAACAGCGTCCAGCCGTCCTCGCGGACGACCATCGTCGTCATCAGCTCGACGTGCTCGCCGTGGCGCAGCCCGAGGGCAGTGGCCGGCGTGCACTGGACCACGACTCCGACAGACCCGAGGTCGACAACGACCGAATCGGCCGCCGCCTGCACTACGGTGCCGCGAACGAACGAGATCATGGGCGCACACCCCGCGCGGCGACCACGGGGCGTGAGGCCGTATCGCGCGCCGCGGCTGCGGCGAGGCGCCGCTGGCTCTCTCCCCGCCAGATCTGGCACACGGCGATGGCCACCGCATCCGCCGCGTCCGCGGGCTTCGGCGGACCGGGCAGTCGCAGGATGCGGGTCACCATCGCGGTGACCTGGGCCTTGTCGGCCCGTCCGTTCCCGGTGACGGCGGCCTTGACCTCAGTGGGCGTGTGCAGGGCGACGGGCAGGCCTCGCTGCCCGGCGAGCAGCAGTCCCATCGCGGCGGCCTGCGCGGTGGCCATGGCACTGCGGACGTTGTGCTGGCTGAAGACGCGCTCGATGGCGATGGACTCGGGCTCGAACTCCTCGATGAGCGCCGACAGCCCGGCGAACACCCCGTCGAGGCGCAGTTCGACTGCATCGCCTGGATCGGTGCGGATGACGCCGATGTGCACGGGCGTGAGCGTGGACCCGGCCCGTCCCTCGATGATGGCAACGCCGCACCGGGTAAGGCCCGGATCGATGCCGAGGACCCGCACGGGCGACCCCTCCCTTCGACCGGGACGGCAGCACCGTCCGAACACCTGTTCGGATAGCAGGCTAACGGCTGAGGCTGCCCGCGCCCGGCACCCGGCCCATCCGGACCGGCGTGTCGGAGCTCAGGCGTAGGGGTCCGCCGGACCGGCCGGTGCCCCGGTCACGTCGGCAAACCCGGAGCGGAGGTCCTCGACCAGTTCGGCCAGATCCCCCACCGCGCGGTCGTCGGCGGAGACGCCGATGAAGGCCGTCCCGTCGTACGTGACCATCGTGATGTTCACGGCTGAGCCGATCGTCGCCACGAGTGGGTAGGCGGCCACCATGCGGGCGCCGGCAAGGAACATCGGCATGGGCGGTCCGGGCACGTTGCTCGTGGTGACGTCGGTCGTCTGGGCCGCATGGGCGATCATCGGGACCGGGACGAGCCAACTGACCTCGGCTAGCGGATCGGCCATGTGGAGCGCCGGCTCGGACTTCCACTGCGCGACGAGATCGTGCGACGCCTCGAGCCGCTCAAGGGTCGTCAGACCGGCGATGGGGATCGGGAAGCGGGCAATGCTCACCGAGTTGGACGCCTGAGCCGTTCGGTCGCCGGCGTCCCCGCGCAGGCTGATCGGGACGGCGACCCGGAGTTCCTCGACCACCACGCCGTGCCGGCGGTGGTAGGCGTCCAGGCCGGCGGCGACCGCCGCCATGAAGCCGTCATTGACGCTGTAGCCCTGCTCCTTGGCGGCATTGCGGAGCCCGCTGAAGGGCACTCCGAAGGCAGCGAACCGATAGGTCGTCCCGCGGCCGGACATGACCGGCGACATCGGGCCGTCCGGCACTGCGGTGAACCGGCCGATCGAGGTGACGGTGTCCCACGCACGGCCCCACGTGGTGCGGGTCTCCGTGACGGTGCCCTTGGCGAAGTCGAGCGCGCCGCGAACCGTGGCGAACGCCAGATCGGTGCCGCGACGGACGTTGTCGGCGAGATTGGCATAGGTGACGTCGCGGATGCCTACGTCCTCGGCCTCCGGCGCAGCAGGCGGCGGCGGCTCTTCGGGATTGCCCTCTGGGGAGAACTCGAACAGATTCAGGCCCATCATCACCGTGGCCTGGCCATCGGCGATCGAGTGGTGGAGCTTGAGCATGAAGGCCGCCTGTCCGCCCGGCAATCCCTCAACGAGCGCCGCCTCCCAGAGCGGACGGTTGTGGTCGAAGTCGGTCAGGCTCATGCGGCGGGCATCGTGCAGCAGGTCGGCCCAGCCAGTGCCCTCGGCGAGGCGGTAGCGACGAAGGTGGACATCGAGGTCGAAGTCAGGGTCCACGGCCAAGCGTGGTGCCGACAGCCCGAGGGCGCCGTACAGCGGGCGCATGCGCAGGGCCGGGACGAACAGTGTGAGCCGGTCGATGCGGTGTCGCAGGCGCTGCCAGTCGGGCGCCGCCTCCAGGATCGTCAGCGCAATGACGGTCGAGCGCATCGTCGGGTCGCCCGCGGCGGTGCGGAAGGTCGCCGCGTCCCACCCGCGCATCTGCGTTCCGACGAACTCGTTCATCGCGCCCCCAAGTGGTCGGTCATGACTACTGGTCGACCAGTTCCATGACCTCATCGCTGACATCGAAGTTCGCATACACGTTCTGGACGTCGTCGTTGTCCTCGAGCGCCTCGATGAGTCGGAACACCTTGCGGGCGCCCTCCTCGTCGAGGTCGACGCTCATGCTCGGCAGGAAGCTGGCCTCCGCCGAGTCGTAGTCGAGGCCCGCCGCCTGGATCGCCGTGCGAACCGCGACCATGTCGGTCGCCTCCGACACGATCTCGAACGACTCACCGAGATCATTGACCTCCTCGGCCCCGGCATCGAGGACGACCATGAGGATGTCGTCCTCCGACGTGCCCTCTGCCTTGGGAACGATCACCACGCCCTTGCGAGCGAACAGGTAGGCGACCGATCCGGGGTCGGCCATGGAGCCGCCGTTGCGTGTCAGAGCCACCCTGACGTCGGTGGCGGCCCGGTTGCGGTTGTCGGTCAGACACTCCACGAGCAACGCAACGCCGCTGGGGCCGTATCCCTCGTACATGATCGTCTGCCAGTCGGCGCCGCCCGCCTCAGCGCCAGAGCCGCGCTTGACCGCGCGGTCGATGTTGTCGGCCGGCACCGAGTTCTTCTTGGCCTTTTGAATGGCGTCGTAGAGAGTCGGGTTGCCGTTGACGTCACCGCCGCCCATGCGCGCAGCGACCTCGATGTTCTTGATAAGGCGGGCGAAGAGCTTGCCGCGCTTGGCGTCGACGACGGCCTTCTTGTGCTTCGTGGTCGCCCATTTGGAGTGACCGCTCATGGATTCCTCACCATCTCGACGAAGTACTCGTGGATCCTCAGGTCGCCGGTCAGCTCTGGGTGGAAGGCCGTGGCCAGGAGCCGGCCCTGCCGGACGGCCACGATCGTACCGTCGCCGTCTCCGCGATCCACCGTCGCGAGCACCTCGACGTCCGAGCCGATCTCATCGACGCGCGGCGCACGGATGAACACGGCAGGAAAGGGCTCCCCACCGATGGCCGGGATCCGGACATTGGCCTCGAAGGAGTCCACCTGCCGGCCGAAGGCGTTGCGACGGACGGTCACGTCCAGGCCACCGATCGTCTCCTGGTCGTGGCGGGCGTCCGTCACCCGGTCGGCGAGCATGATCATCCCCGCACACGAGCCGTACATGGGCAGTCCGCCGGCGCGCGCCGCCCGCAGGGGTTCGAGGAGCCCGTCCATGATCGCCAGCTTGGACATCGTGGTGGACTCCCCGCCCGGGATGACGAGGGCGTCGACGGTGTCGAGGACGTCGACGCTGCCAACAGCTACTGCCCGGGCGCCAGAAAGCTCCAGGGAGCGAATGTGCTCACGTACATCACCCTGAAGCGCGAGCACCCCGATGAGCGGGGCACTCATGCGCTACCAGCCGCGGTCTTCGAGCCGGTGGTGAACGGGGATGTCGGCGACGTTGATGCCGACCATCGCCTCGCCGAGCCCGCGGGAGACCTTCGCGACGACGTCCGGCTCATTGAAGTGCCTCGTCGCCTGGACGATCGCCTGCGCGCGCTTCTCCGGCTCGTCCGACTTGAAGATGCCGGAGCCGACGAACAGGCCATCGGCACCGAGCTGCATCATCATCGAGGCGTCAGCGGGGGTTGCGATGCCACCCGCGACGAACAGCACAACCGGGAGCGACCCACGCTCGGCCACCTCCTTGACCAGGTCGTACGGCGCCTGGAGCTCCTTGGCCGCCACGTAGAGCTCGTCCTTGGACATCGAGCTCAGGCGGGCGATCTCGCCGCGAATGGTGCGGATATGGGTGACGGCGTTCGAGACGTCGCCGGTGCCGGCCTCACCCTTGCTGCGGATCATGGCCGCACCCTCGGTGATGCGCCGCAGCGCCTCGCCGAGATTGGTCGCCCCGCAAACGAAGGGAACGGTGAACTGCCACTTGTCGATGTGGTTCTTGTAGTCGGCGGGCGTGAGGACCTCGGACTCGTCGATGTAGTCGACGCCGAGGGACTGGACGACCTGCGCTTCCGCGAAGTGACCGATGCGGGCCTTGGCCATGACGGGGATGGAGACGGTCGCGATGATCTCGTCGATCATGTCGGGGTCGGACATGCGGGCCACGCCGCCCTGCGCGCGGATGTCGGCGGGCACGCGCTCGAGGGCCATGACAGCCACGGCACCGGCGTCCTCGGCGATCTTCGCCTGCTTGGCGGTGACCACGTCCATGATCACGCCGCCCTTGAGCATCTCCGCCATGCCCCGCTTGACCCGGTCAGTACCGACGACAGCCGACGAGTCCGACACTTGAACCTCACACAGAAAGGAATGCGGCCTACTGCCGCCTAGGACGCCCAATCCTACGGCCTCGCCCGTAATCGGCCGTCACCGCGTTCAGCGGCTGAGCAGGCCCGGGGGCAGGGTGTCGTCCATCTCGATGGTGTCGGGCCAGGGGGTGTGCCCCGCCAGGCCGAAGAGCCGGACCATGCGCTGCCGTCGCAGCTGCCGGCAGGCTCGGACCCCGTCGTTGAGGAATCGCCTCGACAACTGCACCCGTCGGCAGGCTGCACCGAGCTCGGCGAGCATCTCCTCCCCATGCGGGGCGGCTGCCACCTCGACGATGTCGTCCTCGTCCAGGGCGACCAGCAAAGCCGCCGTCAGGTCCGACTCGGCCAGTGCCCGGTCGTCCGCAGGGCCGTCCGACGCCGTGCGGGCATCGTGGGCAGCCTCGGCGAGCACCAGGCTGGCAGCGGGGTCGAGTGCACCGGACGACGCGAGCTCGAGGGCCACCGACGAGCGTCGCAGAAGCTGCGCGTCGAGTGAGAGCCACGACGAGTCGATCCGACGGTGCAGGTGGTCCAGCCGGCCGGCCGTCATGCTGAGGTAGGCGCCCAGCAGAAGCAGGAAGACCAGCACGACGACCCCGAGGATCGCCCAGCCGGTCATGAACTGTCTCCGCGCGAGCTGAGCCGGCCGACCAGCTGACCGCGCAGGTCCTCGGTCACCTTCTCGCCGGGGGTGTGGACGCTCTCGTAGACGGCGATGACCTCGTCGACCACCCGGTCCCAGTCGAACTCGCGAACTCGGATGTCCGCCTTGGCCACGTAGTCGGCGCGCAGTGAGTCATCGCGCAGGAGGGACACCAGCCCGCTGGCCAGTTCGGCGGAGTCCTGGTTGGGGAACAGGCGGCCGCAGGCGCCGTCCTCAAGGACCCGGCGGAACGCCGGGAGGTCGGAGGCCAGCACGGCCGCCTGCGCAGCCATCGCCTCGACCAGGACGATGCCGAACGACTCTCCCCCGGTGTGCGGCGCGACGTAGACGTCGACCGAACGGAGTGCTCGTGCCTTGTCGTCGTCGGAGATGAACCCGAGGAAGCGGATGTTGTCGCGGATCTCCTCAGGCAGCGAGTCCCGCGCCTCGTCGACGTCGCCAGGACCGGCGACAAGGACTTCGAGGTCGGGCACCTGCTGAAGCACAGCGGGGAGCGCTTCGAAGAGGATGCCGAGGCCCTTGCGCGGCTCGTCCATGCGCCCGAGGAACAGGGCCCGCGGGCGCTGCTGTTCGGTTCCGGCGAGCCGGTCGGTGGCTGCGAATGCCGAGACCCGGACGCCATTGGGGATCAGCACGGCGTCACCGCCGAGGTGAGCGACCATCGTCCGCCGGGCGTCCTCGCTGACGGCGATGCGCCCGCGCACCTTCTCCATCGCGGTCTGGCCGACGTAGTAGCCAGCCGACATGATCCGCGATCGGTCATGCGAGGAGTGCCACGTGGCCACCAGCGGCCCGCGCGCCACCCACAGGGCGAGGATCGACAGGCTCGGCGCGACCGGCTCGTGCACGTGCACGATGTCGAAGTCCCCCTCGCGGATCCAGTTGCGCACTCGTCGGGTCGCCTTCACCCCGAAGCTCAGGCGCGCCACCGAGCCGTTGTAGCGAACCGCGGTGGGCTTGCCGCCGTCAGCGACCCACGACGGGAGGTCGGCCGGATCATCGACGGGAGCGAGCACGCTCACGTCGTGACCGTGATCGCCCAATGCGACGGCAAGGTCGGCGACGTGGCTGCGAACGCCGCCGGGCACATCCCACGAATACGGGCAGACGAGCCCGACCCTCATGGCTTGCGCCTGGACATGTCGAGGTCGGCCAGCCACACCGGCTGCATCATGTGCCAGTCGACGCTGTGGTCGCGGATGGACCGCTCGTGCGCGTTGGCAATCCCCTGCGTCATCACCTGGATCTTCTCCGCGCGCGTGCCCTCGGCGGGCACGGGGATCGGATCGTGGATGTAGCCGGTCGCGAGCGGGCCGTCGTACCACAAGGTGACGGGCATCACCGGACGACCGGTCAGCATGCCGAGAACGGCGGGGCCGGCTGGCAGCGAGGCGGGCTCGCCGAAGAAGTCCACGACGACGCCGCTGCGGCTGATGTCGCGGTCACCGAGGAGCGGCACGATCTGCCCCTGCTGCAGGGCACGCCCGAGCTTTCGGATCACGTCCGGATCGCCGAGGGCGACGACGCTCATCCCCAGCGACTGGCGGTACTCGAGGAACTGCTCGAACAGCCCCTCGGGCTTGAGCCGCTCCGCCACCGTCGTGAGCCCGCCGTACCGCAGGCAGCCCCAGGCGCCGGCGAGGTCCCAGTTGCCGCCATGGTTCACAACCATCACTGCCCCGGTGCCCGACTCGACGGCGGCGTCCATGAGCTCCTTGCGCTGGAGATCGAACCGCCCGCGAATCTCGTCCGGGCTCATGGTCGGCAGCCGGAATGCCTCGCACCAGTACCGCAGGTAGCTGCGCATGCCGAGCCGGCTGAGGTCGCGAAGGTCGACGGCCGAGGCATCGGGGTGGATACGCGCCTGGTTCTTCTCGAACTGCAGCACTCCCCCGCCGCGTCGACGCCACAGCACATCGGCAGCGCGGTCGAAGGCGGCGAAGGCCGCCCGCTCGGGAAGCACCTTGACCAGGCGCCAGCCCGTCGAGAAGGCCCACTCAGTGGCTGCGTCCTTGACGCGAGCAGATCGCGACACGGCCACGTCAGATCTCACGGTGTCCGGATCAGTCATGCGCGTCCGGCTTGGCCGGCTTCAACTGCGTGCGGACCGTGGCGACGCGCTGCGCGATCGTGACCAGCCCGAGGAGGCCCAGGAGCCACAGTGCCGCCGGAAGGATGTAGGGCACGCCGAACCCGGTGAGCAGGACCGCCACTGCCGCCACGATCAGCCGCTCAGCACGTTCGGCAATCCCGACATTTGCCGTTGCACCGACCGCCTCGGCGCGGGCCTTGGCGTACGACGTGACCTGACCAGTGACCAGCGCGAGCGAGGCGGCCGCCGTTATCCACGGCTGGTCCTGGAACGCGCCGTAGAGCGCGAGCCCGCCGAAGATGGCCCCGTCGCTGAGGCGATCGAGTGTCGCATCCAGGAAGTTGCCCCACGGGCCGGAGGTGCCGGTCATCCGCGCCATCGTCCCGTCGAGCAGGTCGCTCAGCGCAAGGACGAACAAGATGATCACGGCCCAGACGAACCAGCCCTGCGGCAGGAACGTCAGCGCCACGATCACCACGCCGAGCGTCCCTGCGACGGTGATGGCATCGGGAGAGATGTGCATGCGCAGCAGGAGTCGGGCAACGGGATCGACGGCTCCGCTGACGACTCGGCGGGCGCCCGGATTGTTCAACACGTCGCTGATGCTATCGGCCGACGCGATAGCGTCAGAGGACTGCAAGCCGTCCGGTTGCCTCGGCAGCCACGCAAGGTGGACGCTAACCGGACATCCCTGAAGGAGCCGTAGATGGTCGAGAAGAAGTCGGACCGGAAGTCCGGAGCCGCCCCCGTTGCCGTGGCCGCCGAGCGGATCCGCAACGTCGTGCTTGTGGGTCCGGCCGGGTCCGGCAAGACCACCCTCCTGGAGTCGCTCCTGAACGCTGCGGGAGCGACTTCTCGTCGAGGCAGCATCGTCGACGGGACCACGATCGGCGACTCCGACCCGGTGGCCATCCGACAGAAGCGATCCGTGGGCCTGTCCGTCGCGTCCTTCGACTGGAAGGGCGACGTCATCAACCTCATCGACACGCCCGGCTACGCCGACTTCATGGGCGAGCTTCGCGCCGGCCTTCGTGGAGCGGACGCTGCACTCTTCGTCGTCTCCTCGGTCGACGGCGTCGACGGGGCCACCGCGAAGTTGTGGGATGAGTGCGAGTTCGTGTCGATGCCGCGGGCCGTCGTGGTGACCAACCTCGACAAGGAGCGGGCCGACTTCGACGAGACCGTCGCTGTCTGCCAGCGCATGTTCACCGGCGGCGGCGGTGTGCTTCCGCTGTTCTTGCCCCTGCATGGTGACGACGGCGTTGTCGCTGGCTTCATCGACCTGCTCGATGAGCAGATCTGGGACTGGAGCGCAGGCTCCCTCGCCGTCCGCGACGCCGAGGATCGCCACAAGGAACTGATCGAGACCGAGCGCGGCTCGCTCATCGAGGGCGTCGTCACCGAGTCCGAGGACGAGGACTTGATGGAGCGGTTCATCGGCGGCGAGCACGTCGAGAACGACCTCCTGGCCACCGACCTCGAGAAGGCCGTGGCCAAGGGCCACTTCCACCCGGTGATGGGCCACGCCGTCACGGCTGCCAACGTCGGCTCCGAGTTGATCCTCGACTTGATCGTGCGTGGCTTCCCATCCCCGGTGGAGCACACCCTCCCCACGGTCACGGGTATCGACGGCTCCCCCGCCGCGCCCATCGCGTCCGACCCCGCCGGCCCCTTGGTCGCTGAGGTCATCAAGACCACGTCCGACCCGTACGTCGGCAAGGTGTCGATCGTCCGCGTGTTCTCGGGCACCCTGAAGAGCGATGCGGTGGTGCACGTCTCCGGCCACTTCGGCGATGGCTCCGGGCATGAAAGCCACGACGTCGACGAGCGCATCGGCCACCTGACGGCGATGCTCGGCAGCAGCTTCACCGACGTGACGGCCGCCATCGCGGGCAGCATCGTGGCGGTCAGCAAGCTCACGCGTGCGGAGACCGGCGACACCCTGTCCTCGCCTGAGAGCCCGCTGCTCATGGATCCGTGGCGCATGCCCGAGCCACTGCTGCCGCTGGCGATCAAGCCGCACAGTGCTGGCGACGACGACAAGCTCGGCACTGCACTCAGCCGCATCGTGGCCGAGGACCCGACCCTGCGCGTCGACCATCCCGAGGAGACCGGGCAGATCATCCTCTGGACGCTCGGCGAGGCCCACGCGGACCTCGTCCTGGACCGCATCAAGACCCGTTACGGCGTCGAGGTCGACTCGGCGGAGATGCGTGCCTCGATGCGCGAGACCTTCGCCGCGCCCGCAGGAGGCAACGGCCGCCTGGTCAAGCAGTCCGGCGGCCACGGCCAATATGCCGTGTGCGAGATCAACGTCGAGCCGCTGCCGGCCGGCACCGGCTTCGAGTTCGTCGACAAGATCGTCGGCGGCGCGATCCCACGCAACTTCATCCCTTCGGTGGAGAAGGGCCTCCGTAGTCAGATGACATTGGGCGTCGCCGCGGGCTTCCCGCTCGTCGACATCCGAGTAACGCTGCTCGACGGGAAGTTCCACACCGTCGACTCGTCTGACATGGCCTTCCAGCACGCGGGCTCGCTGGCCCTGAAGGACGCGGCCGCGAAGACGACCATCAGCCTGCTCGAGCCGATCGTGACGCTGACCGTGATCGTCCCGGACGAGCACGTGGGCGCCGTCATCGCCGACGTGTCGACCCGACGCGGAATGATCAGGGGCACCAACTCGCTGGCCGGCGGTCGCTCGCAGGTCGTCGCCGAGGTGCCGGAGGCCGAGATCTCGCGCTATGCGATCGACATCCGCAGCATCACCCATGGAACCGGCGAGTTCAGCCGGGAGCCCGCGGGCTACGCGGCGGTGCCGGCGAACATCGCCAAGAAGATCATCGACGAGTCCCAGGCCAAGTAACTCTGGGCTGCTGGCGGCGTCAGGCGGACGGCCACTCCAGTGATGGCCGACCCGTGTCGGTTCCGACGAACTCGGCGTCCGGCCCGCCCGCGAACCGCAGCGACCACAGTTGTGGCGTGAGCGGGCAGTAGCGGTGCTCCGCGCGCTCGACGGCCATGATGTCGCCGGACGTCAGCAGGACGGCGACCGCGCCGTCCTCCGTCCAGAACTCGACGATGCCGTCACCCTCGAGCACAGTCTCGAACTCGTTGACGTTATTGATGTGCCAGGCGCCCATTCCTGTGGCAGCAGCCTCCTCATCGACCGGGGGTTCGGCGGTCATCTGGAAGCGCTCGTGCACCGCGTCGGAGCCCAGGATGTCCGCCCTGATCTCGTCGTGGTCGGGTGCGTCGATGGTCAGGATGCGCACGCCGACGTCCGCCAGCAGCACGCGTGCCGCTGACTCGACTCGTCCGATGAACTCCGCCATGGCTACTTCTCCCACTCCTCTGCGAGCAGCACGCGAGTGTCCTCGAGCAGCTGCGGGATGACCTTGGTGCCGCCGATGATCGGCATGAAGTTCGTGTCGCCGCCCCAGCGCGGGACGATGTGCTGGTGCAGGTGGCCCGCGATGCCGGCGCCGGAGATCGAGCCCTGGTTCATGCCGATGTTGAAGCCCTGCGCACCGGACACCGTGCGCAGCACGCGCATCGCCCTCTGGGTGAAGGCGGCGAGCTCGGCCACCTCGCTGTCAGCGAGATCGGTGTAGTCGGCGACGTGCCGGTAAGGACAGATCATCAGGTGGCCGGAGTTGTACGGGTACAGGTTGAGGACGGCGTAGACCTCCTCGCCCCGCGCAACGACGAGTCCTTCGTCGACCGGAAGGTCCGGCGCTCGGCAGAACGGGCAGTCGTTCCCCGCGTCATCGTGGTGAGGCTTGCCCTCGCCACGGAGGTACACCATCCGGTGCGGGGTGTAGAGCCGCTCCCACCCGTCGGTCATGTCAGACCTGGACGCGCTCGTCGATCGCCGCCACGATCTCGGCGATGGCCTCGTCGACCTGCACTGCGTTCTTCTGCGTGCCGTCGCGGTAGCGGAAGGACACAGCGCCGGCCGCGACATCCTCATCCCCCGCGATGAGCATGTACGGCACCTTGTTCCTCTGCGCCGTGCGGATCTTCTTCTGCATCCGGTCGTCAGCGGTGTCGACCTCGACGCGCACGCCGAGTGCCCTCAGCCTCGCGGCCACGTCGAAGAGGTAGTCGTTGTGGCCGTCGGTGATCGGGATCGCGACGACCTGGACCGGCGCCAGCCAGGGCGGGAACGCGCCGGCGTAGTGCTCGAGCAGCACGGCGAAGAAGCGCTCGATCGAGCCGAAGAGAGCGCGGTGGATCATGACGGGACGCTGACGTGTGCCGTCGGCAGCCTGGTACTCGAGCCCGAACCGCTCCGGGAGGTTGAAGTCGACTTGGATCGTCGACATCTGCCAGGTGCGGCCGATCGCGTCCTTCGCCTGGACCGAGATCTTGGGGCCATAGAACGCGGCGCCGCCCTCGTCGAGGACGAGTTCGAGGTTCTGCTTGGCGGCTGCCAGACGCAGGGTCTCGGTGGCTTCCTCCCACACGTCGTCGGTGCCGACGCTCTTCTTCGGGTCGCGGGTCGAAAGCTCCAGGTAGAAGTCGTCGAGTCCGTAGTCGCGAAGCAGGTCGAGGGTGAACGTCAGGAGCGAGTCGAGTTCCTCAGGCATCTGCTCCTTGGTGCAGTAGATGTGCGCATCGTCCTGCGTGAAGCCGCGGGCACGGGTGAGACCCTGCACCACGCCGGACTTCTCGTAGCGGTACACCGTGCCGAACTCGAACAGGCGCAGCGGTAGTTCGCGGTACGACCGCCCACGCGCGTCGAAGATCAGGTTGTGCATCGGGCAGTTCATCGGCTTGAGGTAGTAGTCCGCGCCCTGGCGGCGGACGACACCGTTCTCGTCGATATCCGCGTCGAGCTGCATCGGCGGGTACATGCCCTCGGCGTACCAGTCGAGGTGCCCCGACAGTTCGAAGAGCGCGCCCTTGGTGATGTGCGGGCTATTGACGAACTCGTAGCCGCCCTGCTCGTGCTTGCGCCGTGAGTAGTCCTCCATCACCCGCCGGACCACGCCGCCCTTGGGGTGGAAGACCGCCAGACCGGAGCCGATCTCCTCGGGGAAGCTGAAGAGGTCGAGCTCGGCACCGAGTCGGCGATGATCGCGCTTCTCGGCCTCCTCGAGGAAGGTGAGGTAGGCGCGCAGCTCGTCCTTGCTCGGCCAGGCCGTGCCATAGACGCGCTGGAGCTGCTCGTTGTTCTGGTCGCCCAGCCAGTAGGCGGCCGCGGTGCGCATGAGCTTGATGGCGTTCTGCGGGATGTACCGCGTGTCGGGCACATGCGGGCCACGGCACAGGTCGCCCCAGCATCGTTCGCCGGTCTTGGCGTCGACGTTGTCGTAGATGGTGAGCTCCGAACCGCCCACCTCCATGACGTCGGCGCCCCCCTCGCTGCCGATCAGCCGAAGCTTGAACGGCTCGCCAGCGAGCTCGCGCACGGCCTCGTCCTCGGCCACCACGCGGCGTTGGAACCGCTGGCCGGCCTTGATGATCGCCACCATGCGCTTCTCGAGGGTCTGCAGGTCGTCCGGGGTGAACGGCCGTTCGACACCGAAGTCGTAGTAGAAGCCGTCCTTGATCGGCGGGCCGATGCCGAGCTTGGCATCCGGGAAGGTGTCCTGGACCGCCTGTGCGAGCACATGGGCGGTCGAATGGCGCAGGACTGCGAGTCCCTCGGGCGAGTCGACGGTCACCGGCTCGACGACATCCGATTCGGTGACCGGCGTGGCAAGGTCACGGATGACTCCGTTGATCCGGGCCACGACCACGGAGCGATCGCCACCCACGACGTCGAAGGCCGTTGTAGCCACCGGGATCTCCTCGCAGCACACAGACTCGGTCAATTGGGATTTCTGATCCTAGACGCCCTTACGGCTCGCGGACGGCCTCAGGGTCGGCTGCCGCGGGCCCGCGCGAGCGGCGACAGGTCGAGTCAACGGTCATCAACCGTAGAGGTGCGCGAAGGGCTGCATGCTCTCCACCGCCTGCGCGACGCGAAGGACCAGCCGATCCTCGAAGTGCCGGCCGACCACCTGCATCGCCATGGGCAGGCCGTCTGTGGACAGGCCGATCGGCACCGTGGCCGCCGGGTGACGAGTCATGTTGATGGGGTAGGTGAACGGTGTCCAGTCGACCCAGTGCGACTGCGTCGAAGGATCGGCGACGTCGGACCCGACCGGGAAGGCGACGATAGGAAGCTGCGGCGAAATGATGACATCGTAGGAATCGAGGATGCGGTTGACGGAGAGGGTCGCTAATGCACGGACATCGTCGGCGTCGAGGTACTCCTGAGCGCTGATGCTCAAGCCCCGGCGCATGGTCGCGACCAGGCCCGGGTCGCTGAGGGCCAGCTGCTCGGGCGGCAAGCCGGCAACCGTGCGCCCCAGCGCCGCATCCCACAAGGTCAGGAACGCGTCGCGACAATCAGGCAGTCCGAGCTGGTCGAGGCCAATCTCGTCGACGAAGGCTCCGGCCCCGCCAAGCAGGCCGGCCGTGGTCGCCACGGCAGCAGCGATCTGCGGGTCCACGGCTGAGCGCGGGAAATTCGGGGCGTAGGCGATGCGCAGCCCGACCACGCCGGAGTCGAGGTCGGTGGTCCACCCGCGGTCGTCGCGCATGGTCGGGTAGATGTCGCGTGAGTCCGGCACCGCAAGCACGGACATCAGGTGCGCAGCGTCGCGAACCGTGCGGGCCAGCGGGCCCAGATGGCTCAGCATTCCCGACACGCCTGGCGGGTACATCGGCACGAGGGCGAAGGTGGGCTTGAGCCCGAATACCCCGCAGAAGCCCCCAGGCATGCGGATCGACCCACCGCCGTCCGTCCCGACGTTGAGGACGGCCATGCCTGTGGCGGCGGCCACGGCGGCACCCGCTGACGAGCCACCCGACGTCCGGCTCGGGTCCCACGGATTGCGGGTCACACCGTGCTGCGGACTGTCGCCGAGCCCCTTCCATCCGTACTCGGGGGTGCTCGTCTTGCCGACTATGACCGCCCCGGCCGCCAGCAGCAGCCGAGTGACGGGCGCATCGTCGGTGGCCAAGTCCTCAGGATCGGTGTGCACAGACCCTTTACGGGTCGGCCACCCGCGGACCAAGACGAGATCCTTGATCGAGGTCGGCACTCCGTCGAGAGGCCCATATGGCGTGCCGGTCCGCCAGCGCGCCTCGCTCGCGCGCGCATCGGCGAGTGCACGGTCCCGGTCGACGAGGACGAAGGCGTTGAGCTCCGCGTCGCGCCTCTCGATGTGGTCGAGGCAGGCGGTTGCGGCGTCCACCGGCGAGAGGTCGCCGGAGGCGAAGGCTGCCGACAGCCCTTCGACCGTGAAGGTCCCGGAGTCGAGTCCCGTCACGAGGGCTGCACCGGGCCGCGGTGGCGTGGCATTCGAATAAGGCAGCGGCCGCCAGCGGCCATTCGGGTGGGCGATACTGGGTTCGAACCAGTGACCCCTCGCGTGTGAAGCGAGTGCTCTACCACTGAGCCAATCGCCCGAAGCATGCAGGACTCTACCGCAGCAGGACGACGGCACGCGTTCGGGCCGCGTTCACAGCCGTCACACGCTTAACATGGAATATCGCTCGACAGCCAGGAGGCTGACATGAAGATCCAAGCGCCCCGAATCCTCATCGCCGCGATCACGAGCCTGGCTCTGTTCGGCCTGGCCGCGCCGCCCGCCAACGCTGCCGATGCGACCTCGATCAGCTTCACGTCGCCGACCACCGCCCAGATGGGCGTCTACAACACGCTGAGTGTCGCCATCGGGTCCTCCGGCAATCGAGCGGTAGGCGGCGTCCAGTTCTTCAGCACGGCCGGCCAGCTCATCGGCACCGCCTCGACGACCCCGAGCGGGGCCAACGGCGCGACCGCCAGCATCCCGTGGGTGCCCACGCAGCAGACGACATACGCCTTCAACGCAACCTTCCTCCCCAGTGACCCGACCTTGGCTGGCTCCTCGACCGGAGCACCGATCAGCATCCTGGCGACACCCAATGGGCAGACGGTGTCGATCGCGGCGCAGCAGATGTACAAGGGCGTCCCGACGACGCTCACCGCGACCGTGTTCCCCTCCTCGCTGACCGGCTCCGTGGCGTTCTCCGCTAACTACAACGTCGACGGCATCTCGCCATCCCTCCCGTTGGTCAACGGGTCCGCGAGCTACACCTTCACGCCCGGCTCGACGGGCTGGCAGCAGTTCATCGTCAGCTTCACGTCGACGACGAACCCCGTCGTCCAGGGCGCAGTGAGCCAGTGGGTGAACGTCCTGTTGCCCCTCGGCGCCGATGACATCTCGCTCAATCCGCAGCCGGTGACGATGGCGAATGGCACGACGATCCAGCTCAACGCCACGACCGTCGGCGGAGGGTCTCCCGCCCTCTCGGCGGCCGGCGGCTGCACGCTCAACGGCGCCTTCCTCACCGCGAACGCCGGGAACGGCCTTTGCACCGTGACCGGCGTCACCGCAGCGAGCGGCGCATATGTCGGTGCCACCGAGAACTGGCCCATCGCCCTCGTCCCGGGCACGCAGACTGCCACAGTCGTCGCGCCGAAGTCCGGCAACGTGAAGGTCGGCAGGTCACTCACTTTGGCCAGCACGTCGGCACGCACCAACACCGGCAAGCGGATCTCCTGGGCTGTCGTGGTCGGCGCCAGCCGGTGTTCGCTGTCGACGTCGAACGGCCAGGTGCGCGTGACGTTCCATCGCGCAGGAAGCTGCCGCGTTCGCGGTTCGGCCGCCGCGGTGACGGGCGAGTGGAAGGCCTTCCGCGTGGATCGCGCGTATGTAGCGCGATAGTCCGCTCACCTCGCCGAAAAGGATCGGCGCCGCCGGTCGTCCTGGGAGTACCGTCATCAGACGGCTGGACAACTGGGAGGAATCGGCATGAACGTCTTCAGGCGAGCACGTGGCACGGCGATCGGCCTTGGGGTGACCACCGCACTGCTTTTCGGGGGTGTCGGGGCAGCTGTTCCCGCGTCGGCCGATATCGGCAGTTGCGCCATCGCGGGCAACAGCGCTGCCGGGATCATCGGACAGCTCCAGGTGCTGAACATCAACAACTGCAACGACGCCCAGAACGTGGTCGTGACGTTCGCCAGTGGCGCCGCTCAGACGGTGCCCGTCTTCAACGGCGCCGGAACCGTGGCGACCGCCAACTGGACCCCCAACCAGATCGGTGTCGCCAATCTGGCGTTGCAGGGCTTCGATGGGTCCATCACCGGGACATTGGCGTCGTCGAACGTCCAACGCACTCCGACCAGCACCACCATCTCGGCGCCGAACACGGCCCAGATCGGAGTGCCCACTCAGATCACGGTGACGGTGCAGTCCCAGAGTCCAAGCGGCTACCAGCCCACCGGCACCGTCATCGTCCGGGACGGCAACGGCGCCACCATCACGACGATGGGATTGACGCCGGGAACCGGCACCGGGCAGTCGTTCGCGTACTGGCGGTGGACGCCGCCGGCGGCCGGCACCTACATCTTCCAGGCCACCTACAGCGGCGACACGAACGCTGTCGCGTCCACCTCGCCGGTCGACGTGATCTCTGCCACATCGAGCGGCAATACCATCTCGCTCGCAGCGCCCGGAACCATGACGCAGGGAGTTCCCGTGGTTCTGACGGCCACGGTTATTCCGTGGAACGTCCAGGGCTCCGTCGGCTTCACGCTCAACGGCCAGCCGATCAGTGCCTCCGTGCCCCTCATCAACGGAGTGGCCACGTTCACGTGGACGCCCACCATCGTCGGCAACGTGACACTGGGCGCGAACTACATGACGAACGGTGGACGCTCCGGGTCAACGTCCGATCCAGTCACGATCGTTGCCGGTCCGGCGTCGGTGGACGTCATCACCCTCACGCAACCGGGCTTCGGCGCGTGGGCCCCGAATGGTGTCTACACGCTGGGCAACGGCACCTCGTTCACGTTCCAGGCGACAACACTGTCGGGAGCAGCCGTGGTGCTGAAGAACACCGGTCCATGCACGAATATCGGCCTGACGCTGACAATCCCGGTGGGCTCAGGCACCTGCAGTCTGATCGCCACGAGCGCCGGCGCCGGGGGCTACGCGGCGGTCAGTCAGGGCTACACGGTCAACATGGTGCCCGGCCAGCAGACGGCCACCCTCGCGGCTCCGAACTCGGGCCGGTTCTCCGTCGGGCGCACCGTCCGCCTCCAGAATCCGTCACAGGGTCGGACGAATGCCGGTCAGACCGTCAGCTGGCGGGTCACCGCCGGCGGCAGCCGCTGCCGCATCACCTACCCGTCGAACGGTGCGGTCAACGTGCAACTGCGGCGTGCCGGACAGTGCACGGTCGTCGCCAGCGCCCGCGCGGTCTCAGGACAGTGGGCGGCCTTCCGGCTGCAGCGCACCTACACGGCACGCTGACCGCTCCGTCGCTATGACCCCCTGCGCCCGATATGGCGCAGGGGGTCATCCCCGTCTGGGGCGTCTGAGCGCGAATCCCGCCCACATGCGGCTTACCGTAGAGACACCTACCACTTGGAGGAGTCTCCATGCGTGAATCCCGCTTGCGTGGCATCGTCACCAGCGCCGCAGCCGCCAGCGCTGTCGTCCTGAGCGCACTCAGCTTCGGCGCCGCCCCGGCCATGGCCGTCACGACGATCACCGGGCCGGCCGTCGCGGCGCCCAACCAACTGGTGAGTTACACCATGACGGCCACGGTGGACACGCCGTTGTCCGCCGGCACCCTCCGCCTCGTGGACTGCAACACCTTCCAGAACCTCGGAACGAACTCCTACGTCGTGACCATGGGGGCCACCGGCAGTTTCGCCTTCGCCTTCGTCACGCCTGGCTTTGCCACGACGATGGCACCGTGCGCCGTCCTGTTCGATCTCGACTTGGGCGGGAGCACCACTCTTGCCGCGACGAACCTGCAGGTCTCTGGGTCCTTCGCCACGACGACCACGGTCAACTCTCCTGACACCGCCAAGCTCGGCGTCGCCACGCAGATCCAGGTCACCGTCCAGTCGGCAAGCCCTAGTTCCTACAACCCGACCGGCCAGGTCGTGGTGAAGGACATCAATGGCGCACCCCTCAAGACCATGGGCCTGACGCCCGGACCGGGCACCGGCCAGTCGTACGCCTATTACTGGTGGACTCCGACGGTCGCCGGTACGTACACCTTCCAGGCCTTCTACAGCGGCGACGCCTACGCTGTGAAGTCGCAATCGCCGATCGACACCACGATCGCCACATCCAGCGGCAACCCGATCTCGTTGTCGCTTCCGCCGTCACTGACGGTCGGTGTTCCGACGACGCTGCAGGCGAACGTCTTCCCCGCGACGATCCAAGGCTCCGTCGGATTCACTCTCAACGGCGCACCTATCACGGCCTCAATCCCGATCGTCAATGGTGTCGCGCAGGCAAGCTGGACGCCGACCTTTGCTGGCACGGTGACCATCGGCGCCAGCTACACGACCAACCAGGGCGGAACCGGCAGCACCAGCCAGCCGATCCCGATCGTGGCTGGACCGGTGAGCTCCGATGTGATCACGCTGACCCAGCCCGGGTTCGGCATCTGGGCGCCGAACGGCACCTACAACATGGGCACCGGCTCCTCCTTCACCTTCCTCGCCTCCACCCTGTCGGGCGCCGGCGTGACGATGAAGAACAACGGCGCCTGCACGAACAACGGCCTGACCCTCACCGTTTCCACGGGCAGCGGCGTCTGCACGCTGTCGGTCTCCAGCCCCGGTGGCAACGGATACGGTCCGGTGACGCAGAACTACGTCGTGAACCAGATCCCCGGTCCGCAGACGGCGACCGTCGCCGCACCGCAGTCCGGCAAGCTGACCAAGGGCCGCACCTACGTCCTTGAGAGCCCGGCGCAGGCAGATACCAATGCCGGCCAGAACATCTCCTGGAAGATCACCAAGGGCAAGAACAGCGTGTGCAAGCTGGTCTACCCGAACAGCGGTGCAGTGAACGTGAAGATGCTCAAGAAGGGCACCTGCAACGTCAAGGGCTCGGCACCGGGCGTCCCCAACATGTGGAACCCCTACACCGTGACTCGCAGCTACACCGTGAAGTAGCAGCGTCTTCCGCAGAACCGAACTTGAGGGGCCCGCGCCAAGGCGCGGGCCCCTCAAGCCTTGTTCAGGGGTCGATGTCTTGAGCAGCCCGCTCGTCGAAGGCGGCGGCGAGAGCAGCGCACACCGGCCCGGCCTGAGCCCAAAGCCGTTCGTCGCTTCGGGTCACTGGGTGCACGTTGCGTGTCGAGGACGTCAGGAATACTTCGTCCGCGCTCTCGAGCACCTGCAAGGCCAGGCCCGTCTCGACCCCGCCGAACCACTCCAGCACGAGCTCCCGGGTGATGCCTGCGAGGCAGCCGCTGGAGAGCGATGGCGTGAGCACCGCGCCGTCCACCACCACGAAGATGTTGGTGCCGGTGCCCTCGCACAGCTCGCCGCGACCGTTGCCGAAGACGGCCTCGCTCGCCCCCCGGTCATGCGCCCACTGGAGCGCGACCACGTTCTCGCCGTAGGAGGTCGACTTCACCCCGGCGATCGCGGAGTTCTCGTTGCGTGTCCACGGCACCGTGACGATCGAGGTCGTTTCGGGCCAGGGTGTCGTCGGCGCCGCCGCCACGACCAGCGTAGGGACGACGTTGCCTCGATCACTGCCGAGCGGTCCCACTCCCCCGGTGTACGTGATCCGCAGACGACCCTGGCCACCCAGATCGGATGCTTCGAGCACGTCTTCGACCGCAGAACGCACCACGTCGTCGTCGGGCGTCGGCATCCCCATCGCGCTGGCGGATGCGTTGAGGCGCCGCAGGTGCCGGGTGAGTGCGAACGGGCCGGTCGAAGTGACCTTCAGTGTCTCGAAGACACCGTCGCCGACGGTGAACGCGTGGTCGAGCACGCTGACCCGCGCGTCCTGGGATTCGTGCAACGAACCGCCATCACGGGTTCCGACCCACGTCCTCATGGCGCGCTAGCCTGCCACGACTGCGTCGGCGAGTCGGCCTGCCCCGGCCATGTCCGGCCGGCGATCTCGACAAGTCGGCTGGCCTTCAACTCAGTCTCGCGCCACTCCGAGGCGGCGTCGGAGCCCCACGTGATGCCAGCCCCCGTGCCGAACTTGAGCGTGCCGCTGTCGACCCAGAAGGTGCGGATCGCCACCGCCAGCTCGGCCTCGCCGGTGTCAGCGTCGACCCATCCGAATGCGCCGCAGTAGTAGGACCGCTCCTCCCGCTCCAAGCCCTCGATCAGTCTGAGCGCGGAGTACTTGGGAGCCCCGGTCACCGACCCGGGCGGGAACGCCGCATCGACGAGGTCGGCCCACCCTGTGCCCTCGACCAAGTCGCCCTCGACGTACGAGACGAGGTGGACCAGGCCGGGATGCTCCTGCACCTCGAGCAGGGTGGGCACGGTGACGGTCCCGGTCCGGCTCACGCGGGACAGGTCATTGCGGACGAGGTCCACGATCATGATGTTCTCCGCCACGTCCTTGTCAGTGAGGTCCGCGGCAGTGCGCCCGGTGCCCTTGATGGGGCCGGATCGCACGACTCGTCCCTCAGGGGTGGCCGTGACGGCCAGGAAGAGCTCGGGGCTGGCACTGGCAATGTGGACGCCCTGCTCGGGAAGGCGGAGGAAGCCGGCGTAAGGCGCGGGATTGCCGTCGCGCAGGAGCTCGAACAGGCCGGCGACGTCTGAGGCGGCAGGATCCGGCAGCGATGCGGACATGACCCGGCAGATGTTGGCCTGGTAGACCGTGCCGCGTGCGATGGCCGAACGGGTCGCCTCGACCGCGAAGACGTAAGCGGACTGGTCCAGCGACGTGCTCCAGACTCCCACGGCGGGCCCCCGCCAGCGGCCATCGAGGCCCGCCGGAGGTGCATCGGACCACGCGGCGAAGCGGGCCAGCACGGGAGAACCGGTATAGGGCAGGGCAATCGCCCACCGACCCGAGGTGTCCAGCGCAGCGAGGTCGGAGGTCACCTCAAGCAGGCCGGTCGCCCAACGACCACCCACGCAGGCCGCCGGCATTGTCACAGACCCATCATGGCGGCTCCGCGAGCGCCAGGGGCGGATGCCGCAGGACCGGCAGGCTGCCCTGATTGGCTCGCCGCAAGGGGTGTCGGATATGGTTCATCTTCGATCACACGATCATGCGGACGTAGCGCAGCTGGTAGCGCATCACCTTGCCAAGGTGAGGGTCGCGGGTTCGAATCCCGTCGTCCGCTCGAAAGTCGCCACCGGCCCTTGGGCTGGCTCAGCGCCTTGGTGGGTTGGCCGAGAGGCGAGGCACAGGACTGCAAATCCTGCTACACCGGTTCAAATCCGGTACCCACCTCCACTTCCGGCACCAACCGGACACCGTGACCGCCGCACTTGCATGACAGACTGTGCATATGTCCAAGAAACCCGAATCCAGCCTTCCCGACGACGAGCGGGCGAAGTTCGAGGCCGCCCTTGAGGCGAAGAAGCACAAGTCCGGCCACGGCAGCGGCACCTCCGGTTCCGGCGGCAGCACCTCCAAGGAGCACGCGAGCCGTTCGGGCGGAAAGCGCGAGTTCCGCCGCAAGAGCGGCGGCTGACAGCCTGTTTCCCCGTCCGCTGCGGGTCTTCCCTCGTGCCACAATCACCGCATGAGGGCCCCCTGGCGCAGTTCGTACGTGCGTCTTGCCACCCTGACCGCGCTGGCAGCGGTCGGCGCCTACGTCCTGGCCGAGCTGCTCCCGTTCGCCGATCCGATCCCCGCCGCCATCACGGCCGCGGTGGCCACCCGCGCCACCTTCCACCACGCGGCGAAAGAGACGCTGTTCCAGACCCTCGGCGCTCTGATCGGCGCGGCGATCGCCCTGGGGATCGTGTGGCTGATCGGCACTGGCCCGCTGGTCATCTTCCTGCTCGTCCTTTTGTGCTTCGCGCTGGCACGCATGTTCAAACTCGCCTCGCCGGACGAGTCGCCCTTCGTCGCGGCCAGCATGTCGGTCACGGTCATCCTCGTGGTCGGCACGCACCTGACCACCGAGGGCGCCTTCCAGCGGTTCGCCGGCGTGGCCGTCGGCGCGGTGTGCGCCCTACTGGCCTCCGCCCTGGCCACCCCCACGCGCGACACCCGACTGCTCCGCACCGACATCGACGCGCTGCAGGACGACCTGTCCGCACTTCTCGCCGAGGTCGCACGCGGCCTGAGGGAGGAGCCTGACGTCGACGTTGCGCGTGGCTGGCGGGACCAGGCGGTCGAACTCCGCAATCGATCCATCGGCCTGGATGCGCGCCTGGAGGACCTGTCGTCGCACGCGCGATGGAGCCCACGCATCGACCCCGACGACCTGGGCTCACTGCGCCAGAGCCTGAACGCCAACCGGGTGATGTCGTCACGAGTGCTGTCCATCGCTTCGGATCTTGCCTCGTCCGCCGGTGGGAAGTCGCGCACCCGACTGCCGCAGGCCGCCCTGACGCCGCTGGCCGACCTGATCGCCATGGCGGCCGACAACATCGCGGCCGAGGACCCCATCACCTCCGTCGGCGCCACAGCGGCACATGAGGCAGTGCGCATGGCCGACCAGACCGCTCAGATCGCCCTCATCGGCGGGATTGTGTCGAACATCAACCGCATCAACGAGGCCAGCACCGAGTCGCCGGACGACACCCAGGAGCACTGGGCGGCGACGTGAGGCCACAGGGGTGATGGCGTGGCAGGCCGGGCGTCGGTGTAGCCTTTCCTCGTCGCTCGGCAGGCCAGCCTGCCGGGTGTAGCCATGTAGGGCGATTGGCGCAGGGGCTAGCGCGCTTCCTTGACACGGAAGAGGTCACTGGTTCGATTCCAGTATCGCCCACTCGAGGAACCCGCTGTGATCCAGCGGGTTCTTTCCTTTACTACGCCCAAACGTGACGATGCCGCGCAGCCCCGAGGGACTGCGCGGCACCGTCACTTAGTGCGGTTGGGTAGATCAGCAGCTCGAGAGGTACTGACCCTTCTTGCCCGCCGCGGTGTCGATGTTCTGAGGAGTCAGGATCGAGAACCCGGTGGTGATCTTCTTCTTGGTCGCCTTGCCGCGAAGAGCATTGACAGCCTGGGTGACACCCTGGACGCCAATGTCGTACGGCTGCTGGGCGATGAGGGCCTGGACGGTGCCAGCCTTCAGTGCCTTGACCTGGTCGGGTCCGGCGTCGAAGCCGATAACCACAACCTGGCCTTCCTTGCCAGCCTGCTTGATGCCGGTGGCTGCGCCCTCGGCCGAGAACAGGTTGCTGGCGAAGATCGCCTTCAGGTCAGGATCCTTGGCCAGTGCGGCCGTGGTGATCTGGGCGGCGATAGCCGGCTCGTTCTGCGAGTACTGCTGGCCAACGAAGGTGTACTTGCCACCGCTGGCAGCAACGGCGTCAGCGAAGCCCTTGTCGCGAGCGTCGGTCGTGCTGATGCCCGGCTTGACGCCGATGCCCATGACCTTGCCGCCGGCCGGAACGAGCCTCTTCACAGCCGCGAAGGCAGCAGCGCCGCCGGCGAGGTTGTTCGACGAGATCTGAGACACGGCGAACGACGGATCCTTGACCGTCGTGTCGACGAGCACGATCTTGATGCCCGCCTTGGCAGCGGCCGCCAGCGGCTTCTGCATGGCGTTGACATCGTTCGGGGCGATCAGGATGGCGGAGGGCTTGCTCGCCACGACCGACGCCAGGATCGGACGCTGGAGGGTGGCATCGAACTTCGCCGGGCCCTGAGTCGTCGTGGTGACGCCCAGCTTCTTGGCCGCAGCCTTCACACCGCACTCCATGGTGATGTAGAAGCCATCACCCTTGACGCCCTGAATGAACACGATCTTCTCGCCGGCAGCCGTGGCTCCCGGGGCGCTTGCCAAGGTCAAGCCGACGGCTACGCCAGCGCTGACCGCGATAGCCGCCGTCTTCTTGACGAGGTTCTTGCTCTTCACCATCTACCCATCCTTCTCTCTGTTCCCGAGGTTCTCATCGCCGACTTGGCGACTCGTGGGCTTGCGTCCTGAGCCGCCGCGCATAGACCGGGTACGACGCAAGCCGTCCAGGTAAACCGCACCGATCAGGAAGATTCCAACAACGACGCCCTGCCAGTAGGCCTCAACGCCGATGATAATGAAACCGGACTCCAAAACCACTGGAATAAGGAGACCGATAACCGTGCCAAAGATGGAACCGATGCCTCCAAAAAGGCTGGTACCACCGATGACGACGCCTGCGACGACCGTCAGCGCGGTCATGGACTGACCACCGATGGTGGTCTGCTGATAGAAGGCGAGGCTCAGGATGCCGGCGAACCCGGCACAGGCCCCGCTGATGACATAGACCCAGATCAGCTGGCGGTCGACATTGATGCCGACGCGACGGCACGCCTCGGCGTTCGAGCCCACCGCAAAGGTGAACAGACCGAAGCGCGTCCGGTGCAGCAGGATGCTGCCGAGAATGACGACCACGGCCGCAACGACCGTGAGCGAGGGCACCTGCCAGATGATGTCGCCGAAGCCGATGGCGTCCACGAACTCACCGGGGACGTCGGTGAGGTCGATGCCGCCAGTGATGACCTGAGAGACACCCAGGGCCATGCCCAGTGTTCCGAGGGTCACGATGAAAGCGGGGACCTTCGCCTTGGCGATCAGGAAGCCGTTGAGCAGGCCCCACGCCGACCCGGCCAGTACTGCAACGACAACGCCGACCATCGCAGTGCCCCAGCCGGACGCTCCCATGAGGCCCATGACCTTGGCGGCCACGACGCTGCTGAAGACCAGCACGCTGCCGATCGACAGGTCAATGCCGGCAGTGATGATGACCATCGTCGCGCCGACACCGAGAACGGCGAAGATCGACGTGTTCACGATGATCGAACGCAGGTTGAAGACGGTCGGGAAGGCATCAGGTGCCATCACCGAGAACACGATGACGATGGCGACCAGCACGAGCACGATCTGCGCCGCCTGAATGCGCGTGAGGCGCTTCCAGAGGCTCATCTGCTCGGTGTTCATGAGGGTCGTGGCCTCTTCGGTACGGACGTCGACGCTCATGCGACCATCCCCTCGTCCAGCTTGCCGGTCATCGTGGCAACGAGCTCCTCGATGTTGGTGTCCGCCGTGCGGTAAGTGGCGACGCGTCGACCGCGACGCAACACCTGGATGTCGTCGGAGACCGCCAGCACCTCGGGCATCGAGTGACTGATCAGGACGACGCCGATCCCCTTGTCCCGCACGCGCTTGATCAGTTCCAGCACGTTGTGCGTCTGCACCACGCCAAGCGCCGCAGTGGGCTCGTCGAGGAAGATGATCTTGCTCGCCCAGGCCGAGGCTCGGGCGACCGCGATGCTCTGCTTCTGGCCACCGGACATCGTGCCCACCGGCTCGCTGAGCGTCCGCACGGTGGCCCCGAGGTCCTGGAACGCCTCGATGCTCTGCTCACGCATCGCCTTGCGGTTCATGAAGCCGAGCGCGCCCATGATCCCGCCACGCTTGATCTCGCGCCCCAGGAACAGGTTGTTGACCGGGTCGAGATGCGGGCACAGCGCCAGGTCCTGGTACACGGTCTCGATGCCGAGTTCGCGTGCCTGACTGGGCGAGTGGATGGTCACCCGCTCGCCCTGGAACGTCACCGTGCCGCCCTCGGCGGGCTCGGTCCCGGCCAGGATCTTGATCAGCGTGCTCTTGCCCGCGCCGTTGTCGCCGATGAGTGCGGTCACCTGACCCGGCTCGACGTCGAAATCGCAGCCGTCAAGTGCGACGACTTGGCCGTACGTGCGCACGATTCCGCGCGCCTCAAGAATGGGCATCTATGCTCACACTTCCTCTGCGTCGTATCTGATCATGCTCGTCAAACCGAGAACCACGGGCGGGCACGGCCCGCGATCGACTCCTTGAGCGCCGCCAGCCGAGGCACAGCGACCTCGCTCAGGAATGTCTCGCGCTCAGCACCGGTGAGTCCGATGGACTCCTTCCACACCGATCGTCCAGCGATGAACCCGGAGGCTCCACCATCATCGCAAGACACCCGGATCACATTGGTGAATTCGTCGAAGTCGACGCCTGCGCTCAGCACTGCCCAAGGAACGGTGACCGTCTCGGCCAGACGCCGGCAGCCAGCGGGCGTACGGGGGTACTCGAGCTTGAGCAGGTCGGGCTTCAACTCGGTGAGGAGTGCTGCGGACTCGACGATCGCGTCCTCCTTCTCCTTCTCCGTCATGCCAGTGCTGCCCGGCAGCGGGTAGATCAGGTTCTCGATGACCGACGGGATGCCCACGGCCTTGCAGTCCTCGATGACTTCGCGAACAACCTGGAGGACCTCCTCGGTCAGGTCGGGCTCGCCATCACCACGCGTGCGCGCCGGGTTCATCATGACGAGGAACTTGACGGCCCGGCCGCCCATGTCGCGGACCCACGTCGCGTTCTGCTCCGCAATGCGGTGCGTGCGCGGCTCCTCGCCGAACTTGCCGCGATCCGACGGCTCGGCCGCCACAAGAAGTCCGCACGTGGATGCCAGTGCGCCGCTCTCGCGCACTGCGGGCACCCCAAAGTCGGGGTCGAGGAGGATGCCCGAGGCCAGCGGCGTCAGGTGGCGCGCCACGTCGATCTTCGCCTGCCGCAGATCATCGACGGTGGGATCAGCCACGCCGACGGCCGCAAACATGCGACGCAGCGTGTTGCGCTGGTCCATGGCGACGATCGAGAACGATCCATCGGGGTCGGCAATCCCGGACAGGGTGACGGCGTCGCGTGTGACGGCCGGGTTCATCTGACCAACTCCTTTGTATTGACTCGGGTGAGGAAACCTTGGATGAGCGAGCCGCTATCGATACCGCCCGCTCGAGCGGCGAACATCGCTGCGCCGCGCGCACCGGCCTGCTCCACGTCACTGACGACCAAGCCCGGCATGAGGTGCGCCTTGCCGCGGTACACACCGTCAAGGTGCGCCCATCCGCCCGCGGCGACGGCGCTCTGATAAGGGCCAGCGATGTCGGTGACCGCGTCGACCAAGCTTCTGGTGTCGTCGAGCACGTAGTCCATCGCAGCGGCCCACACCTGCTCCGGTGTCGCGTTCTCGCGCAATTTGACGGTCACCTCGTTAGTCCAACCGCCCGGCTCGGAGACCACCACGGTCGACAGTCGCGCCGCGTCTGGCTGCCACGTGTCGGAGATGCGACGGCGGTCGTCACGACTGCGGGCACCGAGCATCGACAGGATCCGGCCGAGGACGAGGCCAGACCGTGTTGCGCCGAGGATCGCGGTCGAGCCCTCAAGCACATGGCGGCCGGCGCTAAGTCCCCGGTCGACGAGCAGTGCCCGCTCGTCATTGGTGAGCGTGCGCGGGACGGTGCGAAGGATCACGTCCGCGGTGCCGCACGAGTCGAAGAGGTCGTCGCCGCCGTAGGCACCGGCACCGACGGAGTTGACGAGGTGATCGTGCCCAGCCACCGTCACCGCGGCACCATGCAGGATCTGCGGGGCAGAGTTGCGCACGTTCCCGAAGCTCGTCCCTGCGGGGATGAATTCAGGAAGGAACGACGAGGTTGCTCCGATCAAGTCGAGTGTCCCGGCCCATGGCTCGACGGACAGTTGGTCGAGCAGGCCGGTGCGCGATGCCAGAGACGGTTCCGTGCCCTGCGTGCCGGTGAGCCGGAAGGCTATGTACTCCAGCGCATTCAGCCACGTGAGGCGACGAAGGTCGTCGCCGCCATGCGCCCGCAGCCACAGCAACTTGGAGAACGAACACTCTGCCTTCGCCGCGAGGCCGGTAACGGCCTGGAACTCGGCGCGGAATTCGGCTGGCAAGTCGGCGAACTCCTCCGCTCCGCGCTGGTCGTACCACGCGATCGCCGGAGTGACGGGGTTACCGCTGCCGTCGATCACAACGCCGGTCTCGGCCAGGCCCGTAATGCCGATGCCCCGGACCGACACGCCACCATCGACGGCCTGGGCAGCGCGCGCGATTACGTCGATAGCCGCATCGGTGAGGACGTCGATGTCGATCTGCACCTCGCCGTGGGCCGCGACGTCCCACGTCGTCGGTGTACTTGACGTCCCGAGGACCACGCCCTCGAGGTCAAGAGCGGAAGCCTTGATGGACGTGGTTCCGACGTCCACTCCGACGACGACGTCGCGGATGGCGCTCATACGCGCACCGCCTGCGACTTCGTTCGGCGGCGCGTCGCCTTGTGCCCGTCCAGCGGGCGCAGCTCGCCCGAACCACGCTGGATGAAGTGCAGCGGGACGTAGATGTCGGTGCCGTCGTCCTCGGCGCCGGCCATGCGGGCCCTCAGTCGCTCCATCGCACTCTGGGCAAGCAGGCGCGGGTCGTGGTCGATCACCGTCACGGCGGGATCCAGGACGTCGGCGGTGGCGAAGTCCCCGAACGAGACCAAGGCCACGTCAGTACGCCCGCGTAGGTGAAGGGACCGGACCACGCCCAACGAGATCTCCGACCGCGAACTGAAGATCGCCGTCGGCGCATTCGGGAGGTCGAGCATCTCGTTGGTCGCCCGCTCGGCCTGCTGGTCGTCGAAGCAGCCGACGACGACGAGGTCTGGATCGACCGGGAGTCCGAGCTCAGTCATGGCCTTGACGTAGCCCTCCTGGCGAATCGCGGAGGTCTTGATGCTGAGGTCGTCGGCGAGCAGCGCGATCCGCGAGTGCCCGAAAGAGGCGAGATGGTGGACGGCCTGGGCAGATGACTCCAGGTCATCGACGAGCACGACGCCGGTTTCGAGCCCTTCGGGCCCCCGGTCCATGAACACCACCGGCGTGCTCACCGTGCGCAGGAATGAGTAGTCAGCCGAGAACGGGATCACGATGAGGCCGGCAACGCGGCGGGCGAGCAGCCCTTCGACGACCTTGCGCTCGCGCTGCGGATCACGCGAGTTGCTGGCCACGAGCAGGTTGATGCCCAGTGGGAGCACGACCTGCTCGACCTCCTCGATCGCCTTGGCGAAGAACGGGTCTCCGATCGTGGGAACGATGATGCCGACGGTGTCGTCCACTCCACGACGCAGCGACCGTGCCATGAGGTCGACCTGGTAGCCCAGGGACTCGACGGCCTCCTGTACCCGCTGGCGGGTCTCTGGTGCGACGCCGTCGAAACCGTTGATGACCCGGGATGCGGTCTTGGTGCTGGTGCCTGCGGCTTGTGCCACGTCACGCAAGCGGACGGGATTGTTGGTCATCGCGAACCCACCGTCGTTGCCTCGGTCAGCAGGCCGACGATCTCGTGAATCCGGTCCACCTCGGCTCCGCCCGCGAGGACGTGCTCGCAGGATGCGGCAGCGGCGGCAACGCCGAAGGTGACTGCCTCGGCCCAGTCGACGTCGCCATTACCGGCGTGCAGCCATACGTGTGACAGGCCACCGACGAACGAGTCACCGGCGCCGACAGTGCTGCGGGCCACGACAGGGAATGCGGGGAACCACGAGACGTCGCCCTCGCGCGCCATCGCGACGCCGGCAGCACCAGCGGTGACCAGGGCCAGGCGCGCACCTCGGTCGCACAGGGCCAGAGCCGCTCGCTCGGCTCGCGGTCGAATCGTCTCGGTGTCCTCGTTGTGGCTGTCCATGACGTCGCTGCCCGCGGACGCGATCATTGCCTCGGCCTCATCGAGGTTCGGCGTGACGACGTCCGCGCCGTGCTCGAGTGCCTCGGCGAGCCACGTCGGCGCCGTGTCGACGAGGATGCGTCCGCCCGCGGCGTGCACGTCGTCGATGAGCGCGCCCAGCGAACCGGCCGGCAGGTCGAGCGGGAAGCTGCCCATGCACAGCACGACGTCTCCGGGCGTGATGAGCGAACTGGCGGTGGCGCGCACCCGATCCCAGTCCGATCCGGCCATCGGCGATCCGGCGTCGTTGACGACGGTGACGCGATTGACGGCTTCCTCGAGGTAGATGCTCGCGACCCGGACACTGCCCGGCACCTCGACGGTGGTGAACTCGCCGCCCTCACCGGCGAGAAGTGCCTCGTAGCGCGGACCGTCCTCGATGCCGATCGGGATGAGCATCGGGGCGTGGTCCCCTAGGGCGCGGAGCACGCGAGCAACGTTGATGCCCTTGCCACCGGCGGTCAGCTCGACCGAGCGCGTGCGGATGACCGCGCCGGGCACCATCTCGAGGATGGTGATCGTGCGATCGAACACGGGGTTCGGATTGATGATGAGCGCGCTGATGGCACTGCCTCTCGGGGGCGAGGTCGCTGCTTTCCTGGTGGCCGCGGGGGCGGCCGGTAATCGATGTCGGTAATCGTTGACGGTAATCGTTGTCAGCGGTTTCACGCTAGCCCTGGCCCGTGCAGCATGTCCAGACTCAGGGTCAACCGTTACCGAAACGTTGCACAACCGCCTCGACCTGGTCGGCTACCGCCATGCGGGCATCAATGACGAGGGCCGGGACCGACGGAGCTCCCGGCTCGGGCAGGTCGCCCGTCGCTACGACCTCGGTATCCCGCACGGCTCCCCTTTCCGCCAGGCGGCGAAGGCGCTCCTGCGCGGGAACGGCCAGCCACACGACATGCGCGCGCTCGTCGGGCACGCCCACCTCGGCGAGCCACTCCGACCACCGAGCAGCAGACGAGGTCTCGGCCGTGAAAGGCGCGATGAGCACCAGCGAAGGGAACGAGTCGTCGACCAGCACCGCCCTGGCCGCCTCGGCAAGGCGCGCGTATCGCTCATCCCGAAGCGCCTCGAGGGCATCTGCCTCGGTGCCGCCGGGATGACTGCGCCGATAGTCCGCCAGGAGGTCGACGGCCACGTCGTCGAGGTCCCGGGTCGCCGAGCCGAGCTGCTCGGCGAGGGCCAGGCCGAGTGTGGTCTTCCCACTCCCCGCTGGCCCGGTGATCATGTAGATCTCGGTCACTGAAGACTCCGAGGACGCGACTTCCGGCAGGGCTGCCGGTCGGCTCGAATCCTAGGCCCGACGGCCGTCGACGTGCCGCGAGCGCCGCGGATGGATCAATCGTCGCTGCTAGATTCGCCGACGAACGCTGACGTCGAATCGCCTCGGCGGAGCAGCGGGCTCCCACTAGCTGGGCGGTTGAGATGAATCCGACGATGAAGAACGGCGCACTCTCCTGGGAACTGCGAAGCGACCTGGTGCAGGCATGGGTGACCGTCCGCGGAGCGCAGATCGCCCCGGTCGAGTTCGACCTCGACGGTCGCGTCGTCCAGCCGTATTCCCTTGCCCCATGGGCCCCCGGAGGCATTCCCGGAATCCCGCCGTTGCTCGACGCCCTGCGCGGTGACTTCCTGTGCCTGCCGTTCGGCGCCCAGCCGGACGGCCCCCAGCACGGCGAGACGGCGAGCTCGGAGTGGACTCTCGCGGACGCCACGGCCGACAGTGTCACGCTGCACCTTGAAGCGTCAGACATCGAAGCGGTCGTGGACAAGACCGTGAGTGTGCGGCCAGGGCAGACGGCGCTGTACCAGGAATTCCTGATCACCGGCCTCGACGGCTACTACAACTACGGCACCCACCCCATCCTCGACTTCTCGAACGAGGCGCCCGGCGCAGCGCGGATCAGCACCAGTGCGATGCGGTGGGCGTCCACCAACGCCGGCCGCTTCTCCGATCCGGCGGCCGGCGAGACCCAGATCCTCGCCGAGAATGCCGTGTTCACCAGCCTTGACGCGATCCCCCGCGAGGACGGCGAACTCCTCGACGTCTCCCGCTACCCGACGCCTTCTGGCCACGAGGACCTTGTGATGCTCGTCAATGACCCGTCCGCAGGCCCGCTGGGCTGGGCGGCCGCGTCCTGCGCGGGCTACGTCTGGTTCTCGCTGAAGGCCGTGGTGTCGTTCCCCGCGACACTGCTGTGGATCTCGAACGGCGGACGCACCCAGGCGCCGTGGAACGGCGTCCATACCTCGCGTCTGGGCATCGAGGACGTCTGCTCATACTTTGCTGACGGGCTCGAGGCCTCGCGAGCCAATCCCTTGCAAGACCTCGGGATCGCAACGGTGCGGCATTTCGACGCCGGGACCCCGGTCCGCCTGCGGACGCTGCAGGCCGTGGCAGCCACCCCGCCTGGCTTCGGACGGGTGACCGAGATCGACACTTCTCGACCGGGCGTCGTCACGATCGTCGACGACGCCGGTGTGGCGGTCACGTCCGACATCGAGTGGGAGTTCGTTCTCCAGACAGGGGCCTGAGCCCCGGCGGGCCGTTCGGGCAGGCGGGGCAACGGCGCATAGGATGGATCGCACATCCAAGCGAGAGGTTCGTCATGCGTCTAGGTATTGCAACGGCTGCTGGTCTTTCGGGGCTGCTTCTGGCCGCATCGGTCGGTCTGACGGGCTGCTCGTCCAGCTCGACTGCGAACGGTGAATCGTCGGCCGACGCAGGAACGTCGGCCGCCGCCAGCGCGGAGGCCTCGGCTGCACCCTCGGGTTCCGACACGAGCGGCGATCCCGTCGACGCCAAGGCCGCCTGCGGCACCGTCGACGCGGCCAAGGCCGGCTACATGAAGGGGTTCGCCGCCACCGACTCCGAAAGCTGGAACCAGTTCGCCGAGGAGATGCTCACCGCGTCGTCCAGTGCGCCCGACCCAGCACTCAGTGGCGCCCTGATGAACGTGGCTGTCGCAGCTCAGTTCACCGTCACCGGGCTCGAGGGCGGCGACGACCTGGCAACCGCCAAGGGCGACTTCGACACGACCATCACCGACCTCAGCGCCGTCTGCACGAAGGCCGGCGCCCCGCTCCAGTAGCCACCGCGGGCTGTGCCACCGTCGATGTGCGGTGGCTCAGCCCGTGTTGCTCTTGCGGAACAGCGCAGCAGTGATGGCGACGAGAATCGTCGCGACGAAGACCTGCGTGATGAAGACCAGGAGCCACGTTCCCGAGTAGCCGAGCCAGTTCGCGATCGCCAGGCCAAGGAACGCCCCGATGATTCCGATGATGATCGTGATGATGCAGCCGATGGGCTGCATGCTCGGCACCAGCAGGCGCGCGATCATTCCGATGATGATGCCGGCGAACAAACCGCTGATGATGCCTTCAGGTGTCATGTCTTCACCCAACCATCGCCTGCCCGTCGCGAGCAAGCGCGACAAGCCGTGACACGGCCCTGAAGTACTTCTTCCGGTACCCCCCGCGGAGCATGTCGGCGGTGAACAGCCTGTCGAGCGGCACACCGCTCGCAACGACCGGCACGTCACGGTCGTAGAGACGGTCGACGAGCACCACGAGCCGCAGTGCATCGGCCTGGTCGGTCACAGTCCGCACATTGCTGACCCCGAGCAGGGACACCCCCTGCACCAGCGCCCCGTAACGGGACGGATGCACGGTCGCCAGATGCCGAGTCAGCCGGCCGAAGTCGTCGAGAGCTGCACCGGGCGTGGCTGACACATGCGCTGCGACATCCGCATCCGAGCAGGGCTCCGGCGCATCCGGCAGGCCGCGATGCCGGTAGTCCTCACCCTCGATGCGAAGCACGTCGAAGTGCGCCGCCAGTCCTTGGATCTCGCGCATGAAGTCGTCAGCCGCGAACCGCCCCTCACCCAGCTTGTCCGGCAGCGTGTTCGACGTCGCGGCAAGGTAGACGCCGTCGGCGACGAGTTCGTTCAAGAGCGTCGACATCAAGACGGTGTCGCCGGGATCGTCGAGCTCGAACTCATCGATGCACAGCAGCCGGTTCACCTTCAGCGCCTCGACGGCCGTCCGGAAGCCGAGGGCGCCCACGAAGTTGGTGTACTCGACGAACGTGCCGAAGCTCTTCGGGCCCGGGACCGCGTGCCACAAGGACGCGAGCAGGTGCGTCTTGCCGACCCCGAAGCCGCCATCGAGATACACCCCACGGCGGCCCTCCGGCGGGGCTGGGCGACGAAAGATCGTCCGCCGGGGCGGTGGCTCCACGACGCGGTCCGCGAACGCCCGCAAAGCGGCAACGGCCGCTGCCTGGGTGGGGTGCGCGGCGTCCGGGATGTAGTTATCGAACCGGACCGCCCCGAAGTGCGGCGGCGGGACGAACTGGCCCACCAGTTCGGGGATCGACACTGTCGGATGCCGGTCGGTGAGCGACAGCGGTTCCGGCACGAGAGGAGCCTATGCGGCCCTTCCCCCGCAGCGCATCGGACGGGGGCGCCGGATCATGCGACGATGCGTGCGTGCAGCGCCTGCTCCCGGCTCCAAGCCGGCCGTTGACCGACGAGGAGCTCGTCGAGGCGTACGAGTTCCCGTTGAGTCGCCCCTGTCTTCGCGCCAGCTTCGTGATGTCGCTGGACGGTGCGGTCGCGGGAGGCGATGGCAACTCCCGCTCGATCGCCTCGGCCAGCGATCGGCGGGTCTTCTCGCACGTGCGTCTCCGAGCCGACGTCGTCCTCGTCGGAGCCGGCACGGTGCGGGCGGACCGGTACGGCCCGTCTCGGCTGCCGATCGCCATCGTGACCGGGGGCCTCGACCTCGCTCCCAACTTGCCCCTCTTCGCCGAGGCCAAGGCCTCCACTCCCCGAACCCTTGTCTTCACCTCAGCGCAGGCGGCGCCGAGCGCGCCTGCCTGGCTGCACGAGCACGCGGACGTCATCGCCTGCGGCGACGAGACCGTCGACCTGTCCGGCGTGATCGGCGAGCTGGGCCGTCGCGGACTGGGGCGGATCCACTGTGAAGGGGGTCCCGCCCTGCTGAGCGCGCTCACTGCACTGGATCTCGTCGACGAGCTCCTGGTCTCGGTGAGCCCGCTGATCGTCGGAGCGCCACCCTCCGAGCATCTGGTCAGCGTCCCCGGTGGCCTGCTTGGGTCCCGGCAATGGCGCGCCGTGCACGTGCTGGCCGAGGACGGCACCGTGTTCCTGCGTCTGCGGAGGTCCTGATGCTCCAGCCACCCATCGAGCCCATGCTGGCGTCCCCGATCGGAAACGCGGTGCCTGAGGATGCCGGGGACGTGCTGTTCGAACCCAAGTGGGACGGCTTCCGCTGCATCGTCTTCCGGATGGACGACACCGTCGTGCTGCAGGGACGCGGCCGGTCACGGGGTGCCAGCGACGAGGTCATCGACCTTGCGTACGCGTTCCCCGAGCTCGTCGCCGAGTGCCTGGCACAACTCCCCCCGGGCACCGTCCTCGACGGCGAGATCGTCGCCGTGCACGCGGGCCGCCTCGACTTCGGCGTCCTGTCGATGCGGCTGCGACCTCGGTCGGAGGCGGGCGGCCCGTCCATCGCCAAGCTCGCGGCTGAGCATCCGGCAACCCTGCTGGCCTTCGACGCGCTGTGGATCGAGCGGGACCTTCGTGACGAGCCGTTCGACATCCGTCGCGCCGCCCTCGCCGAGTTGGGCCGCACCTGGCGGGCGCCATTGCTCCTCACGCCGTCGACCTCGGATCCTGCAGTGGCCCGCACCTGGTTCGAGGGATTCGAGGCGGCCGGTGTCGACGGGCTCATGGTGAAGAGCCGCACCGATGCCTATCAGGCGGGAAAGCGCGTGCAGGGCAAGGTGAAGCACCAGCGGTCGGCCGACGTCGTCGTCGCCGGCTGGCGGCCGCACGCCAAGCCGGGCGCCGACGGTGGCGAGGTGGTGGGCAGCCTGCTGCTGGGCCTTCATGACCCCACCGGCGTGCTGCAGTACGTGGGCGTCTCGTCGGCATTCCCGGCGATGACGCGGGCCTCGCTGGTCGAGCTCCTTGCCCCGTTCGCGACCGGCGAGGACGAGCCGCATCCGTGGCGCGGCCAGGCGCAGGGACGAATCCCCGGCGAGGCGAACAGGTGGAAGAAGGAGCAGCCTTGGCGAGCGCTCCGTCCCACGCTCGTTGCCGAGGTCAGCTTCGACCAACTCGAGGGGGATCGATTCCGTCACGTCGCGCAGTTCTCGCGCTGGCGCCCCGATCGAACGGCCGATACCTGCACCTACGAGCAGATCGAGCGCCCACCGGACGCGGTCATCGACGGCCTGCTCAACGGCTGAGCGGGGCGTCAGATCGTCTCGGGCTTGCGCGCCCTGCTCGGCTGCACGCGGGGCGGCTCCCCCGGCATCTTCGGGAAATCGGGCGGGTACGGCAGCTCCGGGAGCCCGTTCTCGACGTCCTGCTCCCAGGCGCGAAGGGCGGGGGCAATGTCGACGGCCGCGTCCGGCATCCCGCGCCACGGGTCCGGGAGCGTCGCCACGAAGTTCGGGACGGTGCGCAGGGTGAACTCCTCGGGCTGCACCCCGTCAAGATCGGCCCAGGCGATCGGCATCGACACGGGCGCCGTGGGCCGTGGCCTCAGCGAGTAGGCAGATGCCATCACCCGGTCCTGCGCGTTCTGGTTGAAGTCAACGAACACCTTGCCGCCGCGCTCCTCCTTCCACCACGACATGGTGACGAGGTCTGGCAGCCGGCGCTCGAGCTCTCGACCGACGGCGATCGCCGCATGCCGCACGTCGATGAACGAGTGCAACGGTCGGATCGGCACGAAGATGTGGAGCCCTCTGCTGCCGCTGGTCTTCAGGTACGCCGGCAGTCCCCACTCGGTCAGCAGTTCCCTGCAGGCCCCGGCCACGGTCACCACAGCCGGGAAGCCCAGTTCATCGGGCGGATCCAGGTCGATGCGCAGTTGGTCGGGGTGGTCGACGTCGGGCACGCGCACCGGCCAGGCATGGAAAGTGAGGGCGCCCATCTGGACCGCCCACGCGATGGCGGCCCGCGACGAGGGATCCAGGAGCGTCCCCGGCCGTCCGCTCGGGAAGCGAACGGCGATGCCCTGCACATATTCGGGGACGGATTTCGGCAGGTGCTTTTGGTAGAAGTGCTCGGCGGTCGGGGTGACGCCGTCCGGCCAGCGCTCCAGCGCGGTAGGTCGCCCGCCGATCTGGTCGACGAGTCGATGACCGACGGCAAGGTAGTAGTCGAAGACGGCCCGCTTGGTGATGCCGTCGAACACCGGTTTGTCCGGGCTCGTCAGTCGAACGCCGACGCCATCGACGTCGACCACGCTTGCTGGCCCATGGGCGGCTGTTGCCACGGGGTCACGCTACATTCCTCACGTGTCCACACTTGCGCTCGTCTTCTGGATCTTCGCGATCGTCCTCGCCATCTTCGGCATCGTCTTCGTGCTGATCGGTCGCAACGGGGAGCGCGGGTACTGGGCCCAGCGCGATCCGTCCGGCGTGGCCCGTGACGACGCCACGAAGATCCCCACGATCGCCCGACGGCCTCTGCACTACGCCGCCGGTGAGTTCCGGGCGCCGCTGCGCATCATCGGCATCGGCCTGCTCCTGTGCGAGATCGCCGCCGCGTTCGCGGTCCTGGCGATCATCGCGACCATCGCCGGCTAGAGCGGTTCGCCCACGCCGAGGCACTGACCAACGCTCGCAGATCCGATGACTCCCACGACGGACACGTCCGCAAGCCACCGAGTGCGCTCGGACGCCTGGCTGTCCTATCTGGCCATCGGCGTCGCCTGGCTCGCCACGCGCCTCTTCGCGGTCGCGTCCGTGGACCTCACCCCGTGGATGCTCCACGACCTGGAGGTGTACCAGTCGTGGCTGGCACCACTCGGTGACTTCACCTTCCCTGCGGCCGACCCCACGTGGCAGTACCCCCCGGGAGCTGCGCTCGTCTTCCTGGCCGCAGGCCACTGGCCGATCGACTTCCGCTGGTCGTTCACGCTGGTGATCCTCGCAATCGACGCCGCAGTCATGGTCACGCTGATGGTCGCCCATGCGCGCCAGCGGCCATCCTCGTGGCGGGGCGTGTGGTTATGGGCTCTCGCGGGCGTGATCGTCGGGCCGATCATGATGGTGCGCTTCGATGTAGCTCCGACACTGTTCGCCGTCCTGGCGATCGTCACGGTCGCGCGGCCCGCCTGGTCCGGCGCGAGTGCCGCCGTCGGGGCAGCAGTGAAGGTGTGGCCGGCACTCATGCTGCTGGCATTGCCCCGTCCATCGCTCAAGCGCGGTATCCCGGCCTTCGCGCTGACGCTCCTGGTGATCGTCCTCGGCTTCGCACTGCTGTTCCACGACAGCCTGTCATTCCTGGCCAACCAGCGCGACCGCGGCCTTCAGGTTGAGTCGACCGGCGCCTTGCCCTACCTGGTCTTCTCGCTGTTCGGCGGGCATGTCGAGACGGGGCTGACGTTCGGCTCCATCCAGGTGCTCATGAACGGAGCCGAACTCGTCGGCACGGTCGTGACGCTGATCGGGATCGCGCTGTTCGCCCTGATTGCGTGGTGGCGGCTGCGCGGGCGGCTTGAGCACGTGCCACCCGGCGACGTCGCCCTCGCAGTGATGCTGGTGTCCGTGACCACCAGCCGCGTGTACTCGCCCCAGTTCAACACCTGGCTCGTCGGCGTTGCGGCCGCGGCGATGCTGTCGACCCGGACTCGCCAGCGCGGTGTCGCAGGCATCGTCACCGCTGTGTCGATCGTCACCCAGGTCGTCTACCCGTGGTCCGCAACCCAGCTGGTCACCGGTGAGGCGAGCGGGATCCTGGCCCAAGTGGTGCGCATCACGCTCCTCGTCGTCGCGACCGCCCTGGCGGTCGACTCGCTGGCGCACCCGTCCCCCGATCCTGACCCGGTGGGCGACACCAGCGTTACGGCCCCGTAACCCACGCCGATTATCGTGGTCAGGCCGGGACTCGGCAGATCGCGCCCCGCCCCGGAGGAACGATGGACGAAGGCGCTCGATCGATCACCGATCGTGCGACGAAGGACGCCCAGGAACGGTCGACGAACCTGCGCATCGCGATCACCTGGCTGGTGACCCGAGCGCTTGCCCTCGCGTCGATCGCGCTCACTCCTCGCCTGCTCGACGACATCGACATCTACCGCGGCTGGCTGCCCTACCTTCGCTGGGCGCAGTACCCCCTGGCCGACGAGAAGTGGCAGTACCCGCCGGGTGCCGGCCCGGTGCTGCTCGCCCCGTCGTGGCTGCCGATCAACTACTCGGTTGCCTTCGCCGTGCTCTGCGTTCTGCTCGACGCGGCGATCCTCGGGATCCTGCTGATCACTCACGCAAGGGCTCCCGGCAGGTCCCGGTCCGGGCTGTGGCTGTGGGCCATGGCGGGCGTCGTCGTCGGGCCCATCATGTTCACTCGATTCGACATCGTCCCTGCCTTCTTCGCGGTCGGGTTCGTGATCCTCGCGGGTCGACCGGTGCTCGCCGGTGCGAGCGCTGCCCTGGGTTTCGTCGTGAAGGTGTGGCCGGCCTTCCTCCTGATCGCCCTCCCTCGCGCGCATTGGCGCAGAGGCACCGTTGCCTTCGTGGCCACCACGGCCCTCGTCCTGCTCGTGATTGCTTCCAGGTTCGATGGGATCTGGAGCTTCCTCGCCAACCAACGAGCCCGCGGCCTCCAGGTCGAGTCCACCGGCGCCCTCCCGTATGAACTGTTCGCGCTGGCCCGCGGACCGATGCGATCCGGGTTGGAGTATGGCGCGTACCAGGTACTCATGCCGGGTGCGGAGCTGGTGGGAACCGCCGTGTTCGTGGCAGGTCTGATCACGATGGGCGTCATCGCCTGGTGGCGTTTCTCCGGTCGGCTCGACGCCGTTCCCGTCGGCGACGTCGCACTGACCTTGGTCCTGGTCAGCGTCGTGACCAGTCGCGTGTATTCACCGCAGTACAACGTCTGGATCGTCGCTGTCGCCGCCGCCGCCCTCCTGTCCCCGCGCTCGATGATGCGCCGCGTGTCCATGCTGGTCGCGACGGCGAGTGTGCTCACCCAGGTGATCTACCCGTGGTTCCCGTACGACCTGATGGACGGGAACCCGCCGGTGGTCGCCGTACAAGGCCTTCGGATCGTCGCCCTGGTCGCCGCGACGGTGGTAGCGCTCCACTCGATTCTGACAACGCCGGCCACCACTGCGGCCATACTGGATCGACGGCTCGAACCACTGGGCGATGCCCACTCGGAGGAAGTATGGACGTCCTACCAGGCAAGCCCTTCCCGCTCGGAGTAAGCCTGTCGGAGGACGGCATCAACGTGGCCGTCGCCTCGTCAACGGCCGAGCACGTCTGGGTCTGCCTGATCGACGAGAGCGGGAACGAGACGCGGCACGCGCTCCCCCAGAACGACGCTGGGATCTGGCACGGGTTCCTGCCAGGGGTCACGGCTGGCCAGCGCTACGGGCTCAGGGCTTCGGGTCCGTATGACCCGTCCCGCGGTCTGCGCTTCAACGACGCCAAGCTACTGCTCGACCCCTATGCCCGAGCGACCGTCGGCGAGCTTCGATACGGACCGTCCATCTACGGCCACGACCTCGACGAGCCGAGCAGGCCAAGCAGCCTTGACTCGGCGAAGGACGTCCCTCTCGGCATCGTGATCGACGACGCATTCGACTGGACCGGCGACACCTCACCGAATCGCCGCTACGCCGACACGGTCGTCTACGAGGTGCACGTCAAGGGATTCACGCAACTGCACCCCGGCGTGCCCGCCGACATGCGCGGGACGTACGCCGGTCTGGCGCATCCTGCTGCCGTCCAGCACCTCGTGGACCTCGGCGTCACCGCCATCGAACTTCTGCCGGTGCACCAGAGCGTCACCGAGCCGTCCGTGCACAGCCACGGGCTCGCCAACTACTGGGGCTACAACACCCTCGGCTTCTTCGCTCCGCACGCGGCGTACTCGGCCGAGGCGAAGCGGGGAGTTGTCGGTGGCCAGGTGCGTGAGTTCAAGGCGATGGTCAAGGCCCTGCATGCAGCAGGCCTCGAGGTCATCCTCGACGTGGTCTACAACCACACCTGCGAGGGTGGCGCCGGCGGGCCCACGCTGTGCTTCCGCGGCCTCGACAACCCCGACTACTACCGCCTGGACCCGCACGATCCGGCCGGCTACTACGACACCACGGGCACCGGCAACTCCATCGACGCAGGAAGCACGACGGCACTGTGGCTGATCATGGACTCGCTGCGCTACTGGGTGGAGGAGATGCACGTCGACGGGTTCCGCTTCGACCTGGCCGCGACCTTGAGCCGCGAGGACGGCGCGTTCGACCGTACGGCCTCGTTCTTCGACCTGATCGCACAGGACCCGGTGGTGAACCGCGTCAAGCTCATCGCGGAGCCGTGGGATGTCGGGCAGATGGACTCGTACGACATCGGTCGCTTCCCGGCGATGTGGCGCGAGTGGAACGGCGCCTACCGCGACACGGTCCGCGACTTCTGGCGAAGCAAGCCATCGTTGATGTCCACCCTCGCCTCGCGGATCACCGGCTCGTCTGACCTCTACGGCAACTCCGCCCGTCGGCCAACGGCGTCGGTCAACTTCGTCACCGCGCACGACGGCTTCACTCTTCGCGACCTCGTCTCCTATGACAGCAAGCACAACGAGGCCAACCTCGAGGACAATCGCGACGGCACCAGCGACAACCGATCGTGGAACTGCGGAGCCGAGGGTCCCACCGACGACCCGACGGTCAACGCGCTTCGTTCGCGACAGCAGCGTGCCCTCCTCACGACCCTCCTGACGTCCTTCGGCATCCCGATGCTGCTGGGTGGCGACGAACTCGGACGTACGCAGCAGGGCAACAACAACGCCTACTGCCAGGACGGCACGGTCGCCTGGTTCGACTGGTCGGCGCCGGACCAGGCGCTGCTCGCCTTCACCCGACGACTGGTGCGCATGCGACTCGAGCACCCGGTGTTCCGACGCCGACGCTTCCTGGTCGGAAGTCAGACGGACGAGATCCAGTGGTACACGCCGGCAGGCGCGCTCATGAACGACGGCGACTGGAACGACCCCAACGCTCGGTGCATCGTGCTGTACCTCGACGGCAACGACCTGCCCGACACAGGAGCGGACGGGTCACCGCTCCTGGACGACGACTTCCTGGTGATGGTCAATGCGTGGTGGGAGCCCCTTGGGATGGTGATCCCACCCGTCGACGGCGCCCGCGAGTGGCAACGCGAGATCGACACGGACGACGATGCGGTGGGTGCCAGCGCCGACCCGCCGAACCCCGGGGCGCCGATGGCCATCGGTTCGACGGTGACGGTCGCCGCGCGGTCGATGCTGATCCTCCGGGGTCGTCGAGGCCTGTAGCCCTACTGGACGCGCAGCGCCCACAGTGCGACCGCAGATGCCGCGGCAACGTTCAGTGAGTCGATGTCGGCGGACATCGGGATTCTGACGACCACGTCCGCTCCCGCCACTGCCCCGGCCGACAGTCCGTCGCCCTCGGCACCCAGGGCCAGGGCCAAGCGCGCGGGCGCCCCACGTGCGAAGTCTTCCAACGAGACGGCGTCATCGCTCAAGGCCAGAGCGGCCACGACGAAGCCGCTGTCTTTGAGCGCGTCGGTCGTCGCGGACCAGTCCGCCATCCGCGTCCACGGCACGGAGAACACCGCCCCCATCGACACGCGCACGCTGCGCCGGTAAAGGGGGTCAGCGCATCGGGGGGAGACGAGTACCGCGTCGGCGCCCAGCGCCGCAACCGACCTGAAGATGGCACCCACGTTCGTGTGATCGACGATGTCCTCCAAAAGGACCACCCGGGCAGCGCCACCGCCTACGGAGCCGAGCAAGGCCTCGACCGAGGGCAGCCGCGGTCGCAGCATGGCGGCCAGCGCACCACGATGAACGTTGAAGCCGGCGACCGCATTGAGCACGTCGGCGTCGGCCACGTAGACGGGTATCGCATCCGACGATCCCAACTGGGCCAGGTCGAGGATGCCCTGAAGCGGTTCCAGCCAACGCTCCGCCATAAGCAGCGAGCGCGGCTGGTGCCCGGCTTCGAGAGCGCGTTGGATGACCGACGCGCTCTCGGCGATGTAGATGCCCTTCTCCGGCTCGTGCCGGGACCGCAGGACGACGTCGGTGAGCGCCACGTAGTCCGCAAGACGCTCGTCGGCTGGGTCAGTGATGCGCAGGACCGGCACCCGCCGATCCTCGCAGAGTGCGCAGCCAGAGGATCCTTGGCCATCCCCGGATCGGGCCTTCCGGACATTGCTCTTCGGGAGTAGCGTCAGTCGCGCTTCACGTGCCGGGGGGCGGCACTCAGCAGTCGCCCGCGTTCGGCCCAAGACGGGCCGGACACCCACCGCAGGCGTCCGCGCCCGCAGCGGTCCGTCAAGGACGTCGCACAGTAAGGAGCCGCACATGCATGCCAACGCAGAGTTGATCCGCAAGGGCTTCGAAGCCTTCAATGCCGGCGACATGGCAACAATTGCCGAATTGCTGGCGCCCGACATCGCCTGGCACACCTCAGGAGAGAACGTCCTCAGCGGCGACTTCCATGGACAGGACGAGGTCTTCGCGTACTTCGGCAAATTGCTTGAGGTCACCGAGGGCACCTTCTACCAACGGGTGCACACGATCCTCGGGGATGACGAGCATGTGGTCGTGCTGACAGATTCAGGCTGGCAGAAGCCCAAGCCGTTCGACGGCCATGACGTGTTCGTCTGGCACATGAAGGACGGCCGGGCGACGGAGTGCTGGGCGGTTCAGACCGATCAGGCCGGAGCCAACGCCTCGTTGTCCTAAGTGGTCAGCCGGACGGACCCGGGCTCCGGGTGACCGTCGAGCAGGGTGATTGGCGCGACAGCGTGCGCGCTGCTGCCCTGGCCGGTCACGAAGACGAACTGCGTCGGCTGTTCGCCGAGGCAGCACTCCTGTTCGGCCCGGATGCCTCCGCCGAATGGGCCCGCACCCTGTCCGCACTCGATGGCAACGCAATCACGGGCTAACGCTGGCGCGCCGACCGACAGACCCTTACTTCAGGCGAGCCAGCTGAGCGGTCGCGAGCTTCTTGGCACAGATCGCCAACTGGGTGGACGTGGTCGCCTTGGGGTCAGCGCACACCGTGTAGACGACGTTGATGCCCTTGCGCTGGTAGACCGACACCGTCGGACCGGTGGACAGGACGGGCTGGCCGCCCGCGTCAGCGGACGTCGAGATGCTCGCCTTCGGGTCGTACTTGACGATCAGGGTCGGTGTGGCGGTCAGGGTGATCGCCGTGGGGCCGCCGCCGGCCTTCATCTCCTTGAGGTACGCGATGGGGAGCTTGGCGTTGCTGAAGGAGATGATGTCGACGTGGCTCGGCGACGGCTTCCCGCCGGCGTACGCGGCGTCGGAGCGCATCATCTCGTAGTAGCAGTACTCGACGTTCCCGGCGTAGTACGGGGCCGCGTGGCACGTCACGCCTGCCGAGGTCACGGGTCCGGCAGCACCGGAGATGCTCGTGATCTGGGGCAGTGTGAGCAGCGCCTTCTTGACCTGGGTCTCCGTGAGCATGGTCCGCGAGGTCGCAGCAGCTGGCGTCGCGAGCAATCCCGTCAGCACTACGGTCAGCGCCAAGACGCTGCCCAGGACGGTCTTGTTGATGCCGAGTCGATTCATGCTCTCCCCAATTCGCAGTTGACCTCTGCCCGTACCCCTGAAGAAGCCTACGTGGGGACCTCCGCGCCTCGGTTTGACCTCGGCAAGGCCTAGGTTAAGTATCGGCCCAGCGATCGCGATCGAGCCTCATCACGAGGCACTGATCACTGCCGAACCGACGCGGACCGACGACCTTGAAGCCCAGCCCTGCGTAGAACCGTTGAGCCCGCACATTCCACTCCAAGGGGTCGATCAGGACCCCTGTCACCTCGGGCGACTCAAAGCACATACCCAGCGCCACTTCCATCATCTGCGTGCCGAAGCCCTGGCCCAGGTCGGTCTCCTCCCCGATCCAGATGTCGATGGCACGGAGATTCGCCGCGACCTCGCCCCAGTAGTGCGTTGTCTCGTTGCGAGGATCGATGATCTGGACCACGCCAACCGGTCGGCCATCCGTCTCGGCGATCAGCACCTGCTGCCATCGCGGGTCCGCCGAGACCTCGACGCTCCAGTCGGCGACGTCGTCATCCCCGGTGGCTGCCTGGACGTGCGGCTTGGTGTCCCAGTAGGCGAGGAGGGGCACGTCGGCGAGCGTCGCCGTTCGTAGTTCCACCACGCGACTATGGCAAGCGAATGCGGCGATGGCAACGCCTGGGCTTGGCCTACACGGAAGGCAGGGGCAGCGTCGATGAGGCCCCCGCCTGATCGACCTTGAGCGCACGCAGGTCGTGGACATCCGTGGTCCAGCCGTCGTAGCTGCGCACGTAGTAGACGAGGTTGTCGTGGTCGCGCACGACGTACCACTGCGTGTAGTCACCCGAGGCCGCCAGATTCCGGGGCACGCTCACGAGGTCGAGTGAATGGAACGCCTGGTTGACCGCCTCGCGGGCACTGCCTGCCGTGCTTGCCACCTGCGTGAGCACGGTTGCGCGCACGAACCGCGAAGGCGGTGTCACATCGCCGGGAAGACCCATGAGGCCAGTGCCGTTTCCGGTTCCCGTGACCGGCATCCCCATCAGGTTGTACGGCTTCGGGTCGACGTTGGTGAGCCCGATGAAGTTGCGCAGGTTCGTTACGTGCCAGGGGTACACCGGCGAGTTCGTGAGGACGCCGATGACATTGTCATGCACCTGCGCCTGACCGTCGAGGAACTCCACCACGAGATCGGCACCGCTCGCATCATGGATCGCCAGGTGCTCGGTGAAGGCCCAGTTCATCAACGGCTCCAGCTTGTCCGGAACGGGTCGTCCCTCCGGCCACAGGTCCTTCACTGGGGCGTTCCAGATCTGCACCTTCGTCAGGGCGGCCTTCACGTCCGCCACCGTCGAGCATGTCCCGAGCAGCCAGCCCGCCAAGTTGACGAAGTCCAGCGCCGGCGCGGTGCCGGTGGTCGGCGGGCTCTCGGGAAGCTTCGTCTCGGGAAGCCACAGCGTCCCCACCGACAGGCCCGCCTCGTTGAGCCCGTCGGCGAAGAACTGATCGAAGCCGAACGCCCCCATACCGACGAAGCCGAGATTGTTCGTCCACGACAGGGGCGCGATGGCACCGTGGGTCTTGGTCGCCGTCCAGTTCTGGCCGCGCGGGACCACTTCCACGGTTGAACCCAGTTCGTACGCGAAGTCGAGGGTCCGCGCCGAGACGCGAAGGTCAGCGAGCCGGACGAGCCGCAGGTCTGTGCACATGGCTCGACGCTACCGACTTGCGGACCGGGAGGCTCCCGGAAGGGCGGTAGCCTCGGCGTCATCGGAGGTGAGCGTGGACTTCGACACTGCGCTGGAGTACTGCCTGGAGAAGTCGGGCGCCTGGCAGGACGAGCCATGGGGCGACACCGTGGTGGCCAAGGTCGGCCCACACATCTTCGCGTTCCTCGGTGACCCGCGTGGCAACACCGTCGGCGTCAAGTGCGCGCGCTCCCGCGACGAGGCCGACGAGTGGCTGGACCGCTACCCGGAGGATGCCCACCCGATGCCGTACCTGGCTCGGTCGGGCTGGAACTCGCTACGCCTGGACGGCGGGATTCCAGACGAGGAGGTGTTCGATGCGATTGACACGTCTTACGCCTTGGTGCTCACCAAGCTCCCCAAGCGGGACCGACCGGCGCAGCCCGACTCCGCCGTCCGCCCGCCGATTCTCTAGGGTCGAGGGAAGGGGATCTGCAGGAGTGCGCGGCGGGTGAACATAGCGTCGACGTGGCTCTTGCGGTTCGCGGCAAGGATGCACAGGCCGTGGTGCTCCTCGATCTTCTGCAGCAGGTAGGACACTTCCGTCGTCGAGAAACGGTCGTGGGCATCCTTGACCTCGGTCCGGCCGGCGAACAGGGCGTCAGCCTCGTCGAGGAGCAGCACGACCCCGGCTCGATCGGCTGCGGCGAAGACCCGATCCAGATTCGCCTCCGTCTGTGCGAGCCACTTGTCGTCGACCGCCGCGAGGTCGACACGGAAGATCGGCACCTTCATCGCGTTGGCCAGGGCTTCGGCGGCCAGTCGCCGATTCCTGCGGTCCTCGCCGAGGAAGACCAGCAGTGTTCCGGCTGGACGCGAGTCCTCACGGGCGTCATCGACCTCGGCGGAGAGGCCGCGTGCGGAGTCTGCGACACGCTGGAGCGCAGTGAGGGAGTCAGGCGCGAGGGCGACGTCCGCCCACGTGACCGTGGGCGTGATCATCAGTTCGGGCGGGGTCTTCAGGCCCTCCTTGCGGTGCATCGACCTATCTCACCACCGCCACAAGGGCCGTGGCCCGGAAACGGCCACTTGCGGGCAGTCCTGAGGACCCTCATCCGGGGGCTGGCCGGCCGCCCCTAGCCTTGCGGCATGCCGACTGTCGCCGTGGTCACCTTGGACGGATTCAACGAGGTGGACTCATTCGTCGCCTCATACATGCTCGGCCGCGTGAATCGCCCTGGCTGGACCGTGTCCATCGCTTGCCCGACTGCGCAGGTCACCTCCATGAACGGGGTCACCGTCAACGCGCAGATGAGCCTGACCGACCTGCCGGCCGTGGACGCCGTCATCATCGGCAGCGGCATGAAGACCCGTGACTACGCGGCCGACCCGCAGTTCCTTGCCAGCCTTCGCCTGGATCCCGAGCGCCAGTTGATCGGCTCTCAGTGCTCGGGTGCTCTCCTGCTCGCCAAGCTCGGCCTGCTCGACGACGTCCCCGTGTGCACGGACCTCATCACCAAGCCCTGGGTGATGGAGGCCGGGGCGAACGTCGTGGACCAGCCGTTCTACGCATCAGGCAACGTTGCCACCGCGGGCGGTTGCCTCTCGAGCCAGTACCTGGCTGCCTGGATCATCGCGCGCCTGGCAGACCTCGAGACTGCCCGCGAGTCCCTGTTCTACATCGCGCCCGTCGGCGAGAAGGACGAATACGTGGACAGGGCGCTCGGTCACGTTCAGGCCTTCTTGCCTGCTCCCACCGGCTCATGACCCATGACCGCGCCCACGGTGCTGGCCGCACCCGCGCAGGCAGATGACGTGCCCTGGGTGATAGCCCCGACGACGTGCGGCCCCGATCAGTAGGAGTGGTCCGGGGGGAGCGTGGAACTGCTCGTCGTCGCGCTTCAGGAGCAAGAGCTACTGGCCCCAGTCCTCATCCACCTCGGGGGCTAGAGCCAGCTCCGGCGGTTCAACGCTGATCACCTGCAGCTCCGCGCCGCAGTCGGGGCACGGGATGATGTCACCTTGCGTAGGGTCGGAGAGGGTGAGAGTGCCTTGGCACTCGGGGCAAAGGGTCGTCATGGCGGGTCCTCACGTCGTGGGTCAGCGTCCCCGGCATTGTGATGGCCCCACTCGGCGGTCGGGGCGGTTTGCCCGAAATGAGGGATTCTCCTGCGAGGAACGATTCATTTGGCTTTGATGGCGAAGCAGACCCACCAAGGGAGGCGAAATGGGATTTCGTGTCGTGATCGATTACGACGTGTGCGCCTCTACTGGTACGTGCACGCAGGTCTGCCCGCAGGTCTTCGAGATCCGGGCAGACGGATACCTGTACATCCTCCAGGACAACCCTCCCGAGAGTCTCCGCGACGCCGTGCAACAGGCCGCCGATCTGTGCCCCACTGGCGCAATCACTATCCAGGACTCCTGACCCCGAGTCACTGAAGTTGGCGGTGGCAACCGAGGGCGGCCCTATCCTCGCGGATGAGCCGCCGCACACGATCCCGGAAATGACGAACCCGCCTCACTGAACGGGGGAGATCGGTGAGGCGGGTCGCCGTCGGGCTGGCGGGATTCGAACCCACGACCCCTTGACCCCCAGTCAAGTGCGCTACCAAACTGCGCTACAGCCCGTTGCCCTGTTTGACGGGGCGTGGAGACTCTACATGGTCCATCGGGAACGCCTCGCAGGTGCTCTCGCGGGCGCGCCCGACCGATGACAGCGTCTCCCGAAAACACGAATCACACGGTCGTAGGACGGTTCAGGCGGGTTCCCGGCGCTAGGTTGGCATCGTGCGGGCACTGAAGTGGCTGGCGATCACGGTCCTTGCCATCGCGCTCGCGAGCGTGATGGTCGTCGTGGCCGTGGTCGGCTCCGAGCGCGTGGAGACCAATCGTGCGCAATCCGCGTTGGACCCCTTCTACATGCCGCCGAGCCCACTCCCTACTGAACCGGGCACGGTGATCCGAATGGAGCCGTTGGGCGTCAACGTTCCCGGAGCGAGCGCCTATCGCATCCTGTACGTCTCCCAGTTGCCCGACGGTACGCCCGCCGCGTCCGGCGGCATGCTCTTCATCCCTGACGCCCCGGCACCGGCGGAGGGCCGGCCCGTGGTCGCGTGGGCCCACGGGACACTGGGTATGGGCGACGCGTGCGTGCCCTCCCGTTCCGCGAATCCCCTTCAGGACACCGACAACTGGCTCGACCAGATGATGAGCCTGGGCTGGGTGGTCGTGTCGACGGACTACGTCGGATTGGGGACGCCCGGACCGAGCCTGTACCTGATCGCGCAGTCCGAGATGCGAGACGTCGTCAACGCGGTCCGCGCAGCACGCAGCGTCCCCGAGGCGCACGCCGGCTCGCGCTACGTCACGTGGGGCCACTCGCAGGGCGGGCACTCGTCCGTCTGGACTGGGCACCTGGGCGAGACGTACGCGCCCGAGCTGACCCTTCTCGGTGTCGCGGCGGCGGCACCTGCCCTCAACCTGCCCGAGATCATGAGCGCCCAGTGGGACACGGTCGCGGGTTGGGTGATCGGCCCGGACGTCCTTGAGTCCTGGCCGGTCTATTACCCCGACCTCCCGATCGCGGGCGTCGTGTCGAAGGCTGGGCAGAACGCCGCAACGCGACTGGTCGGCGAGTGCATCAAGCAGTCCGGGATCGAGGGACTGCTTCGCCAGACAGCGGGCGAGCACTTCTTCGAGACGAATCCACTCACGATCGGCCAGTGGACCGCAGCGATCAAGGACCAGACTCCCCCACCGCTGCCGGCCTCGATGCCCGTGTTCATCGCACAGGGGACGACCGACGAGGTCGTCCTGCCGTGGCCGCAGGCGATGATCGAAGACGCGTGGTGCAAGGCGGGCTCGGCCATCGACGTGCTCTGGATGGGCGGCATCGGGCACATGGCGGCGGCGACCACAGCGGGTCCGTCGGCCGTCGAGTGGATCGCGGACAGGTTCGCGGGCCGACCAGCGCTGCGCACGTGCGACGTGCCGCCACCGGTGGCACCCGTGGCGCCGTCGAACTGACGAACTGCTACCGGATCAGAGCCGCACGGGATGTCGCGGCGTTGCCCGCCGCAAGCCGGTTGACGGCCCGCACCTCGAAGGTGACGCGCTGCCCGGACGGCAGACCGCGGATCACGCAGGAGGTGTGCCTCGTCGAGCAGGATTGCCCCGTCGAAGCGAACACGTTGTAGTGGAGGACGCGACCCACCCCTGCGGACCGGGGTTTGTGCCAGGCCACCAGTGCCCGGCCCTTGTGCGCCTCGACCTTCACGGGCCACGGAGCCGTGGGCCACAGCCGCTGGCCGACATCCACGACAGTCACCGTGCCGAGATCGTTGCTGACGAACAGCTTCGTCCCCGCCACCGCCGGCGTCGAGGGATGGGGGCCTACGCGCAGGATCGCCGCGAGTGTGCCCCTGGTCGCATCGATGATCCCCATGGTGGTGCCGCCAGTGTTGGGGACGTAGACAGTGCTGCCATCGGGGCTCTTGGCTCCAGGTCCCGGATTCTTGCCGATGCGCAGCGTTCTCACCACGCCCTGCTTGGCGACGTCGAACACCGACACGGTGCCGGACTGGGAGTTCGGGATGAACACCAGGCCACCATTGACATTTGAACTGGGCCGAACGGGGCCGCCGCCCGTGGCGATCTGGCCGAGGACGGTGCCATCGGCCTGCGTGAAGACTGTCGTCGTGGACGAGTTCAAGTTCGGGACGTACACCACGTCGCCGCTGGACAGCGGCGGAGACACAGCGGGCTCGCCAGGCGCGCCACCGACGACCACGGTGCCGATGACCGCAGCCTTCCTCGTGTCGACGATGGAGACGGTGTCGGATCCTTGGTTCGGCACGTAGACGCGATCGAGGAAGCTCTGGGACTGCTTGCCGAATCCTGCAACCGGCGTCGTCGGTCGGATGCCGACCGGGACTGTGGCCCTCAACTCGCCGGTTGCGGCGTCGACGAGGGTCACCGAGCCCGATCCCGAGTTCGGGACCACGAGGGTGGCGCCTGCGGAAGACATCACGGGCGTGAGCGGGCTGTCGCCGACAGGGATGCGCGTGATCAGCTCAAGGGTCTGGGTGTTGATGACCGCGATCTTCCACTCACCGGTGAGCGGCACGTACAGGCGGTCCGCCGAGGCGAGCGGCGTGCCCGGCGACAGGCCCACGGCCAGGGTGTCGACCACCGTGTTGGTCGCGCGGTCGATGACCGTGACGGTGCCGTCAGCCTTGTTGGACACAAACACCCGGTCGCCGCTCACGACGGGCGTCGTGGGCGCGTTGCCGACCTTGAGCGTCACCGATGGGCGACGAGCAAGGACGGTCTCCGCGGCCGTCGCCGAAGTGGCGGGGACCACGGACACCGTGGCCGCCACCAGACCGATTCCCACCAAATGCCTCATACGCACCCTGTGAGCGTACCCGGTCATCGTCGGTGAGACCGCTTCTCCCGCACCCGCATCACGATCCGGATTGGGGTGCCGACGAAGCCGAACTCCTCGCGAAGCCGACGCTCGATGAACCGTCGATACCCAGCCTCGAGGAACCCGGTAGTGAAGAGCGCGAACGTCGGAGGCCCGACCTGAACCTGGGCACCGAACAGGATGCGAGGCTGACGTCCACCGCGAAGCGGGTGCGGATGGGCGTCGGTGAGCTCCTTGATGAACTGATTGAGGCGCCCGGTGGAGATGCGGGTCTCCCAGCCCTCCAGGGCTGCCTCGATCGCAACGGGGAGCTTCTCGACGTGGCGCTTGGTCTTGGCCGAGATGTTGACGCTGGGCGCCCAGGGCACCTGGACGAGATCGCGTTCGATCTCGCGCTTGAGATAGTGCCGGCGCTCCTCGTCGGTGAGGTCCCACTTGTTGTAGGCGAGAACGAGGGCACGGCCCGACTCGATGACCATGTGGATGATGCGGACGTCCTGCTCGGTCAGCGGCTCGGACGCATCGACGAGGACGATCGCGACCTCGGCGCGGTCGAGGGCCGCCTGCGTGCGCAGCGTTGCGTAGTACTCGTGACCGCTCGCCTCCTTGGCCCGACGACGAATTCCCGCGGTGTCGACGAACCACCACCAGGTGTCCTTGAGCTTGATCAGTTCGTCGACGGGATCGACCGTTGTCCCAGCAACACTGTCGACGACGACGCGATCGCTGCCGGCCAGCGCATTGAGCAACGAGGACTTGCCGACGTTCGGCTTGCCCAGCAGGGCGACGCGGCGCGGGCCCGCCTCGCGCGACAGGCCTGAGCCCTCCTCGGGCAGCAGCGCGACGGCCGCATCGAGCAGGTCGCCGGAACCGCGACCATGGAGCGCGGAGACCGGGTGCGGCTCACCGAGTCCGAGCGACCACAAGGAGGCGGCTTCGAGTTCGGTGTTCGCGTCATCGACCTTGTTGGCGACAAGCAGCACCGGTTTGCCGGCCTTCCGGAGCACCTGCACGACGGCCTCGTCGGTGTCGGTTGCGCCGACCTTCGCATCGACGATGAACATCACGGCGTCGGCGTCGTTGATCGCCCGCTCGGCCTGCGCGGCGATGGCGGCGGCCATGCCCTTCACCTTGCGGTCCCAGCCACCGGTGTCGATGAGGATGAAGCGGACGCCGTTCCATTCGGCCTCATAGGTGACGCGATCGCGTGTCACGCCCGGAACGTCCTCGACGACGGCCTCGCGCCGCCCGATCAACCGGTTGACGAGCGTGGACTTGCCGACGTTGGGCCGGCCGACGACGGCCAGCACCGGAAGCCCGGAATGCTCGCCACCGGGGCGCATCATCTCGTTGAGGTCGGCGTCGATGTCGCCGAACTCGGCCCGAGCCGCCACCAGGGCGGCCTCGACCGCGGCTTCGTCGTCGAGGTCGTCAGCGACGATTCCCGGCGTCGTCAAATCGTCGACGACTGAATCGTCGTCGGCGTCGAACGCCACCCAATCGTCGGTCATTTTCCCCACTCCAGATCACGGCTTTTGCCTTGATCTTGCCCTATGGCCGCCCGCCCATTCGCATCACGGCCACCTGCTCGGCATCCGCGAGCAACTGGCGCACCTGCTCCGTGAGGGCCGAACGGGTGCCCGAACGAAGTGCATCCCCCGGCGCATGGACTGTCGATGGCGCCATGAAGAACACGTCGATCCTCGATCGCGGGCGCGGCGGGTCGGTGGGGACGGTGCCGTCGGCCCCGAGCAGAACGACCGGCATGACCTGAACGCCAGCGGCGGCGAGGTAGCCGATCGGCACGGACGAGCCCGCCACGAGGACCGCGCGGTCGTCCGCCAGGGCCACAAGCGCCCGCCGTTGGGTCGTGATCGCGTAAGGCCCGCTCAAGGGCAGGTCACCCGCCGACGTGAGGACTCCGACGGGCATCGCGCGAGCCATCGCCTCGTTGGCCACGACGTGAATGGGTCGCGGTGACAGCGCGCGCACCAGGGATCCGGCGAGAACGGCCTCGCAGCGGGTCACCATGAGAAGCGGTCCCGTCGTCCCGACGTGGTGGGCGCCGTGCGGACGAAGTTGATACGTCATGCGGAGTGCGGCCGATGTGAGGTTGCGGGCATGCGCCGCGCCGTGCCAGGACGGCGGCTCGACCTCGACCAGAGGGGTCACGATCGCGCCGGCAGGTCCGCGACCAGCCCCACGATCTGCGCGACGACCTCGTCGAGGCTCATCGACGTCGTGTCGACGACGACAGCGTCCGGCGCGACGGTGAGGGGCGATGCGGCCCGGCCGGAGTCCTTGGCATCGCGCACGAGCAGCGCCGTCTGGGTCTCTGCGACGTCGACGGCGGACTTGCCGAGGTCCAGGTCCTGCGCCGCACGTCGGCGGGCACGCTCGGCCGGGTCCGCGGTGATGAACAGCTTCAGGTCTGCGTCGGGCAGCACGACCGTGGTGATATCACGTCCTTCGACCACGATGCCGGTCCCGGCAGAGACCGCCGAAGACACCTCGTGACGCTGGATCCGCACCAGCCGCTCCCGCACGGCCGGCACTGCACTGACGGCGCTGACCGCACCGGTGACCTCGTCACGTCTGATCGGCGAGGAGACATTGGTCTGGCCGACATGGATGGACGGCGCAAGCGGATCGGTGCCGCTGATGATCGACACGGCGTCCATGGCGCTGACGACGGCCTCGGGATCGTCGACGTCGACACCTGCGTCGAGCATGGCCCAGGTCATCGCCCGGTACATCGCGCCGGTGTCGAGGTAGCGGAAACCGAGGCGGTCTGCGACCGCGCGGCAGACGCTGGACTTGCCGGAGCCGGCCGGCCCGTCGACGGCGATCACAGGGGTGTCCACGGAGCCGAGCCTAGGGGGCCGGTCCACCGAGGTCATGAACGCGTGGCCACCGGAAGGCGAAGGACGGCATCGACGGCAACCCAGAAGAGCCGCTCGCGCACGTCCATGGCCAGGTGCCAGCCCCGCTGCTCCCAATCCTCGCCGGCCAGCGAGTCCCCCGCATAGAGCAGGTTGGCCATGCGCACGCCCCGGAACCGGGCCACGGCAAGCAGGGCCGAGGCCTCCATGTCAACGCTGATGCAACCCTCGGCGACGCGGCGGTCGGTGCGCTCGCGGGTCTCGCGGTAGGGAGCATCCGTGGTCCAAGTGCGTCCGACGATGAACGGCAAGCCCGCCTCGTCCAGCGCTTGGCCGAGTGCCGTCACCGCGACTGGCTCCGCCTCGACGACGCGACTGGCCGCCAAGTAGTGGAAGGACGTCCCTTCGTCCCGCACCGCGCTGTCGACCACGATGGCGTGACCCATGACCAGTTCCGGCACTAGGCAGCCAGCTCCCCCAACGGCCACGAATTCCCGTCCCCCCAGCGCGATCACCTCCTCCATGAACCCTGCGGCGAGTGGCGCACCCACGCCGGGATGCATCACGGCCACACGCGAGCCCTCGTAGGAGATCTCGAGGACATCGTGGGACCCGTGTGCCCACGTGAACGTCTCCAGGAGCCTGGTGTCCGAACGGGCAGCGATGGCATCGATGATCTCGGAGAAGAAGCACAGCACCACTCGCGACGGCATGTCGATACGTACGACGACCCGAGTGGGTTCGATGATGCCGGCGGATTCAAGGTCGTCTTCGAGAAGTGGGACGACCTCAGAGTGGCTGTCCTCCGGGAGTCGTTCGGTGCCCATGCCCAGCAAGTGTAGGAACGTGAAGCCCGTAGACGGCCCTAGGCGCGCACGTCGAACTCGCGCTCACGCAGCGCGGAGATCAGCTTCTCCCCCGCCTCCGGTCGCACGTATAGCGCAACGAGGCCGCTCGGGCGGCCGAACACGTGCTCGATGCGGATGTCCTCGAGGTTCACCGAGGCATCGCCGACCGCGGCGAAGAGCCGAGCCAGTTCGCCCGGCCGGTCGGCCACGATGACGCTGATCTCGCGATAGGCGGACGGCGCCGCACCATGCTTGCCGGGGATGCGCTGCTGGCCTGCGACACCCAACGCCAGCACCTCGGCGACCTCCGCCTCGACCGTGTCGAGGGATGCGTTGTCGGCCATCTCGCGAAGTGCGGCCACCGTGCGCTGCAGGTCGCGGACCACGCCGTCGATCACGTCGGCGACAGGTCCGGCGTTCGCCGCGAGGATGTCCGACCACATGCCAACGTTCGATGCCGCGATGCGAGTCATGTCACGAAGTCCCTGCCCCGCGATCCGCACGTGGTCGGCGTCGGCATCCAGCAACTGGCCTGCCAGCACGCTCGACAGGACCTGCGGAGTGTGCGAGACGAGTGCGACCGCCGAGTCGTGGTCTGCTGACGACATCTCGACCGGGAACGCCCCGCATGCCGAGACGAGCCGGTGCACCTGGCGCACATGCTCGATCCCGCTCGTGGGCAGCGGTGTGACGACCCAGAGCCGGTCGTCCATGAGGTCAGCGCGCGCGCCCGCTGCTCCGCTCACCTCACGCCCCGCCATCGGGTGACCACCGACCAGTCGATGCGCATCAGCGCCCAGTGCGATGGCATCGGCAATGACCCGCGCCTTCACCGACGTCACGTCCGTGATCGTCGCATCGGAGAATCGCGACGAGGCGTCGGCGATCACCGCGGGTGCGTAGCGGGGAGGAACGGCCACCACGACGAGGCAGGGCTGCTCGTCACCGGACAGGACGCGCCCGGCCCCCGCCTCCTGCGCGACGCGGAGGTTCTCCACGTCGACGTCCGAGAGGAGCACGTCCACGCCGGCACGACGCAATCCCAAGGCAACGGACGTCCCGATGAGACCCGTGCCGATGACGAGGACGGGCCGGTCGAAGACTGGAGTGCTGGCGTCGGCGCCGAAGGTCATTGCACGAGGTCCTGTCGCAGCACCTCGGCGCCGCGCAGGTACACGTGCGAGATCTGCGAGCGCGGCATGTCCACGTCGATGTGCATCAGGACCCGCACCACACGCTCAAGGGCACCGGCGACGTCCATCTCCTGGGCGCAGAGCAGTGGGACGTCGACAAGGCCGATCGCGCGGGCGCCGACCGCCGGGAAGGAACACGTCAGGTCGGGCGTGCCAGTCAGGATCACGCTGACGAGGTCGTCGCTGGTCAGCGAGTTTCGGGCCATCATCTCCGTCAGGAGTTCGCCCACCGCCTCGATCATCTCCGCCTTGTCGTCGGCGGACAAGCACGTTGCGCCTCGAATCCCACGCAGCGCCATCGACGTCGCTCCCCTCGGCATCGCCGGCGGGCCACCGGCCGCACCACTGTACCGAGGGGGCCGGTCCGACCCGCTAGAGACCGACCGCCGTGTAGAGCGCCCGCAGTTCCGGGCCGGTGATGGCGCGCAGGACCCCGGGACGCTGCTGGCCGAGGTGCACCGGCCCGATGCGGGTGCGGACCAGGTCGGTGACGGGGTAGCCGACCTCGGCCATCATTCGCCGAACGATGCGATTGCGACCCTCGTGGATGACGAGCTCGACCAGCGAGCGGTCCGGGGTCTTCTGCACCAACCGCGCCGAGTCGCATCGAGCCGGGCCATCATCGAGCTGGACACCGTCGCGGAGGGCGCGTAGTGCCTGTGTGGTCACCTGCCCGCGAACCGTGGCGATGTAGGTCTTGTCGATCTCATGTGAGGGGTGACCGAGCCGGTTCGCCAGCTCGCCATCGTTGGTGAGGATCAGCAGTCCCTCGGTGTCGGCGTCGAGCCGTCCGACATGGAACAGCCGCTCGGCTCGATCGCGCAGGTAGTCGCCCACGCACGGTCGGCCCTGCTCGTCGGACATCGTGGTGACCACACCGCGAGGCTTGTTGAAGGCGAGCACCGAAATGTCGGGCGCTGTCGGCACGCGCTCGCCATCCACCCGCACGACTGCCGTGAGCGGATCGATGCGCATCCCCTGCTCGGTGACCAGCCTGCCGTCGACCTCGACCCGACCCTGGTCGATGAGCGCCTCGCAGGCGCGACGGCTCCCGAGTCCGGCCAGGGCCAGCACCTTCTGGAGCCTGACGAGGTTCGCGTCGTCGCGCTCAGGCATGACGAGCCGGGGCTGACATCACTCGATGCCCGAGACCGAGTCCAGGACGTCCTCCAGCTCGGACAGATCGGGCAGGTGCTCGGCCAGGGGCGGCAGGTCGTCGAGGGACGCGATGCCCATGCGCTCGAGGAAGTACGACGTCGTGCGGTACAGGTGCGCTCCGGACTCGCCGTCGTGCCCGGCCTCCGCAATCAGGCCCCGGGAGAGCAGCGTGCGGATGACGCCGTCGACGTTGACGCCGCGCACAGCGCTGACGCGTCCGCGGGTGAGCGGCTGCCGGTAGGCGATCACCGCCAGGGTCTCGAGGGATGCCTGCGTCAACCGGGCCTGCTGGCCGTCGAGCACGAATCGCTCGACGAGCGGCGCGCAGTCCACGCGCGTGTAGTAGCGCCAGCCACCGGCGACCTCGCGAAGGTCGAAGCCGCGACCCTGAGCGGTGTACTCCTCGGCGAGCTGCCGCACGACCTCGTCCACCTCCCCGGACGGGCTGCGCGTCGCTGCGGCGAGGTCCATGACGGTCATCGGCTCGTCCGCCAGGAGAAGCAGTGCCTCCACCGCTGCTGACAGCGAGGGCGCGCCAAGGCTCTGGTCGACGTCATCGGTCGTCGCTGACTCGAGGTCCTCGATCTGCTCGTCGGCGACTTCGTCCTGATCCTCGACGGCGACGTCGTTCGCGTCAGTCATGTGTCTGCTCCTCCTCGGTAACGACCACACCGTCGACCTCACGGTCGACTTCGCGCTCGACGTCGAACTCATCTGTCACCTGGATGTCGGCATCGTCGGCACCCGTCCAGCGGATCGTCAGGTCGCCGAGCGGCGTCAACTGCTCGAAGGCCACCACCTGCTCGCGGTACAGCTCGAGGAGGGCGAGGAATCGTCCGACCACGACAAGGGTCGTGTCGCTGTCGGCGATCAGCGCCCGGAAGGTGATGGTGCCGTGCCGACGCAGACGCTCGACGATGATCTGCGCCTGCTCGCGGACACTGACCCGCTGCACGTGGATGTGCGCCGTCGACACCTCCTGCACCGGCTTGGGCGCCAGCGCCCGAGCGGCCATGGCAGCGAACTGGTCGATGCCGAGCCCGATCAGGACTTCCGGCAGCATGGCAGCGAACTGCGGCTCCAGCCCCACCGTGCGCGGGTAGCTTCGGCTTGCGCGCGCCATACGCTCGGCGAACAGCGCCGAGACCTCCTTGTAGGCGCGGTACTGAAGGAGTCGGGCGAAGAGCAGGTCGCGCGCCTCGAGCAGGGCGAGATCCTCCTCGTCCTCGACCTCCCCGCTGGGCAGCAGCCGCGCGGCCTTCAGGTCGAGCAGTGTCGCTGCGACAACCAGGAAGCCACTGGCCTCATCGAGGTCCCAGCCCGTGCCCTGGCCGCGGATGTAGCCGATGAACTCGTCCGTCACCTGATGCAGTGCGAGTTCGGTCACCTCGAGCTTGTGCTTGGAGATGAGCGTGAGGAGGAGGTCGAACGGGCCGTCGAACTCGCCGACACGCACCATGAAGCCGGATGCCGGCGCATCCGCCTCGGTGGGCGTGCTCACCTGGCCAGGACCTCCCGTGCCAACTGGATGTAGGCCTCAGAACCGGAACTGCCCGGTGCAAACGCAGTGATCGGCTCGCCTGCCACCGCGGCATCCGGGAACTTGACCGTGCGATTGATGACGGTGGTGAACACGAGGTCACCGAACGCCTGCTGCACGGTGGACAGGACCTCACGGCTGTGCAGCGTGCGCGGGTCGTACATCGTGGGGAGGACGCCGATGACCTGAAGGGTCGGGTTGAGCCGCGAGGTCACCTTGTCGATCGTGTCCTTCAGGAGTGCGACGCCGCGAAGCGCGAAGTACTCGGTCTCCATCGGGATGATGACGCCACTGCTGGCGGTGAGCGCGTTCAGGGTGAGCAGGCCCAGCGACGGCTGGCAGTCGATGAGGACGATGTCGTACTCGTCCATCACCGGAGCCAGGGCGCGCCCGAGAGCGTGCTCGCGGCCCACCTCGCTGACGAGTTGCACCTCCGCGGCAGACAGGTCGATGTTGCTCGGCAGCAGGTCCAGGTTCTCGATGTCGGTCGAGATGATGACGTCACCGACGTGGCAGTCGTGCTGGGTGAGCAGGTTGTAGATCGTCAGGTCGAGCTCATTGGGATTGATGCCCAGCGACACCGACAGGGCGCCCTGCGGATCGAAGTCCACCAGGAGCACGCGGCGGCCGTAGCCGGCGAGCGCGGCCCCAAGGCTCACGGTCGAGGTCGTCTTGCCGACCCCGCCCTTCTGGTTGACCATGGCGATCACCCGCGCCGGACCATGCGAGGTGAGCACGGGAGGCTCGGGGATGACCGCAGCGGTCGTCACGACGCCCGCGGGGGGCTGCTCTGACAGATCGTCGGCGATGACTGCTCCTAGCTGCTCGATGGGGACGTCGAGGGCGGGGGCCTCCCACGCCGGCAGCCCCTGACCGGGGCCTTCTGACTCCATGGTTGTTCCTCCTTCGAGCGGCGCCTGTGAGCCTACCCGCCCAGCCACGTCCCGAGGCGGAGCACCGCCGTCGCCGCTCGGCGCGCCTCGCCAGCGGATACGTGATGGTCCAATTCGACCGTGATGGCGATGGTCTTGAGCACCCCATCGATCCACTGGGTCATGGTCCCGTGGCAGGGGCCGGCACAGGTGACGATCGCCGCCCTTTCCCCCATCCACGCGGCCAGCCGACGGCCCGCTTCCCGGCTGCGCTCGTGGGTGATGTCGACCAGGTCGAAGGCCTGGTGGTACGACAGGACGGCGGCCGGCTTCACACGGGTCAGGAACCGGATGACACCGCGGGTCTCCGGCTCGCTGGCCGCCCGAGGGCCGGGCCAGTAGACGCCGCGGGCGCGGACCGCCTGCCAGCCCGCCGGGTAGTTGCGGTTCAGGTCCACGCCATGGGCGTTGGCCCGAGTGTGCCGCCGGTCCCCGTCGGGGTTGATGGTGCTGATCAGCCACATCCCCACGCCGCCGGGCACCGGCCGACTGGCCAGCTCCTTCACGACCTCCTTGCCACCTGGCTCACTTCCGTGCATCTGTCCGATGACAACGAGCTGGACCGGTGCATCGAGCGCCCCGTAGTGCCGGGCGACGATCTCGGTCCCGTCGACGGAATGGGCGATGACCCGTCGATCGTTCGCGGGCCGGCCCGCGGATTCGGGGACGGCCATCGCCGGCGCCGCCAGCCCGAAGCCCACCAGCACGGCTGTGGCGGCCACCACCGCGCGGCGCGGTATCACTGCGCCCTCGGATGGCTGGTTCGGTAGACCGTCTGCAGCGTGTCGATGGTGACCATCGTGTAGATCTGCGTTGTCGTGACGGACGAGTGGCCGAGCAGTTCCTGCACGACGCGGACGTCGGCCCCGCCCTCGAGCAGGTGGGTCGCGAAGCTGTGCCGAAGGCTGTGGGGGCTGACGGTCGCCGTGACTCCCGCCCGCGCAGCGGCCTGCTGCACCACCGCGTATGCGCTCTGCCGGGACAGCGGGCGCCCGAGGGTATTGAGAAACAGCCGAGCCGTCCCCTTGCCCTTGACGACCAGAGCGGCGCGCCCGCGCACCAGGTATGCCTCGATCGCGTTCGCCGCGAACTCGCCGAGGGGCAGCAGTCGCTGCTTGTTGCCCTTGCCTGTGACCACCACCGTCAGCGTCTCGAGGTCAACGTCGTCGACGTCGAGGTCGATGGCCTCCGACACGCGCGCACCGGTGCCGTAGAGGAACTCGACCAGCGCACGATCGCGCAGTCCCGGGGGGGTCTCGTCGTCCCCCGCGTGGTCGATGATCGCCTTGACTTCTGCATAAGGCAGCGCCTTCGGCAGTCGGCGCGGGATGGCGATCGGGCGCACGTGCTTCGACGGGTCCGCACGCGCCATCCCCTCCTTGCTTGCGAACCTGTGCATCGATCGCACCGACACGACCGCACGCGATGCGCTGGACGCTGCCAGCGGCGGGTGGTCGGGCGAGCCCTGCCGCAACGATGCGGCGAAGTCGGCGATGTCGTTCTCCGTCACCGCGTCGATGCCGACGAGTCCGCGACCGGCGCACCAGGCGACGTAGCGGTCGAGGTCACGTCGATAGGACGCCACCGTGTTGGCCGACAGACCTCGCTCGATGGTGACGTGATCGAGGTAGCCGGCAACGCAGTCGGTCAGAGTTGTCAGACGAGGACCTCTTCGAGGGTGACCTTGTTCATGCCGAACGCATCTGCCACGGCACCGTAGGTGACCTGCCCGTCGTGGACGTTCAGGCCCAGCGCTAGTGCGTGATCGTCCTTGAGCGCCTTCTTCCAGCCCTTGTTGGCCAGTGCGACGGCGTACGGCAGCGTCACGTTCGTCAGCGCGTAAGTCGACGTGTTCGGCACGGCGCCGGGCATGTTCGCGACGCAGTAGAACAGTGAGTTGTGGACCGGGTACGTGGGATCGGCGTGCGTGGTGGCATGTGAGTCCTCGAAGCAGCCGCCCTGGTCGATAGCGATGTCGACGAGCACCGAGCCCGGCTTCATCCGCGAGACCAGTTCGTTGGTGACCAGCTTCGGCGCCTTCGCGCCAGGCACCAGAACGGCACCGATGACCATGTCGGCATCGACGCATGCACGGTCGATCTCGTAGGCATTCGACGCGATGGTCTGCATGTGGCCCTGGTAGATGGCGTCCATCTGACGCAGTCGGCCGATGTTGTTGTCGAGCAGGAGCACCTCGGCCTGCATGCCGAGCGCGATAGCGGCGGCGTTCTGGCCGGCGACGCCGGCACCGATGACGACGACCTTCGCGGCGTACACGCCCGAGACGCCGCCCATCAGGACGCCACGGCCGCCGTGGGCTCGCATCAGCGCGTTGGCGCCGACCTGCGGAGCCAGTCGTCCGGCCACCTCCGACATGGGGGCGAGCAGCGGCAGCGAGTGATCGGGAAGCTCGACGGTCTCGTAGGCGATGGCCGTGACCTTGCGCTTCACCAGTTCCTCAGTGAGCGGCTTGTCGGCGGCGAGGTGCAGGTAGGTGAACAGGACCTGGCCTTCGCGCATGCGGTCGTACTCCGCGGCGATGGGCTCCTTGACCTTGCAGATCATGTCCGCCGAGCCCCACACGTCGTCGGCGGTCGGCAGGATCGTCGCGCCGGCCTTGACGTAGTCCTCGTTGGGGATGGACGAGCCAACGCCCGCGTCGTGCTCGATGACCACTTCGTGGCCGTTGCGCACCAGTTCGAACACCCCGGCCGGAGTGATGGCCACCCGGTACTCGTGGTTCTTGATCTCGCGCGGGATTCCGACCTTCACGTTCGCCTCGCAGACTCATGCCGCCCCGAATGGGACGTCGGTGGGCCTAGCGTAGGGCGGACATCTAGGACGGTGGGGTCATTGCGGATTCCGAATCGGAGCATCCGGCCCCGGTCAGGCTCCGGTTTGGCGTCGCTCGAACACCCGGTCATGCCGCAGGAGGTCCACCCTCGCCGGCCAGGCCGCGTCGGCGGGCCGCAACGACGACCAGCCTTCCGCGCGAGCCGCCACGGCCGCGAGGATCCCCGCCACGGCCGAGGGGCTGCCGATCTGGCCGCCGAGAACCAGGTCCCGGGCCGCCAGCAGCGGGACCCAGGTCCGCGGCAGGTGCGCCTCCTCAGCCTCGCCGGTGTGCTCGCGACCGTCAGGCAGGGTGCTCAGTCCGCGGGCCAGGTAGATCCGGATGGCCTCCGAGGAACCGCCCGGGCTCAGGTACATGTCGAGCAGCACGTGCCATTGCGTCGCCTCGTAGCCCGCCTCCTCGGCCAGCTCGCGCGCGGCGGTGCGCCACGGCTGCTCCCCCGGCTCGTCGAGCAGGCCGGCAGGCGGCTCGAACAGGAATCTGCCGACCGGATGCCGGTACTGGCGGATCAGCAGAACGCGGTCGGCATCGTCGAGCGCGATGACGGCGACGGCACCAGGGTGGAGTTGCACGTCCCTCGTCGCCGAAGACGCGCCGAAGTCGACGCGGTCGCTGACGATCGACCACACATGGCCCGTGAATCGTTCGGTCCGCTCGGTCACCGGCAGCGGTTCACCACCGTCGATGATCGGCCCGGCCCACTCCTCGGAGTCGGCGGTCATCCTTGCGCGAGCGCCTCGCGCTGATCCGCCGATGCCGTCAGGGCGGCCCCGACCAGTCCGGCGAAGAGCGGATGCGCGCGAGTCGGGCGGGACCGGAACTCCGGGTGCGCCTGGGTGCCCACGTAGAACGGGTGCGCGTCGGCCGGCAGTTCGACGAACTCCACGAGTCGGCCGTCGGGTGAAGTGCCAGAGAACCGCAGTCCTGCGTCCTCCAACTGCTGGCGGTACGCGTTGGCGACCTCGTAGCGGTGGCGGTGACGCTCGTCGACGTAGGGCACGCCGTACGCGTTCGCGACCTGCGACCCCTCCGCGAGCTTCGCCGGGTATAGGCCCAGTCGCATCGTGCCGCCCATATCGCGGTCACCGGAGACGACGTCGCGCTGGTCGGCCATCGTGGCGACGACCGGATGGGGGGTGGACTCGTCGAACTCCAGCGAGTTGGCGCCCTCGAGCCCGCACATCGTGCGCGCGTACTCGATGACCATGCACTGAAGGCCCAGGCACAGGCCGAGCGCCGGAAGCCGGTTCTCGCGGGCGTAGCGCAGGGCGCCGAGCTTGCCCTCGATGCCGCGCACGCCGAAGCCGCCCGGAACCACGATGCCATCGAGGTCGCTGAGCTGCTTGGCCGCGCCCTCCATCGTCGTGCACTCGTCGCTGGACACCCAGCGGATGTTGACCCGGCAGTCGTGATGGAATCCGCCCGCGCGGATCGCCTCGGTGACCGACAGGTAGGCATCGGGCAGGTCGATGTACTTGCCGACGAGCCCGATCGTCACCTCGTGAGCGGGGTGGTGCACGCGGCGCAGGAGGTCGTCCCACGAGGTCCAGTCGACGTCGCGGAAGGGCAGGCCCAGCCGACGCACGACGTATGCGTCGAGGCCCTCGCGGTGAAGCACCTTGGGGATGTCGTAGATGCTCGGTGCGTCGACCGCGGCAACGACGGCCTCGGTGTCGACGTCGCACATCAGCGAGATCTTCCGCTTGATGCTCGACGGCACCTCGCGATCGGCCCGGAGCACGATGGCGTCGGGCTGGATGCCGATGCTGCGAAGCGAGGACACCGAGTGTTGCGTGGGCTTGGTCTTCAGCTCGCCGGACGGCCCGATGTACGGCAGCAGCGAGACATGCAGGAAGAAGACGTTGTCGCGGCCGATCTCGTGCCTGACCTGGCGGATCGCCTCCAGGAACGGAAGGGACTCGATATCGCCAACCGTGCCGCCCACCTCGGTGATGACGACGTCGACGTCGGGACTGGCCATCCGGCGGATGCGTGACTTGATCTCGTTGGTGATGTGCGGGATGACCTGCACTGTGTCGCCGAGGTACTCCCCGCGACGCTCCTTGGCGATGACCGTCGAGTACACCTGACCGGTGGTGACGTTCGCGGAGCCGTGCAGGTCGGTGTCGAGGAATCGCTCGTAGTGGCCGATGTCGAGGTCGGTCTCCGCGCCGTCGTCGGTGACGAAGACCTCGCCGTGCTGGAACGGATTCATGGTGCCGGGATCGACGTTGAGGTACGGATCCAGCTTCTGCATAGTGACGCGTAGACCGCGTGCCTTCAGCAGGTTGCCCAGGGACGAGGCCGTCAGGCCCTTGCCGAGTGAGGAGGCGACGCCCCCGGTGACGAACAGATGCTTAGTCGTCGCTTTCTCCATGGACCACCAGACTATCAGTGCCTCGCCGCACTCGGGTCAACGGACGCGCGGGCGAGGACCGGAACGGCCGGGGAAGGCTGGGCCATGACGGTCCCGATCTGCCGGGCGTCGGCCGCGATCTCCTGGAACCGGCCGAGGTAGGCGTCTACCAGTGCCAGCACGGCCGCGCGGTCGTGGACCTGGTCGCTCTGCCAGGGCAGAACCCGTGTGCTGGCAACGTCTTCTCGCACTGCGCGGAGCCCAACGACCACCTGCGCGGCACTGCCCTGCACCACCTTCCGCAGGCCCGAGCGGACCGACTCGGACACCTCGGAGGACCAGATCATCGGCGATGCGTAGCTGAGCGTCGACAGCACCTTGGCCTGGCCGGCCCGGGCATCCTGCTGCACCTCGGTGGCCGCAGTGGCCAACGTCTCATCCGCCCGGTGGCGAACCGACTCGCTCCACCAGGCCACGAGCGCGACAACGGCAACCAGAACGATGACGGCGGGCAGGACAAAGCGGAACCGGCGGGACGGCTCGTCGCCGAGGTACTCCAGGCTCACGCCCGCTCCCGGCTGGCCAGTTCGAGCAACTCGGAGGCGTGCTCGGCGCCCGACGCGGAGCCCTCGAGTCCGGACAGCATGCGGACCAATTCCTGCACCCGGGCGTCGCCTTCGACGACGCTGACGCTCGCCGACGTCACCTGCCCGTCGCTGCCCTTCGCGACCACGACCTGCCGGTCAGCGAAGGCGGCCACCTGCGGGAGGTGCGTCACCACGATGACCTGCGCCGAGCGCGCCAGCCGGGCGAGCCGGCGGCCGACCTCGACGGCGACCTTGCCGCCGATTCCGGCATCGACCTCGTCGAAGACGAACGTGGGCACACTCTCGGCTCCTGCCAGGACGACCTCGATGGCCAGCATGATCCGGGACAGCTCTCCCCCGGAGGCGCCCTTGCCGAGGGGTCTGAAGTCTCCGCCGGCGTGCGGACGCAGCAGCATTACGACGTCGTCGGCACCCTCGGTGGTGTAGTTCTCAGGGCCCGAGACGGTCGCGACGTCGATCCGCAGTTCCGAGTCAGGCATCGCCAGCGCGCGAAGCTCCTCCGACACGGCCGCGGAGAGTTTCTTGGCGGCCGCCCGGCGCCCCTTCGTCAGTTGCGCGGCGAGGTCCTCGGCGAGGCCGCCACAGGCGCTGACTGCGGCAGTGAGCTGCTCCAGCCGCAGGTCCGTCGTGTCGGCCTCGGAGACGGTCCGCTCGGCGCGTTCCAGCCATGCCAGGACGTCGGCCAGCTCAGGGCCGTACTTGCGCTTCAGGGTGGCCAGTGCTTGGCGTCGATCCTCGATGTGGGCGAGCAATTGCGGATCGGCCTCGATGCCGCGCACGTACCCGGACAGCTCACTGGCCGCCTCGTCGACGGAGCCGATGAGCTCGTCGAGTCGCGCGACATATCCGGCGATGCTCGGGTCCAGTGCCACCGCTCGCTCCATCAGGCGGCGTGCCTGTCCGAGCAGGTCCACCGCGCTGGACTGCTCGGGTACGGCGTCACCCCCGACCAGGAGTTCGTGGGCCGCGGTCACCTCGGCGACGAGATCCGTCGCATTGGCGAGCACGACCGCCTTGGCCTTGAGGTGCTCGTCCTCGAGGGGCTCGGGCTGGACGGCGGCGATCTCCTCGATCCCCAAGCGCATCAGTGAAGCCTCGCGCTCGCGCTCCTGTCGGTGCGCCAAGAGGTCGTCCCGCTCGCGCTGAGCGGCACGCCATTGCTGGAAGGCCTCGCCGAACCGGGCCAGCCGACCCATGTGCGTCTCACCCGCGAAACGGTCCAGTAGGTCGCGCTGCCGACGGGCATCGCGCAGCAGCAGTTGATCGGACTGGCCGTGCACGGCGATCAGCCGGTCGGTGATCTCCGTGAGCGTCCCAGACGGCACGATGCGGCCGCCGGCGAAGGCCCTGCTGCGTCCCTCCGCCGCCACACTGCGGCCGAGGATCAAGGCGACGCCCTCGTCGTCGGTCTCCGTGCGGGCGCCGAGCTCGTCGAGGAGGTCCAGCAGTGGCGAGTCGACGGGGATCCGCCACTCCCCATCCACGTCAGCGCGTTCGGCTCCGGTGCGCACGACGCCGGGGTCGCCCTTGGCGCCCATCAGCAGGCCGAGGCCGGTCAGCAGCATCGTCTTGCCGGCGCCGGTCTCCCCCGTCAGTACCGTCAGGCCGGGAGCGAACGGCACAACCGCGTCCTCGATCACGCCGAGTCCGTGGATGCGCAGTTCATGGATCATGCGTCCTCCGAACGCCGCCCGCGCCACCCCGCCACAGGCAGGTCGAACTTGGCGACCAGGCGATCGGTGAACGGCGCCGTCGACAGCCGCGCGAAGCGCACCGGCTTGGGGTGCTGCCGCACCTCGATGCGGCCTCCGCCGACCACCTCGATGATCCGGCGTCCATCGGCGGCGAGCGCCGCCTCGCCCCACTCGCTCAACTCGAGCGCGACCACGCTGGTCGGCGACACGACCAACGGGCGCGCGAACAGCGCATGAGCGGACAACGGGACCACGAGCATCGCGGAGACCTCGGGCCACACCACCGGACCCCCGGCGGAGAAGGCGTACGCAGTGCTGCCGGTGGGCGTTGCGACCACGACCCCGTCGCAGCCCCATCGCGACAGCGGTCGGCCGTCGACCTCGACCACGACATCGATCATTCGTTCGTGCCCGCGCTTCTCCAGCGCGAGTTCGTTCAACGCCCAGGTCTGGTGGACGAGGTCACCGCCTGCCAGCAGACGGATGTCGAGAGTCATCCGCTCCTCGACATGCCAGCGACGGTTGACAATGGCATCGACGACGGCATGCAGGTCCTCCGGCTCCGCCTCGGCCAGGAACCCCACGTGCCCGAGGTTCACTCCGAACAGGGGCGCGCCGCTTGCTCGGGCGCGCTCGGCGGCACGCAGGACGGTGCCGTCGCCACCGAGCACCACCACCACATCAGCGCCGTCGGCGGCGTGCTCATCCGAGGCCACGATCCGCAGCGAGCCGGGCAGGCCAGGGGCCCCTTGCTCGGCGAGGCCCTCGTGATCCTCGTCGGTGATGGCCACTTCCACTCCGGCGCCCTCCAAGGCGCCGACCACCGAGTTGATGACCTCGCGCGCCTCGGCCCGGCGCGGGTTCACGACCAGGAGGACGCGCCTGGTGGCCTCGTCGGTCATGGCGGTCCCTCCTCGACAGCGCGCTCGATCGCAGCGCGCACGGCCTCCAGCGGAAGGGCCGCATGGCCCATCCTGCCCCCACTGCGCGACAGCCACAGGAAGTACTCCACGTTCCCACGCGGACCGGGCAGCGGGCTCGCCGCCACCCCAAGCACGGACAGCCCCAGCGCGAGCGCGGCATCGGCGACGCCGGCCACGGCGGACACCCGCAGGGCGGGGTCGGTCACGACTCCGTCGCCCACCGCCTCGCGGCCGACCTCGAACTGCGGCTTGACCATGAGGAGGAAGTCGGCGTCGGTCTCCGCGACGCTTGCCAGAGCCGGCAGCACCAGTTCGAGAGGGATGAATGACAGGTCGGCTACGACCAGCGCGGGCCGGAACGGCACCTGCTCGACCGTCAGGGACCGAACGTTGGTGCGCTCGATCACGGCGACCCGGGGGTCGGTGCGCACAGACCAGGCGAGTTGCCCGTAGCCGACGTCGACGGCCGCCACGCGTGCCGCTCCCCGCTCGAGCAGGACCTGCGTGAATCCCCCTGTCGACGCGCCGGCGTCCAGGCAGTCCCGACCCGCCACCTCTACGGCGTCAAAGGCGGCAAGCGCACCGATCAACTTGTGGGCTCCACGCGATACGTAGTGATCGCTCGGGTCGTCCTCCGACACGACGATGGCGTCGGACTCCTGGACCTGGGTCGCGGGCTTGGTGGCAGTGGCCCCCTTGACCTTGACACGGCCGGCTGCGATCAGCTCCTGCGCCGTCTCACGGGATCGCGCAAGGCTGCGCCGAACCAGCTCGGCGTCGAGCCGCCGTCGGGCCACGGTCCTCCGTTCGGCGAGGTCAGGTGCCGGGCGCGTCGACGTCCGTCAAGGTCGCGCGAAGGCGCTGGTGGATCTCGTCGAACACCGCCGCATGCTGGTGCACGTCATCAAAATCGAGGGAGTTGAGAAGCTCGAGGGCGGAGTCCACGCGCGGCTCGCCCGTGGGCTCCCACACGGAGAGCACGAGGGAGTTGTCGACCTCGTCGAGGAGCATGACGCCCTCGGGGTCGTCGGTATCGGGATCATCGGAATCGAGCTCGTCGTCGTCGATGGCGTCGTCGTCGAGGGCGACGTCGGCCACGGCGTCGTCAACCACGGCGTCCGCGTCGAACCGCTCAGCGTCGTCCACGGTCACGATGATGCTCCTGCGTCAGGGTCGACCACGATCTTCTTCTTCTTTTTCTTCACGGGCACGTCGGCCCCGCCTTGCACGGCCGGCGATCCGGACGCCAAGTCCTCGATGCTCGGCTCGACCACGGGAGCAGTTTCCTGCTCCACGACGGGAGCAGCGGCCGGCGTCGGAGCCGACATGCTTGACACGGTCGCCGACAGGTCGGCGATCTGCCGCTCCACGCGCTCCACATGCCGCCGGAGGGCAGCGAGTTCGTCCTCGCGGACGAAGCCCATGCGGCCGACGGCCTTGTCGACCTCGGTTCGGATCATCCCGACGAGGAGTTCGCGGTTGTCGCGGCTCGTCGTGACGAGGTTGTCGGCGAGCTCCTGCACCTGCCCGACCATCTGGGGCGCCGGGACCGCCTTGCTGGACAAGGTCATCCCCTGGGAGAGCAACGCCGTGACGACATCCCGCGCCTTGGCGGTCGTGGCCACGGTCAGGCCGCTTGCCATCTGCGCGAAGGCGCGCAGGTCGTCCGGACCCATGTCTCCTCCTCCTGCTTGCCTCGATCGGTGCCCACCGTACTCGCTCGTGAGGTCATCGCGGCCCGAGAGTCGCCGCCGTGAGCCGGCCGGCCGCCGGAGCCAGGTCGAGCACCTGCCCGGCATCCGCACATCGCCATGCCAGGGCAGTGGCCGCCCGCACGGCATCCCACGGATCCGTGCCGTCTGGCCATGTGACGTCGAGCTCGGTCCCGGTGACGAGCGCTCGGGCCACCCCGCATTCGGCGACGGCGTCGCCGATCACGACGTCCGGATAGGGCTCAAGCAGGCCGCGCAGGTCGTAGGCGACGTAGTGCGGCCGCTCGTGCGCGACCGCCCCGAGCAACTCGGCCATGGTCGAGACGCCGGTGAAGACGAGGAGGGTCGGGACATCGACGCGGCTACCTGCCGAGATGTCTGTGTCGAGCCGGTCGCCCACCATGAGCGGGCGTTGCGATCCGACCCGGCTGATCGCCTCCCGCAGCAACGCGGGCTCGGGCTTGCCCGCCACCGCGTCGGGGCCGCGCCCCACCGTGCGCGCCACCACGTCGACCAGCGAGCCGTTGCCCGGGGCCACGCCTCGAGGGGTCGGGAACGTCATGTCCGGATTGGTGGCGATCCAGGGAAGTCCCTCACGCACCGCGAACGTGGCCTCCGCCAGGTCACGCCACGTCAGGTCCGGTGAATAGCCCTGCATCACCGCAGCCGGCGAGTCCTCCAGACTCGTGACCGGCACGAAGCCTCGCTCCAGCAGCGCCTCCGAGATGCCGGCGCCACCGATGACCAGGACTCGGGACCCTGCGGGCACATACGCCGTCAGCAGGCTTACGGCGGCCTGAGGCGAGGTCACCACGTCGGCCACGCCTGCCGGTACCCCGAGCTCGGTCAGGTGGTCGGCCACCGTCTGAGGTGACCGAGCGGCGTTGTTGGTGACATAGACGCACGAGACCCCGCGCTCTTGAGCGGAAGCGATCGACGCCGCCGCGTGCGGGACTGCCGATGGGCCGACGTAGACCACGCCGTCAAGGTCGAACAGGAGGGCGTCGAAGCGATCGACGAGCAACGTGCCGGGATCGGCGGTGGTCACGTGGAGATAGGTCCTTCCGGGGGCAGTCCGCCAAGGGCTCGAGCCCTCAGCGTGGCCTTCACCTGCGACAGCGCCGAGGTGTACTCCGGGCGACCAGGCCGCATCACCGCAGCCATCGCCAGCTCGTTCCGTGCCTCTGGGAATCGCTGGAGCCGCCACAGCGACATGCCCAGTCCGTAGTGCGCGTAGTCCTCCGCCGGGCTGCGCTCGGCGAGTTCGGCGAAGGCTTCCGCCGCCTCGGCGTAGCGGCGGCCATCGAACAGGGCCCGGGCATAGCCCTCGAGGGCGCACGCCGACGTCGGATCGGCTTCGCGAACCCGCGCGAACAAGGCCGCGGCAGCGTCGCTGTTGCCGTTGTCGAGCAGTGCGACGGCGCGCTGGTACCAGTCGTAGGACGAACCGGCGGGCTCGGAGCCGCCATGCTCGCGCGTCGAGGTGGCCTCGTCGGGACTCGAAGTCATTGGCCTATGGTCGCACGCGGAGCCTTTCGAGCCGCGCGACATCAACCTCCATCGCGCTGCCGAGCCCACCTCCGGCGCGCCAGAACCGACGCCTCAAGGTGCCCTCGGCTCTGACCCATTCTCCTGGCTCCAGCACGGACACGCGCTTGGCCACGACGGCACGGAAGGTCTGGCACGAGATGGCGTCCACCGTGGCCGCGCGACCTCCGCCTTTCGCAATATCGCGTGGGGATCGATCGACGATCACGGTGAAGCACGTCACCTCGTCCCCGCTCGGCAGCTCTCGTCGGTCCACCCGGGCGCCGAGTCGTCCCTGCACGGTGACCGAACTGAACGTCTCCGCGCTTCCCTCGGGTTCTTTCATGTGCCCTCTCCTCTGCCGGACCGCTCGTACGGCCCTGAGGTCGATGCTGCCCGCGCGTGGCACCTGCGCGGGCGTTCCAATCGTGCGTTGGGGACCGCGGACCACCCCTCGCGCCCCTGTGGATCGGGACATAATGCGGGCATGACGGCCTCCCCCATCGAGCCGCTCGGTCAGGACGTCTTCCACATCGACACCCGCATGGGTGGATATGAGGGCATCACGTCCGGATACCTCATCCGCAGCAGTCGGCCCTGCCTCGTGGAGACCGGCACCGCCCGGTCGGCCGGGACAGTGATCGCCGCTCTCGCCGAGCTCGGCGTGGGCGCCGAAGATCTCAGCACGATCGTCGTCACGCACATCCACCTCGACCACGCCGGCGGCGTCGGCGACCTCGCCGAGGCCTTCCCCCACGCCAAGGTGGTCGTCCACGAGAGAGGGGCCAGGCACCTGGCCGACCCGACGAAGCTGGTGGCCAGCGCGCACCGAATCTTCGGCGCCGACATGGACCGGCTGTTCGGTGATCTGCGTCCGGTTCCCCAGGAGCGCCTCATCGTGCTTGGCGAGACCGGCGTGATCGATCTCGGCGATGGGCGGGAGCTCCGGGCGTTCCACAACCCCGGCCATGCCTCGCACCACGTCGGCCTGCTCGACTCGCTCTCCGGCGACCTGTACACCGGCGATGCGGCCGGCGTCTACGTTCCCGAGACGGCCGACGTGCGGCCGGCGACGCCACCGCCCGACTTCGACCTCGACCTGTGCCTGGACTCCATGGCGCGCATGCGCAGCACCGGCGCGCAACGCCTTCTCTTCAGCCACTTCGGACCGGTGACGGACGTCACCGACACCCTCGATCGGTCAGCGGAGGAATTGCTCTTCTGGGTCGACGAAGTACGCATCGCGCACCAGAGGACCCCCGATCTCGACCACGCCATCGCCATGGTCCGGAAGAAGGATCGCGAGAGGAACCCGGTCTTCTACGAGGACGAGGCTCGGGTGCACAAGTTCGACGAGCTTTCCGGCGTCGGCGCGAACGTGCAGGGGATCGTCCGCTGGCTCGACCAGCAGGAGGCCTGACGCCGACGCGTCACTCCTCGGAGTCGTCAACCTCCTCGATGAAGGTCAGGCCGGCTTCCTCGTCAACCCGCTCAGCGGCATCGGTGACGCCGTTGGTGTCCGAATCGGCGGCGCGATGCATCCACTCGAGCGCGTCGCCGGGCCGCCCCACCTTCTCCAGCAGGTCGGCATAGGCGTACTGCAGCCGCGCACGCGAATCCCCACGCGGCAAGGCCGTGAGCTCGGGGATCTGCAGGAGCACCAAGGCCGCATCCAACTGGCCGAGGTCCGCCCGGGCACCGGCAGCAACGAGGGTCAACTCGATGCGCGTGTCCTGCTCCAGGCGTCGGGAGTCGACCTCACGGATGATCTCCAGGGCACGCTGAGGTCGGCCCAGGCCGCGCTCACAGTCGGCGATCATGGGGACATAGGCCGGCGAACCGGTCATCCGCCGCACCGTACGCAGCTCGGCAGCGGCCTCCGCGAAGTCGCCAGCGAGATAGGCAGTGATGCCCGCGGCCTCGCGCACCGATGCCACGCGGCCGGCCCTGCGCTTCGCAGCGGCGATGTGCTCTCGCGCCAGTGGGACGTCGCCGTCGACCAGGGCACGATCCGCAGCCGCGAGGTGCCGGCCCACGATCAGCGCCAAGCCCTCAGGGAGGGTGCGCAACTCGTTCAGGACACCCTTGTCCAACTCGTTCACGGACACGTCATCGTCGATGTGCGGCTCCCGGACGCGGGGGGCATCACGGCGATCGTCACTGCGGGAGTCCGTACGACGACCTCGGGTATCCGGGCGCGCCGCACTAGACCGGCTTCCGGTCGGGCGGTCTGACCGCGGCCGATCGGAGCCGGGCCTCGACGACGAACGCGGCTTGTCACTACGCGGCTTGTCACTACGCGGCTTGTCATTACGCGGACGGTCACTGTCCGGCCGCGACGAACGCGGATTGTCACTGCGCGGACGGTCACTGTCCGGCCGCGACGAACGCGGCTTGTCGCTACCCGGACGCTCACTGTCCGGCCGCGACGAACGCGGCTTGTCACTGCGGGGCTTGTCGCTACGCGGACGCTCACTGTCCGGCCGCGACGAACGCGGCTTGGAGGCGCCAGACCGCTCG
>JBAXSI010000070.1:0-11664 GCA_037130755.1 Actinomycetes bacterium
GGGTGGTGGGTGCGCGGGGCAGTCAGCGGGGCGGGCCCACGGGGATGTTGAGCGCCACCGGCCGCAGCGTCTCGGCGAAGAAGTCGTTCCCCTTGTCATCGACCACGACGAACGCCGGGAAGTCCTCCACCTCGATGCGCCAGACCGCCTCCATCCCGAGTTCGGGGAAGTCGAGCGCCTCCACCTTGCGGATGTTGTTCTGCGCGAGGACCGCTGCCGGCCCGCCGATCGACCCGAGGTAGAAGCCGCCGTTGGCCTTGCAGGCATCCGTGACGGCCTTGCTGCGGTTGCCCTTCGCCAGCATGACGAATGAGCCGCCGGCCTTCTGGAACAGGTCGACGTACGAGTCCATGCGGCCTGCGGTCGTCGGCCCGAAGGAGCCCGACGCGTAGCCCTCGGGCGTCTTGGCCGGACCCGCGTAGTAGACGCAATGGTTGCGCAGGTACTCGGGGAGTGGCTCGTCGCGGTCGAGCATCGCCTTGATGCGCGCGTGCGCGAGGTCGCGGGCCACGACCATGGGGCCGGTCAGCGAGACGCGCGTGCGGATCGGGAGCGTCGACAACTGCTCGCGGATGCGGTCCATCGGCTGGTTGAGGTCGATCCTGACCACCTCGTCGTCGAGGTGGTCGTCCGTGACCTCCGGCAGGTACTTGGCGGGATCGTGCTCGAGCTCCTCGAGGAAGACGCCGTCGCGCGTGATCTTCGCCTTGGCCTGGCGGTCGGCCGAGCACGAGACCGCGATAGCCACCGGACAGGACGCACCATGGCGGGGCAGCCGTATCACGCGCACGTCGTGGCAGAAGTACTTGCCGCCGAACTGCGCGCCGATGCCGAAGCCCTGCGTCATCGCGAGCACCTGCTGCTCCATCTCCAGGTCGCGGTAGCCGTGCCCGTCCTCGGTGCCGTGCACCGGAAGCATGTCGAGATAGTGCGCGCTCGCGTACTTGGCCGTCTTGAGTGCGTACTCGGCGCTGGTGCCGCCCACCACGATCGCGAGGTGGTACGGCGGGCACGCGGCCGTGCCAATGGAGCGCAGCTTCTCGTCGAGGAAGCGGAAGAACGAGTCGGGGTTAAGCAGTGCGGCCGTCTCCTGGTACAGGTAGCTCTTGTTGGCGCTGCCGCCGCCCTTGGCCATGAAGAGGAACTCGTACTCGGCCTCATGGCCGACGTGGGTGTTCGAGTAGATCTCGATCTGCGCGGGCAGGTTCGACCCGGTGTTGCGCTCCTGCCACATCGTCAGGGGCGACAGCTGCGAGTAGCGCAGGTTCAGCTTCTGGTACGCGTCGAAGACCCCGCGCGACAGATCCCGCTCGTCGTCTCCGGCGGTCAGGACGTGCTGGCCGCGCTTGCCCATGATCACGGCGGTGCCGGTGTCCTGGCACATCGGCAGGATGTAGCCCGCGGCGATGTTGGCGTTCTTGAGCAGGTCCATCGCGACGAATCGGTCGTTCGGGCTGGCCTCCGGGTCGGACAGGATCGACGCGAGCTGCTTCAGGTGCGCTGGCCGCAGCAGGTGCGAGATGTCCTTCAGGGCCTCGAACGCGAGCAGGCGCAGCGCCTCCGGCTCGACCGTCAGGAATGCCCGCTCGCCGAGGAAGACCTCCTCGACGCCGTCGGTCGTGATCAGCCGGTAGGCGGTGTCGTCGGGCTCGAGGGGCAGCATCTCGGTGTAGCGGAATTCGGTCACGGGTTCAGCGTAGGACTCTTCGGACGCGCCGGCGCTACCCGCTCGTCGAGGTCAGCCACCACGCGCCGTACGCGGGGATCGCCATGCGTGGTGTGACGGAGATCTCGCTGCCGCTGATGTGCTCGTGCAGCGCGACACCGGTCAGCGGCCACAGCGCGCCCGCATGGAAGTACTGGGTGCCTTCGCTGAGGTTGTAGACCTGCACGATGCTGCCCGCCGCGTGCCGACGGCGGAAGACCAGCACCGCGGGGTTGTCCGTGGTCAGCGCGTCGGTGGCCACGGACGCGTGCAGTGCGGGCAACGACGCGCGCGCCTCGATCAGCCCGCGGATGGCGCGGAACATGCGGTCGCCGACTCCACCGGAGTCGGCGTGGCCGTCGGCGAGGGTCCAGTCCATCGCGGGTCGGTGGATCCACCTGTTGTCCGCACTCTTGGCCGGATCCTTCTCGAACGAGTGGTCGTTGAGCATCGCGAGCTCGTCGCCCATGTAGAGCAACGGCAGGCCGCCGAATCCGAAGACCATCGCGTAGGCGCACGCGAGCCGATCCAGGGCCTCATCGATCGCGTCAGGATCTGACGTTGCGAGCGCCGCCTCGAGCCCAGCGAGGCTCGCTGCACTTCCGGAGGTGCGCCGGTCGCCGGTCTCTGGATTGGACTGGAAGTGGACACCGCGGGCGAAGCTGCCGGGGAAGTCGCCGGCGTAGTAGTCGGCGAGGAACGACCGATGCCCGTATCCGCTCCAGCCCACGTCGGCCGCGTCGGCATCGTCGATCGCCCAGCCGATGTCGTCATGGCAGCGCAGATAGGTGGCCCATGCCCCTGTCACCGGGATCGGGGCGAAGCGGGAGAGGGCGACGGCGAGCAGTCGGCCGTCGCGCGCTGCCAGCGCCGACCAGATCTGGACCATCAGCGAGTTGTGGTAGGCGAGGTCGGAGACCTTGCCCGCGTGCTCTCCTTGGCCGAGGTACGCGACGACGTCCTTGGGGCCCACGATGGCCTCGGCCTTGAAGATGACCGACGGGGTCATGATGCGGGCGCACGCCCGCAGTGCCTGGGTGATCGCGTGCACCTCGGGCTGGTTCTGGCAGTTCGTGCCCAGCCGCTTCCACACGAAGGCGATGGCGTCAAGCCGGATGCAGTCGGCGCCCTGGTTGCCGAGGAAGCCGATGATGTCCGCGAACTCAACGAAGACGTCCGGGTTCGACCACTTGAGGTCCCACTGCCACTCGTTGAACGTGGTCCAGACCCACGCGTCGAGGTGCTTGTCCCAGGTGAAGTTGCGGGGCGCGAAGGCCGGGAAGATCTCGGGCAGCGTCCTCTCGTACTCGTCGGGGATCTTGCGGTCCTCGTAGACGTAGAAGTAGTCGCGGTATGTGGGGTCGCCGGCTTTCGCCTTCAGCGCCCAGTCGTGCTCGCGCGCAACGTGGTTGAGAACGAGGTCGAGGGTCAGCGAGATCCCGGCATCGTGAAGGTCGGCGGCGAGTTCGGATAGGTCGGCCATCGTGCCGAGGTCCGCGCGCACGGAGCGGTAGTCCATGACGGCGTAGCCGCCGTCGTTGGCCCCCGGCCGTGGCGTCAGCAGCGGCATGAGGTGCAGGTAGGTGATGCCGAGGTCACTGAGGTACTCGATGCGGCCGCGGATCCCGGTGAGGTCACCTGCGAACAGGTCGGCGTAGGCGACATACCCGACGGCGTCGGCTGACTGGAACCAGTCAGGACGCAGGATGCGCTCGCGATCGCGCTGGCGAAGTCGCGACGAGCGGTCCAGGTGCACGCCGGCCATGACATCGACGAGTGCGGGCAGTACCGCCGCCGGTTCGTAGGTGACGGCCAGTCCGTCCCACAGGTCGTCCGCCCAACGGTCGAAGCGGGTCAGCATCTCGGCGCGGTCGGCATCCGTCGCCAGGGCCTGCGCCAGGCGGTCCTTGGCGGCCGCAAGCGCGTTCGTCCGCTCCCCTTCGTGCTCGTGAATCATGTTCCCTGCCCTCAGAAAACCCCTATGTAAGCGATTCCACTGGCAAGCATGACGGGAAAGCCGTCACGGAGCAAGCCTTCGTCGGGATCAGGCGGTGCCGAAGTCGACTGATGCGTAGGAGGACAGCTTGACGAGCCGGTGCTCGCTGCGGATCTCCCGGATGGTGCCGCTCTTGGACCGCATCACAATGGAGTTCGTCGTGGGGCCGGCAGGGGTGTACCGGACGCCCTCCATGAGCTCGCCGTCGGTGATTCCCGTCGCGCAGAAGAAGATGTTCTCGCCCGTCACGAGGTCGTTGGTGGTGAGGACGCGATCGAGGTCGTGGCCGGCGTCGAGGGCCCGGCGCCGCTCCGCCTCGTCCGTGGGCCACAGGCGGCCCTGGATCATTCCGCCCATGCAACTGATGGCGCACGCGGCGATGATGCCCTCGGGGGTGCCGCCGATACCTGCGAGCAGGTCGACACCGGTGCCCTCACGGGCGGCCATGATGGCGCCGGCGACGTCGCCGTCACTGATGAACTTGATGCGCGCGCCGGCCGCTCGAACGGACTCCACGAGAGCGCTATGGCGAGGACGGTCGAGGATGCAGACGGTCAGGTCGTTGACGTGCTCGCCCTTGGTCTTGGCGATCCACTTCAGGTTGTGCTCGATCGGCGCGGTGATGTCGATGACATCGGCGCACTCGGGGCCAACCACCAGCTTCTCCATGTAGAAGACGGCGCTGGGGTCGTACATCGCACCGCGCTCGGCGACGGCAAGCACGGCGATCGCGTTGGGCATGCCCTTGGCGTTCAGGGTGGTCCCGTCGATGGGATCGACGGCGACGTCGCACTCGGGCCCGGTGCCATCGCCTACGCGCTCACCGTTGAAGAGCATCGGGGCGTCGTCCTTCTCGCCCTCGCCGATGACGACGATGCCGTTCATCGACACGCTGCCGATCGTCTTGCGCATGGCGTTGACGGCGGCACCGTCGGCGCCGTTCTTGTCGCCACGGCCGACCCAGCGGGCCGCGGCCATGGCGGCGGCCTCGGTCACGCGGACCAGTTCGAGGGCGAGGTTGCGGTCGGGAACCTCGGCGGTGATCTCGGGGGTCGTCATGCCCGGAGCGTAGCCAGCCCGACAGGGAGGAGGCGTGCCTCGTGCCTCATGATGGAACGGTGACTTCGGAGGAGCAGGCCGCAGGGGTGCAGCCGACCGGCCGCCCCAACGCGCGGATGCGGCAGACGATCGGCGACATGGTGCGCTCGATGGCGGTGGTCCTGGCGGTGGTGGCCGTCATCGTTCTGTTCACCCTGCGCCCCCATCCAGACCCGGTCAAGGTGGTACCGACCGCCCCCGTGGTCGCCGTGGCGGCTGCGGCCGGTGCCTTCCCGGTGAGTGAGCCGACGAACCTCCCCGACGGATGGCGGGCGACGAGCGCCCGCTGGGAGCCCACGCAGGCCTCGGGAGACGTGCCGGTCCTGCACCTGGGGTACGTGACACCGTCGGAGCAGTACGCGCAGGTGACGCAGTCGACCGCGTCGTCGGACCGCTATCTGGCCGAGCAGACCGACAAGGCGCTGGCCACTGGCAGCAAGGACATCGCTGGCACGGTGTGGCAGACGTACGAGCGCAAGGCCCGCCGCTCGCTGGTGCACTCCTCTGGCGGCGTCCAGACGATCGTCAGCGGCAGTGCTCCATGGGAGGAGCTCGCGATCCTCGCCGCCTCGTTGCAGCCGGCCTAGTCCGCCGCCTCATCAGCGGCGTCGATCCGCTTCCGCGCCGTGTCCAGCCAGGTGCGGCAGATGCCGGCCAGTTGCTCGCCGCGCTCCCACAGACCGAGCGACTCCTCGAGAGTCAGTCCGCCGCCCTCCAGCGCGGCCACCACCTTGGCCAGTTCGTCGCGCGCCTGCTCGTAGCTGGGCTCGTCAGTCTTCTTGGCCATCGGTTCCATCCTCGTGGGCGTCGCTGGTGAGGTCCTGTGCGCGAGCGGTCAGGCGGCCGCCCGCAACGCGGATGTCGAGCAGATCGTCGCGGGAGACGTCGTCGGGCGACCGCACGATCACGCCGGACGGTGCCGTGACGATCGCGTACCCGCGATCGAGCGTTGCGGCGGGCGAGAGGGCGCGCACACGTGCTGCCAGATGCCCGATGTCGTTGATGCCGGCGTCGATGCGGTTGGTCATGACGCTGCGGGCGCGATCACGGCGATGAGTCACGCCCTGCAGTTCACGATCGAGGAGGTTGTGGAGGACGCGGTTGCTCCGGTTGCGCAGGCCCGTGATCAGTTGCACCTGCTCGGTCCAGGATGGCACGACTCGTTTGGCCGCGTCGGTGGGCGTCGAGGCGCGCAGGTCGGCGACGAAGTCCACGAGCGGAGCGTCCTGCTCGTGGCCGATGGCGCTGACGACCGGTGTGATGCACGCGGCCACGGCTCGCACGAGCGACTCGTTGCTGAACGGCAGCAGGTCCTCGACCGAGCCGCCACCTCGCGCGAGGACGATGACGTCGACCTCGGGCATGGCGTCGAGCTCAGTCAGCGCCGCCGTGATGGCGGGCACCGCCTGTACGCCCTGCACGGGCACCTCGCGGATCTCAAAGGCGATGGCGGGCCAGCGCTCGCGCGCGTTCACGAGCACGTCCTCCATGGCCGCACTGGCCCGGCCGCAGATCAGTCCGATGCGCTGGGGGATGAACGGCAGCGGCTTCTTGCGCTCGGGCGCGAACAGGCCCTCGGCCGCAAGCAGCTCGCGCAGGCGGGCGAGTTCGGCGAGCAGTGCCCCGATACCGACGGGACGGATCTCCCTGGCCCGCATCGACAGCGAGCCCCGCGCGGCCCAGAAGTCCGGGCGCGCGTGCACGAGGATCCGTTGGCCCTCGGCGAGAGGTGGGTCGAGGCGGCCGATGATCGCTGCGTCGGCGACGACGGTCAGCGACATGTCCACGTCGGTGTCGCGAAGGGTCAGGTAGTGGTTGCGCGCGCCTGGCCTTGGGCGGTACTCGGCGACCTGTCCGTCGATCCAGACCGCGCCGAGGCGACCGATCCAATCCCCGAGCATCCGGGACACCGTGCGCACCGGGACCGGCGACTCCGGGCTGGTCTCCAGTGCCATGACCTCACCTTAGGGGGACGAGCGGATGGGATCCGTTCCGTCGAGCGCGGGCGGCGGGCCTGCGAACCTGCGCCTACGATGGCGCAATGACCCACGCCAAGAAGGTGCTTCTCGCTGCCCCGCGCGGCTACTGCGCCGGCGTCGACCGCGCCGTCGTCACGGTCGAGAAGGCGCTCGACCTCTACGGTCCGCCGGTCTACGTCCGCAAGGAGATCGTCCACAACAAGTTCGTGGTCGAGAGCCTTGAGCGCCGGGGCGCGATCTTCGTCGACGAGCTCGACGAGGTGCCCGAGGGCACGACCGTGATCTTCTCCGCGCACGGCGTTGCTCCCTCGGTCCACGTGGAGGCGGCCGAGCGCGGTCTCAAGACGATCGACGCCACCTGCCCGCTGGTCACCAAGGTGCACTCTGAGGCGAAGCGATTCGCCCATGAGGGCTACCAGATCATGCTGATCGGCCACGAGGGCCATGAGGAAGTCGTGGGGACGATGGGCGAGGCCCCCGAGGCGATGATCCTCGTCGAGGACGCGGCGGCAGCCGCGAGCGTGCATGTTGCGAACCCGGAGAAGCTGATCTGGCTGTCGCAGACGACGTTGTCGGTCGACGAGACCGTGACGACAGTTGATGCGCTGAAGGATCGGTTCCCGAATCTGATGAGTCCGCCCAGTGACGACATCTGCTACGCGACGCAGAACCGGCAGGCCGCCGTAAAGGCGATCGCGGAGCGGTGCGATGTCGTGGTCGTCGTCGGCTCGGGCAACTCCTCGAACTCGGTTCGCCTGGTCGAGGTGGCCCTTGACGCTGGCGCGCGCAGCGCGGTTCGCGTCGACACGGCAGCCGAGCTCGATCCCGCCACGTTCGCCGACGCTCGCACCGTGGGCGTCACCAGCGGCGCATCCGTCCCGGAACTGCTCGTCAACGAGGTGCTTGCCTGGCTGGCCGAGCAGGGTTTCGGCGATGTCGACGAGGTCGAGACAGCCGAGGAGACGTTGATCTTCGCGCTCCCGCCCGAGCTGCGCAGGGATATCAAGGCCGCGCAGCTGGACGTCAGTCCCAACTAGCGTCGGCGCCTGACGAGCACGATGACGAGGGCGGCAACGGTCGCGCCGATGATCCAGATCCAGTTGTCGGCCAGTGTGAAGAAGGTGACCACGGCCCGGTTCAGCAGCGAATGCTGAGCTGACCCGAGGAACAGTTGAGCGGCGGTGATCGCTGCCAAGAAGAAGGCGATCGGCGGCGTGATGATGGCGACGAGGTCGTCTTCGCGCCGCACCTTCAGTGCACAGAAGACCGAGACAGCGACGAGCGCAAGTCCTGTGGGCCAGCCCACTTTGCCGTTGAGGATCAGGGCGTTCATGAACGCCGCGATGAGGGTCACGCCGAAGATCAGCACGTAGACCGCCAGCGCAGTGAGGCCGTCGGCCCCGCGAGCGCGTGGGCGCCTGGACTCGCGGGGCGCTCGCGCCTCCGCGGCGCCGTCCGGTGCGAGGAGCCCGTCGTCGTCAGGCGCCTGAAGCGAGGGATCAGACTTCGGCAGCGCTGCGGGCACGGGAGCGGCTTCGGCATCGGTGCGCGACAGGGTGCGCAGACGCCCACCGTGATCCGATGTCAGGGCGAGCACGGCAGTCGAACCCGAGACCACGCCCTGGCTTCGGAAGAGTCGTCCGGTGTCGATCGACGGGTCGGCCGCGACGGGCAGGTCAGGCACGTCGTCAGGCTCGTTCACGAGCGCTTGGGGAGCAACTGCTGGGGGCTCGGAGTGCTCCACGAGGCCGGCATCGAGGGAGGGCGCGGGCACTGCGGGGGAGTCCTCGGCGCGGAAGAGTTCTGCGAAAGCCGGGTCTACGGACCCGGAGCCGGCCCATCCGTCCTGCGACGCCACGTGGTAACCGTACTCAACTGGCCCGCTCTTCGTGTGCGTCAGGGACGGGGTAACGATGATCCAGGAGCGCCGTGACTTCCTCGGGAGGCGCGGCCGTGCGGTCAGTGATGTCGACACAGACACCGAGCAGTTCCACGATGACCTCGTTGGCGTCACTGACCGCCTCGCCGCGCTCTTCCATCCACCGGTGTGATCCGTCGACCTACTCACCGATGGCGCACGTGTTGTCGTGACCTCGTTCGCGTAGCCGAGGGGTGGTTCAGCCGAACGCGATGTAGACCTTGGTGTTGGTCTGCGGGTGAACGAGCACCTGCGGAGCGAGGCAGGTCGACGGCACCGTCAGGGCTTGGCTCACCATGGCGTTGCCGGCGGTGCTGAAGGGCACCGCGGCGCTGGTCGCTGCGATGGCACCGCCGCAAACGACGCTGACGGACAGACTCGTCAGCGGGTTGGTGCCACCGGGCGGGATCACCAGGCCGGTGATGCTCGCGGTGAGAACGCCGTCCTCGAATTCGACCTCGCCCTCGGTGATAACCCAGGGCCGGCCGCCGGCAGCGGCGCCAGCGATCACGGGACCGCCGACCGAGCTGCCGGTGAGAGTGGCCTCGATCTCCACACCGTCGTCGCTCGCCGCGTCGTCGCTGGCGTCGTCGTTCGTTGCTTCCATCGCGTCGTTCGTTGCTTCCATCGCGTCGTCGTCGGCGGAGTCGTCATTCGCCACGGCCGGGGCCGCGGGAGCGACGACGGGGGCCGTGACTGCGTCATCATGGCCGCGGCCGTCATGGCCGCCATCTCGTCCACCGTCATGGGCAGACGCGGGCACGGCAAGCATCGCCACAATGGCGGCGCAGGAGGACAGGGAAATGGCGGCGACGGACAAACGGCGCATAACAGGCCTTTCGGTCGGGATTCTCATGGTCGCCCCGGCAAGGCCCGTCTGCCATCCCCCAAAGTGGTGGTTTCCACCGCCCTCCTCCTCACGATGCCGTCCCCACCCATGCCTGCCGAGACGCGGATGAACGTGACTACCCTTGACCGCCGGCGGGAGGCCGGAACTACGGAAGGCTGGGCAGCGTGGCACTCACGATCGGAATCGTCGGACTCCCCAACGTCGGGAAGTCGACGCTCTTCAACGCGCTGACCAAGAACGACGTGCTTGCGGCGAACTACCCCTTCGCGACCATCGAGCCCAACACCGGGGTGGTCGGCGTGCCCGATCCCCGCCTCGGGGTGCTGTCGACGATCTTCGGCTCGGAGCGGATCCTCCCGGCCAGTGTCGTCTTCGTCGACATCGCCGGCATCGTCAAGGGGGCCAGCGAGGGTGCGGGCCTGGGCAACAAGTTCCTCGCGAACATCCGCGAGTCCGACGCGATCTGCCAGGTCCTGCGCGCCTTTGTCGACGACGACGTCGTGCACGTCGAGGGCCGGGTGTCCCCGGAGAGCGACATGGAGACGATCAACACCGAGCTGATCCTCGCTGACCTCCAGACCCTCGACAAGGCGCTGCCGCGCCTCCAGAAGGAGGCGCGCATCGACAAGAGCCGCGTGAGCGTCCTCGAGGCGGCCGAGAAGGCCCGCGAGCTCCTCGACGGTGGCACGACCGTGTTCGCGTCGGGAATTGAGGTAGCCCCGCTGAAGGAACTGTTCCTCCTGACCGCCAAGCCGTTCCTCTACGTCATCAACGTCGACGAGGAGGAACTCGGTGATGAGGAGTTCAAGACGCGCATGCGCGAGATGGTCGCGCCCGCGGAGGCCGTATTCCTCGACGCGAAGCTCGAAGCGGAGTTGGTCGAACTGCCCGAGGACGAGGCACTCGAACTCCTGCAGTCGGTGGGCCAGGAGGAGTCCGGCATCCATGCCCTGGCCCGTGTCGGCTTCGCGACGCTCGGGCTGCAGACCTACCTGACCGCCGGCCCCAAGGAGGCTCGCGCGTGGACCATCCCGAAGGGTGCGACCGCACCGGAGGCGGCGGGCGTGATCCACACCGACTTCCAGAAGGGGTTCATCAAGGCGGAGGTCGTCTCGTTCGACGACCTGGTGGCCTTCGGCTCGATGGCCGACGCCAAGGCGAAGGGCAAGGTCCGCATCGAGGGCAAGGACTACCTCATGGCCGACGGCGACGTGGTCGAGTTCCGCTTCAATGTGTGAGTCGTAGCCAGCTCCGTGGATGGGGAGGACGGCACCATGAGCAGTGAACCAGTGGCTCCAGAGACGAGGGGCGTCACGTCAGAACTGCTGGCCACGGTTGATCTCGGTCCCGAGATCGAGGGCATGGAAGGCCGTCAGTTGCGCATGCGCCTAGTGACGATCGAGCCCGGAGGCGTCTTCGGGCCGGTGCACAACCACAAGGGCAGGCCCGGCACTGTGTTCGTGCTGCAGGGAACGATCACCGACCATCGAGACGGCGTTGCCACGGAGTACGGGCCTGGTGTGGGCTGGCCTGAGGACCACAACACTGTCCACTGGCTCGAGAACCGAGGGACGGTTCCTGCCGTGGAGATCTCCGTCGACGTCGTCAGACACGAGTAGGAACGGCTTCGCTGATGATCAGTCCACGATCCTTCCGATCGGCCCCCGGGGTTGTTCGAGGCCGGAACCCGGTCGAATCCCGCTTCAACGTCTAGCCGTGTCCCTACGACTGCACGCCGTCACTGTCCTGGTCGATGACTACGACGAAGCGATCGCTCACTACACGGGCGATCTCGGCTTCACGCTGATCGAGGACACCGACCTGGGCGAGGGCAAGCGGTGGATTCGGGTAGCGGTCGACTCCAGCGGAAGCACCAGCCTCCTCCTGGCCGTCGCAACAACCGATACCCAGCGCGTCGCGCTCGGACGCCAGAGCGGTGGCCGCGTCGGCTTCTTCCTGCACACGGACGACTTCGAGGCGACGTACACCCGGCTTGTGTCCAACGGCGTGCAGATGACGGAGGCGCCGCGTCATGAGGTCTACGGCACTGTCGTGGTGTTCTGTGATCGGTACGGCAACCTGTGGGACTTGATTCAGCCGACAGAGTGACGGTGACGA
>JBAXSI010000071.1:0-11513 GCA_037130755.1 Actinomycetes bacterium
AGCCGGTAGATGGCCAACTGCATGGGGTCGACCGACCGCGACGAGCCGGTCTTCCAGTCGATGACGTCGTGACGACCGTCCGTGTCGAAGACCGCGTCGATCCGCCCGTTGACAACGCGGCCGCCGACGAGCAGGGAGAACGGCACCTCGACCGCGATCGGGTCGCGATTGCTCCACGGGCCGCTGACGAAGGCCTCCTTCAGGGCAGCGAGCGCCTCGTCGGATCCGATCTCCTGGTCGGCTGAACCCGGCAGGTCGTCGGGGTCGAGCAGCGACTGCTGGCCGAACCGCGTCTCGACCCAGGCGTGGAAGTCGGTGCCTCGGCGGGCCGCAGGTGCGGGCGGTCGGGGCATCGGCCGGGCCAGTTCCTTGGCGACCGTCTCGGGGTCGGCGAGGGCGTGCATGAGCAGGCTGGCCGAGACACTCGAAGGCAGCGGGACGACGCGCACGCGCGCGTGCCGGCTCCGCTCTTCATCGACGAGCGCGGCCGCGAGGACGTCCCAACGGGCGACGGTCTCGGCTGCAGCGGCACCGACACCGCTGGGCGAGGCGCCGGCGCCCATGCCCGGGAGCTCCTGCTGGTGCGCATTCGGGGTCAAGACGGCGGCAGCCGCGTCCGTCAGGGCGGCGACGCGCTCGGCAGATACGAGCGCTGGCCAGGCCACTGGTGCTGACCACTCCTCACCCTGCGGGTTGGCGTCGTCGTCGGCAGGGGCGTCGGCCCAGTGGACGACCTCGCCGACACCGTCCAGGCAGGCCTCATGCACCAGGGTGAGGAAGGCGTCCGGACCACGGCGGGTCGACTGCGAAGGACCCCACCAGTGCGCCGACACCGTCAGGCCGCGCTGGGCGCGCGTGAACGCGACGTACGCAAGCCGCTCGTTCTCCAGCTCGGTGACCGCGTGCAGCACCAGCTTGTAGGCCCTGTGGTCCATTGCCCTGGGCGCTTCCCCGCCGGGCGGGTAGTCGCCGAGCTCGTCGGTGCAGTCGTCGCGCAACGGCCAGGGCACCGTGCTCGCACTCGTGGGCCACAGCGAGCGGTTCCGCCCACCTGGGAACGCACCCTTCGCGACGAAGGGCACGAACACGTAGCCGAACTCCAGCCCCTTGGCCTTGTGGATGGTGAGCAACTGCACCGCGTCGGCGGGGCCGGTGACGTCGAGGTCGATGGAGATGTCGAAGCGCTGGGCGTCGCGCAGCCGCCCGAGGAAGGCGCCCAGTGTCATGCGGCCGTCGAGATCGGTGAACTCGGCAGCGAGGTCGAGGAACGCTGCCAGTGCATGCTGCTGCTGGGCGGCCATCTCTGGCGGCCCGAGCGCGGCCTCCACCTCCAGGCCGCTCGTGCGCATGACTCGCAGCACGAGGTCGGTCAGCGGCTCCCCCACATGGCTGCGCAGCCGGCGCAGCTCGTCGGCCATCGCGGCGAACCGCGCCACCGCCTCCGGGGAGTAGTTCGCCGGATCGCCAATCTCCTCGAGGGCCTCGGTCAACGACACCGACTCAACGGTGTCGCTTCCGGCCACGGCGTCGTCGAGCGCGGAGTCGATGTCCTCCTGCCCCGAGCGGTGCCGCCCGCCGGACAGGGCCGCGCCGCGCGCCCCGAGAGCGGCGAGGTCACGCACGCCGATTCGCCAGCGGGGGCCGGTGGCCAGTCGAACGAACGCTGCGTTCGCCGTCGGGTCGTGGACGACCTCGAGCATCGCGCGCAGTTCGACGATCGCCGGCTGGGCGAGGAGCGCCGACGCACCGAGCAGTTGCGTCGGGACGCCCGCCCGGCGCAGTGCGAGATCGACGTTGACGAGGTCGCGGCCTGTGGCGGCGAGGACGGCCACCTGCGACCATTCGGCGCCACCGGCATGCGTTGCCTGGATCTCCTGCACCAGCCAGGCGATCTCGTCGGCGTAAGTCGTGAACAGGGCGCAGGCGACGGCACCTGTGCCGTGGCCCGTGTCGGCCGACGTCAGCGGCTGCACTCCGGTATGCACGGAGCGCAGGTGTTCGGACGCCCGGTTGGCGACCTCGAGGATGTTGGGCCCCGACCGGCGGTTCTCCGACAGCGCGAAGCGCGCTGCGGGACGGCTGTCGGCACCGAACGGGAAGTGCACGGGAAAGTGCTCGATGTTGTCGACACTGGCACCGCGCCAGCCGTAGATCGCCTGGCACGGATCGCCGACGGCCATGACGGCGTGACCGTCGCCGAACACGGTCTGCAGCAGTATCCGCTGCGCGATCGAGGTGTCCTGGTACTCGTCGAGAAGGACGACGGGGAAGCGCGTGCGGAGGTCGGCCACGACGTCGGGGTACTGGGCTACGACCTCGCCGGCGAGCCGGATCTGGTCGGCGAAGTCCACGACCTCGCGCGTGGCCTTCTCGTTGCGCCACTCCTCGACAAGGTCGGCCAGCACCATGCGCAGCCCCGAGGTGTCCTGCATCTGACGACCGATCGCCTGGAGACGGTCGGCGCTGCGCAGCATCCGGACCATGTCGTCGTCGAAGTCGCGGAGTTCGGCCGGGGTGATGGCCAGCTCGGTGAGCTCGTCGTCCAGGCTCAACAGGTCGTTGGAGATGTCGACGGGACCGCGTCCGAACTCGAACAACGGCAGCGCTGAACGGCACACGACCCGATATGCGAGCTGCTGACGGGCGCCGTCAGTGAGCATCGTGGCCACCGGCTCGCGGCCGAGCCGGATGCCGTGCTCGGCGACGATGCGCGCGCAGAATGCGTGGTAGGTGAACACCTGCGGGTCTCCGATGGGGTTGCCCTCATCGTCGGCGTCGGCCAGCACACCTGCCGCGACCAGGGCGGCGACGCGATCGCGCATCGCCGCCAGCAACTGCCCCGCGGCCTTGGTGGTGAACGTGAGTCCGAGAACGCCGTCGGGAGCAACGTAGCCGCTGCCGACGAGCCAAGCCACGCGCGCGGCCATCGACGTCGTCTTGCCCGAGCCGGCTCCGGCGACGATCACGGCGGGCTCGAGCTCGGCCGACACCGCTGCCCACTGCTGCTCGGTGAGGGTGAAGCCCAAGAGCGAGTCGAGGGCGTTCTTGCTCAGTGCGCGAGTGCTCACGTGACCACCTGCTCGCCTTCCGGCTTCGCCGGGCAGGAGGTGGCGTACGAGCAGAACCGGCAGGAAGACCCCAAGGTGGCGGGGAACGACTCCGAGCGCAGCACCTGTGCGGCGGCACCGAGTCTTTGCTCCACCCAGGTCGGAGACTCGCCGTCTAGCGGATCCTGGAACTGCACCTTCGGATCGACGCTGCCTTTGGCCGCCGGCACTCGCAACTGCACCAGTGCGGCACCGCCCACCTCTGCACCGCCCGCGACGGGCACAGCGTCAACGTCGTCGACGACCTCGCTCGACTTCGACCGCAGGCCGGCCTCCCGCAGGATCAGCTGGTAGACACCGAGCTGCCCGTGATCGGGGATCTCCTTGTCGGGTACACCGCGACGCATGTTCTTCAGGTCGATCGGCACGAGCCGGCCCTCGTCGTCGCGTTCGACGCGGTCGATGAAGCCGCGGAGCTTGACGGTGTCGTCGCCTCCGCCGGGGAGCGGGACGACGAGCTCGGTGCCGACTGACGCCTCGGTGTCGACGAGCTCGCGATCGCGCCGCACGTGGTACTCCAGGAAGCGCCCAAGAGCCGCACGCGCCTCCCGGCGTTCGGCGACGGACTGCCAACGGGCCTCGAACCGCAGCTCGCCCCAGATGCGGTCGACCTGCGCGTCCATGTCGTCGAGGTTCTCGGGGATGTCGCCCTTGGCGACGAAGTCTGCGACGGCGTGCACGACGCTGCCGAAGCTGGTGGCCGTCCCGCGCGCGGTCTCGGCATGCGCCTCGTGCTCAAGGAACCACTTCATCGGGCAGGCCAGGATGCCGTCGAGCCCGGAGCCACTGAGCGAGATGGGCTTGTCGGGATCGCGTACCGGCCGCGGTCCGTCGGTGAGCTCGGCCAGTCCCCACCATCGCGCCGGGTCGGCGAGTGGCACGAGCGGACGGCCGTCGTCGTCGCGCTGAGCACTGAGCAGTGCGAGCCGCGTACGGGCCGCATCGCGGAGCGTGGGCGTCGCACGCGGATCGGCGGCGAACGCGCGCAGTTCGGAGACCAGCCCAGTGAGGGAGACCGTATGGGCAGGTCGCCCGCTGACACGCGCGGCAACGAACCCGGCCCCCGCGAGGTCGTCGAGGAAGCGGCTGGGTCGGTCGCCGCCCTGGTCGGCCGAGTCGATCGCGGACACGTGCAGGTGCGTGCGCGCCCTCGTACAGGCGACGTAGAACAGGCGGCGCTCCTCCTCGAGCAGGTCGCCCGAGCGCGGACCGGGGCCGACGCCGGTGGCGGTCAGCTCCTCCACCCGAAGGGTCGAGCCCCGCGACCGAAGATCGGGCCAGACCCCCTCCTCGAGCCCGACTACCCACACCTCGTCCCACTCCAGGCCCTTGGCGCGGTGCGCGGTGAGCACCCGAACCGCGTCGGCGGTGGTGCCGCGATCGGCCACCGGCTCCGCGGGAATCTGCTGGTCCTTCAATGAGTCGACGAACATCCGCACGCCAAGGAAGCCCGGGTAGCGGCCGCTGAGCCGCTCCGCAGTGTCGAACAGCGCCATGACGGCATCGAGGTCGTGGTTGGCCGGTCGTGAGCCCTCGAGTGCGGCGGACCGCAGGCGCTGAGGCCACCCGTGCGGCGCACTGCCGCCCGTCCACACCGTCCAGAGGATGTCCTCCGGCGACGCCCCGGCCTCCATCTGGCGGTTCACCTCGGCCAGCAGGATCCGCAGCCGGCCGGTGGCCTGCGCGAGCGGATCGTCAGGAGCGAATGGCGACAGTGCGGGCACGCCGACGATGAGTTCGCGGATGAGTTCGTCGGAACCCGGCACCGCGACGCCCGACTCCTTGCGCTCGGCGCGCAGCGCGCGACCGAGTCGCCTGATGTCACTGGCCGTGAATCCCACGAGCGGCCCGGTGAGCACGTCGATGACGTCGGCCGCGCTGACCTGCCGTGGGCTGGTGGCAAGGCGGATCGCCGCCAGCAACGTGGCGACGGCCGGCTCGGCGCGCAGCGGGATCTCGTCGGCTGCGACCACCACCGGCACGCCCGCGACGGCGAGCGCGCGCTGGATGGACGGCAACTGGTGGCCCGTGCGCACGAGCACCGCCATCTGCCGCCACGGCACTCCACGATCGACGTGGGCGAGCCGGAGTTCGCGCGCGATGTGCGCGGCCTGCGCGCCAGCGTCGTCGTAGGTGAGGACCGACACGACGTCGAGGTCGGCGGGCCGGGCGGCGCAGGCGGGCTCGCGGTGCGCCCGCGCCTTGCCGCTGGGCAGGCCCGGCGGCAGACGAGTGCCGAGCACCGCCGACGCGGCACTGCGGATGGTCGGGCCGAACCTTCGCGTGGTGCCGAGGACAGCAACCCGTGCCGGAGCACTACTGGCATCGGCGAACGCCTGCGGGAAACGCAGGAGGCCGCGCACGTCGGCCCCGCGGAAGCCGTAGATCGCCTGATCGGGGTCGCCAACGGCTACCACGCTGGTGCCGGGCCCGGCCAGCGCCTTCAGCAGCGCGACCTGGAGACGGTCGGTGTCCTGGTACTCGTCGACATAGATCGCCCGGTAGCGGCCCTGAATGCCGGTCGCGATCTGCGGATCGGCCAGGCGCAGCAGTGCCTGGTAGAGCAGTTCGGTGTAGTCGATGACGTTCTCGAACCCCATGACGTCCTGCTCCTGGGTGGCCAGCTGGCCGACGGCGACCCAGGAGGCGCGCCCGCTGGCCTGGCCGATGCGGCGCAGGTCACTTCCCTGCAGGCCCAGTTCGCGGGCGCGGGACAGGACGGACCTGACCTCGTTAGCGAGGCCGAGCGTGGGCACGGCGCCCATGAGGTCGTCGGGCCAGTCGATGGAGCCGTCGGCGACGGCGCCCTTGAGCAGCTCCCGGATGCGGACGTCCTCCTCGGCGCCGGACATCAGGCGCGGGGCTACGAGGTAGCCCTCGAGGGTCTCGGTCTGGCGCACCAGCCCGTAGGCGAAGGAGTGGAAGGTGGCGACCGTGGGGACGACGCCGCCCCCGAGGCGCCCGACGACGCGGTCGCGCAGCTCGCCGGCCGCCTTGCGCCCGAAGGTGAGTGCCAGGACCTGCCCGGGGGCGAGCGGGTCGACGGGGTCGGCCAGCCGGGCGCAGATTGCCTCGACGATGGTCGTGGTCTTGCCGGTGCCGGGGCCGGCCAGGACGAGGAGAGGGCCCTCGCGGTGGTCGACGACCCGCTGCTGGTCCGGATCGAGGACGAGCTCTGGCGCCACAGCGGCCGAGGAGGCGTCCAGAACCCATCGCATGAGGCATGGATACCACCCGGGTCCGACATATGACGGTCTGTGTCTGACACCATCGAGTCCGTGAGTGAGTCCGGGCCGTCGCGAGGAGCGAGCGCAGCGAGCCCCGCAGCAGCAGCCCCAGACAGCACCGGGCCGTCGCGAGGAGCGAGCGCAGCGAGCCCCGCAGCAGCAGCCCCAGCCGCAGCAGCCCCAGCCGCAGCAGCCCCAGCCGCAGCAGCGGATCACCTCTCGACGCCGGCGCCTCACCCCAATGGCGAGGTCGACACCGCCCTCACCTCCACGGGGCCGCTGCCGGTCCTGGACCAGACCCTCGTCATCGAGGACGGCGTCGTGCCACGACGCCTGCGTCGACCTCTCGACCTGGCCCGCTTCGTCCTCGCCATCGCGATTACCGCCGGCATCGTCCTGGTGGGGTACTTCGCCACGCAGACGGCTGCCGGCATCGACACCGACCTCACCACCGGTGCCGCCCTGCTGCCTTCGCTGGTCGTCCTCGTCCTCAACGTCATCGGCGGCATCGGCACCCTCGGCCTGCCGATCGCTGCTGCGGTCTCACTGATGCTGCGCCGACGGCTTCGGCAATTGCTCGATGCCTTCATCGCCTTGCTGATCGCGATCGTGATCCTCGTCGGTGTCTCGATGGCGGTCTCGCACGCCGACGTGCCGCGCCTGCTCGCCGCACTCGCGGGTTCCACCAGCCCCAACAGCACGGCGACTGCGCCGATCCTCGGCGGCCTCGTCGCGTTCATCACCGTCACTCGGCTGGTGAGTCGCCGGCCATGGAATGTTCTGTCGATCGTCGTCGTCGGCTCCCTGGTCATCGTCGCCATCCTCAGTGCCGGCATCGCGCTCGCCGGCGTCGGCATCTCGGTCTCAATTGGCTGGGCCGTCGGACTTCTCACCCGCTACATCGCCGGCACGCCCACGACGCGACCGAGCGGCCTCGAAGTCGCCGACGCCCTGACGAGGGGCGGGTACCCCATCACCGTCCTCACGGCACAGGAGACCACGTCGCGTGGCCGTCGCTACCTGGCCACCACCCGAGCCGGCGGGCAGCTCGTTGTTGCGGTCCTGGACCGTGACCTTGAGGGCGCGGGCCTTGCGAACGCGATCTACACCAACCTCCGGCTCCGCGACGACAGCGTCGGACGCGCCTTCAACATGCGCGAGACCCTCGACCACGCGGCTCTCGTCGCGTACGCCGCACAGGCGGCGGGCGCGCCTGAGCCACGACTGCTGCTCGCCTCCGAGGTCGGCCCCGACTCGGTCCTCCTGGCGTTCGAGTCCATCCAGGGCACCCGGTTCTCCGAGCTCGACGAGATCACCGAGTTGGACCTCGAGCAGGCGTTCCGGGCCGTTCGCACGCTGCACGAGAGCCAGATCAGCCACCGGTCGCTGACCGCAAGCCATCTCCTTCGCGCCGACGACGGGACCGTCTGGCTGATCGGCGGCGAGCGCGGCAGCATCGCGGCCGGTGACGTCGCGCAGCGCATCGACCTCGCCGAACTCCTGTGCACGCTCGCGATGCTCGCCGATGTGGACCGCGCGGTCGATGCAGGCCGACTCGTGCTCGGCGTCGACGGACTGGCGCGGGCCCTTCCGGCTCTGCAGCCGGTCGCGATGACGACCGAGACCCGCAAGGCCGTGCGCAAGCACAAGGGCCTGATGGTGCACCTGCGCGACCGGCTCGCGGAGATCAGGCCGGGCGCGGAGACCGAGACGATCCAGTTCGAACGCGTGCGACCGCGCACGCTGATCATGATCATCGTCGGCACCATCGCCGGCTACCTGCTGCTGTCGCAGCTCGCGCAGGTCGACCTCGGCACGCTCATCACGACCGCTGACTGGCGCTGGGCCGCGGTCGCGCTCGTGCTCAGCGCGCTGACGTTCATCGCGGCTGCGTGGTCACTGTCAGGCTTCGTTCCCGAGAAGCTGGCGCTGCACCGCACGATCCTCGCGCAGCTGGCGGGATCGTTCGCCACGCTCGTCTCGCCGCCGACGATCGGCTCCATCGCGATCAACGTGCGCTTCTTGCAGAAGGCCGGCCTTCATCCCGCCCTTGCCGCAGCAAGTGTCGGCGTCGCCCAGGTCATGGCGTTCGTCGCGCACATCCTGCTGCTGTTCGCGTTCGGCATCGCGGCTGGAACGCAGGCCGACCACACGTTCAACCCGCCGCAGTGGGCCGTCATCCTCGTCGTCGTGTTCGTCATCGTCGTGCTCGCCCTGCTCGCCGTTCCCGCGGTGCGACGTCTGATCGCCAAGCGCGTGCAGCCGACGTTGAAGGAGGTCATCCCCCGCCTGGTGACCGTGGTGCAGCGGCCGTTGAAACTGCTCGAGGGCATCGGCGGCATCCTGCTGCTGAACTTCGCGTTCATCGGCGTGCTCTACGCGTGCGTTCTCGCCTTCGGCGGGGAGATGAACGTCGCCGTGGTCGCCGTCGTCTACCTCGCCGGCGCAACGCTGGGCCAGGCCGCACCCACTCCCGGCGGCCTGGGTGCGGTCGAAGCAGCGCTGTCTGCCGGCCTCACCGCCGGCGGCCTCGACGCGGGCACCGCAGTGTCGGCGGTGCTGCTGTTCCGCCTGGTGACGTTCTGGCTCCCGACCATTCCGGGATACTGGTCATTCAACTGGCTGACGAAGAAGGGCCTGCTATGACCGACGCATCCGCCACGCACCAGCATGTGCGGCTGACCTTCCCGCCCGGACCGGCCACCGAGCCGGTCATCTACGAGATCGTCACTCGATTCTCCGTCGTGCCCAACATCCGCCGCGCGTCCATCCAGGACCACACCGGCTGGATGGTGCTCGACCTCGGCGGCGACGCGGAGTCGGTGAAGGCCGCCATCGACTACATGGAGTCGATCGGCGTCGATGTCTCCCCTGTCGAGGGTGACGTCCTCGAGGGCTGACGTCCTCCCCATGCGTCCTGACCCAACCGGCACAAGAATGCGGGCATGAGCGAATCCGCGGCCGAGCCCGTCGTCACGATCACGTCCACGCACAACGGTCCCTACGAGGTCGTCGGCGAGGTGCAGATCCTCGCCTCCGACGGCACCGTCGTCCGCGAGACGTCGAAGGCCTTCCTGTGCCGCTGCGGCCACTCGCAGAACAAGCCGTTCTGCGACGGTCACCATCGCCGCCTCAACTGGCAGGAGGACCAGCCGGACGCGGCTCCCCAGTAGCTGACTCGCGCACGAGGACTAGGGCCGGCGCTGCAACTTATGGCGGTAGAGCGCCTGGTCAGCGCGGTCAATGACGACGGCGAGGGGATCGTCCTCGGTCCACAGACTGACGCCGGCTGACCACTGGAATGTGGTGTCCTCGCGCATGCGCGCGAGCAGTCGCTCCGCTGATGCCTCGTCGGTGTCAGGCAGGACGAGCACGAACTCGTCGCCACCAGTGCGGGCCAGCAGGTCCGATCGGCGCAGCTGCCGGCTCCATGAATTCACCGCCTCTTCGAGCAGCACATCACCAGCACTGTGCCCATGCACGTCGTTGTAGGCCTTGAACCCATCGAGGTCGATCTCGACGACGCAGGTCGGGCGATGGCTGCGGACGTCCAGGTCGTGTGCGGTAGCGGCATGCTCCGCGAGCCCCCGTCGATTGAAGGCTCCGGTCAGCGGGTCGTGGATCGCCTCGTCGCGCAGGTGCGTCACGAGACTGGCGACGACGAGAACGACGATCGTGATGATGATGATCATCGCTATGCCGTAGAGCACGCTGATCAGGTGCGGATTGACTAGCAACGCCGCCGTGAACGTGACGACCAGCAGAGCCAACTGCGCGTACGTCGCTCGTCGTGGCAGGAAGTAGGCGACGAACAGGCCCAGCATCACCATCGTGAAGCCACAGAGCATCTGGCCCTGGCCAGAGGTCGTCCCCCAGGTGAACACGGAGACAAGCAGGATGGCGCACGCGAGTGGGACATTGAGGAATTGCTCGTCCCGCCTCCCGGACGCCAACAGGGACACCACGGCGATGACGACGCCGATCCCGCCGAGAGCCGCGTTCAGGACGGTGTTGGTCTCAGCGTTGGCAGGCCAGAGTGCGGTGGCGAATGCCTGCACAGCCATGATCAGGGCGATCGCCGTGAGCACGAAGAATGGGCGATTGCCGGGGTAGCCCCACCCCCGGCGAGCGCTGCGCGCTGCCACCGCCTCTGCGGACACCATCAACACGCCCCCGATTCCGCTATGCCACGATCCAGACTACGCGCCGCAAGAAGGCGAATCGTTCCTAGAAGACGATTCGGCCCCCGCCGAGGGAGGCGGGGGTCGAATCGCTATTCCATCTCTGCTGGGCTACCTCGCAGCTTCACTTCCTCCGTGCGGGCCCGGCGTTGGGTTACCTGTTGCGGGTGGCCACGAGGCGGCCAGTGGCGATGAAGCACACGCCAGTGGCAACCAGGGCCAGGATCAGCAGCCCGGTGTTCGGGCCGCCCTTGTCGGACGATCCGTCACCCGCGGGGACTGCGGTGGGAATCGTCGCTGCCTGCGGGACCGAGACGGGCTCGGCCGCAGGAACGGTTGCCGGCTCAGGAGCCGCCACCACGATCGGCGCCTCAGGAACCGTTGCTGCTTCAGGAGCCGCCACCGTCACCGGGGCAACTGCCTCGGCTGCGGAGACCACGCCGGTGTTGCAGTCATAGTTCTCCCACTGCACACCCTCTACGGTCGGGCAGTAGTCGATGACCGGAGTCGGTCCGCCGCGTTCGACTGTCGTGGGCAACGGGCATGTGCCCTCGGTGTAGCCCTCCGGCAGAGCGTTCTTCTGGGTCGTGAGGTCCTCACCAGCGAGCTCCCCTGCCCGCTTCTCGGCCCTAGCCTGGCTCTTCTCGTTACCGTCCTCGTACCAGGCAGACCCCACGCCAATCAGCGTCATGGGCACACCCGCGGAGCAAACGACGAACGGATCAGTCGAGATGGTCACCTTGATGCAATGCTCGCGACCTTGGTCACTGTTCGCACTTGTTGGGGTCTCATACGACGCACACTTGTCCTTGCCATCGTGCTCGCCGTCGTCGCCGCAGTTCTTCTTGTCACCCTCGCGACCGCTCACGCTGGACTCCTGGTCGCCGCGGTTCCGGCAGTCGTCGCCGTTCTCGCCGTCGTCGCCGCACTTCTTCTTGTCACTCTCGCGACCGCTCACGCTGGACTCCTGGTCGCCGCGGTTCCGGCAGTCGTCGCCG
>JBAXSI010000072.1:0-11252 GCA_037130755.1 Actinomycetes bacterium
CCGCCATGGCGGTCGACGCCGTTCCCGGCGCGCCGACGGGGGTCACGGTCGCTGCCCAGGACTCCGCACTCGAGGTCACGTGGTCCGCAGCTACGGCCACGCCGTCCGTCAGCGGGTATGACGCGATCGCCTACAGCGCAGCCACGGACGGCACTGCGGTCGCTGCCTGCACGACCACGACAGCAACGAACTGCACGATCTCAGGGCTCACCAATGGCACGACCTACTACGTCGCCGTCGACGCGAAGAACTCCGTGGGCACCGGAATCGAGTCCAGTCCTCGCGTCGCCGCAACCGCGGGCGGCAAGCCGACCGCGCCGCGCACGGTCGTGGCTAGCCGCATCCTCAACGGCCTGACCGTGGCCTGGCTGGCACCCTCCAGTGACGGCGGGCTGACCATTACCGGCTACACCGCCAACGCCTACAGCTCCACCTCGCTCACGGCCGACCCGGTTGCCTCCTGCACCTCCACCGGGCTGACGTGCTCGATCACCGGGCTTACCTCGTCGACGACCTACTACGTCTCCGTGCAGGCGACGAATGCCGCCGGGACGGGACCGGCCACCACCAGGGTCACAGTGAACGCGGGCTCCGCTCCCGAAGCCCCTCGCTCGGTGAAGGTCACCCGCGGCAACGGACTGGCCGTGGTGAGCTGGAGTGCGCCGGCGTCCAACGGCGGCAGCGCCATCAATCGCTACGTCGTCCGTGCCTTCCGCGCACCGGACGGGGGAGACCCCGTCGCTACCTGCGAGCCGCTCAGTCTGTTCAGGCTGACGTGCCCGGTGGGCCCGCTGCCGAACGGCACCACCTACTTCATCGAGGTGCTCGCCTACAACGCGCTCGCTGAGGGCGTGCCGTCGTCACCACGAATCTCGATCGTCCCTGCCACAGTGCCGGGAACCCCGCGAACCGTGACGGCTGCGCGCATCGGCCCAAATGTGCACGTCCAGTGGACCGTGCCGGAGTCCGACGGCGGCCTGGTCATCGACTCGTACGTGGCGACGGCGTACCGCTCGCCCAGCGGCGGCAGCAGTGTCGGAAGCTGCACCACCAAAGGTGATCAGTGCGATATCCCCGGTCTGACCGGCGCCCCTGTGTACGTCGAGGTCATCGCGCGCACGGGTGCCGGCGACAGCCCCGCGTCCACACCGCGGATCAAGGTCCGCCTCGTCGACCAGGCTGATCCGCCGACAGCAGTCGCCGGTTCGGCTAGGCCGCAGGGCGTCGCTGTGACCTGGCAGCCGCCGCTGGACGACGGCGGCCTGCCCGTCACGTCCTACCTCGCGTCGGCGTTCTCGTCGCCGACCGGCGGAACGGCGACATCCACCTGCACTCTGCCCGTGACGAAGGAGAACGCCGACGAGGCTGCGCCCGGCTCGAAGGCGAGGGTCGGCTGCACGATCCGCGACCTCACCAAGGGCACGCTCTACTACCTCGAAGTCGGCTCGACGAACGAGTTCGGCACCTCCGTGACGCAGACGCGCACCGCCGTGCGCGTGCGTCCCGGCACGCCGCTGCCCCCGCGCAGCGTTGAGGGCTTCCCGGCCGACCACCGCATCAAGGTCAACTGGCAGGTGCCTGCAGCCGACGGCGGTGAGCCGATCCTCGGCTATCGCGTGCAGGCGTGGACGAAGGAGAAGGACGGGCGCGTCCTCAACAACTGCACGGTGCCGGCCAACGAGGTCGACTCCGAGTTCACGTGCACGCTGCTGGTGGCCTTCGACTTCGAGCCCTACTGGGTGGAGGTCGCCGCGGAGACCAAGAGCGGGTGGGGGCAGTCCAGTGCGCGAATCCACCTCGAGGCCAATCCCGCCGTTCCACCTCCGCCTGAGCGCGTCGACCTCGCGCCGCGCGATCTCGGGCTGGCCGTCCGCTGGGAGGCGCCCTCCTACGATGGCGGGTATCCGGTCTACAACTACGTGGCTCACGCCTACGACGTTCCGACGGGTGGCTCGCCCATCGCCCAGTGCTCCGTGCAGGTCCCGCCGCGCACGTCGTCGACCGCTACGACGCCGACGACCTGCACGATCGCCGGCCTCAAGGAGGACCAGTTCGTGTACGTGGACGTCACCGCTGAGAACACCGTCGGAGTGAGCGTTCCGTCGGATCGGGAGAGCGACGCCATCGTGCCGGGCCGTCCCGTGCAGCCTGCGAATCCGCAAGCCAAACGGGACAAGCGCGGCCTGGTCGTCTCGTGGACTGCGCCGGCGGCGTCGGCCGCGATGCCCCTGACGGGCTACCGGGTTCGCGCCTACCTGGCGTCCGGTGGAGCGCTGCTCGGCGAGTGCACGTCGACGACGACCACGACCTGCACGATCACTGCACCCGAAGCGCTCAACGCGACGCTGGTGACGGTGGCCGCGGAGAACTCTGCCGGCTGGAGTGACCCCCTCCTCGTGTCGAAGATCACCAAGGAGTCGGCCACCACCAAGGACCCGACAAGCGCCAAGGGGTAAGGCGCGCTAGATGCTGATGACGACCTTGCCGCGCACCGAGCCCTGCTCCATGTGGCGAATGGCGTCTGAGGTTTCCGCAAGCGGATAGGAACGCTCGACCACGGGCCGTACGGCGCCGGATTCGACGAGGCCGGCGAGGACGGTCAGGTCCTCGTGGTTTTCCGAGCACATCATCGCCTTCAGCCGCTGGCCGGTGAAGGGCGAGATTGCCACGGCGCGCAAGCCGCGGTCGAAGCCGCCCAGCACCCGGCCCCCGGTCTCGCCGCCGACGATGACAAGCGTTCCCTTCGGTGAGAGCACGCGACGTAGTCGTGACAGCGAGGCATTGCCACCGGTGTCGATGATGACGTCGTAGTGCGTGTCCGCGTCAGCGAAGTCGTCCTTCGTGTAGTCGACGACGTGGTCGACGCCAAGTGAGCGGACCAGGTCCACCTTGCCGGTGCTACAGACGCCGGTGACCTCCGCGCCGAACGCCTTGGCGATCTGGACCGCGAAGGTTCCGACACCGCCCGAGGCGCCGATGACGAGCACTCGCTGACCCGCGGTGACCGCGCCGTGGTCGCGCACGGCCTGAAGCGCGGTTAGAGCGGAGATCGACACGGCCGCGGCCTCCTCGAAGGTGAGGTTCGCAGGCTTGCTCGCGAGCTTGTCCTCGCGGGCGACCGCGTACGTGGCGAAGGTGCCCTCGCCAATCCCGAACACCTCGTCACCCGGTGCGAACCGGGTGACGTCCTTGCCGACTGCGGACACCACGCCGGCGAGCTCCCGGCCGCGCGTGGGCATCTTGGGGGCGCGGAGCCCGTAGCCGGCGACCCGGATCGGGTAGGGCAGTCCGGTCATCAGATGCCAGACGCCGCGGTCGAGGCCCGCTGCCCGCACCTGAATCAGCACCTCGCCGTCGTCGATCGAAGGGGTGTCGATGGTGCGGAGCTCGAGCACGTCCGCTGATCCGTACGTGTCTTGAACGATGGCCTGCATGTGTTTCTCCCTGGGTGATTCCGGCGCGACAGCCGGATACTTACGTTGTATGCTTACGTCGTAAGTTACGCGGGCAGGTCCAGCATGTCAAACCTTGCGATGTACGTAGGCGGGAAGGAGGCGCAGATGGCACGAGCGGGCAGCGCGAGCGCGACCCTTCGAGCGCCGTTGAGCCGAGAACGCGTCCTGCGGGCCGCGATTGGGCTTGCGGACGAGTCCGGGATCGACGCGCTGACGATGCGCGCGCTCGGTCGTCGACTGGGGGTCGAGGCGATGTCGCTCTACAACCACGTGGGCAACAAGGACGACATCCTCGACGGCATCACCGACCTGGTGCTCAGCGACATCGAGGTGCCCGCCAGCGGAACGCATTGGAAGGCCGCCATGCGCCACAGGTGCATCTCGGCGCACGAGGTGCTGCTTGCCCATCCCTGGGCGGCGGTCCTGATCATGTCCCGCTACAGCATCGGCCCGGGGATGACGCGTTACCTCGACGCAACGCTCGGCCGACTACGCGAGGGCGGGTTCACGATCGAGGGCGCCCTGGACGCGTGGAATACGCTCGACAGTCACCTCTACGGATTCACCCTCATGGAGCTCAACCTGCCGTTCGAGGCCGACGACGCACCCCAGGTGTCGGCGGAGGTGCTGCCGACCATCTCCGTAGCTGACTTCCCGCACGTGGCCGAGGTGATCGGCCACGTCATGCAGTCGGGTCGACGCGAGGACTTCACGTTCGGCCTGGACCTGATCCTCGACGCACTCGAGCGCAATCTCGACTCGTCGTGACGGCATCGCACGTAACGCTCGGCAAAGACATGTGCCCGACTCCGCGAAGCGGAACCGGGCACACGGACTATTGCTGACTAGCCGTCGCCTCCCCAGATGCCGGCCTTGTTGCCGAGGGGGGAGAACCACAGGGCGAACACGATCGCCGTTCCGATGACGATGATGATGGTTGCGGTCATGACGTCCTCCGTTCCTAGATCGAATCGACGTTTGCGACGGGGAAACCGATGAAGTAGAAGATCAGTCCCATGATCGCGATGAGGATCAGGATCAGGATGGCGCCACCCACGTCTCGTTTGAGGTTCTTCTCGTCCGAGGGAGCCAGCCACCAGGCGAACCACTTCGACAGTAGCCAGATTACCGGCCAGCCCAGCACGCCGACGCTGATGATGTTGCCGATGAAGTTGCTGATCGACAACGGCATCCAGTGGATGTACGGGTTGAGGAACAAGATCTCCAGCATGACGATGGGGTACAACCCCAGCAGCACGAGGTAGTTGTTCTTCCAGGCGGGTGCCATCCCCTGTCGTTGCGCTCCGAAGGCGAACCAGTTGCCGAAGCCCGAGCGGGCCTGTCGGATGACCGACTGCTCGACGAATCGGTTGGACTCGGCGAGCAACGATTGCCGCTCCGTTGAACTCAGCCACGCGTTGAGGTGCTCTGACGAGTCGAACCTCAGCATGGTGACGAAGTGCTCCTGGAACCCCGGCACAGGTGGCTGCAACTCGCAGCCTAGGTAGCCCGGGTACTTCGACTGAGCGGCATCCAACTGCTTCTGCCAGGCGATGAAGTCGTTCTCGGCATCCGCGGCCACCTTGGTCATGATCACCGCCGTGGTCTCGGAAGTGCGATCGGGGCCCGGTGAGCCGACGAAGACGTTGACCGCGTCCTCTCCGGACAGCACCGGCTGGATGCGCCGGACCATGTCAGCTCGTTCGGGCGAGGCCAGCCAGTTTCGAGCCTGCTCCTTGTCTGCGAATCGCTGGACGATGACCCAGTCGACCTGGGTCGGCGGGTATGGCGGGATCACCTGCCATTCCTCGAAGCCGGGGAACGTCTCGACGATCCGGTTCATCTGCGCCTGCCATGCCGCGAACTCAGCTTCGTGCTCAGGCGCAACGCAGGTGTTGGTGACGACAGTTGCTTCGGTGGTCTCCATGGTGACTAGCCCGCATGCGCGAGGGCGAAAGCATTGTGCTCTCGCACGACGGGCTCCATGTCGACCGTGACGACGCGGCCGTCCTCGACGATGATGCGACCATTGATGACTGTGTACTTCGCCTTCTGCGGAGCGCAGAACACTGTTGCCGCGACCGGGTCGACTAGGCCGCCTGCGTAGTCGATCGTGTTGAGATCGATGCTGAAGAAGTCGGCGCACATCCCAGGTGCGAGATGGCCGATGTCGTCGCGCATGAGCACTTCGGCGCCGCCACGTGTGGCGATCTCCAGAGCCTCACGGGCCGTCATCCACTCGGCCGCACGCAGCGGGTCGGATGTGGACAGCACCGTCTGCGGGCCCTCAGGTGGTAGCAGGCCGATCTTCAAGCGGGCCAGCAGCATCGCCAGTCGTACCTCGCCGAGCATGTGGTTGCAGTCGTTGCTGGCAGAGCCGTCAACGCCGATGCCCACGCGAACGCCTGCATCGCGGTACTTCTTGACCGGGGCGATGCCCGACGCGAGCCGCATGTTCGACGACGGGCAGTGGGCAACGCCCGTGCCCGTGGCCGCGAACTGCGCGATCTCGAGATCGTTCACATGGATGCCGTGGCCGTACCAGACGTCGCTGCCGAGCCAGCCGACCGACTCCATGTAGGCGACGGGGCGCATCTTGTACATCTCGAGGGTGAACTTCTCCTCGTCGAATGTCTCGCACAGGTGCGTGTGCAAGCCGACGCCGACATGCTGGCGAGCCAGCTCAGCCGAGCGCGTCATGAGGCCGGGGGTCACCGAGAAGGGCGAACACGGGCCGAGAGAGACGTTGAGCATCGAGCCGCGTGACGGATCGTGGTACCGGTTGATGACGCGCTCGGAGTCGACGAGGATGTCGTCCTCGTTCTCGACGCAGCTGTCCGGGGGAAGGCCACCAAGTGACTTGCCCAGCGTCATCGACCCGCGGCACGCGACGAAGCGCGTGCCGATCTCGGCTGCAGCAGCGATCTGATCGTCGACTCGACAGCCGTTCTGGAACACGTAGGAGTGGTCGAACACGGTCGTGCAGCCGCTGACGGCGAGCTCAGCGAGCCCAACCAGGGTGCTGCAACGTGTTGCCTCGGGGGTGCGTTCGGCCCAGATCTCATAGTGGGCGATGAGCCACGGGAAGAGGTTGATGTTCTGTGCCTGGGGCAGGTTTCGCGTGAGCGTCTGGTCCAGGTGGTGATGGGTATTGACGAAGCCGGGCAGGACGACCTGGCCGGTGAGGTCGATGACCACATCTGCGGTATCTGGCAGCTCGGACGTCGGCCCGACCTTTTCGATGATTCCGTCGCGCGCGAAGATCCCACCGTCCTTGATCTCGCGCCGCTCGTCATCCATGGTGACGAGTATTTCTGCGTGCCGGGCCAGGAAGGTTCCCACGGCCAGCCTCCTCGATTCGCGGGGTGTCCGTGCGCGGATTCGCGGCCGGACCTGCTGCCTCGAAACTAGGAGCCGACGAGGCGGCATTCGACTCACGACGGGTTAACCCTCGGGACACACGCGACATTGCAGCGAAGATGGACATCTGCTGTAGGGGCATCCCGACACCCATGACCTAACAACGGGCCGCAGTCTCTGGCAGTCTCGAGCCGAGACCAACCTCGACGAACCGAGGTGATTGCGAACGCGCAGGGGGCTCCGGAGCGGCAACGGCGGGAGACGCATGAGCGGCGGACCGGGCTGGTGGCAGCGCCTCGGCGGTCGCTATGCCGTGAGCGTGCCGGCATGGCTGTTCACGCTGGTGGGCGGCACGGCGGCCGCGTTCTCGTGGATCCCCGACGGTCCGGACGTTCAACCCCTGGCATGGGTCGGCCTCAGTGTCTTGGCCCACGTGCTCCTTGGCGGCTTCCTCCTCCTGGCCTGGCTGACGTACCTCTCACCGCGACCGCGCCCGTCGCGGACACCGGCGCTCATCGCGACGCTCTTGGTCGCGGGTTGGGTTCGTGGTGCGTTTCTCGCAGTCGTCGGCGAGCGGCTCAACCTCGTGGACGACGGCGACGTGTTCGAGCGCGCCGCCGGCGCTGCCATTGCCTTCGCCGTCTGGTACAGCCTCGCGACGCTCATCGTCGACGGCTGGCGTGGGCATCGTGCCACCGTGGCGAGCCTTCAGGGCGAGATGCGGCGTGAGCAGGAGCTGGCCGACCGCGCCAGCACCATGCTGAGTGACTTCCGAAGCAGGGTGGTCGAGCAGACACAGGCCGCGCTCACGGCAGGCCTGCAGGAAGCGAGTGCCGCGAGCGGCGAGCCTGGAATGGCCGCTGATTCACTGCGCAGGACGGTCGACGAGCTGATCAGGCCGCTGAGTCACGAGTTGGAGAAGCGCGCCATCGTCGATGCGGAACTGCTGGCCGAGACGGAGCATTCGCCTGAACTGCCGCGATTCCCACTGCTCGCCTACGTGTCCGGCATGTTCACCGTGCGTCCGTTCGCGCCACTGGTGACCGCAGCTGTGGTGATCGCGACTCCGCTGGTCGTCACGATGCACGTGCTGGGCGCGGTGATCGGCGTGATCGCCGTGCTGCTGTCGGGAATCGTGGTGGGCCTGCTCCTCCGAGCGCTGCGGGCGCCCGTGATGAGGGCTGTTCCACGATGGTCACGGGTGCAGTCGGCGGCGGCCGTTCTCGCGTCGTGGCTTGCAGTCACCGTGGCGGTCGGCCTGCTCCTGGGGGCCTTGGTCAAGTTCTCGGGACGAACGCCGGACTCGTGGCTGCAGTCGGTCGGCCTGTCCGCGACGGGCTCGTCGCTGATCGTGATTCTGGTCCTGGCACTGACGACAATGGTCGCGGCGGCTGCGGAGGGCTCCGTCGAGCACGAGCTCCGTGTGGCACGAGACGAACTACGCAACGCCGTGCTGTCGGTCGAATGGGCGGCCGCCCGACTTCGCCAGCGTGCATGGAATGAGCAGCGGAGCTTCGGGCGGCTCTTGCACGGCACTGTGCAGGCGACGATGGTCGCGGCGGCGATCAAGATCCGGGATCAGTCTCCAGAGGAAGCCGCGGTGTCGATCGCGGTGCTCACCATTCGCCTCCAGTACGCACTCGGCGCGGGTGTGGAGACTCCATGGCGACGCGAGGTGGCCAACCTCTCCGACGTATGGGACGGCGCCATCCAACTCGAGGTCGTGGTCACGAAGCCGGCTGAGCTGGTCCTCGACGAGGACCCGCTTGCCGCGCACTCCCTCTTCCAGGTCCTGAGCGAGGGCGTCACCAACGCCGTTCGTCATGGCGATGCGAACTCGGTGCGGGTGACCGTCGAGGCGGATCCCTCCTATCTTGTGCTGACCGTCATGGATGACGGGATTCCCACACGCGACCGGGGCGAGGACGGCACGGGTGCGAAGGTCTACCGGGCAAATTGCGCTGACTGGCAGCTCACGTTCGACTCGACAACGATCCTTCGTGCGCGCATCGCGTTCGGCAGCGACACGATGCCGGTGTTCACCGGGACGCCAGCATGAACGGCGCTGACCGCACACGCCTCCTCCTGGTCGAGGACGAGGCAATGTCCCGCGCCTTCCTGACCGATCTGCTGCGGTCGGACGGCTACGTCGTCGAGGCGCATTCGACTGCCATGTCCGCATCGAAGTCCTTCGCGGCTTTCAAACCCGCCATCATCGTCACAGACATCGATCTACGCGACGGACCATCCGGCATCGACCTCGTGGTGGCCCTCAAGAAGCGCGACCCGAACTTGCGGGTAGCCATCCTCTCCAACTACGCGATCGCGCCGGACCGGCGGCATGCTGCACTCGTCGACGCCGCCTACCTGAGCAAGCGTGACCTCAATGACCCCAGCGTGCTTTTGTCCATGCTGCGTGCGCTGCTCAATGACTCGCATTCTCGTGCGATGGATCCGCAGACGGCAGCTGGTTTGCTGGCCTCGTTGACGCCGTCTCAGGCGGAGGTCCTTCGGATGGTCGCGGCGGGGCTGACCAACGAGGAGATCGCTGCTCGTCGGTCGACGTCGGTGAAGTCCGTCGAGAGCATCATCCACCGCATCATGGCTGTGCTCGGCGTGGCCCAGGATCGCTCGATTAACACTCGCGTGATCGCCGCTCGGCTGTTCATCAGCGAGGCGGGGCAGCCGAGTTCGCCTGGAGTCAGACCCAGCGAGTCGCGCGGCTAACTTCCGTCCAGGGCCGTGGCCACCCGCGATGAGGGCCGACGTCCGAGCGTGTGCGACATCCAGCTCGAGGTGGCGACCAGGTCGTCGAGGTTGACGCCGGTGTCGATGCCAAGCCCGTCGAGCATCCACACGAGGTCCTCCGTGGCGAGATTGCCAGTGGCGGTGTCCGCATAGGGGCACCCGCCCAGCCCGCCCGTCGATGCGTCGACGGTGGTGACACCGCACTGGAGGGCGGCGAGGGTGTTGCTGAGCGCCTGGCCATACGTGTCGTGGAAGTGCACGCCTAGCTGATCGTGGCTGAGGCCGGCGTCGACGAGGCGGCTGATGAGGCTCTCGACCTGCCCGGGTGTGCCGACGCCGATGGTGTCGCCGAGGCTCAGTTCTCCGCAGCCGGCGTCCAGGAGAGCAAGACTCACGTCCACGACCTGGCTCGCAGCTACCGATCCCTCCCAGGGGTCGCCGAAGCACATGGAGATGTAGCCGCGAACAGGGAAGCCGAGTTCGGTTCCCGCTCGGATCACCGGTGCGAACATCTGCATCTGGTCGGCGAGCGACCTGCCTAGGTTGCGCTCCGCGAAGGAATCGGTGGCACTTGCGAACACGGCGATGTCGTTCGCTCCTGCCGTGACGGCCGCCTCGAGGCCACGCAGGTTGGGTACGAGTACGGGGTAGCGAACGCCGTCCCTCCGCGTGACCTTCGTCAGCACCTCGTATCCGTCCGCGAGCTGTGGCACCCGGTCCGCCCGCACGAAGCTCGTTGTTTCGACGACCGGCAGACCGGCGGCCGCCAGCCGTTCGACGAACTCGATCTTCACCGGCGTGGGAACGATGGTGGACTCGTTCTGCAGTCCATCGCGAGGTCCCACCTCCCAGATGCGCACGCGGTCAGGAAGGTCGCCTCCTGTCACCGCGACGGGCAATCCCAAGCGGTCCTTCACGACGGGCGGCCGACACCGCGGTCGACCGACAGTGGGGCGCCGGTAGCCGCGACAACGTCGTCAATCGTGACGCCCGGCGCAGTCTCCACGAGAACGAGGCCGTCGAGCGTGACGTCGATGACTGCCATGTCGGTGATGATCCGGTGCACGACGGCGCAGCCGGTCAGCGGTAGGTCGCATTCGGTGAGGATCTTGGGGCTGCCGTCCTTGGCAATGTGCTCCATCATCACGATGACGCGCTTGGCCCCGTGGACCAAGTCCATCGCGCCACCCATGCCCTTGACCATCTTGCCGGGGATCATCCAGTTGGCGAGGTCCCCGGTAGCGGATACCTGCATCGCACCCAGGATGGCCACGTCGATGTGCCCACCTCGGATCATGGCGAAACTGGTCGCCGAATCGAAGAACGATGCTCCGGGGATGACGGTGACCGTCTCCTTTCCGGCATTGATGAGGTCGGCATCGACCGTCTCCTCCGTCGGGTAGGCACCCGTGCCGAGGATCCCGTTCTCGGACTGAAGCACGACGTGTACGCCCGCTGGCAGATGATTCGGGATGAGGGTCGGCAGTCCGATCCCAAGGTTCACGTACTGCCCGTCGGACAGTTCACGTGCGACCCGTGCCGCGAGCTCGTCTCGAGTCAGCGCCATCACTTGCCTTCCGTCACCGTGCGGCGCTCGATGCGCTTGTCCGCGGCCTGTTCGGGGGAGAGCTGAACGACCCGTTGGACGAAGATCCCCGGGGTGTGGACGTTCTCCGGCGCGATCTCGCC
>JBAXSI010000073.1:0-10954 GCA_037130755.1 Actinomycetes bacterium
GCAGAGGCGAAGGCAGAGGCGAAGGCAGAGGCGAAGGCAGAGGCGAAGGCAGAGGGCGCGGAATCCTCGCAGACTCCGCCGCGAGTAGTCGGTGTCTACGTCCAGCAGGCGGCGCACATGGTGGGGACGTCACCTGCCTCCATCAGGACTTGGGAGCGGTATGGGCTGGTCTCGCCACAACGCACAAAGTCGGGGTACCGCGTCTACTCCGTGGACGACGTCGAACGCCTTCGGCAGATCCAGCGCCTGTTGAACGATGGGGTGAACCCGCCAGGAATCCGGCGACTCCTCGCCGATCAGTCGAGCGAGGTGCAGAGCCACTCGCGAGCGGCCAATGAGTCTGGACGGTCGCGTGACGTCGGGGAGGTGATCCGAGAAAAGCGTCGACGTAGCGGTCTTACCCTCCGCGAGGTCTCGAAGATCACTGGGTTGAGCCCCTCGTACATCAGCGCGATCGAGCGTTCGCTGGCGCACCCATCGTTGTCGATACTCTCCCGACTCGCTGCGGTCTTCGACACCAACGTGCTGGCGTTGATGGGCGACTCCTATGGCGCCCATGAAGACCCGGTCGTCCGCGCCAACGAGCGTCGTGTCCTGGAAAGCGATGACGGGATCGTGATCGAAGACATGTCGACTTTGGGAAACGACCTGGAGCCGCTCATCATCACTATCATCCCGGGAGCCGGGACCAACGGACCGCTCTCACACGAGGGTGAGGAGTTCCTGTTCGTCCTGAGCGGGCAACTGTCGATCCGGCTCGACGGAGCGACTGACTACCTGCTGAGTCCGGGCGACTCCATGGCGTACAGCAGCCTCCGCTCGCACCAGTTCGGCAACGAGGCGGACGAGCCCGTCTCCGTGGTCTGGGTCAACACTCCGCGCACCTTCTGAAACGACTGCGGTTCCTGCCTCGCGCTGTGGCGAGGCAGGAACCGCAGTCGTTTCCGGCATTCCTTCGTCAGCTGATCAGCCGCTAAACCGAATTGATCCAGGGTACTTGACACGCGCGAACCCTGTGTGAATAATCACAACCCTAGCGAACAACCTATGTGAACAAGCCGCAAGGTTAACGGACTGTTACCGCCCATTACCGCACTGTTACGGACCCGGGCTTAGGTGCGACATCACCTTCACCCTCGACGATCGGAGCAACCGTGAAGCCCGTTGAGCAGTACCAGCGACTCACGCACTCCCTCCATTGGGACCCCACTTACGTTTCCGAGGACGCGTACATTCCAGACGAATGGCGGACGGCAGTCACCATGCCGGACTGGAAGCAGTTCAATGACCCGTTCCAGATCCTCTTCGAGGACTACATCCGGATTCAGGCGGAGAAGGAGGACAAGTTTCACGCCGTGCGGGACGCGGGTGCGCGGTTCGGGCACATCAGCCGGGTGGATCCGCGTTGGGTCGAGGCCATGAAGTCCTTCAACACGGCGCTTACCTACAGCGAGTACTACAACTACCGCGGGCACGTCCGCGTCGCGCGATTTGCGCCGGCGCCCGCCATTCGGGTCGCCTCGATGGTCCAGGCCATGGATGAGCGGCGCCACTCCGAGGCAGCTGTGTTCCAGGCCAAGGACTACGTGAAGTACCACAAGAGCGGATTCCTCGTCCCCAAGGACCGCCTCGCGTTCTTCGAGAGGCACTGGTACTTCCAGGGCGACCGCTCGTTCTTCGAAGATCTGATGACGACCGATCCGATCGAGGCGATCATCGGCACCAATCTGGTATTCGAGACGGCGTTCACGAACCTGCTGTTCATCGCCGCTCCTGCGGCAGGCGTGGCGAACGGCGATTACGGCTTCGGACAGGCCCACCTGACCGTGCAGAGCGACGAGACCCGTCATATGGCTCTGGGGCAGGCGGTGGCTCGGGCGATCCTGCAGAACGAGGACAACCTGGAGCTCGTCCAGGACTGGATGGACAAGTGGTTCTGGCGCTGCCACCGGCTGCTGCTCGCCGTCGTCGGCCCGGTACTGGACTACTTCCCCAAGAACAAGCCCGTCTCCTACAAGGAGGCGTTCCAGCGGTACGTCGTCGAGGACTTCATCTACGGTTACGTGTCCGAACTGTCTCAGTTCGGACTCAAGCCCCCCCGTCACCTCGACCAGGCACTCGCCGAGATCGAGCACGGTTCTCACACCGTCTGGCGCGACCTGTACGCGAGCCGGAACTCCCTGTGGTTCGACGTCCACCAGCCGACGCACGAGGATCTTGAGTGGTTGAAGGAGAAGTACCCGGAATTCGAGGGGACGCACGCCGGATTCTGGGAAGAGGTGGCCAACGGCATGGACGTGCAGGCCGATTCGGCTCCAATGATCTGCGACATTTGCCACTTCCCCTGCACCTTCCCCGAGCCCACCACCGCCGTTGCACTGCCGGTCGACTTCGACGGTGAGCGATACTGGTTCTGCTCCGAGGGCTGCAAGTGGATATTCGAACGCGAGTCGAACAAGTACCGCCGGCACATTGAGCCGTCGGCTCTGCTCTTGGCCGACAAGGACCCGCTGTGGGTGGCGCAATTCCTCAACATCGCCCCCGACGGCCGGCCGCTGGGTGGCACCAAGGCTCCTGACGGCTACTTCCCCGCAATGCCAGTTCCGGCCACGTTCTAGCCCTATAAGAAGTCAGGAGACCGGTGTGATCGTCTACGCCCGAATCATCGATGAGTCCCCTCCCTTCGCGGTGCCGCTCGCGGATGACTCAGCGACCGTGAGCGACCTGCTCGAGCTGGTACGCGGAGTGCGAGCAGGAGGCGGCCGCAACCTCGAGTTGCTCCTGGATGGCGCGGACGACGGCGCCAGGCTCGCTGATCTGGGCGTGGCGGAAGGGGACCTGGTCAATCTGCGCGCAAGCGGGGAAGGGGATGCCGACGCGGTGCTGCCACACGTGGTTCCGGCCCTGGACTTCGAGGCGCTCTTCGAGACCCCGGACCCGTCGGCACGTCGGCTGTCGGAGTACGAGGAGGTCACGCAGCTCACCCAGTGGCGGGGGCCGTACCACATCGATGGTGGCCGGCCGGCACAGCAGATCTGGTCCGACGAGGCCTCGGTGATCCGCTCGACCAACTGGGACGGTTACCGCGCCCCTGACGAGCTGTACTACCGGACCTACGTCCTGAAGCAATCGCGCGCGGATCGTGCTGTGTCGACGGCGTTCCGCTTTGCGAGGGAGTCCGGGCAGCTCGCGAAGGTGAGCCCGGAGCATGTCGCGCGCATGCGCACGCTCGCAGGACCTCTGCAGTACCCGCACTGGGGGCTGTGTGTCGTCCATCAACACACGACGAGGTTCGCGATGTCCTCGTGGATCGCCGGCGCCACCTGCTTCCAGATGTTCGACGAGCTCCGGCACTCCCAGCTTCACGGGCGATTGGCGCTGGAGTACTCGGAGATTTACGAGGGTTTCGAGGACCCGAACCCGACCTGGATGAGCGAGCCGATGCTTCAGCCCACCCGCAGGCTCATCGAAGAGGTCATGGCAGTCCTGGACTGGGGACAGGCCATCATCCTCTCCGGGCTTCTCATCGAGCCCGCGATCACTTCGGTGACCCAGTCACTCCTCACCTCCGGCAGCCTCAGCGCCGGCGACTCCGTCACCCCGTTCGTCTACCAGTCGATAGCGGAGGACAAGGCCCGGCATCGCCAGAGCACCATGCGGTTCGTCGAGATGGTGAGCGCAGATCCCATCTTCGGTGTTGCGAACCTGACCCACATCAACGGTTGGGTCGCGGACTGGGGAGGGCGGGCGATCAGGGCAGGACGCGACTTGGCGCAAGGTGACTTGGCGGCCCAGGAGGCTCTCGCGGCCGCGATGGCGAACCTTGCCACGGGGTTGGAGTCGGCGGGCGTGGACGCAAGCCCGCTGCGCGTCTCGACGAAGGGGGCATGACCTCATGAACATCCGGGTGGCGAGATCAATTGTCGGCATCGAGATGATGGCAGGGGAGGAATGCGACGCCGTCGTCGCGGCTGTGCTCGAGGACGTGCCCAACGCATCCGTTGTCCCCATGCCGGGAATGGTCCAGCTCGACGTGCCCGATCGCATGGTCATTCACGCCTCCGCGGTCAAGTCGTTCCTCGGCCGGCAGTGGGATACCCGCGACCTCAACCAGATCGTGTCCGCGTATCGCGGTTACTTCACCCGGTGGGACGAGGAGCAAGTCGTGCTCAGCTGGGATGCCGACGATCCGGGAGACGACCCTCGTGTATGAGGGCATCGGATGCAACGAGCGCATCATCCACGTCTGCGTGAACGTGGACTGCGCGCTGCGAGGCTCGGAGGCGATCATGACCCGACTCCAGGAACTGGCCGACGAGCGGAACGCGGACATCGAGATCAACGAGTACGTGTGCTTCGCGGCCTGTGAGGAGGGGCCGAATGTCCTCATCGAGCACAAGCGGGCCTTCTACGGAAGGGTGACTCCGTCCGATGCCGAAGGCGTGCTTGAGCACGCTCTCGACGGTCCGCCCGTTGCGGGAATCGACCGATCCACCTCGTTCATTGCACGCAAGGTCTTCAACATGCTCGACGCAGGGTTCCGTCCGGGCGACCTGAGCCTGGCGGACTGAGAGATGGAAACCGCCGCCCTCCTCCCTCCAGTCCGGTGGTCACTAGCCGACTATGCGGGGCACGGCGGGTACGAGCAGTTGCACCAAGCATACGCGGATGCGGACTGGCTGCGTCGAGTGCTGGGCTGCACGGACCTCACTGGGCTCGGGGGTGCTCACTTCCCGTTCGCCAAGAAGTTGCTGATGTGCCAGCAAGAACCCGCGCCCCGGGTCGTCGTCTGCAATGCCGCGGAGGACGAGCCGGGAAGCATGAAAGACAGGTACATCCTTCAACGGAACCCGCATGTTCTGCTGGAGGGCGTCTTCATTGCTGCCGCAGCCCTCGAGACTCGGGAGGCCTATCTCTACGTCAGTGAGGGTTCGACTGATGCGCTGGAGTCACTCGATCAGGCGCTATCTGAGTTGACCGATGACCAGAAGGGCGGTGTCGACCTCCGAGTGGTACGAGCGCCCGATGACTACGTGGCTGGCGAGGCCACCAGCGCGATCGAGTTCATCGAGGGCAGAGCCGCCCGGCCCCGAAAAGTTCCTCCCTTCCCCACGACCCACGGTGTTGGCGGGCGTCCCACTCTGGTGTCGAACTGCGAGACGCTGGCCAACCTCCCACGCGTACTTGCTCGCAGCGGCCTTGACACTGAGCCCTGGATCATGACGCGGCTCGCCACCCTTACAGGTGACGTGCGCCGTCCGGATGTCTATGAGATCGAGCCGCCCAACACAACGTTCGAAGACCTCATCACCATGGCCGGCGGACTCTCGGGGGGCGCGCAACTCAAGGCAATCCAGCCGGGTGGTCCGTCGACCGCGTTTCTTGATGCCTCCGCCCTCAACGTGACGGTGACTGACGACGCCATCCGGGCGGCGGGGTCCCAGCCGGGCTGCCTGGCCGTCCGGATCATCTCGTCCGATCGGTGCATCGTCGAGGAGTTGTCGCGCATTACCGAATTCTTCGCCCGCGAACAGTGCGGGCAATGCCCTGCGTGCCGGATGAAGACTCAGAACTACGACAAGATCGTGACCAAGTTGAGCAGGGGCGGCGGCACCTGGCATCTGCTTGACCAGTTCGGCGCAGTGGATGAGTTCGTATCCGACCTTCCCGCGATCTGCGCCCTCATCGGGATGCCGACCGCCCCCGTGCGGTCCGCCTTGTCCCTCTTCCGTGACGATTTCGAACGGCACATCAGTGGAACCTGCTCCAGCGCACCAAATGATGAAGGCGAAGGCAGCTAGCCCCCACGAATCCGAACAAACCTGTTGGGAGACCAAGCAATGAGCGAAAGCCAGTTAGGCGTCTCAGAAGGCGTCAACGCTATAGGCAAGGTAGAGACGCGTGGAGTCGACTACATCCCTGAGCGCGAGAGGCACTCCAATCCGCGCGATCTGCGGCACGTTTTCTTCGGCACGCAGCTTTGCTTCGGAATCATCGTGTTGGGCTTCATCCCCATCACCTTTGGGCTGGACTGGTGGGGAAGCCTCAGCTCCACCCTGTTCGGCCTGCTGATCGGCTCGATCCTCTTCGCCTTGCTCGCTCCGCTGAGCACCCGGACCGGCACGAATAGTGCGGTCAGTAGCGGTGCGCATTTCGGGGTCGTCGGGCGCATGGTTGGATCTCTCGTGGGCGTGTTCACGGCCGTTGGTTTCTACGCCTTGACGGTCTGGACCGGTGGTCAGGCCCTCGTCGGTGGCCTCCACAAGCTCTTTGGAACACCAGACAACCAGGCCGCGTACCTGGTCGGCTACACGGTCATCGCGATCGCGACCCTCGCCGTGGCGATCCTCGGTCATGCCAATGTGGTTGCCGCGAACCGGCTACTCATTCCGACCATGGGCGTGCTGCTGATCATCGGTGTCATCGTTCTGTGGCCTCAGTTCAACTCGGGCTCCTTGGGCACAGAACTCCTGCTGGGCGACTACGCACCCACCTGGATGCTGAGCGCCATCATCGCGGCATCCCTGCCCATCTCCTACGCCCCCTATGTGGGTGACTACACGCGCTACATCTCGTCGAAAGAGTGGTCGGCGTCCAAGGTGATGACGGCGGGATTCGTCGGCATGTTCGCCGGATGCGCCGTCGCGCTGGCCTTCGCCATGTACATAGGCACCATGCTCCCCGCCGGCTCAGCGGACTGGGTGAGCGGACTCATCGAGGTATCTCCGACGTGGTACGCGGCTGTCATTGCAATTGTCGCGGTGGTAGGGAGCTTCGCTCAGGGCGGCCTGTGCGTCTACGGGACGGGACTCGACACGTCGTCGATCTTTCCTCGCCTCAAGCGCGTGCCCGCCACGATTCTCATCGGTGTGCTGGGAACCATCACTGTCTACATCGGCTCGTACTACAGCACGATCATCGGCTATGCCGCGGCATTCCTCGTGATTCTCATTATCGTCACGGCACCCTGGCTGGTCATCAATGTGATCGGCTACTTCCTCACAAGGGGTCGTTATTACGCACTGGACCTCCAGGTCTTCAACATCCACCCGCGAGTCCGAGGGGGGGCCTACTGGTATTCGGGGGGCTGGAACGCCGCAGCGATGCTGGCCTGGCTACCCGCGACGATCGTCGGCCTGATGTTCGCGAACACGACGCTGTACTCCGGACCGTGGGCGAACGTCGCAAACGGCATCGACCTGAGCTTCATTTCTTCCTCCGTCATCGCCGGAGTTATTTACCTCATCCTGGTCAACGTCATACCCGGCACGCTTGTGAAGCCTGCCGAGGTGAGCGAGGAGGATGATCGACTCCGCATGACCGAACTTCTTGGGGGCCGGGAACTGAACTTCGCAGAGATCGACCGTCACGCGGAGGCCCTCTCGGACGAGGTGCGCCCGGGTCACTCCACCGGGCATGAGCACCTCGACTAGTAGCAGCCCGCCCTGGATTTTCTCCCACCATTCAGTAAGGAGCAAGACGTGACTGCAACAGCGAGTTCTGACGGTACCGCGACGCATGGGTATCCCACGCTTGGACCTGAGATCCTCAAGCGCCGGATCCGCGTCGTGGACCTGACCCGTGAGATCTTCGAGGGGATGCCCGTCTGGTTCGGGCACCAGAAGACCTTTATCAACACGAACCAGACGCACGATCAGTTCAAGGACATATACAAGACCGAGCTCGGCTTCGAGGCCCACAACCTGCTGATCAGCGAGCACGCGGGCACTCACACGGACGCAGTGTTCGAGTACGACCGGAATGGACCGACAATCGACAAGTCGCCGCTCGAGTACTACTACGGCGATGCCATCTGCCTGGACGTCTCGCACATCCAGTACCCGGATTGGATCACGGAGACGGTTCTTGAGCAGGCGCTGCAGAAGAGCGGGCTGGACATTCGTCCCGGCGACACCGTCTTGCTGTACACGGGCGTGGGAGACCAGTTCTACCCCGACCTGGCCTACACGGACAAGTACCCTGGACTCACCCGGGAGGCTGCCTTGTGGCTGGCGCGCCAGGGGATCGTCAACATCGCCGTCGACAACGTGGCGATCGACCACAGCGATGACACCGACTTTTCCGGGCACGTCGTCTGCGGGGAATACGGGATCGTCAACACCGAAGGGTTGACGAACCTCGACCAAGTCGCGGGCCAGCGGTTCTTGTACTTCGGGCTGCCGCTGCTGATCCGCGACGGCACCGGCTCCCCCATTCGTGCCATCGCCGTGCTCGACCTCTGACGGGGGATCGCTGATGACTGACACCGAAACCGTGGACCCCTCACCGCGGCGCGAGCGGATCATGCCGGAAGGGCACTGGGACTGGCACGTTCCCACGCCCTTCTCGCAGGGCTGGAAGGTGGGCAACCTCCTCTTCGTCGGCGGGCAGCTGTCGGCTGACGAGCAGGGAAACGTCCTGGGTGCCGGAGACATCGAGGTCCAGACCCGGAACGTCTTCGACAACGTGACGCGCGTGCTCACCGAGGCGGGCTCCTGCTGGGAGGACGTCGTCAAGATCAACACCTACTACTGCTTCGACGGCTCGGGTTCGGAGGTGCAGCAGTACTGGGAGAAGATGACGAAGGTCCGACTCCAGTACCTTCCGGACCCGGGGCCCGTGGGAACGGCGGTGCGGGTTGCCGGATTGATGTACGACGGGTTCCTCATCGAGGTCGACGTCATCGCCGTTGTCGGCAGCGGCCGGCAGACCGGGTGAGCGAGTCCGGGCTGGCGCTACTCGATGTTGCAACCCTCTGCAGCGACCTGATCCGGATCAACACGTCCAACCCCACCCATCACGAGAGACCGGCGGCCGAGTTTGTCGCCGGAGTGCTCGATTCCCTCGGAGTCGACTGCGTATGGTTCGAACCTGAGGCGGGGCGCTCGAGCCTTGTCGCTCGGGTTCGCGGCCGCGAGTCCTCGCTGCCACCATTGCTCGTGCACGCCCATCTCGACGTCGTGCCGGCCATCGCCTCTGATTGGTCCATGGACCCCTTTAGCGGAGAGGTCCGCGACGGGTACGTCTGGGGACGTGGTGCCGTCGACATGAAGGGGACGGTTGCCGCCACGCTGGCGACACTGAGCCGCTTCCACTCCGAGGCGTCGCAGCCACGACGTGACCTTGTGCTCGCCTTCTTCGCTGACGAGGAGGCGGGTGGTGAGCTGGGGGCAGGTTACGTCATTGGATCTCGCCCGGACCTGTTCGCAGACTGTCGTGAGGCGATCGGAGAGGTGGGCGGCTTCAGTCGCACGCTTCCCTCCGGGTCCCGCGCCTACTTCGTCTCCACGGCCGAGAAAGGGGTCATCTGGGTGAGGCTGCAAGCCAGGGGCGTGGCGGGCCATGGCAGCATGCTGAACGAGCGCAATGCCGTGAGTGCGATTGGTCGTGCTGTCGCCACGGTTGCCGACCACCGGTTCGGCAGTCACATCACGCCCACCGGGAGACTGATGGAAGAGCGACTGGCCTCGCTGATCGGCGTCTCCCCGGATGATCGGGAGTCCATTCTCGCCTCGCTGGGACCCATGGCGCGCATGCTCAGGGCCGGAACCCAGAACACGATGAGCCCCACAGGTTTGGAGGGGGGCTACAAGGTCAACGTGATCCCGGGGACGGCGTCCGCGACGATCGACTGCCGGTACCTGCCCGGGTATGAGGATGAAGTGCGAGAGTTTCTTGGAAGCCTGACCAACGAACTCGTCGAAGTGCACACCACGTACTCCGGCGATGCGTTGGAGGTTCCCTGGGAGGTGCCACTGACTGATCACATGCAGCGAGCCCTGAAGTCAGAGGACTCCAGCGCCGTCGCAGTGCCGTACATGAGTACGGCATTCACCGATGCCAAGTGGCTGTCGCAACTGGGTATCCAGTGCTATGGCTTCAGCCCACTCCTGCTCCCAGACGATTTAGATTTCACTGCTCTGTTCCACGGAGTGGATGAGCGTGTGCCGGTGTCGGGGCTGGAATTCTCAGTATCTGTCCTTCACGCACTCTTCGAGAGCTACTAGCGTGCCCAGAGGCGGCAGCGTTCATCGTTCCCGACTCTGATGCCCTGACGACCCGCTGTGCAAAGGAGCATGCCCGTGGCGTCGCGTCACCCCGACTGGTCTTTGGAGGCCGGGCAGTGCGTGCTCGAAGCCCTTTCCGAGCATGAGCGGCTGGTGCTGCCGGCGCTGCAGGCGCTGCAGAATGCGTTCGGCTTCGTCCCCGCGGAGGCGGTGCGCCTGGTGGCCTCGTCCATCAACGTGTCGGTGGCGGAGACGCATGGGGTGCTGTCCTTCTATCGCGAACTGCGTACCACGCCGCCCGCCGCCGTGACCGTCTCGCTGTGTAGCGCTGAGGCATGTCAAGCGAACGGGGCCCGTGCACTAGTTGACGAGGTCGCGGCGTTCCTCGCGCCAGTCGGCGGGCGCTCTGCCGAGGGCGAGGTCGACGTCGTCGAGGTCTTCTGCCTGGGCAATTGCGCTCTCGGTCCGGCGGCGCTAGTCAACGAACGTCTGCTCGGACGGGTTGATCTCGCCTCGCTGTCGCGGGCCGTCGACGCCGCCCGTCACGAGGTGATCGCGTGACCACCGTGTACGTCCCGCGCGACAGCGCGGCCCGTTCCGTCGGCGCCGACGACGTCGCAGACGCACTCGTTCGTGAGACTGGCTCGAGTGGGCTAGACGTCACAGTCGTGCGCAACGGCTCACGAGGGATGCTCTGGTGCGAGCCGCTGATCGAGGTCGTCACCGACCGCGGCCGCGTCGGCTACGGCCCCAGCTCCTCCGCCGACGTGGCCGGGCTCCTCGAAGCCGGCATGCTCACCGGGACCGACCACGAGACCTGCGTCGGCGTCGTCGACGACCACCCGTGGCTCACGAGCCAGCAGCGGGTCACGTTCGCACGCGTCGGCGTCATCGATCCCCTCGACGTCGCCGACTTCGAGGCCCACGGTGGCCTCTCAGGCCTGCGC
>JBAXSI010000074.1:0-10686 GCA_037130755.1 Actinomycetes bacterium
AGCGCGGCGACCAGGACGACGATGGACGCCGCGAGTTGAGCGGCGACGGACGAACGGAGCAGCACGACCACCCGGTGCGTCTTGAGCAGTCGCATGTTGATCTGGGCGCCGAGTGCGAAGCACAGCGATAGCCCGGCGAAGGTGAGGGCGAAGCCGCCCTCGCTGAGCCCGTAGGAGTCCATGAGGACGGCCGGCGATGCCGAGATATAGGTGAACAGCGCGGTGGACCCGAGGGCGGCGATTGCCGCCGTCTTGCGGAACTGGCCGCTGCCGATGATGGTCCCGTACTGGCGCATCGCGCCGGTGAAGCCGTGGTCACTGCGGCGCTCGGCCGTGAGTGTCTCGGGCATCAGGGCGACGCCGACGAGGCAGGCGACGCCGAAGACGGCGAGGGCGACGAACGTCCACTGCCATGGCGCCACCGCCAGGATCGCCGAGCCGATCAGTGGGGCCACGACCGGTGCGAGCGCGAACACCGTGACGATCGCCGACATCGCCCGGGCGAGTTCGACTCCGGAGTACAGGTCGCGCACGCAGGCTCGGGCGATCACGATCCCGGCCGAGCCGCCGAGGGCCTGGACCAGTCGCAGGACGATCAGCACCTGGAACGTCGGCGCGACCGTGATCAGCAGGGATGCGATCACGAAGATTGCCAGGCCCGCGGCCAAGGGAAGCCGGCGGCCGTAGCGGTCGGAGATCGGGCCCCACAGGACCTGACCGGCGCCCAGCCCGAGCAGGCAGGCGGACATCGTCAACTGGACTGAGCCGGTGTCGGTGCCGTACGTGCGCGCGATCTCCGGGAAGGCCGGCAGGTAGAGGTCCAGCGACATCGGACCGAATGCCGTGAGCGCAGCGAGCAGCAGGAGCAGTCGCAGGCGGGGCACGCCTCAGCCTAGAGCGCCGCCGTTCAGCAGGTCGGCGACGGCGTCGCCGCGAGGGATGCGCGATGTCCCGCTCGGGGTGGCCGCAACGATGGCCGCCGCAGCGTTCGCGAGCCTGATGCGGGCGAGGGTCGCGAGCCCGCGGTCCAGGCCCACCGCGTAGGCACCGTGGAAGACGTCGCCGCAGCCGACCGTGTCGACGGCCTCGACGGCGAATGCGGGCACGTGCGCCACGTCCTCGACGTCGAAGCACCGTGCGTAGGCGCCGTTGGCGCCGTCAGTGAGGACGACGGCACCTTGGCCGCCCTTCCAGAGCGCGGCGATGATGTCGGCGGGCTCTGGGCAACCGGTCACCTGACGGGCGAAGTTCAACGGCAGGATCGGGTGGTCGGCCATGGCGATGAGCCGGTCGACGATGTCGCTGCCCGGTGCTTCCCGCTCCGCATCGAGAACGACGGGGATCCCGCGCGACAGCGCGCTCTCCATGACGTCGATGCTGCCGGGCGGTGCGGTGCTCGCGTCGACCATCAGCACCGTGGCCTGTGACAGCGCCCGCTCGACCACGTCGGCACTCGGCAATGGCGTGTTCGCGAGGCTGGAGTCGTCATACGCGATGAACCGGTCGCCGTCTCGCGTGACGACGATGGTCGACAATGCGGGATGCGCGCCGGGTGCCCGCTCGACGAACTGGGTTCCGACGTCGTGCTGGACGAGGTCGTCGAGGACGTTGTCCCACTCGGGGTCCGAGCTGACCGTTGCCAGGTAGGCGGTCTCGGCATCTAGCCCAGCGGCGGCGGTGAGGGCCGTTCGCACGTTGCCGCCGAAGCGCGTCTCTGTGCGCTGGATGCGACCCTTGCCGTCCCCCCACATCGCGTTGGTGAAAAGCACGCGGTCGTAGGCGATGCAGCCCAGTCCGATGATCACGGGAGGTCCGAGGCGCCTAGGCCAGCTGCGTGGCCGCGGCGAGCGCCTCGTCGGCGGTCATGTTCTGGTGGATCACGGCGCGGTAGGCGCGCGCGGCGAGCTCGAGGTCAGGGGAGCCCCAGATGTTGCGGCCGACGACTGCCCCGCGGGCGCCCGCGCTGATGGCCTCATACGTCATGGCAAGGGCGTCGCGGAGAGTCTCGGCCTTCGGCCCTCCGGCGATCACGATGGGCGTCGGGCACGACGCGATGATGTCCTTCATCGACTGCGGGTCGCCGGGGTAGCCGACCTTGATGACGTCGACGCCGGTCTCGATGCCGCAGCGCACGGCCCACGCGATCTGCTCGGGCGTGAAGACGATCTGGCCGCCGTTGGCGTAGTCGCGCGGGTAGATGTGCGCGACGACGGGCAGGTCGTACGGCGCCGCGTCACGCACCGAGTCGGCGAGCCACTGCAGGTAGCGGCCCTCGGTTGCTCCTCGGACGGGGATAGCGACCGCGATCGCATCGGCGCCCAGGCGCACGGCGTCGGCGGGAGTGGACAGGAGCTGTGCGACGCGGTCGTCCGGCGTGAAGGCCGCAGCCTCGACGATCAGCGCCGCCTTGCCGGCGTAGGGAGCCCAGCAGTGCTTGGCGGTGCCGGCGGTCATGGTCATCGTGTCGGGCGTGCCGACCATGCTGCGCGCGATCGCCGTGGGCAGGTCGTGTAGGCCCATCGCCGGCGCGTCGCCGTAACCGACGAAGTGGTCGACGGCCACTCCGAACAGGTTCCCCGAGGGGTTGGCGAAGAGTCGGGACAGGCGAATGGTTGTTCCGAGACCCACGACAGTGCTCCAGTGATCGGGCGGACAGGCATACGCAGCGGATTCCCCCACCGCTCGGCCGCCCCAACCTAGCGGAGCGGCGTTGGGGAACGGTTACCGTGACGCTCGGGGAATCCGAACGCTGGGGAGTGTGTCCGTCCGCCGCCCTCCTCATCGCCGGCTAGGGCGTCCACCCTCCGCCGACTCCGACCACCACCGTCACAAAGAGGACCCCGGAACGACGCCGGTGGTCGGACTCGGCGAGGAGGGCGGGGCCGCTTGCCGATTTCCCGGCTCGCACGTATCGTTAAATCTTCAACTAACAGTGCCGCCTCGGAGGATCAAGCATGCCCGCACAGACCGCTGACACCCTGACCCTGCCCCGCCTCAGTTCCGCTCCCGAGGCTCGGCCGCGCGTGGTCAAGTCCGTGACCTCGGCACCGTCCGGGTCAGAGGGCGAGGGCTTCCCCGTGCGTCGCGCCTTCTTCGGCGTGAACTCCGCGGACCTCGACCCGTTCGTCCACATGGACCAGATGGGCGAGGTGGAGTACGCGCCGGGCGAGCCCAAGGGCACGCCGTGGCATCCGCACCGCGGTTTCGAGACGTTCACGTACCTGATCGACGGCCAGTTCATCCACCAGGACTCCAACGGTGGCGGCGGCATCATCAACGACGGCGGCACCCAGTACATGACGGCGGGCGACGGCATCCTGCACATCGAGACCCCGCCCGAGCACCTCGTGGAGTCCGGCGGGCTCTTCCACGGAGTGCAGCTGTGGATCAACCTGCCGCGTGCGTTGAAGCGCATCGCGCCGCAGTACCAAGACCTGCAGGGGCACGACTCCACCATGCTCACCAGCGCCGACGGCGGTGCGCTGCTGCGCGTGCTCGCCGGCGAGGTCGACGGTCAGGCCGGCCCCGGCATCTCGCACACCCCCCTGGCGATCACGCACCTGACGCTTGCGCCGGGCGCTCAGGTCGACATCCCGTGGCGTACGGACTTCAACGCACTCGCCTACGTGCTCGCCGGCTCGGGCACGGTGGGCGCCGAGCGCCGGCCCGTCAGCACCGGCCAGATGGCCGTGCTGGGGGAGGGCGACACGGTGCTGCTGCAGGCCGACGCAAAGCAGGAGTCGCGCTCGCCGAACCTCGAGGTCTTCCTCATCGGCGGCGTGCCGCTGCGCGAGCCGGTCATCCAGTACGGCCCGTTCGTCATGACCACCAAGGCTGAAATCATGGAGGCTTTCGACGACTACCAGGCCGGACGGCTTGGCTCGGTGCCTGCCGGCGCAATTCAGCCACACCGCCCTGGCAGTTCCTCCTGAGGTGAACTCGCGCCACTGACGATTCGTTGGTGGAATACACCGGTGCTGCGTCCGCAGCGGCGGGCCCCACCCGCGCTCATCACTAGAAGGGACTGGATTATGGCAACGACCCGGCACGCATCCGCGGTTTGGAACGGCACCCTGCTGGAAGGCGGAGGCGAGGTCACGCTGGTGTCGTCCGGCATCGGGTCGCATCCGGTTTCCTGGCCGGCCCGATCGGGTGAGCCGGACGGCGTGACCAGTCCTGAGGAGCTCATCGCGGCAGCGCACTCCACCTGCTTCTCGATGGCGCTGGCGCATGCCCTTGCTCAGGCCGGCACTCCCGCAACCGAACTGCGCACGTCGGCTGAGGTCGACTTCCAGCCCGGCACAGGCATCACCGAGATCCGCCTCAAGGTCAGCGGTGATGTCCCGGGCCTCGATGACGAGGGCTTCATGGTGGCTGCCATGGCAGCCAAGGAAGGCTGCCCTGTCAGCCAGGCGCTGAAGGCTGTGCCAATCTCGCTCGTCGTCGAGTAGTCGGACGCTGCTGGCTGCCGATTCCTCGTGGCTTGGTCCCGCCGGGAGGGTGATTTGGTGCAGGAGCAGGTGACCCGTATCCTTGGGGAGCAATCGACGCGGGGTGGAGCAGCTCGGTAGCTCGCTGGGCTCATAACCCAGAGGTCACAGGTTCAAATCCTGTCCCCGCTACGGAAGTGAAGGCCGGAAAGTCCTTTGATAGCAGGGACTTTCCGGCCTTTGTCTTTTTAGAAGAAGGCCAGCGTGCACCTAGTCGTGCACCTGGTTCCGACCTTGGCGGTCAGGGCTTGACGACATATGACATGGTCGACATCCTTTGACGAGAAGTACCGCTCGAGGTGGTAGACCTCGCAGGTTCGCGACCTGCTCGAGCACGTGTAAGGGCAGCCCGATGCTCCTAGGCCAACTGGCCAAAACGGGCGAGTTCGTCCTTTCACGGAAGCCGCCCCGTCAGTGCGGAAGCACTACCTGACGGAGTAGCGGCATGACCTATATGACCATTCAGGAGGCGGCAGCTTCCCGCAAAGTGTCTACTCGGACGATCCGGCGGTGGATCGCCCAGGGCCTCCTCCCGGCGGTCCGCATGGGGCCGACCCTCGTTCGGATCGACAGCGATGACCTAGCCGGGCTCGATCGGCCTATCCCTACGGCTCACGATCGGGCGAGAACCTGATGGTGACGCCTCACCAGACGGGGCGGCAGCGACTGATCCGGGAGTTCCTTCAGTTGAAGGCGCTTGGATTGCATCTGTATCCGGTGGGGAGCAACAAGCTACCCATCGGGCAGTGGGCGTTGGGCGACGTCAACTACGTGCATCAGATGCCCTCAGATGAACGGGGGGCGTTGTGGTCCAAGGACCCCCGGACAAACGGCTGGGCCATCCTCTGCGGCAACAGACGCATCGGCGTGTTCACCCTCGACGTCGAGAGCGCGGGAATGGGCTACCCCGAGATCCTGGCTGTTCTCGCTCCCCTGCCCGTGACGTGCCAGCGTCCCTCCCCCACAGGAGGACGGCACGCGGCCATCATCGTGACCGACGGAGAACCGGTACCAACCCAGGTGCTGGCCCGAGTTGCGGGAGTGCTCCTCGCCGAGGTTCGTGGTGTCAGCAAGGGCGATGCCAACGGCGCATACGCCGTCGTCACGGGACCGGGTCGTGGACCACTGCCTGCCGACTTCGAGCCCGCCAAGATGACCAGAGCCGAGGTCGACGATCTCCTCGACGCCGTTCGCGGCTTGCACCGTCCCTCGGCAAGGGAGCTGAGAGTCACGGACAACAAGCGGACTGCCGCCTATGCCGGCTCCCAGGCGAGCCGAGGAACCGGAACCGGTCGGCTCATCGCGGAGGCCATCATCAGCGGCCAGCTGGCTTGGCCACAGGTTCTCGAAGGTGGCTGGAGCCTGACTTCGGAGCAGCCGTTGGATGACGGCCTCAGACTGGGTCTCCTGCGGCCGGCCTACGGCGGAGTCCCGCCTACGTCCAGCGAATCGGCCAACGCCATAGGCGCGACGCTGGTGGTGCACTCGGGCGCTGTGGAATGGGCTGACCCTGGCGAAGCCTTCAACCCACAGCAGGCGCTGGCAGCCTCGAGATTCGACGCCGACTACTCGGCGGCGATGAAGGTCGTCGAAGCCTCCGCCGAGGCGTATGTGACCGGTCGTGGCCTCCTTCCCATTTGGATCAGCGCGTGGCCAGGGGCGCTACTCGAGCAGATTCACGAAGAGCGTGCGCGATCAGTACGCCGGTGGCACGCCCTGCAGGGCGGGTCGTTGTCGTGAGCATGGCGGTTGCCTCCGGCGTTGAAGTCGTCAATCCACTCAGGCTGCGCCTACTCGGTCGAGACCAGTTGGGCTCCTTGCCACAGCCCGAGTCGATGATCGAAGCCACACTCGACCACCGATCTGTCGCCCTCCTGATAGGGCACTGGGGGACCGCCAAGACGTTCCTGGCCCTGGACTGGGCCGCCTGCATCGCGACCGGGCAGCGCTGGCAAGGGCGAGAGACGCATCCAGGCGTGGTCTTGTGGATTGCCTCCGAGGGCGCATCGGGACTCCATCAGCGACTGCGAGCGTGGGAAGCGCAGAACGGAGTGATGATCGACTCCGAGTCGGTGGTAATCCTGCCCTTGCCAGTCCAGTTCACTGACCCAGCAGTCTTCGAGAACCTCCGTGATCTTGTCAGCGACCTCAACCCTTCACTCCTCGTGATTGACACGCTCGCTAGGTGCATGGTTGGACTGGACGAGAACTCCGCCAAGGACATGGGCGTCGTCGTGGACGCCCTTTACCGACTGCGAGACGCTGCGGTCGATTGCACCGTTCTCGTGGTCCATCACACGGGCAAGGACAAGGTGACCACTCGCGGGTCGAGCGCCCTCGAGGGTGGCGTCGACACGGTCTACCGGATCTCGGGCAATGCTTCCGGGCTGAAGCTGACGCGCACCAAGCGCAAGGACGGCCACACCCTCGACGAGCATCACTTCCAGTTGGTTCAGCCAGTAGGACAAGACAGTGTCGTACTTGCGGCCGTAGACGCCCTTGCTCGCAGCGAGGGCACTGACAGTGCCCTGTCCACGATTCTGTCCACGCTGATCAACGGGCCATTGACCACTGCCCAGGTCACGACGGCTACGGGACTGCGTCGCTCGACCGCCGACAAGAAGCTCCGAACCCTTGAGCTGCAAGGGCGGATCGTCAACAACAGCGATCGCAGGACCAAGCTCTGGCAACTAGCCAGTTCACCTGGCTGATCATTCTGTCCACGGTTGTCTCTGTCTGTCTCCGTGGCAGCGTGGACATGGCTCATTCTGTCCATCCCCCCCGCCTCTCTATAGGCGGGGACAGTGGACAAGAGCCGCCAACGGCACAGGCGCTTCATATTCCATTAGCGACCGCAGTACTCCCAGGGTTCCGCGTTGGAGACGCGGCCTTCGTGCTTGCCGCCGGACAGCGCAGTGCGTGACAGCAGTCGACATGATGCGACTGCAGCCCTTCTTGAGCACAGTGACGTGATGTGAAGCTGGTGCAAGTGTCGCGTGCGCCGCCTTCGAAGTTGCTGAACACTGGGTGTTGAACGTGGCGCTGCGTGATTGGAGTCGTACAAGTGCCCAACAGGAACGTTCTGGCTAAGTACCGCGAGGTCCGTGCGGTCGAGTTGATGACGGCCGGTGCGACTTATCAGCAGGCAGCCGACGAGCTGGGATACAGGTCTCGGGCAGGGGTCTGGTACGCCGTGCAGCGTGCCCTCGACCGCAGAACTGTGGACGCTGTCGACCTTTATCGTCTGGTCGAACTGGAGAACCTCGACAGGCTTCAGGCGAGGGCCTGGAAGCGAGCCAACGCGGGGGACCTTGACGCAGTGGGCAAGGTCGTCGCCATCATCAACGCCCGATGCAGGCTCCTGGGGCTCTATGCCGATTGGGCCGAGGGCGAGGAGAGGACTGAGGCGACAAGCCCGCGAACGGTAAGCGCTGACGAACAAGGAGCGGTACGAGATGAGGCCGAGTTCGGGTCTCTAGCGGACGGGCTTGCCCGCCTGTACAGCACGGCCGCCTACTGAACCTGGCAGTCCCGACGGCCGGGAACCACTGATTGCTGTCGCGACCACCAGCCTCGAACTCCGCCGACGGCGGTTCCGCTTCGTTGCCTCTCGATCTGCATTCGACGTGCCTTGAGCCGCATCATTGGGTGCGGGAAGGCGTGGGACATGGGAGTTCCGGCGGGCTGGTACAAGAGCGATAGTGACGAAGGCAACCTTCGCTACTGGGACGGACAGGCCTGGACCGACGAAGTACGCCCTGACCCAGCCGCACCGGCGGACCTATCCGCTACGACGGACGCTCCTGAGCCGTCGAAGCCAGAAGGACTCGTGAAACGCTCCTGGCGTTGGCTGATGCACCGTCGATTGTGGGTGCGGCTGGTCGCCTTCGGCGTGCCTGCCTTCTTCTGGGGTCTTACCGGATCGGTGTTCTTCTTCCTCCTGACTGCGCTTCTGGCCGCATGGTGCATCCACGGAGCTGTGCGTCGCAGGTCCACCAACGGCGAAGAACGGTCGGCCCGTCGCCGCATCATCGTTGGGCTCCTGGTCACCGTGGGTCTCTTTCCGTTGCTCGTAGTCACCTTCGGACCTGGCACCTCGGTACGTGAGCAAGTCGATCCTGAATACGGGGCCCAACGGGCGGCGACGCGCCAGGCGGATGCCGTGAGGGCTTCAGAGAAGGCCCTTGTTCAGGCTTCAGAGGATGCCGCAGCGGCTGCCGCTCAAGCCAGCGAAGAAGCGCAGGCAGCCCGAGTCCAGGCTTCGGAAGAGGCAGAGGCAGCCCGAGTCCAAGCCAGCGAAGAAGCGCAGGCAGCCCTAGTCCAGGCTTCGGAAGAGGCAGAGGCAGCCCGAGTCCAAGCCAGCGAGGAGGCGGCAGCTGCCGCTCAAGCCAGCAAGGAGGCACAGTCAGCCCGAGCGCAGGGATCTGAGCAGGCCGCAGCTGCTCCCACCCCGAAACCGACTGCGACTACGACCGCCCCGGCGGCTGCCATCCCGATCAGTGGCGAGGTGACGCTCCGCTACCCAGTTCTTACCCTCGACGCCATGAAAGAGGTAACGAAGAAGAGGGGGTGCGTCGGTGTGGATGACTTCGCCGACGTCCGTCCGGGGGCGCAGATCGTTATCACAGGGCCGGATGGCGTGATTGTTGGGACAGGTAGCGTGACAGGTAGCCGCTCCGACATCCTCGACAGCGAATGCATCTTTTCCATCAGCGCCGAGGCACCACCTGGACTGCAGTTCTACGGGATCCAGGTGGGCGACCAGCCGCCCCAAGTCTTCAAAGAGCCAGAGTTGCGCAATCTGACATGGCGGATCGGTGCGGATAAGACGCAGGTGTGATGGCTTGTCGTTGTTGAGCCCTGCTGTTGTCCAAATCAGCCAGGCCGGGTGACGCCCAGTCACGATATTCGCGGCGTGTCACAAATCGACCGGTGACCGGCACGAGAGTCCCGCTGGGCAGAGCGGCGCACCTCGGCAACGGCACCGACTGTGCACTCCTCGATCGGATCAGTAATCCGATCCGATGGTGTTCGCCCTCAGTCGTACGGCGGACATCCCACACGGCAGCGGTTCGTTCACACAGCGATTCGGGCAGGCTCGCAGACGGGCATCCCGAGTCTGGGAGTTCTAGCCTTCAGAGGAACCACTATCCCGAAGGAGCTCCATGCCGGACGATGACGATCTGGAGACTTGCCGCAAGTGCGGGAACTTGTATCACCGACGGAAGGCTGGGGCCTGCCCTCAATGCGGGGCCGCCGCAGGATCCACCTTGACCTCTCGAGGGTGGGAGACGTCTAGTCCTTCTGGACTCCGCGCTTCTGGGACACCGCGTGAGGTGGATCGATGGACGCGCCGAGCGATCACGTGGGGGAAGATCGTGTTCTACATCGGCTCCTTTTGGTTCACGCTGTCGGTGGTTCTTGGCGCCCTGTCGATCGTGGTAGCTCTGGTTGCCTGGGGCGGTACGCCTGGCCGCGACGCCTTCGGAGTGTTGTTCATCAGTGGTGTCTCCTCGGTCGTGAGTGGCCTTGTTCTCGGGGCTCCCGTAATGGCACTTGGTGCTTACGTGGCCACGATGTCGATGCGCTCCCGAGACAGATAGAGAGGCCTCCGCTGGGTGCGATGTGGGATGTCGTTCTCCTCATGGCGACATCCGGAGTTGGGTCAGCGTTCCGCGAAGGCAAGTTGGTTACGGACCTGCCCGGAAACGACAAAGGGACCCGGTTGCCCGCGCCCGAGCCGGATGACCGGCCCGAGCGCGGGCACCTTGAGGTGTGAAGGGATTGATCTAGGCGGCTGCGGTGGCGAGTCGACCAGCCCTGGCCAGCACGGCGGCCCTAGCGGCCTTGGTCACGTGCCGGCGGTCTGCAGACCTGAGCGGGCGACCCCGCCGGACGATCCGGTGGAGCTGCGCTGCGGCTGCATCTGCCGCAGTCTGCGCGATACGGCGCTGCTCATCCTCCGGCAGGTCCGCCGGGATGCCCCGAACCTCGATGGAGCCGTCGATGCCGATCGCCACCTGCAGGTCGGCGACGTTCAACTTCACGCTCTCTTCCAGTGCCTCCGCTTGTTCCTGGGCTGGGAGGTCCGCTGGGGCATCTACCTCGGGATGGTCGACCGTGAGCAGCGGCCCTGCGGTGTTCGCTGCCACATCGTTCTCGGCGAACGCCGCCTCCTGGACGATGGGCTCGGGGA
>JBAXSI010000075.1:0-10685 GCA_037130755.1 Actinomycetes bacterium
ATCTAGCGCGCCCGCGTGTACGAGGACACGGTCTACGCCCGCTTGAGGCGCGGCGTCCGCGGAACGGCGCCGAACCTGCCCGCCTGGTAGTCGCGGTAGGCCGCCTCGATCTCGTTCCGGGAGTTCATGACGAACGGGCCGCCCATGACCACGGGCTCGCGCAGCGGCGTGCCGCTGTAGACCATCACCCGCGTAGACCCGTCCTTTCCTGCCGATGCCAGTCGGATTGCACTCGACCCGTCCCGTGAGGGGTCAGACCAAGCGATCTGCCCCTCCTCCACCCGCTTCCCGGCGATGGTGGCCGCCCCGTCGAGTACGTAGAGGAACGCACGATGCTTCGAGGGCACGTCGAAGTCGACCTGCGAACCTGGGTCAAGGGTGATGACCGATCCGTGGATCGGATGCTGGTTCACCGCGCGGCCGGCCACGCCTCCCACGGAGCCGGAGATGACGTCAATGTGGACGCCCGGTGACAGGACCGACGGCCGATCGGCGGCCCGAAGATCCTGGTAGTTGGTGTCGACCATCTTCTTGCTCGCGGGCAGGTTCACCCAGAGTTGCAGCGTGTGGGCCAACTCGTTCCTGAACGCCAGCTCGCGATGGATGATCCCGCGGCCTGCTGTCATCCACTGGACGTCACCGGGTTGCAGGGCACCGGCGTTGCCGAGGTTGTCGCCATGCTCGAGGATCCCGTCGAGCACCGTCGTGACCGTCTCAATGCCGCGGTGGGGGTGCCACTCGAACCCCGGCTCGGAGAACCAGTCCTCCGCCAATGCAAGGAACGGATCGGTCCGGCGGGGGTCGGTCGGCATGATGATGATGGCCTTGTCATCGACTTGGGCGTCCGGGCCCAGCCGGGTCTTTGCCTCGACGCGATCGACGGTTCGAAGGCCCATCCGGCCAGTCTTGCACCCATTGTGCGAACGGCCACATTCCCGTCAGGCCAGCAGGACTCGGGCCGAGGCCCCTGCTACCGTCGCCGCATCCGTTTCCTTGGGGAGTCCACATGCTCAGCACCCGCACCAAGCGCACCGCCGCCGTCATGGTCCTTTCGTGCTCGCTGTTCGCGGGTGCGACCATCACGCCGGCCGTGGCCTCGCCAGCCCAAGAGGCCCTGTACCTGACGGCCCTGAAGGGCGAGTGGAACAACGCCTCCGCCGCGGACCAAAAGGCCACCTGCGCGGGCTTCAAGGTCGGCCCGAGCAAGGTCATCAACCTCTCCGTGACGGAGATCTGGAAGAAGGCGGCCATGCGCCAGGCGCTGAGCAAGCCGGCCTGGAAGCGCGTCATCACGAAGTACCTCAAGTGGGCCTGCTCAGGCCCGGGCACCACGCCCCGCTGACCCGCCGAACTACGGGGTCGCCGACGGGGTCGGTGACCCCTGCGGCGGCACCGGCACGTCGCCCGGGGTGCAGCCCGGCCCGGACGCGACAGCGGTCGGGGCGGCCAGCAGCGCCTTCACGCCCTGCTGCGGTGAGAGTCCACTGAACGTCTTGCCCGTCGACAGGTCGATCCGCTTGCCCGCGCGGTAGTCGTTGACCATGTCCGCCCCCGGAACGTAGAGCAGGAGCAACTGCGCGGACAGCTCACCCTTCGGGCCGTAGCGGATCTGAGCGACTCCGCTGATCTTCTTGCCCAGCGGATCGTTCGCCACCTTGGAGATCTTGAAGCCCTTGGCGGAGAGCTCTCGTGCGGTCTTCTTCGCCAAGCCCGTCGTCGGAGTCGAGTTGTAGACGTTGATCCGGACCTGGTTCGGAGGCGGCAGCAGCTTCGAGGTGGGCATGGTCACCGTCACACACGGGGACGCGCTCGCTTCGGGCTGCGTCGCCGCCTCCGTGGACGAACCGCCCGAACTCAGCTTCCAGATGCCGAACACCAACGCGAACAGGACGACCACGGCCCCGCCGATCACCACGCCGACCAGCCACGGGGGGCGGCGGCGTGCAGGGCGTCGACCACGCCCGGGCAGCACCGTCGTCATCGCACCTCCCGCTCCCGACCCAGGAACTCCCGGACAATCGCACCACATTCGTCCGCCAGAACGCCGCCTATCACCTCAGGTCGGTGGTTGAGGCGCCGATCCCGCACGATGTCCCAGCGGGATCCCGCCGCGCCGTACTCGTCATTCCAGGCGCCGAAGACCAGCTTCGAGACTCGCGACATCACCGCGGCGCCAGCGCACATAGGGCACGGTTCGAGCGTCACCACGAGAGTGCAGTCGTCCAGTCGCCAGCTTCCGCGAATGCTCGCAGCGGCGCGCAGGGCGAGCACTTCAGCGTGGGCCGTGGGATCGACGAGCGCCTCGCGCTGGTTGTGCGCCTTGATGATGATCGCACCGTCCCGATCGAGGATGACGGCGCCGACCGGAATCTCACCCTCACTCGCGCCCGCCCTGGCCTCGGCGAGCGCGGCCTGCATCGCTGCCTCGTCCTCGGCGGTCGCGACGATCATTGGGTGCGAAGGGCTGCGCTCAGCTCCTTCGCGAAGCCCAGGCGCTTGGCGACCGCCCGCACCTGCTCGTCGGGATACAGTTCCTCGTCCTGGCAGATCATGATCAGCTCGGCACCGTCGAGCCCGTAGTCCACGCACAGTGAGACATCGCCAGCCGCCTCGAACTCCTCGAGTTCGGACTCGTCCCACTCCAGCCCGATCAGCTCCGCGGCCTCGACCGCGAGCGACCAGTCGAGCAGCGCCACGGCATCGCTGATCATCAGGCGCACCCCTTCGCGCACCGTGTGGGCGAGGATGAAGAACTCGTCAGACACGCAGATGAAGCCGAACACACCACCTTCGCCCGGCAACTGCCGGAGCAGGGCAACGAAGCCCTCAGCGGTCACCACGGCTGCTGGCTGCAGGGAGATAACGACCCACCGGCCCTCCTCGCGGTACGCCGCCACGGCAAAGTCGATGTTCTCGGCGTCGACCTCCTCAGCGCTCACGCGTAGATGGTGTCATGCGGAGCGCCTTCCCGGCGACTTGACCACTACTCTCGGCTGCATGCGGACCCTTGTCATCGATCATCCCCTCGTCGCCCACAAGCTCACCCGCCTGCGCAGGGAGGAGACCTCCTCCGCGACATTCCGCCTCCTTGCGGAGGAACTGGTCACCCTTCTCGCGTACGAGGCGACCGACGGCCTGCAGGTGAAGCCCATCCGGATCACGACCCCTGTGGCCGAGTGCGACGGCGTCGAGATGGCCGATCCGAAGCCCATCGTGGTGCCGATCCTGCGGGCCGGCCTGGGCATGCTCAACGGCATGATGAAGCTGATGCCCACCGCTGAGGTCGGCTTCCTCGGCATGGTTCGCGACGAGACGTCATTGATTGCCACGACCTACGCGGACCGTCTCCCCCAGGACCTGCACAACCGTCAGGTGTTCGTGCTCGATCCGATGCTCGCCACCGGCGGCACGCTCGTCACCTCGATCAACCTGCTCCTGGACCGCGGCGCCCGCGACGTCACCGCCATCTGCCTGCTCGCCGCACCTGAGGGCCTGAAGCACATGGAGGAGTCGTTCGCCGGCCGCGACGTCCAGGTCACGGTCGTCACCGCCGCCCTCGACGATCACCTCAACGAGAAGGGCTACATCGTGCCCGGTCTCGGTGACGCAGGCGACCGCCTCTACGGCGTCGTCTGACCCACCTCTCCCCCCGTCGGGAGGCAGCGAATGGTCGTGAAGGGCAGCCGACCGGCTGCCCTTCACGACCATTCGCTGCCCCTCGCGGGCTAGAGAGCCTTGAGGATGTCCTCGACCCGATCCTTCGCGTCGCCGAACAGCATGGAGGTGTTGTCCTTGAAGAACAACGGGTTCTGCACGCCGGCGTAGCCGACGGCCATCGACCGCTTGAAGACGATGACGTTCTTCGCCTCCCACACGCGCAGCACCGGCATGCCGGCAATGGGCGACGTGGGATCGTCCTCAGCGGCCGGGTTGACGGTGTCGTTGGCGCCGATGACCAGGACGACGTCCGTGTTCGGGAAGTCGTCGTTGATCTCGTCCATCTCCAGCACGATGTCGTACGGCACCTTGGCCTCGGCCAGGAGCACGTTCATGTGACCGGGGAGGCGGCCGGCCACCGGATGGATACCGAAGCGCACGTTCACGCCCTGCTCGCGCAGGATGCGCGTGATCTCGGCCACCGGATACTGCGCCTGCGCCACGGCCATGCCATAGCCAGGCGTGATGATGACCGACTTGGCGTCCTTGAGCAGGTCCGCGGTGTCCTCGGCGTTGATCTCGCGGTGCTCGCCGTAGTCGACGTCACCTGAGGTCGGTGCCTCGATGCCGAAGCCACCCGCGATGACCGAGATGAACGAGCGGTTCATGGCCGCGCACATGATGTAGCTCAGGTATGCACCGGAGGAGCCGACGAGGGCACCGGTGACGATGAGCAGGTTGTTGCCGAGCAGGAAGCCCGAGGCCGCTGCGGCCCAGCCGGAGTAGCTGTTCAGCATCGAAACCACGACAGGCATGTCACCGCCGCCGATGGATGCCACGAGATGCCAACCGAGCAGCAGCGCCAGGACTGTGCCGGCAATGAGGATGCCGATGTTCGGCGTGATGACGAACCACACAGTCAGCACCACGAACAGCACGAGAGCGCCGATATTGAGGAAGTTCTTGCCGGGCAGCATCATCGGCTTGGAGCTGATGCGGGCGGACAGCTTCAAGAACGCCACGATCGACCCGGTGAAGGTCACAGCGCCGATGAAGACACCGACGATCACCTCTCCGTGGTGGATCCCCAGCAGGTCGCTGCCGATCTCCGTCTGCGCGTCGCCGATGGCCTCGACCGTGTAGAAGCCGGCCCAGCCGACCAGCACGGCCGCGAGGCCGACGAAGCTGTGCAGCAGGGCGATGAGCTCGGGCATGCCGGTCATCTGGACGACCTTGGCCCGCCAGAGGCCGATACCTGCACCCACGACGATGGCGATCGCCATCAGGATGGCGCCCGTCGTCGTGATGTCGCGCGCGAACGCCAGGCCGATGGTGGCGAGGACCGCGATGACCATGCCCGCGATGCCGTACCAGATGCCCGACTTTGCGGACTCGTGCTTGGAGAGCCCCGCGAGACTCATGATGAAGAGAAGTGCCGCTACGAGGTACGCCGCAGTCGCGACCGATTCCATGGTCATCGCTGGAACATCCCCAGCATGCGGCGGGTGACGGCGAAGCCGCCGAAGATGTTGATGCTGGCGAGCAGGGTCGCCACGAACGCGAGGATCGTCACGATCGTGTCACCGCGACCGATCTGCAGCAGGGCTCCGACGATGATGATGCCCGAGATCGCGTTGGTGATCGACATCAGCGGCGTGTGCAGTGCGTGGTGCACCTTGCCGATGACGTAGTAGCCGATCACGATGGCGAGCACGAACACCGTGATGTTGACGGCGAGCGTCGCAGGAGCTGCAGCAGTGATGAGAAGCAGCAGGATGGCGCCGATGCCGACGATCGTGTAGCGCCGTCCTGGACTCGCCGGAGCCTTCGGCTCCCTGATGGCGATTGGGGCGGCAGCTGCCGCAGCGGGTGCCGCGGACACTTGGACAGGGGGCGGTGGCCAGGTCTTCTCTCTTGCTCGGGCCACCGTCATCGACCGCTGTACGACGTCATCCCAGTCGAGGACGAGCTCGCCGTCCTTGCCCGGTGTCATGAGCTTCATCAAGTTGACGAGGTTCGTGCCGTAGAGCTGCGAGGCCTGCGTGGGCAACCGGCCGGCGAGGTCGGTGTAGCCGATGATCGTCACGCCGTTGTCGGTGACGATCTTCTCGCCCGCCACTGCACCCTCGACGTTTCCGCCGTTGGACGCGGCCATGTCGATGATGACCGAGCCGGGTCGCATCGCGGCGACCATGTCGGCGGTGATCAGGCGCGGCGCCGGCCTCCCGGGGATCAGCGCCGTCGTGATGATGATGTCGACGTCCTTGGTCTGATCGGCGTAGAGCTTCGCCTCACGCTGCTTGTAGTCGTCGCCCATCTCCTTGGCGTAGCCCGTGGCGCTGACCTCGACCTCGGGCGACTCGATGGCCATGTACTCGCCGCCAAGACTCTTGACCTGGTCGGCGACCTCGGGCCGCGGGTCCGTCGCCCGGACGACGGCACCCATCGAGCTGGCAGTGCCGATCGCCGAAAGGCCGGCCACGCCGACGCCCGCGACGAGCACCTTGGCCGGCGGGACCTTGCCCGCTGCGGTGACCTGCCCGGTGAAGAAGCGACCGAAGACGTTGGCGGCCTCGATGACGGCGCGGTAGCCGGCGATGTTGGCCATCGAGCTCAGCACGTCGAGGGACTGTGCGCGCGAGATACGCGGAACGGCATCCATCGCCATCGCCGTGACGTCGCGAGCCGCGAGCTTGTCGACCAGCTCTGGTGACAGCGCCGGAGCCATGATGCTGACCAGCGTGGCGCCGTCGGACAGGAGGGCGATCTCCTCGTCATTCGGGGCGTTGACGTGGAAGACGATCTGAGCGCCCCATGCGTCGGCGCCCGAGCCGACCGCGGCCCCAGCAGCGCGGAAGGCTTCGTCGGTGAACGAGGCCGCCTCCCCTGCGCCTGACTCGACCAGCACCTCATATCCGAGGCCGGTCAACTGCTCCACTGTCTTGGGTGTCGCGGCGACACGTGTTTCGCCGGGACGGGATTCACGAGGGACTCCGATGAGCAACGCAATCTCCAAACGTGGGGTATCACTGGGCGTAGCGCCCGCGTCGGTCAGCCTAGGGGCGCGGCCCTCAGGCGTACGAGGCCAAAGGTCCTCCCATCTTCCGCCAGACGGCGCAACGTTGCCGAAACACAAAGTCCCTAGGGTGCATGGGAGCGATTGTGTGCAAGATCACTCGGACGTGGCGGCGGACGGAGGGGCGATGACGGTGACGCCGTTCGACGAGATGCTGCTGTCCGACCAGTCCCCTCGCAGCACCCACGCCGACCTTCACCGGACACTGACCGCCCTCGGCAGTGAGGGCCTTTCCGAGCGCGCTCGCCAGCGCGACGCCTACCTCGACCGGCACGGCATCACCTTCACCCTGGGTGAGCGGGAGCGGCCGCTCCCGATGGACCTCGTCCCGCGGCTCCTGACGCCGGCGGAGTGGAAGCAGATCGAGGCCGGCGTCATTCAGCGGCTCCGAGCGCTGGAGGCATTCCTCAACGACATCTACGGCGACGGGCGGATCCTCGCCGACGGGCTCATACCCATCAAGCTCGTGACGAGCTCGACGCACTTCCACCGTCAGGCCTGGGGCATTCAGACGCCGAACAACGTGCGCATCCACGTGTCCGGCATCGACCTCATCCGCGACGAGGAGGGCGCGTTCCGCGTGCTGGAGGACAACCTCCGCAACCCGTCCGGCGTCTCCTACGTCATCGAGAACAGACGGACCCTTGCGCACGTGCTGCCCGAGATCTTCACCGACTACCGCGTGCGGTCGGTCAACGAGTACCCGGAGCGGCTGCTCGACTCGCTGAGGGCGGCAGCACCGAATGGTGTGACGGACCCGACCGTCGTCGTGCTGACGCCGGGCGTCCACAACTCAGCGCACTATGAGCACGCATTCCTAGCCCGCAACATGGGCGTCGAGCTCGTCGAGGGACGTGACCTGTACTGCCGCGACAGTCGCGTATGGATGCGCACGACGTCCGGCCCCGAGCCGGTCCACGTCATCTACCGCCGTATCGACGACGACTTCCTCGACCCGGTCCACCTGCGACCCGACAGCATCCTCGGCGTTCCCGGCCTGGTGAACGCCGCGCGCGGCGGCCACGTCACCATCGCCAACGCGATCGGCAACGGCGTGGCCGACGACAAGGCCATCTACCCCTACGTACCTAAGTTCATCCGGTACTACCTCGACGAGGAGCCGATCCTGCCCAACGTCGACACATACGACCTCGAGGACGGCGACCAGCGTGCCTGGGTCCTCGACCGCATGGAGACCATGGTCATCAAGCCGAGCGATGCGTCCGGCGGATACGGGCTCATGATGGGCCCGTCGGCGTCCGACGAGCAGATGTCGTCGACCCGCAGCGCTGTGCTCGCGGATCCACGCGGGTGGATCGCGCAGCCGGTGGTGACCTTCTCCACGTGCCCGACCGTCGTCGATGGCGGACGCATCGCGCCGAGGCACGTGGACCTCCGGCCGTTCGCCGTGAACGACGGGAACAACGTCTTCGTCCTGCCGGGCGGGTTGAGTCGGGTGGCGCTGCCCGAGGGCAGCCTGGTCGTGAACTCCAGCCAGGGCGGCGGATCGAAGGACACGTGGGTCATCGACGACGGCACGCTCGACCAGGCCCCCGAGGAGAGCCCGTCGCCGGAGCCGCACCAACGCCGCCTGTCGCGCGCCGTTGCCGCCAACTTCTCCAAGCGGTACAACGCACCGACCAGCCACGACGACCGCATCGTGCAGCAGGAGCGCCAGCAGCAGCAGGCGAGCGGGGTGACGCCATGCTGAGCCGGCTTGCTGAGTCGTTCTTCTGGCTGGGGCGCTACATCGAACGTGCCGAGGCCACCGCTCGTCTCCTTGCCGAGCACCACCAGTTGCTCATCGAGGACCGCTCGGTCCCCGAGGTACTGGCTGCACGAATCCTTCTCGAGGCCCTGTCGCTACCGTCCGAGGACGCCACTTCAGCGCGGGACATGGTCAAGCGTGTCGTCGGCAGCGACTCGGAACCGTCGTCCATCACAGGGGCCGTCGCCGCCGCCCGCGCGAACGCCCGCGCGGTGCGCGACTCGCTTTCCCAGGACACCTTCGAGGCCTTGAACTCCGCGCACATCGCCCTGTCGCGCGGCATCGCCTTCACGTCCAGCCCGGGTGTCGCCCTGCACCGCGTGCTCGAGCGCCTGCTGGTCGTCAACGGAGTCGTCGACTGGACGATGCCGCGCGACCAGGCCTTCCACTTCATGGTGCTGGGCAGGGAGCTCGAGCGCATCGACCTCGTCGGCCGACTGCTCGACATCCGACACGACGAGTGGTGGCCGGCCTCCGGCCCCGCCGCCGTCCTTCGCGCCGCCGGTGCGCTGTCGCCCTTCCTGCGCACAGGCCAGCCGATGAATGCGGTCCAGGTCCGTAAGTATCTGGTGCTCGACCCGGCCTTCCCGCGTTCGATGCGCTGCTGCGCTGCCGACGCCGAGAACGCGGTGCGCGGACTTCAGGCACTCGGCGCAAGCGACAGCTCGCAGTTGCTGCGCGAGGTCGGGATGCTTCGCTCGGAACTGGAATACGCACTCGTGACGTCGCCGGACGACATCGACCTGCACATCGAGACGACTCGGGCAGCCGCCGTCCGCGCGCACGAGGAAGTGCGGCGCACGTTCTTCCGCCAGCACGGCACGATCGTGTGGAGCCACTGATGTCGGCTCGCACGGGGCGCCGCCTGCTCATCCGCCATCGCACCGGGTTCCGCTACGCGGACGACGTCGATGCGTCCTTCAACGAGGTGCGAATGACGCCTCTCACGGCTGACGGGCAACTGCTGATCAGCCACTCCCTGGAGATCCACCCCAGCGCGTCGGTGCAGACGTACGACGACTACTGGGGCGCGCACGTCGAGGCGTTCGACGTCCACGTGCCCCATCGCGTGTTGGAGATCGTCGCCACGAGCACCGTCCACACGCCGCCGAAGACCGACCCCGTCGTCGGAATCGCGTGGGAGACCGTTCTGTCTGCCGGTGTCCAAGACCGCTATGCCGAGCTGCTGGCACTCACCGAGTACGTCGACGATCCAACCACCGGTGAGCGAGCGGACATCGCGGACGCAATGCGCTCCGCGGCGACCCCGCGCGAGGCTGCCGAACTCGCCATGAGCGCCACTCGTGATCGCATCACCTACGTGTCGGGCGTGACGAACGTGTCGACGACTGCGGCCCAGGCCTGGGCATCGCGGCAGGGGGTGTGCCAGGACTTCACCCACACCATGTTGTCGCTCCTGCGCGGTGCGCGGATTCCCGCCCGCTACGTCAGCGGGTATCTCCACACGGAGGATCCGGCGCCCGGTCAGACCGTTATCGGCGAGTCGCACGCATGGGTCGAGTACTGGGACGGCGAGTGGCAGTCCGCCGATCCCACGAACGACCGCGCCGTGGGCGCGGCGCACGTGATCGTGGCTCGCGGCCGGGACTACGCCGACGTCCCACCGCTGAAGGGCATCTACGCGGGCGGTCACAGCGAAGACCTCGGAGTCAGCGTCGAGATCACCCAGCTCTGACGGCTGCCTGCCGGGAGTGGCCGGGCGGGTCGGGTTCCTGAGTTATCGTGGAGCGTCCAGCACTGAAGCCCAGACGCGTTGTGGAACTCGAAGGAGACCGATGCGGAATCGACGTCAGGCGTGGGCCGGCCTGCTGACCGCAGCCGCCCTCGTCGTCGCCGGCATCATCGCGCCGGTGCCGGCGTCGGCCGATCCCCTCGTCGGAGCCTGCTACGACTACCCCGCGTCGACGCTGCACAAGGTGTCGAGCGCCGCGCCGGCCATCGGCTGCGATGCGCTGCACACTGCCGAGACCTACTACGTCCGCCCGCTGCCGGACTCGTTCGGCCTTCCGTCGAAGGCCAGCCTCGGCGCCAAGATATCGGCAGGTAAGCCCTGCACCGTCGCCACGATGAACGCCTACCTGGGCATGCCGGACCGCGTCCTGCCCAGCCGCTGGCTGATCGTCCCGCTGTTCCCCACCGACGCCCAGTGGGCCGCCGGCGAGC
>JBAXSI010000076.1:0-10508 GCA_037130755.1 Actinomycetes bacterium
ACTGGTTCGCGTGGAACGCAGGAGTCCTGATGCGGACATGCTCGCCACCTCCATTCGATACGGTAAAGCGTATCAGCGTGGGCCGGTGTCCAGCCAGGCGATCGGCGGAGAATCACCCCCAGAAGGCGAAGGTGGGATCCTCGTCGATCTCGCCAAGGACCTCGTCAAGGGACCCTGAGGGAAGTTCGGGGTACTTGCGGAATCGGTCACCGTCGGCGCTCACCTCAAGTCTCCAGCTGCGGGACGTCGTGACGTACGTGAGACGGGCGAGCGGGTAGGACTCCCACGGCGCTCCATCGTCGCCATTCCACGGCGGCCGCTCTTCTGCGATCACCACTCTGCGTCCTTCGACCACGCCGACCACACGCACCTGCTTCGAAGCCTCGCCTGTCACACGGGATGCACACCACTTGCGGATGCGCGCGAGGTCGGTCTCGGGGATATCGCCCGTCGTCACCGGCTTATCGTGCCAGTCAGACGGGCTCGACCGTGCGTTCGAGCCCGTTGTTCTTGGCTGTCCAATCTTTGACGGCAACCCCTTGACGTTCCGATCTTTGCCGCTCGTGGCGGGGCCGTTAGTCGCTAATCTGAACTCAACTCAACCCTCGGAAAACCACATGCGCCGAATTGCTTTCATAGTCACAGTCACCGCCGGGCTGACCTTCGCGGCCCTGGGATCGGTTGCCGCCGAGGGAGTGAGCGTGGGCGGGGCGACGGCCCGCAGCATCGGAGTGTGGATGAAGCCAACAGCCTGCAGTCAATTCCCCATCGAATACGCGGGAATCCCACCTCAATCGACGGCATCGATCAACGTTCTCGACGCCATCACCCGCCGCGACCTCGGTTCCGAGCTCCTCCTCCCCCGCCATCCGCAATCGGGACGGGTGAACATCGAGGTATGCGCCCACCAGGTCAAGGACACCTCCCGGATCCTGCTGACCTTGGACGTAAGCGGGGTTGGCGTTGGCGACTCCGCGCCCTTCGCGTGGTCACCGAAGCCGAACACGGTGCGATGCGTCAACAAGAGGACGTACGACATCCGCCGCTACACCGGCAAGAAGTGCCCAACAGGCTGGGTGAAGCGCTAGCCGCGCGACCAGGGAGTCGATTGCCAAACTGGCCGCACCCGAACCACCGTGCTCCCCGGAGGGCAGCGAGGCCCCTGACCAGCGCCGAAACGGCCGGCCGCGACAGAGCAGTTCCCCGCTGACCCAGTGAAGTTAGGTCAGCCCGTCGCGTCGGTACCGCACGGGCGCGGTCTAGGTGGCCGCCTTCCGAAGAGGGGTGAGTGGATTCCTTCGCGGTCGATTGACGTCCGGGGCGTGCGCAACGGATGGATCCGGGGAGTCCGCTCACGTGAGTCCTTCTCCGCTGAGGGGTGTTCGCGGTACCGTCATGCGCTAACAGCGAAAGCCGATCCGAGGGTGAAGCGATGCTATTGACCCGAACGCGATCAACGATCGTCACTACAACGGCCCTGTTCCTTGCCGCTTCAATGGTCCTGGCGGCGAGTCCAGCCGTCGCCGTTGCGCCGGTTGCGGTCTCCTCGGCCAAGGCGAAGTGCGTCAACGTGAAGACCGGGTTCGCGCGCTACTCACCTCGCGGTGTCTGCAAGAAGGGCGAGCGAAAGGACCGCAAGCCGTGCGCCAAGGGCGGGTCATGCGTCGTGGGAGATACGGGCCCTGGCGGGGGCAGGATCTACTACTCGGCGCGTAAGAAGCAGACCTGGGGCCGCTATCTGGAGGTTGCGCCTAAGACGTGGAATGGCTCCACGGGCGACCTCAACGTCAACTGGTGCTCCAACGTGGTCGATTCGATCCCCGGCACCCAGGCCACCAGCCTGGGAGCCGGCAAGGCGAACACCGCCGCGATGCTGTCGGTGTGCACCTCCGACGCCCCTGTCACCGCCTCCGGCTACCGGGGTGGCGGCAAAAGCGACTGGTACTTGCCGTCCCGGGACGAGCTGAGGGCGTTGTTCCTGCGGCAACGGATCGTCGGGGGCTTCCAACTGCACGGCTATTGGAGTTCCTCGGAGTCCTCACCGAACGAGGCCTGGATCCAGGACTTCTACTCCGACTACCAGCCCGCACCATCGGACAAGGGATTCGCCAACTTCGTGCGGCCGATCCGGTCTTTCTAATCGGCGTTTCCTCGTTCGCATCAATCGCCGGCTCCCGAGCCACGTCGACCTCGGCCTCGGCATCTTCGCCGCCGCACCGGATACGAACGGCGTGTGACAGATCCGCCTGAAGCGAGACCTCAAGTCCATCGACGCCGTGCTGCCGGACCGAGGTGCGTCTCCCTGCAGCACCGAGGCCCGTCTCACGTCAGCACGGCCGACTCTCGCACCCCCGGTGACGTCAGCCTGCGGGCCTACGTTCACCGAAGGGGTGTGTCGTCTGGTCGGCATCGAGAATGCCATCGAACGCCTACCGTCACCCACACTGAGCTCCCAGTATTGCCTTCCGATCCGCCACTTCGTCGGAGCGCCTGTGGGTGGACAATGAGCCTGCCGGGGCATGGACCCTAGAGGACGCGCCGGCTCCGGTGGCGGTGCTCCTGGGCGGGGGTGTTCGACATGACGGCCATGCCCAAGACCATCTGCTGCGCCTCAGGCTTGATGCTCGCTGCCACATGGGCGACGGCTTGCTCGGGAGCGACGCCCAGCGCAGTCTCGTCGGCCACGGCCGCTTCGTCCTCCGCAGCGGCGAGTGCCGCGCCGGCGGTGCCGAGCACGCCGCCTGCCGTTGCCGTGACCGAAGACGTTCCCTACGCGACAAGCCCCGAATCATCGACGCTTCCCTGGCTGCCAACCCTGATGGACCTATATGCGCCGCAGGGCGCCAAAGGCTTGCCGCTCGTGGTCTTCTTCCACGGCAAGCCGCTAGACAAGAGCGCCTACGGCCCCGCTGCCGAGGCCATCGCTCGGCAGGGAGCGGTCGTTGCGGTGCCTAACTGGGGCGTCAGCGTCTCTCCGGCCGGGTTGCGAGCAGCCGGTGCGACAACGCCGAAGATTGCGGAGGCGTGGAGACAGCAGCTCGACGGTGGCGCATGCGCGGTGGACTATGCCGTGACGCACGCCAAGGACTTCGGGGCCGACCCGAGCCGGTTGGTGCTCGCCGGGAACTCGGCCGGCGCGAACGAGGCCAGCGTCGTCGGACTAGGCGAGAAGGCAGCCTTCCCCGGCTGCCTGGCTTCCGCAACGGCCTGGAAGGCCAAGGGCCTGATGCTGTGGGAGGGCGACTGGATCCTCGCAGACACCGGATATGGATGGGACACCTTCCAGGGCAAGTTGCCCCGCTTGATGGCCGTCACGACGCCGTGGCAGATGCTCGACGACGCGAAGGGACTGCCCGTGGTGTTCGGCGTCACCGATACCAGCCGGCAGTCGATGCGCCGATGCGCCGCGACCGAGACCTTCGATTGGCTGGTGTGGCGTGATCCCAGCGGTGAACTGCGCCGCACGCTCACGGACCTCGGTGCCTATCAGGACGGCTGCATCGACACCGGAGAAGGAGGCGCCCTGATGGCCTCGGCGATGAACGAGAAGGGCTTGAACGCGACCCTGCTCGACTTCACCGACCCCGGGTCGTCCCACATGTTCCTGGGCGAGCGCGACCTCGACCTGATGGCCCAGCGCACTGTTGCGCTCGCCAGCAGATGACAGGCACCGGCTCCCGACCGAGCACACTGTCGGACTGGCGGTGGCTCGACCGGCACGCAGGCACCCCGGCCACGCTCACGCAAGTACCGCGTGACGGGCTGACGTACCGGCACTGGGTCAGCGGGGAGCTGATCCGCTTCGTGCGGGAGGACTGACGTCTGCTGGCTATCGTCCTCGTGGCCTGATCTGCCCCAACCGAGGGATTCGCCTGCCGCGCACCGGTCCTTCGACTTTGATGTCGAGACAACCCCACCTGAGGAGCAAAATGGGATACCGAGTCAGCCTCGATCATTCCTCCTGCGCGGCCACCGCCGATTGCATGAAGTACGCCCCCGGCATCTTCGAGCTCGGGCCAACCGGCGCGATGCTCCTGAACCAAGAGCAACCACCGGAAAGCCGCAGGGCTGAGGTTCAGCAGGCCGCCGACATGTGCCCAAACGCAGCAATCATCATCTCGGAGGGACCCTGAATCGCTGGCGTTGCCCCTGGCGAGCGAGTGCGGCCCGATCCCCCGGATGAGCCGCCCTCGTAAGACACCTGTGCCGTGACGGCCAGGTTGTACCCGTTATCGGACGGAGCTAGGCATCCGATCCAGATGACCTCTGATCCTTGACCCGAGAGCGTTGGCGTCAACATTGGCGAGGCCTAAGGTGGCGTGCGGCGAAGCTGCGGTTAGCGCGGTGCGACGACAGGCGTCGACTTGCTCTGCTGGGCCTTGGCGGTCTTCGTTGCGCACCCGCTGAGTGTCGCGAGGCTGACCTTCGGCTTGTTCGTGTAGCAGCTGGCCCCAACGGACCAGGGCCCGAGCAGGATGCTCACGGTGACGCCGCGCTGGTTGTACTGCCCGACCCCGTAGATCACTGACCGGGTGGCGGTTCGGCTCAGAACGGTGACACCCGCCTGCTTCGCTGCCGCGTCCACGAGCATGGCCCAGTTCTGTGCCGATGCCGCCGCATCCGTCCAGCTGTCGATCGCGGTCATGATCATGTTGAAGGAGCCGGTCGTCTGACTGTTGCCGAAGATCCTGCTGGCGCTTACCTGGCTGCCGATCTCCCACGAGGTCAGGTCCCCCGAACGCCAACCTGCCGGCTTGGGAATGTGCAGCAGCTTGACCAACTGCGGCCAGGTCAAGACGGTGGCAGCCGCGGCTTCAGGCGATACCTGTGCGCTGCGAGTCCGTGGAATACCGGCCACGGCGACAGGCGTTGCCAACGCGAGCGCCGTTGCCGCGGAGGCAAGAATCGCCACGGTTCGAAGATCACGCCCACCCCGAACGCAGGCCCAGTCTGCGATCGCCTCCCGCTGAGGTATCGGATCTCCTATCCGATGCAGCCTTCGGTTCGTGCGAGCGGAGCGGGCGTGCCTCACGTCCGCGGCGCTAGCTCTCACAGGCGTCTGGTCGGCCACCGGTGAAGTGCTACCCAAGAAGGTCAAGTCCTTTGACGGGCTGAAGTTGGGGGATCGACGTTGATGTCGGCAAGTCCCCGCGTCCTATGGCCTAGGAATCAACCGAGGGGTCACCCGAGGCCGGGTGGCGCATGACGCCGTCGCCGTCAACCCACTTGTGCAACATCGAGCTGAACTGACCGAAACTCGCGCCGGACACGCGGCGGCCGCGCAGCTGACACGAATCCAGTTGCAGCGGATCGAGCAAGGGGATGAACCAGCGTCGTCGCATGTCGGGGGCCCTCAACTCCTCCTCGAACCACCGACGCGTGTCGATGGGAGTAGCGCCGACGATGAATCGATGTTGGACCTTGGGGCCGTGGACGCCGATCAGCACCTTGGGGCTGGCGTCAGGATTGGCGAGCCACTCATCGCGATGCCGCTCAATGTCCCACCGGCCGCGCATATGGGACAGGACGTCAGCGTCATCGGGATTCGCCATGCTGAACTTCCGGCGCCCGTCGGAAAGGAAGTCGCCGGCCGCGAGGTACACGATCAGCGCGCCGCCGGTTGCTCGGCCGATTTCGTCGAGAGAGAGCGGCGGCAGGCTAGGACGTTCGGCGTATGCATCGGGGACGCCGAGGGGACGGAATCGTTTGCTGTTGCCCGCCGCGACGTTGAACTCTGGGCGGACAGCCGAGATCAAGACCGACTCGACGTTCAGGCCCTCTTCGCGGTCACGAAAGGGACCGGCGATCTCGATGCTGTAATCCGATCCCGCAAGGAACGCACGCAACGCGTCGTTGTGGCTGGCACCCGGATGCTCAAGGGGGCGCTCATCCTCCCGTCCGTAGCCCACGTATTTAGGTGCGCCACCTTTCGATCGATACAGGTACACGTAGTGCTGGTTGTGCGTCATCAGGTGATCCCTCCTGCTGCTGGCAGGCTATTTCGCGGGGAATGCCGAATGGTGGGAATCCAGACGACCGAGCAACTTTCCGCGCAAGTGAGTGAAGACTAGGTCCAGCTCAGCCGGGGTGTGGCGCAAGGCCTTCGTCCTGGACTGTCGGAGGTGCGACGTATCGTTGGTGTTGATCAGGAGTCCTGGCGACAAGCCCTCCGGCTTGCCAGGCGCCAACCGCGCGACGCGCACGGTGGCCCCGGAGGAAGATCCGCCCCCCTTACCGGGGGGAAGAGCGGAAGGAATCCTCATGGGATCGTTCAAGGACGTCACTCCAGCCGAGATCGATGCTGCATTCCAGGAGCAGAAGACTCGACTTCCCATCTACTCCGAGGCGGCCGCCTTGGCAGCGGCCGTGGTGGTGCGTCGCGACCTGGCCATTCAGGGCTGGCCGGGATGGCTGTGCAAGGTGTGCCGGCGAGTGCCGTTGCGGAGCCAGCCGCCGTGGTCCTGGTTCGGTTGCGAGACCTGTCGCGTCGTGGATGCCCGCGCAGCGTCGCTGTTCGGGGGCCGTCGGATCCTGCCGTTGGGTCAGCACTCGATCATGAACGGCACCAGCATCCGGCTGTCTACGCCTGAGGGACCGGGGCTGGAGGCCAAGTTCGAGCAGTTCGTCGCGCTTGGGCATGGTTGGCAGGACCTGTCGCGGTGGGCCGCCGTCGAGGGAGACCGCCTCGCCGCGGCCGTGCCGGAGGCGGACTGGCGGGGCTCCGAGTCAGTTCCCATAGCCACCTGGCAGGAGTGGTTCCCCGCCAGTCGCGTCGCATCGGCGGACGCGTTCGCCCGACTCATCGCCGAGCAGCAGCCGTGGCTGGTGGAGATGGAACCTCGCGTCGGCGACGCGGACTGGCTGACAGGGGGCGGCCTTCATGAGTGAGGACCCGATCTGGCTGGACTGGGTGGAACCCGAGGTGACGGACCTGGCGGGCGAGCAACTGCACGCATTCGTCGACCAATGGCATCGCGAGGCGCAGCGGTATCGCCGCGAGCGACAGCGCGTCAGTGCGGGGCATTCCGACGCGTACCGGTTCGCCTACTCGGCCTGGTGGTGCAGCAAGCGGGAGTCGATGGGTCTGCGTGAGCAGCAGCGTCGGCGGATCATTCGCGAACGCGACGCCGTTGGGGGTGTAGGGGAGTGACGACCTCGGACCGAAGCTGTCTGATCCCCCTGCACGATCTGGGCGACGGCATGTGGGTTGCGGTGGACCGCCGCGTGCACGGCACTAACAACGAGATAAGCGGCACGGCCGGCTACAAGTACGGACTCGACTCGGTGGCTGGCGTGCACTGCGAAGTGTGCTGTTGCAACGGCAGCCCGATCGGTTCGTGGTCGTAGTACTGAGGACGAGCCTTCATGGCATGGATCACGAGCTCGTTCCCGCTGTCGAACTGCAGGACATCGAGTTCCAACAGACGCCCGACTTCATCGAAGCCAAGCCGGAACTGCCGTGCCGGATTGTCATCGTCGAGGTAGGCGACATACGCCGGTTGGGACGCGGCGGTCAGAACGCTCTGCGCATCGATCCCGTGCTTGAGGGCAGACGCGTGAACTTCCACTACGCAGCGCCGAGCCACGCGCGTATGGCGGCGCGGATGGCTTCGGAACGAGTGACGTGCTCGGCCTCAGCTCGAGCACCCAGCGCCTCGAGGAGGTCAGCGTCAAGACGCACCGGCACAACCGTGCTCGGACCGTCGCCGAGTGGTTGCCGACCTCGTTTGCGGAGCATCTCGACGGGGTAGCCGGCCTCGGCCTCGTCGGCCCACTCCTGGATCCGCTCGTCGCTGACTGGCTTGCCTTTGATCGTCCCTGGACTCATGTTCAAATCGTAATACGAAAATACGGGAAGGTCGACACCTCTCAGTCGCCGGCCTTATCCCCAGAAGACGAAAGTGGGGTCCTCGTCGATCTCAGCGAGAACCTCCTCGAGTGAGCCCGAAACCAGCCCAGGGTACTTCCGGAATCGATCCCCCTCGGAGCTCACCTCGAGGTTCCACGTGCGGGAGGACCTGACGTAGGTGACGCGGGCGAGCGGGTACGTCTCCCAGGGCGATCCGTGACCTCCGTCCCACGGCGGCCGCTCTTCGGCGATAACAACCTGCGGTCCGTCTACCACGGCCACCACCCGCACCTGGTCCGCGGTCGCAGCGGGCGTTCGGGTCGCGCACCACGTGCGGATGCGCGCGACGTCGGTCTCAGGGATCTCGTTCGAAGTCACGGCGACATCGTGTCAGTCGCCGGGAGGTCCGCAATTGCGATGAGCCGATCGCAAGCGCCTCTACGCTGAATTGAGCCTCGCGACACCCGCCGCAGACGCACTCCGAAACAAGTGTATTTGTGAAAGTGTCCCTATGTGGTTGTCAAGCGGCTGCTGGCATTGCCGGGACGTAGGCCTTGTGGTGCCGAGAACCCGTCGGAGTCCCTATAGGTGTGGGAGGTGGCCATCCGGCCGAGGACAGGGGTCGGATCAGAACCTCACGGGCGTGCGTGGGTTGAGCCACACCGGCCCGCCGGAGGATCAGCTGGCGAGCACGAGTCCTGATCCGAGCATCTTGGCGCCGAGGACGACGAACAGGATCATCATGATGGTGGAGTTGTTGGCGAGGAGCCAGATCCTCAGCTCGTCGAGCGGTCCCTTCGTGCGGTCGCCCAGGACCAACACGGCCAGCACGGGGATCAGAACCGTGGCTGACGCCGCGAGGCTGAACAGCGCGACGGCAAGCAGTCCCTCGGCCGTCGTCGCTCCCCCTTCAGCGATCGTGACTCCGCCGCTGATGGCGAGCGGAAGGTTCTTCGGGTTGGCTGTAGCAGCGACGAACCCGAGGCCGAGGACCTTTGCCGGCCCCAGGGTGTCGACCGCGCTGAAGATCTTGGGCTGAGGAGACTCCACACCCGGCCTCGGCCTCTGGCGCCATTGACGAACCGCGAGCGCGAGGAACAGGACCCCGAGGACCATTTGGATGACGCTGCCGCCGTCGGCCGCGGTCGGGTCGGTGGCCACATCGGCGCTCTCGGACAGGGCGTAAGAGACCGCGGCGACAAGGAAGACGCCGGTGAGCCAGCCCGCGGCGAACATCGGGCCGTTGGTCCGAGCCCGGGACGACACCAGCATCAGGATCAGCATGATGATCGGGATCGGGCTGATCGCGATCGCGATCGCCTGCGGCAGCGACTGTCCGAACGCGGTCCAGGTCATGTCAGCCAACCGCGATGGAGTGGGCATCGGCGGCAGTCATGTTCAGAATTCATCTCCGGTCGGCTCATTGGCAGGCGACGGCATCGGGCAGTTTGTAACTGCCATTCAGGACCGATTGACCGGGGCGATAAATGCGCATGAGGAAGTTCCAACCCTCGGGGGCATCCAGGCGATTGGGCACATCGCCGCAGGCTTCCTGCGACCCAAAATGAACCGTGAACGTGCCGTCGGCATTCAGCTTGGTGTTGTATGCATTGAGAATGTTGTTCACGCTCTTCATGTAGCCATCCGCGCCGTACACGGTGACGGACCAGAACCCATCGTGCTCGGGCACCTGGTAGGTGGCGGTGTGGCATATGTCGGCGGGCAGATGTCCGTTGTAGTTGATGTACGCCGCGTCCTCGTTGGGGAAGAGTCCCCACGCCCCGGAAGCGGCGATGTGACGGGTCTGTTCATCCGCTTCGCCGCGCTTGCCCATCCAGCCGTCCGGGTACAGATCGAACTTCGCGAACTCCTCTTTGTATTCCGCGGTCAGTGCGGCCAACGATGTCTTGTCCCATTGCGGCTCCGGGAACGGGTCGGCGCTGTTGGCCTTGATGACAAACTGGTCCTGCAATTTGTTGACCAGCGCGATTTCCGCTGAATCGTTGGGGTGGAACAGTTGGATGCGAACATTGATGGCGAGATACTTGGTGTCCTGGGGCAGTGTGTGCGTGCCCGAGGTGTAGATGACGCCCGGACAATAGTGATCGTTGTCAAGCAACAGCACGGAGAAATAGCGGTCCGTCGGCATTTCAGGCACCGTGATGGTGGCACCCTTGGACGTGTCCACCACGGCCACCGTGTAAAGCGTGTCCTTGTTCATCCGGACGACCGTTTGACTGTCCAGCGGTGTCACATTGCGGAAGCTGAACATGCTGTTGACGCCGCCAGTCAGCTGCGATGCGTTGTAGAAGGTTCGGTCCGTTTCTGCCCGGCAGTAGGACTCCTGCGTCACGACGTGTGTCTCGATGATCTCGTTCATTTCCTTCACTCCTTGTGATTGACGCTGGAGATCTTCGCTCGGATCTCGTCGAAGAACGCGATCACGTCATCCGAGGAGTCGAGCCGGCGCCCGTCGGTAGTGAGTGACACGTCGTCGGTCGTTGGTCCATGCCGGCAAGCAGGTCGTTCAGCTCGTGCGGGGCGTGGGGCCCCTTCAACCGTGGCATCTCTGGAGGTTACCGGTTTGTCGATCGAAGCACGGACTGAATCACCCCGACTTTGATGCGCACTCTGTTGTGAGTGCGCTCGCCGGGTTGGC
>JBAXSI010000077.1:0-10285 GCA_037130755.1 Actinomycetes bacterium
GGGTCGGCGTCGCCGGAGACGAGCATCGTGCTGTAGCCGTTGCCGCGAACCTCGGACTGGATGCCGTCGAGGATCTCGGCGAACACGGGGTTGTGCAGGTCGAGCACGAGGACCCCGACGGTCCGACTGCGACGGTCGGCGAGGCTCCGCGCGGCAGCGTTCGGCCGGTAGCCCAGTTCAGCAGCCGCCTGAAGGATGGCCGAACGGCTGCCGTCGCTGACCTTCGGCGAACCGCGCATCGCCAGCGAGACCAGGGACTTCGACACTCCCGCGCGGTTGGCGACGTCGTGGATCGTCGGACGTGGGCTGCTCACGGCTAGCCCGCTGTCGAGCGGACGTCGGCGACGCGCACCGGCTCGCCCGAGGCGACGGACTGCTCGCAGGCGATCGCCACGCGCAGGCTCTCCAGCGCCGAGTCCGGAGGGGACGGGTTTGGTGAGGTGCCCGCGACGACGTCGACGAACGCCGCCGTCTCGCGCCGGAACGCCTCGCGGAACCTGTCGACGAAGCCGGAGTAGGCATCGATGTTGGTGTCGATCGTGCCGTCGAGCGGACGCAGCGGGGTGCGGGAGGTGAGGCCAGCGACTACGGAGTCCTTCGATCCGTGTGCCTCGACGCGCACGTCATGGCCGAGCGCATCGTGCCGCGCGCCGCGCACGACCACCTGCACTCCGGACGCGGTGACGGCATGGGTCACGGTGGTGTCGGCGTCGTCGAATTCCGCGTAGGCCAGATGCGCGCGCACGGCCCGGGTCGCGTAGACGGTCGCGATGTCGCTGCCGGTGAGCCATCGGATGACGTCGAAGTCGTGGACGTGCAGGTCTCGGAAGATGCCCCCGCTGCCCGCGATGAACTCAGGCCCGGACGGTGCGATGTCGTGGGACAGCAGGCTCATCGAGTAGATAACGCCGAGCCCGCCGGCTGCGATGAGGTCATGCATCTCGCGGATCCCGGGGTCGAAGCGTCGCTGGAAGCCGATCTGCAGGGTGGTGCCGTGCTGCTGTGCGAGCGCGATGGCGGCCTCGGTGTCCTCGAGGGTCAAGGCGATCGGCTTCTCGCACAGGGTCGGCCGGCCCGATGCCAAGGCAAGGTCCAGGACGCCAGCATGCGCATCGGTCGCCAGTGCCACCACCGTCGCGTCGACGCCGAGGGCGGAGAGGGCATCAAGGTCTGCCCAGTCGATCGCGACCGCGCCCAGGCTCGCGGCGAGGTCGGCCGCCCGCGCTGGGTTGCGGTTGGCGATCAGGACCTCGTCGACCCTCGGGTCCGCGACCAGGTCCGCGGCGCGAATGGCCCCCATCCGGCCCGCCCCGATGACGGCGACGCGCATATTCCCTCCCACCGTTGCGTGAAGCGGTCTCAGTGTGTCACGATTCAGCCATAATTGGAACGCTCCAACGAAAGCAGCCGCCATGTCCGCCTTCCTTGATCGTGTCGCGTCCGCGCCCATCTCCTGGGGCATTTGCGAGGTGCCCGGTTGGGGCGAGATGCTCCCCACACCGCGGGTGCTGTCGGAGATGGCGGGCTTCGGCTTCACGGCCACCGAGCTCGGTGCCCCGGGGTTCCTGTCGACCGACCCTGACGAAGTCAAGGACGAGCTCGCGGGCTTCGGCATGACACTGCTGGGCGGCTTCACTCCCGTGGTGCTGCACAACCCGGCCTTCCGTGAGGCCACGATCGCGCAGGCGACGGCGACGGCGAGATTGTTCGAGCGCGCGGGCGCCACCAAGTTCGTCACGGCCGTCGTCGTCGACCCGGACTGGTCGGTTCCGACGCCGTTGACGCCGGAGGAGCAGCGACACATGGTCGAGATGTTCGGCGTGATTGACGAGATCTGCGCGTCGCACGGACTCGAGCAGGTGCTGCACTCGCACGTGCAGACGCTCGTCGAGACCAAGGACGACGTGAACCGGGTCCTCGACTCCTGCGATGTGCACTGGTGCCTGGATACCGGGCACCTGGCGATTGGCGGGGTCGATCCTGTCGCCTTCGCCAAGGAGGCGATGGAACGCGTCGGGCACGTGCACCTCAAGGACGTGCAGCTCGACATGGTCGCACCCGTGCTCGCCCGCGAGACCACGCTGATGGCCGCCACCCAGGCGGGGCTCTTCACGCCCCTGGGCCAGGGCGACGTCGACATCGCCGGCGTTGTGCAGGCGCTCGAAGGCGGCGGCTACCGAGGGTGGTATGTCATCGAGCAGGACACCGCGATCACGGATGGGCTGCCGGCCGAGGGTGAGGGCCCGATCAATCAGGTGCGCACGTCGATGCAGTACCTGACCGACGTCGTCGCCCCCACGCTGGCGGGTTAGCAGATCCATGGATGTCCCAGAGGTCGTCACGGTCGGCCGTGTCAGCGTCGACCTGTACGCCCGGGAACTCGACGTGGGCTTCGACGGCCAGCAGTCGTTCACCAAATCGGTCGGGGGCAGCCCGACCAACGTCGCCGTGGCTGCGGCCCGACTGGGTCGGCGCGCAGCGATCGTCACGAAGGTGGGTGACGATGACTTCGGCAGCTACGTGCGCCTACGGCTCCGCGAGTTCGGCGTCCTGACGGACTATGTCGGCACCCAGCCGGGCGGGCAGACGCCGCTGGCGCTCGCGGCGCTCGACCCGCCCGAGACGCCGCAGGTCGCGTTCTACCGCGGACCGGCGGCACCGGACACGCAACTCCAGGCCGGCGACCTGCCCGACGCCGTGCTGCGCGACTGCGGCCTGCTGTGGATGAGCCAGGGCGCACTCGCTTCCGGCCCGACTGCCGCGTCAGCCATGACCTGGCTGACCGCACGGGCCAAGGCTGGCCACACCATCCTCGACCTTGACTACCGGCCGGCGCTTTGGCCGAGTGTCGAGACCGCGCGCGCGGCGGCCGCCGAGGCGATCGCGCTGGCGACCGTCGTCGTCGGCAACCTCGACGAGTGCGAGATGGCCGTCGAGACCCGGAACCCGGACTCGGCGGCCGACCGACTGCTGGCCCGCGGGGTCGACCTCGCCATCATCAAGCAGGGTGCTGACGGAGCGCTGTTCGCGAATCGTTCCCATCGGTGGGTCATCGCGCCGACTCCGATCGCCGTGGTGTGCGGGCTCGGTGCGGGCGACGCCTTCGGCGGTGCGCTGTCGCACGGGCTCCTCGCCGGCTGGGACGTCGATGCGGTGGGGCGTTTCGCGAGCGCCGCCGGTGCTTACGTCGCTGCCCGCCTGACATGCGCTGACGACATGCCCACGGAGGCGAGAGTGCGCGAACTGATCGAGGAGTCGACATGACCGCTCTCCCGCACGAGCAGTACCGCGCATTGCTGGAGGCGCGGATCTTCGACCCGGAGTCCCTGCGTCGCGCACTTGTCGAGCGGCGTCGCCGCACGGTGCCCGGCGACGACGGGCGGCTGGTCATCCTCGCGGCCGACCACACCGCGCGCGGAATGCTCGCCGTCGACTCGGATCCGCTGGCCGTGGCAGACCGCTTCGGACTGCTCGACCGACTGGTGCGTGCTCTCGCGCAGCCCGGCGTGGACGGCGTCCTGGCCAGTGCCGACCTGCTGGAGGAGCTGGCCTGGTTGGGAGCCCTCGACGATCGGCTCGCCATCGGCACGATGAACCGCGGTGGCGTGATCGGCGCCACGTGGGAGCTCGACGACCGCATGACTGCCTACGACACCGACCACATCGAGGCGTACGGCCTCGACGGCGGCAAGACCCTCCTGCGCATCGACGAGTCAGATCCGGCTGTGGCACGCACGATCGAGTCCGTCGCTGCCACCGTCACCGAGCTGTCGGACCGCCGGCTGATGTGCATGATCGAGCCGCTGCCCTATCGCAAGGACAATGACGGTCGGGCTCGGCTCGACCCGTCCGTCGAGCGACTCATCAAGGTCGTCGCCGTCGCGTCAGGTCTCGGGTCCTCGTCGGCGTACTCATGGCTCAAGGTGCCGGGGAGCGACCGCATGGCCGAGGTGGCAGCAGCCACGACGCTGCCGATCCTCATGCTCGGCGGCGACCCGGGCCCGGATGCCGAAGCAGTGTTCGTCAGATGGGAGGCGGCGATGAAGGAGCCAAACGTGCGTGGACTGGTGGCCGGTCGAGCCCTGCTGTACCCCCAGGGCGAGGACACCGAGCAGGCCGTCCGCCGCGCCGCGCACATCGTGCACGGCGGTGCCTCATGACGTGGCTGCATCCCGCGGGCACTCTCGCCACTGCTGACGCCGATGTCCTCGTGACGCCTCCCGTCGCCGGTTGGGACTTCAGCGGCCTTCGGGTCGTCACACTCGCTCCCGGCGTCAGGATCTCAGTCGACCTGGCACAGGACGAGGCTGTCGTCGTTCCGCTGTCGGCCCGTGACGTGACCGTGACGGTCGACGGCGAGCAGTTCGTCCTTGCGGGCCGTGACGGAGTCTTCGCATCGGTCTCGGATTGGCTCTACGCGCCGGTCGGCTCGTCACTCGCTCTCGCCGGCAACGGTGGTGAGGTCGCCGTGTGCACGGCTCGCGCACAGGCGCGGTTCCCGGTCGAGCACGTGGCCGCTGAGCTGGTTCCGGTCGAGGTTCGTGGCGGTGGCCGCGCCACCCGGCAGGTGACGAACATCGCCACCCCCGACTCCTTCACGGCGGCCGACCGCATCAATGTCTGCGAGGTCATCACGCCTGGCGGCAACTGGTCGTCCTGGCCGCCGCATCGACACGACGGGATCGGCGACTGCCCGGTCATGAACGAGGAGATCTACTACTTCCGCATCGGCCGTGAGGAGTCCCCGCACGGTGACCCCACGGGCAGCGGGCTGTTCCGCGTCTACACGGTTGACGGCACGGTCGACGAGACCGTGACCTTGCGCGACGGCGACGTGTACCTGGTCCCGCAGGGCTTCCACGGACCGAGCGTCGCCCCACCGGAGTACCCGATGTACTTCCTCAACGTCCTCGCCGGCCCGGGAGCGGACCGGACCATGGCCTTCTGCGACGACCCGAGCCACCACTGGATCCGGGAGTCTTGGGGCGAGCAAGACCCGCGCCTGCCGTGGACGACCGCGGCCGGACGAACGATGAAGGGATGATCATGCAGCGTGTCGGAGTCGCCGTCCTCGGCCTTGGGTGGATGGGGCAGGCGCACAGTCGGTCGGTCCTGCGGATCCCGTCGCTGTTCCCCGGTCGGTCGTTCACGCCCGAACTCGTCGTCTGTGCCGAGACGGACGCGGAGCGGCGCAGGCGCGCGGTCGACGACTTCGGTTTCGCCCGAGCGGTCGAGGACTGGCGCGAGGCAGTCGACTCGGACGACGTGGATGCGGTGTGGGTGACAGCGCCCAACATGCTGCACATCCCGATGATCGAGGCGGCGTGCGCGGCGGGCAAGGCCGTGTTCAGCGAGAAGCCGATCGGCGGCAAGCCCGAGCATGCGGTGCAGGCCTACCGCGCCGCGCAGGCGGCGGGTGTCAAGACCGGCGTCGGCTACAACTACCTCTGGTCGCCGCTCGTGCTGCATGCGCGTGAGCTGATCGAGTCCGGCGAGCTTGGCGAGATCACGCACTACCGCGGCCGCTTCCTGTCGATGTACGGCAGCGACGAACTGGGACTGCTCACCTGGCGCTTCATGCTCGACGAGGGCGGCTATGGCGTCACCAGCGACATCCTCAGCCACTCCGTCGCGATGGCGCAGTTCCTCGTCGGCGGCATCAGCGAGGTCATCGGCATGAAGGAGACGACGATCAAGCAGCGCCCGCTGCCCACAGGTGCGGCGAGCCACTACGGCCGTGGTCGACCGGAGGACCCGAAGGGCGACGTCGAGAACGAGGACTTCGCCGCGATGCTGTGCCGTTTCCACGCGGGTGCGACAGGCGTGTTCGAGGTCAGCCGCACCACCGTAGGCCCGGAGAGCCAGAACGCTTTCGAGGTCTACGGGACCAAGGGCGCACTGTCGTGGAACCTGGAGAAGATCAACGAGCTCCAGTACTACCGCGTGGGCGCCGACAGCAACACCGGCTACACGACCATCTTCGGCGGCGATCGGTTCCCGTACCACGGTGCCTTCGTGCCAGGACAGGCGAATGCGATCGGGTTCGAGGACCTCGTCGCCATCGAGGACCTGTGCTTCCTGGAGGCCGTCGCGACCGGCGAGCCCTTCTCACCGGGCTTCCGCGAGGCGGTCGACGTCGTCAGCGTGCAGCAGGCGCTGATCGACTCATGGGACTCGCGCACCTGGCAGCCCGTCATCGATCTCGCGTCGGGTGAGTAGCGCCATGAGGACCCTGCGACTGACGACTGCGGAGGCGATCGTCCGCTACCTGATCGCACAGCGGATCGTCATCGACGGCGTCGAGGAGCCGCTCTTCCCCGGTGTCATCGCGATCTTCGGGCACGGGAACGTCGTCAGCCTCGGCCATGCGCTCGAGACGCATCGCGACGAACTGCCGGTGTGGCGAGGGCAGAACGAGCAGGGGATGGGTCTGGCCGCGGCCGCCTACGCCAAGGCGATGCGCCGTCAGCAGATCATGGTCTGCACTTCGTCCATCGGCCCCGGTGCCACGAACATGGTGACGGCGGCGGGCATGGCGATGTCCAACCGCCTCCCGGTGCTGTTCATCTCCGGCGACGCGTTCAACTCCCGCCTGCCTGATCCGGTGCTGCAGCAGGTGGAGCACTTCGGCTCGCCGTCCACGACGGTGAACGACGCCTTCCGCCCCGTGGTGCGCTTCTGGGACCGCATCACGCACCCGGCGCAGGTGCTCAGCTCCCTGCCGCAGGCGCTCGCCGTCATGCTCGACCCGGCCGACTGCGGCCCCGCGTTCATCGGCCTGCCGCAGGATGTGGCCGCCCAGGCCGAGGATTACCCCGCGTCGTTCTTCCGGACCCAGGTCCATGAGATCGCCCGACCGCGGCCGGACCGCGGGCAGGTGGAGCGTGCTGCGCTGGCGATCCGTGCCGCGCGTCGTCCGGTCATCATCGCCGGCGGCGGCGTGCACTACTCGCGGGCCGAGGCCGAGCTCGCCGACTTCGCGGAGCGCTTCGGCATCCCGGTGATCGAGACGGTGGCCGGCAAGTCCTCGCTGCTGGCCTCGCATCCGCGCTACAGCGGACCGATCGGTGTCACCGGTGCGGATGCCGCGAACGTCATGGCGGCCGAGGCCGACCTCATCCTCGCGGTCGGCACGCGACTGGAGGACTTCACGACCGGCTCGTGGACCGTCTTCCATCCCGACGCGCCGATCGTGGGCGTCAACGCTGCGGCGTTCGATGCGATCAAGCACTTCGCGCTGCCCGTTGTCGCTGACGCGCGCGAGGCCCTGGCGGAGCTGGCGATCGAGCTGGATGGGTACTCCACGGAGTCGTCATGGGTGGCGCGCGGCGTCCAGATGCGAGCAGCGCTGCAGGAGTTCGTCGACGGCCGAGTGGCCGATGACGGCCAGTGGCCGCCGAGCTATGCGCAGGTGGTCGGGCGCGTGCACGCCGCAGCGACGGACGACGACTACGTCCTCACCGCGGCCGGTGGACTTCCCGGCGAGCTGAACATCAACTGGATGAGCAAGGCCGTTGCCTCATTCGACTGCGAGTACGGCTTCTCCTGCATGGGATATGAGACGGCCGGCGGATGGGGTGCCGCGCTGGCTCGCGCAGATGGCGAGGTCTTCTCGCTCGTGGGTGACGGCTCCTACCTGATGCTCAACTCGGAGGTCTACTCCTCGGTGCTGTCCGGTCGCAAGCTCATCCTCATTGTGTGCGACAACGGCGGATTCGCCGTGATCGAACGCCTGCAGGTCGGCCAGGGCGGCGCGTCGTACAACAACATGCTCATCGACTCGCACGGATCCGGTGCCGATGCCCGCGTGGACTTCCGGGCCCATGCCGAGTCGCTCGGGGCGCTCGCCATCGGTGTCGGGAGCCTCGCAGAGCTCGACGATGCGCTTCGCGTGGCCCGCGCTGCCGACCGGACCACGGTGATCGTCACCGACGTCCGGGCGTCGGACTGGACCGAGGGCGGCGCCTTTTGGGAGGTTGGTGTGCCCGAGGTCTCCGAGCGAGCAGGGGTCCTGGCCGCGCGCGAGCGGAGGGATGCGGGCCTGCTTCAGCAGCGTCGCGGCGTCTGACGTCAGTCAGTCGGCCGTCGTCGGTCGTTAGTCGTTAGTCGTTAGTCGCTAGTCGGTTGCGTGCAGTGCGGAGTTCAGTCCGCCCCAGGTGCCCTCGCGCATGACGACCTCGATTGCGCCGGACTGCGAGTTCCGGCGGAACAGCAGGTTGTCGACCCCCGACACCTCCTTGGCCTTGGCCACCGAGCCGTCCGGCAGGGTGACCTTCGAGCCGGCCGTGACGTAGAGGCCCGCCTCGACGATGCAGTTGTCGCCGAGGGACAGGCCGACCCCGGCGTTGGCCCCGATGAGGCTCCCGGAGCCGACGCTGATGACCTCCTTGCCGCCGCCGGAGAGTGTGCCCATGATCGACGAGCCGCCGCCGATGTCGGAGCCGTCTCCGACGACGACTCCTGCGGAGATGCGGCCCTCGACCATGGAGGTCCCGAGCGTGCCCGCGTTGAAGTTCACGAAGCCCTCGTGCATGACGACGGTGCCAGGCGCCAGGTAGGCGCCAAGTCGCACGCGATCGGCGTCGGCGATGCGGACACCGGACGGGATCACGTAGTCGACCATGCGCGGGAAGCGATCGACGCCGAACACGACGAGGTGCTGGCCCTTGCGACGCAGGTGGAGCCGGGTCTCGGTCACCTTGTCGGCGGCGACCGCACCGACGTTGGTCCAGGCGACGATCGGCAGGACGCCGAAGATGCCGTCGAGATTGATGGTGCGCGGGCGGACGAGTCGATGCGAGAGCAGGTGCAGGCGCAGGTAGGCGTCGGCGGTGTCGGCGGGCGGCGCCTGCAGGTCCTGGATGACCGTCACGACGGACCGGACGGTCACGCCCCGCGCGGTGTCGGAGTCGATTCCCGAGTCGAGGCTCGGCACGTCGAGCGGATCGGTGCCCAGGGCGGGCGCCGGGTACCAGACGTCGAGGATCGTGTTGCCGTCGAATGTGGCCAGCCCCAGACCAGAGGCCCCGCCGGTCACGATGCCGCCTTCCGCTTCGTCCATGGTCATGCGGCTACCGTAGCGACGTGACCACTACGCCACACCTTGACCTCGGCCTCGATCCGGTGACCTTGACGGCCGCGCTAGTGGACATCCCCAGCGAGTCCCATCACGAGAAGGTCCTGGCCGACGCGGTCGAGTCCGCCCTGCGGACATGCGCACACCTCACGGTGGACCGGCACGGCGACACTGTCGTGGCTCGCACGATGCTCGATCGCGGTGAGCGCGTGCTGCTGGGCGGGCATCTGGACACCGTCCCCCGGCACGGCAATCTTCCGCATCGGTTCGAAGGCGACCAGCTCTTCGGCCTGGGCTCGTGCGACATGAAGAGCGGCGTCGCCGTGGCCCTCGTCCTCGCCGCGTCGCTGACCGAGCCGGTCCGAGACGTCACGTACGTGTTCTACGACTGCGAGGAGGTCGAGTCGCGGTTCAACGGCCTCCAGCGTCTTGTCGAGTCGCACTCACGACTGCTCGAGGCGGACCTGGCGATCTTGATGGAGCCGTCGAACGCCGTGATCGAGGCTGGCTGCCAGGGCACGATCCGCATCGAGGTCGTCACCAGAGGCGAGCGGGCGCACAGTGCCCGGTCGTGGCTTGGGGTGAACGCGATCCATGCGGCCGGCGAGGTCCTCGACCGGCTCGCGGCCTACGAGCCACGCCGCCCGATGATCGACGGGCTGGAGTATCGCGAGGGACTCAGTGCCGTGGCCATCCGCGGCGGTGTGGCAGGCAACGTGATCCCCGACCAATGCGTCGTGACCGTGAACTACCGCTTCGCGCCCGACCGATCGGTCATCGACGCGATCGACCACGTGACCGAGGTGTTCGACGGTTTCGAGGTGTCGGTGGTGGATCAGGCCCCCGGAGCCCTGCCCGGGCTCGGCTGGCCGTCGGCGGCTGCCTTCGCCGAGGCGGTGGGCGAGCCTGCCCGACCCAAGTTCGGCTGGACGGACGTGGCGCGGTTCTCGGCGCTCGGGATACCGGCACTCAATTTCGGGCCCGGTGATCCGTCCGTCGCCCACACTCAGGGGGAGCACGTCCCGGTAGCGCAGATCCTGGCCTGCGAGTCACTGCTGCGCGACTGGCTCACTGCCTCCTGAGGCGGACTTCCTGCTGTTCCTGGATATCGACAACCTCCAACAGGTGAACGACTCGCTCGGCCGCTCGAATGGCGACTACGTGGTGTGCCGGCCCTCGTCGAGAGCCTCGCCATCGGCTGACGCCACC
>JBAXSI010000078.1:0-10207 GCA_037130755.1 Actinomycetes bacterium
CCCTATCGCCCTGATCCTCCGGGGCTCGCTCCGCTCACTCCTCGATCAGGGCATCGACGAAGACCTCGGGATCAAACGGCGCCAGGTCGTCGGGCCCCTCGCCCAGGCCGACCAGCTTCACCGGCACGCCGAGATCGCGTTGCACCGCCACGACGATGCCGCCGCGGGCCGTGCCGTCGAGCTTGGTCAGGACGATCCCCGTGACGTCGACGACCTCGGCGAACACCCGGGCCTGCACGAGTCCGTTCTGCCCGGTCGTCGCGTCGAGCACCAGCAGCACCTCGTCGATAGGCGACTGCTTCTCGACCACGCGCTTGACCTTGCCCAGTTCGTCCATCAGGCCGGTCTTGGTGTGCAGGCGGCCAGCGGTATCGATGATGACCGTGTCGACGTCGGCAGCGATACCCGTGGCAACGGCGTCGAACGCGACAGCAGCGGGGTCACCACCCTCGGGGCCGCGCACCACGGCAGCCCCGACGCGGTCACCCCATGTCTGGAGCTGCTGCGCCGCCGCAGCGCGGAACGTGTCGGCCGCACCGAGCACGACGGTCTGGTCGTTGGCCACTGCCAAACGCGCGAGCTTGCCCGTCGTCGTCGTCTTGCCGGTGCCGTTGACGCCGACCACCATGACCACGCCGGGCCTGCCGTCGACCCGCTCGGCGCGCACGCGGCGGTCCATCGTCGGGTCGACAAGGACCAGGAGCTCCTCGCGAAGCATCTGCTTGACGGCCTTAGGGTCCGACGAGCCCTCCACCTTGACGCGCGTCCTGAGGCGGTCGAGAAGCTCCTGCGTAGGGGCCACGCCGAGGTCGGCCGTCAGGAGGGTCTCCTCGACCTGGTCCCAGGTGTCCTCGTCGATGCTGCCGGAACTGAGCAGTGCCAGCAGGCCGCGCCCCATCGCGTTCTGCGAGCGCGCGAGCCGCGCCCGAAGACGCTGGAGCCGTCCGGCGGCGGGATCGGGGACCTCGACCTCGAGCAGGGCCTCGAGGTCCTCCGCCGTCGGAGCCTCAAGGACCTCCGCCTCATCGAGGACCAGTTCGGTGGGCTCCGCAAGCGGCTCCCCGACCTCGACGACGTCCACAGAGCGGCGCGGCGTGTCGCGCGGGACGGTGTCGTCGTCGCCGACGCCGGGGGCGTAGTCAATGCCCGGGCGAGGCTTCTCCTCGAGTACGTTCCCCGAACCACCACGGCGGAAGCCGACGAAACCGACCACGCCGAGCACGAGCAGGACGAACGCGATGCCGAGGAAAATGGCCACTGAATCCATGGGCGGCATCCTTTCACGCGGCAGGATGGGGTCATGACCACGCGCGTTCTGCTTGCGGTCTACGCAGTGGTCGGCGTGGTCAACGTCACTGCCGAATTCCTCGCCTCGATGACGGTCGTCCACCTGACCAAGCCGCTGCTGATGCCGTTGCTGGCCGCCTGGCTGATCGCCTACTGGCGAGCTGGTCGCAGCCGCGGCCCCCTGCCGAACGAGCTGCGCTGGCTGCTGGTCGGCCTCGGCTTCGCATGGCTCGGCGACCTGCTGCTGATGGGTGACGGTGACCTGTTCTTCATCAGCGGCATCGCCGCGTTCCTGCTCATGCAGGTCTCCTACATCGTGGCATTCACGCGGGTTCGCGGGCCTGGGCTCGTGCGCGCCTGGAAGATCGCCCTCGTCCCCTACGTCATCGTCTGGCTGGTGCTCAACATCCTCGTCAGCCCCGGCGTCGGCGCCTTGCGGATCCCGGTGCTGGTCTACAGCGTGGTGCTGATCACCATGGCCGTCGCCGCCCTGGACCTCGTCATTCGCGTCCCACGAGACAAGGGCTGGCGAGTGGCGATCGGCGCAGCGGTGTTCGTGGTGTCGGACGCGTGCATCGCGCTGACGGCGTTCGGTCCGCTCTCAGACTCGCCGGCACTCTCGGCCTTCGTCATGGCGACCTACATCGTCGCCCAGGCCCTGATCGTCACCGGCTTCACGGAAGCTCTGGCACCACGTCCTGCACCATAGGCGCGCCTATCAATGCCGCCCCAGGGCGTTTGACGCTTACGGCCTTCGCAGGTGTCAGGGACTTGAACACCGTCACGTCCACCCCATCGGCGACCACCGAGAGTCGCTCGCTCAGGCGGAATGCGCCGCCGGCAAATGAGATCGACGCCGTGATGCTGGTGCCGTCGACGTCGTAGTCCAGGGACCCCGTGGAACCGACCAGAGAGCAGGCGACTCCGGGGGCAAGAAACCCATCGACGTCGGGCAGCGCGCGACGAAGGCTCGACAGCTCGTGCGCGGACACCCTGTGCCACAGCAGGTCCGGCCCGCCGACAGATTGACGCAGCCAGCACGAGTGATCGTCGATGCACCTCGCGTCGAAACTGGATCCAGCCGTCGTGAAGGAAACGGCCGATGAGCCGTTCGCGTTCACGACCCCGCGAAGGTCGATGGGGGTCGGGGACTCCGCGTGCACCTCCACGGCAAGTGCCGACTTCGCAGTGCGATGGTCGAACGATCGCGCCTGATCGCCCAGCCAGTGCAGCCAGGCAGTCTCGGTGACGGGCTCCGCCTGACGGGCAGCGACAGGCTGACCCAAAGCCGCCAGAAACACACCCGCGGCAAGCCCGTACACCGCTAGACGCACACGACGGTCCATCAATGACCCCCCCACCGGACGGCGCCTTCCACTCTAGGCGCCAGCCCAGCAAGAGTCTCGGCGCTGACGTGGGGTCAGGCGCTGACGGCTTCGCTCTCGCGCAGGCGCTGGCCGATCACCTGCGTCACGCCGTCGCCGCGCATCGAGACGCCGTACAGGGCATCGGCGATCTCCATCGTCCGCTTCTGGTGCGTGATGACGATGAGCTGGGATGAGGTGCGAAGCTCCTCGATGATGTCGATCAGGCGGCCGAGGTTGACCTCGTCGAGCGCCGCCTCGACCTCATCGAGCACATAGAACGGGCTAGGCCGCGCCTTGAACAGCGCAACGAGGAACGCGACCGCGGTCAGGGACCGCTCACCACCGGACAGCAACGACAGTCGCTTGACCTTCTTGCCCGGCGGCCGCGCCTCGACATCGACTCCGGTGTTCAGCATGTCGTTGGGGTCGGTGAGGATCAGCCGTCCCTCGCCGCCCGGGAAGAGCCGCGCGAACACCGTTTCGAACTCCCGCTCGACGGCTTCGTATGCCTCGGTAAACACCTGCTCGACGCGAGCGTCGACCTCCTTGACGATGTCGAGGAGGTCCTCGCGCGTCCGCTTGAGGTCATCCAGCTGTTCGGTGAGGAAGCGGTGGCGCTCCTCCATCGCGGAGAACTCCTCCAGCGCAAGGGGGTTCACCTTCCCGAGAAGTGCCAGATCGCGCTCGGCCGCCTTGAGCCTCTTCTCCTGCTGCGCGCGGACGAACGGGTAAGGCTGGGGCTCCTCGGCCGGCGGCTCATCCCCCGGGGAAGGCGGCGTCGGCGGGACCAGTTGGTCAGGACCGTACTCGGCGATCAGGACGTCCGACTCGACACCGAAATCCTCGAGCACCTTGTCCTGCACCTGCTCGATCCGCATGCGCTGCTCGGCGCGGGCCACCTCGTCGCGATGGACGGAGTCCTTCAGCAGATCGGCCTCGGCGGTCAGTTCCCGTAGTGCCAGTCGGATGCGCTGCGCCTGCGCCTCGCGCTCTCGGGTGGCCTTCTCCGACACCGAGCGTTCGCGACCCGCGAGTGCCACCGACGACTCGATACGGGTCATCGCGGTCCGGGCACCGGCCAGGACGGAACTGGTGAGAACGAGCTCGCGAGCGCGGCGCTCGCGACGCTCCTGGGCGGTGACGCGGGCCTGGCGCTCCGCGGCCGCGGCGCGCTCCAGTTGCTGCGCCCGGGCGGTGACGGCGGCGACCCGCTCCTCGGCAGTGCGCAGGGCCAATCGCGCATCCACCTCGGCCCGACGCGCGGCAGCCGCAGCGGTGGCAAGGTCCGCACGGATATCGGGCGCTGGCTCCTCGGCAGGGTCGACCGCAGCCGACTCCAGCCTCGACTGGAGGTGCTCGAACTGCTCGGCGTCGGACGCAAGGGCCGTCTCTGCCGCGGAGCGAGCCGACGTCAGGCGATCGGCCTCTCCGCCGGCCGCACGTGCGACCTGACCCAGTTGCCCGAGCTGCTCGGCGACCGCGGCCATGCGCGCGTCGGACTCGTGCAGCCGGGCAAGCGCGCCCTCCACGCGAGCCGCTGCCTCCGCCTGACGGGTCCTGGCCGCGGCGAGGTCGAAGCGGAGCCGGTCGAGCTCATGGCCGACCTCGGTCAGCGCGGCGAAAGCCTCGTCATAGGCCGCCTGCACTTCAAGAAGGCTTGGGGCACTGGCCGAGCCGCCGTGGACGATGCCCGCGGCAAGCACGTCGCCCCCGGACGTCACGAACGACAGGCCTGGGTGCTGACGGAGCAGCTCGCGGGCCTGCTGGAGGTCATCGACGAGGACCCAGCGCTCGAGCAGGTGGTCGACGACCGGGCGCAGTGAGTCGTCGCAGTGGACGAATTCGGTGAGCGGTCGGCCAGCATCGCGAACTGGAGGGCGCGCCGCGCGCGAGTGCTCGGAGTCGGCGACGACAATGGCCGCCCGACCCGCGTCCTCCTCCTTCAGCAGCACGATTGCGCGCATGGCTGAGTCCATGCCCGAGACGACGACGGCATCGGCGACGTCACCCAAGGCCGCGGCCACCGCTGCCTGGGCTCCGGCGTCGACATGGAGCAGGGACGCCAGCGGCCCCAGCACCCCGGTGACCCGCTCCCTCTCCTGGACAAGGCGCGCGCCCGCGTCCTTGCGCTCGAGCCCGATCCGCAGGGCCTCGCACCGGGCGCTCAGCCCGGCGCGCTCGCGCTCGGCTACCGCCTCGCGGGATCGAAGGGACTCTACGAAGTGGTCGGCCTGCTCGAGTTCGTGCTCGGCCGACTCGTGCTCGGCGTCGAGGCTGACCTCGCCCTCGTCGAGGCCGGCTACGTCGACCTCGATGCGCTGGAACTGGTGCTGGGCGGCCTCGCCGCGCTGGCGTGCCTCGGTGATCTGCACCTGCAGCCGGGCGATCTCCGCCTGACGGGCCTCCAACCGGGATCGGGCCGCGTTGACCTGCCCGGTCAGCCGGGCCAGTCCCTCACGGCGGTCGGCGGCGGCTCGCACGGCTTCGGCGACCCGCTGCTCCTCGGCTGCGGCGGCCTGCTCGGCCGTGATCCGGGCTGCATCCGCGAGCGCCAGAGCCTCACGTGAGGCCTCGACCTGGCGACCGAGTTCGAACTCCTCCTGGCGCAGCGCCCGGGCGTCGGCCTCGATCTGATCGGGGTCGCGACCGGACTCCTCCTCCGGTTCGGGCTGAAGGTGCTTGACCCGCTCGGCGGCAAGCTGCACCAGGCCGTGGTACCGCTCGCGCAGGCCACTCAGGGCGAACCAGGTCTCCTGGGCACGAGCCAGCCGCGGTGCGTCCAGCATCGCCTGCTCCTCGGCCGCCTGCTCCTCGGCGAGCAGCACGGCCAGACGGGCATCGACGTCGGCGTGTCGCTCCCGGAGCGCGGTCTCGTCGGCAACCTCAGCGGCCAGCGCGTTCTGCAGGAGCAGCAGGTCGTCGGCCATCAGCCGCAGCCGGGTGTCGCGGACCTCGGACTGCACGACGACCGCACGGCGGGCCACCTCGGCCTGCCGGCCGAGGGGCTTGAGCTGCCGGCGCAGCTCGCCGGTGAGGTCCTGCAGGCGCGTGAGGTTGACCTGCATCGCATCGAGCTTGCGGAGGGCCTTCTCCTTGCGCTTGCGGTGCTTGAGGACGCCAGCGGCCTCCTCGATGAAGCCGCGCCGGTCCTCCGGGGTGGCCTGCAGGATCGTGTCCAGCTGCCCCTGGCCGACGATGACATGCATCTCTCGGCCGATCCCTGAGTCGCTCAGCAGCTCCTGCACGTCCAGCAGGCGGCAGGGCTCGCCGTTGATGGCGTACTCGGACCCGCCGTTGCGGAACAGCGTCCGCGAGATCGTGACCTCGGTGTAGTCGATCGGCAGCGCGCTGTCGGAGTTGTCGATCGTCAGGGCCACCTCCGCGCGGCCCAACGGGGCCCGCCCGGACGTGCCGGAGAAGATGACGTCCTCCATCTTGCCGCCGCGCAGGGACTTGGCTCCTTGCTCGCCCATCACCCAGGCGAGGGCGTCCACCACGTTTGACTTGCCCGAGCCGTTGGGGCCGACGACGCAGGTCACCCCGGGCTCGAAGTGGAGCGTCGTGGACGACGCGAAGGACTTGAATCCCTTCAGCGTCAGGCTCTTCAAGTGCACGCGGCGGACTCTACCTGTCCGGCCTCACGTCGCTGCGTTGACTGGCCCAACGGCGCGAGTGTCGTGGCACTCAGGCGTTCCGGGGTGGCCGCTGGCACCGCGGGCAGAAGAAGGACGACCGGTTCATGAAGGAGATCCGACGGATCGCCGTGCCGCAGCGCGGGCAGGGCAGCCCCTCCTGCCCGTAGGCGGCCAGGCTCCGGTCGAAGTACCCGCTCTCGCCGTTGACGTTCACATACAAGGCGTCGAAGCTCGTGCCGCCCTGGTCCAGGGCCTCGGCGATGACGTCGCGCACGTGCCCGAGCAGCCCGCGGACCTCCGGCCGCGAGAGCCGGTCCGCTCGGCGCCCACCGTGCAGTCGTGCCCGCCACAACGACTCATCGGCGTAGATGTTCCCGACGCCCGACGCCACGGTCTGGTCCAGCAGCACCCGCTTGATCTGCGACGTCCTGGTCCGAACGCGCCGGACGAAGCCGTCGTCGTCGAACAGCGGGTCGAGTGGGTCGCGCGCGATGTGGGCGACCGGAACGGGCACCAGCCCGCCATGGTCGTCGGGGACCAGGTCCGCGACCGCAAGACCGCCGAAGGTCCGCTGGTCGACGAAGCGGAGCTCCGGGCCGTCGTCGTCGAACCGCATCCGGATCCGCAGGTGCTTCTCGTCCGGAGCCGCAGGGGGCAGCAGCAGGAGCTGGCCGCTCATGCCCAGGTGCCCGACGACGGCCGCCTGCGCCGCCTGATCACCGTCCGACAGCGGGAGCCACAGGTACTTCCCACGCCGACTGGCCGCCACAATGCGGCGACCGCGGATCCGGCGGGCGAAGTCCGTCGGCCCAGGCTCGTGCCGGCGGATCGCCCGCGGGTGAAGGACATCCACATCCGTGACGGTCCGACCGGTGACCCAGCGGTCCAGGCCGCGGCGAACCACCTCGACCTCCGGCAGTTCAGGCATCGCCCACCCCGTGCGCGGCTCGGCTGCTCACTCCTCAGGGGTCCCAGGATGGTCGCCGCTGCGAATGCGCTCGTATGCCGTCGAAGCGGCCTGCTGCTCGGCGACCTTCTTCGATCGGCCGGCACCCTCGCCGAGGACCACGCCACCGACGACCGCCTGGGCCGTGAACTCCTTGGCGTGGTCGGGCCCGACGTCGGTGACCGCGTACTCGGGCAGCCCGAGGTCATGGGCCGCCGCGATCTCCTGCAGCGAGGTCTTCCAGTCCAGTCCGGCGCCGAGCACCGAGGCTGCGTCGATAAGCGGATCGAAGAGCCGGTGGATAACGTCGCCCGCCGCCGCCAGCCCTGCCGACATGAAGACCGCGCCGAAGAGGGCCTCCAGGGTGTCGGCCAGGATCGAGGACTTGTCACGCCCGCCGGTGGTCTCCTCGCCGCGGCCCAGGTACAGGTACTCCCCCAGTCCCAGCGTGCGCGCGACGTCGGCCAAGGCGGTGGCGTTGACGACCGCCGCCCTCAGCTTGGCGAGCTGGCCTTCGGTGCACTCGGGGTATCGCACGTACAAGGTCTCGGTGATGACGATGCCGAGCACTGAATCACCGAGGAACTCGAGCCGCTCATTGGTCGGCAGATTTCCGTTCTCGTAGGCGTAGGAACGATGCATGAGGGCCAGTTCGAGCAGGCTCTCGTCGATCTCGGTGCCCAGGCTGGCGAGCAGCCCGCTGCGGTCGGCGTTCACAACGCCGCCAGCGGCGTGTCGATCTTGGCCTGCACCGCGCCGATCAGTTTCGCGACCGTGCCAACGTCGACAAGGTCGACAAGGTCGACATCGTCGAGGACGCAGGTGAGGCCGCGGCGGGCCGCGCCGACGGCGAGCGCGTCGGCAATGCAGACGACATCGGCCTCCGTCATGCCGAGGGCCGACAGCGGTGAGTCCTCTCGGAGCAGTGCCACCGCCGTGGGCTCGTAGACGGCGGCGAGAGCCTCCTGCGTGAGCGACGCGGCGACGTGGTGCGCGCTCGTGCTCGTCACGGCGAGGCCACCGAGGCAAGGGCGCGCTGGGTGGCGGTCACGAGCCCCAGGCGGGCGGCGCGATCGGCCAGTCGCACGCAGGCGCAGATCTCGTCCGCGGTCCCGGCGCCGTGGCCGATGACGGTCACTCCGTTCACGCCGAGGAGCATGCCACCGGCGAAGTCACCGGTCGCGGTCTTACGGACGACGGTCCTGGCGGGGTCCGCGTCGCCGTAGGCGGCACCCATCTGGTGGGCCATCCATTGGACGGCCCCCTCCAGGCCCTTGAGAAGCACGTTGCCGGTGAAGCCGTCGGTCACGATGACGTCGGCACGCGAGCCGACGGCGATGTCGTGGCCCTCGACGGGGCCCACATAGTCGACGCCCACGACGGGGAGCGTCTCCAGCAGGAGGTCGTGCGTCGACTTGCGCAGCCGATCGCCCTTGCCCTCCTCGCTGCCGATGGTGAGCAGGCCGACACGCGGGCTGGGCACGCCCAGCGACATGGAGTACGCCCAGCCGGCGAGTGCGAACTGCCGGAGCACATCGGGGGTGGCGTCAGGGGCGGCGCCGGCATCGACAAGGACGACGGGGCCCGCCAGGGAGGGCACCACGACGGCGAGGGCCGGGCGGGACATGCCGCCGACTCGACCCAGTCCGAGCACCGCTGCCGCGACTGCGGCACCGGTGTGGCCCACGGACACGAAGGCATCGGCGATTCGCGCATTCACCAGGCCGACGGCCACCGTGACGGTGACATCCTCGTGGTCGCGCAGGGTGGACAGCGGACTGCCCGTCATGGAGGCGCCGCGCCCGGCATCGACGATGCGCAGCGTCGACAGGTCGACACCGCGCTCGGTCAGGAGGGCGCGCGCAACTGCGGCCGGCCCCACAACGATCAGGTCGATGGCCGGGTCGGCCGGGTCAACCGTGCCCGACCTGAGTCGGGCAATGGCATCCGCGACCACCTCGGGTGCTTTGTCGCCACCCAGGAGGTCGAGGGCGACCGTTGCCAACTGCTAGACGTCCAGGACGCGGCGCTTGGCGTAAGTCCCGCAGGTCGGGCATGCCGTGTGCGCGAGGCGCTTCTCCTTGCAACGCACGCAGGTGACCAGCGTCGGAGGCGTCGTCTTCCACTGGGAGCGACGGCTGCGGGTGTTGGAGCGGGACATCTTCCGCTTCGGAACTGGCACGGTTCTTCCTTTGCTCGGCAGTGCTGCGCTCCAGGAGGGGCGCGGTGGGCACCGGTGCTGTTACTGCCTGTCCGGGTCCACGAGAGCCGCCAGGGCGGCCCATCGCGGGTCGGTCAGGTCGTGCGCGTGCTGCGGGTCGTCCTCGAGCCGCACTCCGCAGACGGAGCACAGTCCCAGGCAGTCCTCGCTGCACAGCGGGGCGAGTGGCAGGTCAAGCACCACCGCGTCCCGCAGCGTCGGCTCCAGGTCGATCAGATCGTCCTTGAGCACGGGCAGCGGATCGTCGGACTCGTCGTCCTCCTCCACCACCGCGCCGCGGGCGTCGGTCGATGGGTATCGGAACAGCTCGGACAGGTCGAACTCCTCGTGCCAGGACACCGGATCCAGACAGCGCGAGCATTCCGCTCTGATCTCCAGATCCGCCGTTCCGGACACCAGGACCCCCTCGAGAACGGACTCCAATCGAAGATCCAGGTCGATTGGCGATCCCTCGGGAACCCGAGCCATCGCGACGCCAAGGCCAGCCGGGGCCGGAACGGTTCGGTTCTCGGTGACCATCGACCCCGGCCTGCGCTGCAGGCTCCGCACGTCAAGGACGAGCGGCTTACGAGGATCGAGGCCGGTCAAGGGGACCTCCACATTCGGCACGGCTGACCGTGGCCTCGCTAGAGGCCTCAGAAAGGGTACAGGGCTGGGCACGAAATAACGAAAACGCCCTCCTCCCCCGCCGAGAGGCAGGCACCGGCGACGAAACGGGGGCCTTGGCCCCCGTTTGACGTCGCTTGCCTGC
>JBAXSI010000079.1:0-9721 GCA_037130755.1 Actinomycetes bacterium
CTGTTCCACGCGCTGGCGGATGCCACGCGGCGGGACATCGTGCGCCGCACGCTGACGGGCGAGCATTCGATCTCCGACCTGGCCCGCAGCTACGACATGAGCATGACCGCTGTGCAGAAGCACGTGGCCGTGCTCGAGACCGCAGGCCTCATCAGCAAGCGACGTCACGGAAGGGAGCAGCGCGTGGTCGGCAACGTCGAAGCGGTGAATCGTGCCCAACGGCTTCTCGACGAACTCGAACTCCTCTGGCTCCAACGACTCGACCGGATGGGCGACCTGCTCGCCGAGACCCCCAAGGGAGAACGCAGATGAGCGACATCAGTGTGCAGAAGGACCCTTCGGAACTGACGATGACCGTCACGGCCGAGTACGACGTGACGGCAGACCGTGCGTGGGAGCTGTGGAACGACCCGCGTCAACTGGAGCGCTGGTGGGGGCCCCCGACGTACCCGGCGACAGTCGTCGATCACGACCTGACGGCTGGTGGCGCTGTGTCGTACTTCATGACCGGCCCCGAGGGTGACAAGTACCACGGCTGGTGGCGCGTGATTGATGTCGATGCGCCGCGGCGTCTCGTGGTGGAGGACGGCTTCGCGGACGAATTCGGCCAGCCCCAGGCAGGAATGCCGGTCACTGTCCTGGAGGTCGCCATCGCCGATCGGACCGAGGGAGGCGTGGCGATGACGATGACGTCGACCTTCGCATCGGCTGAGGCGATGGAGCAAGTGCTCGCGATGGGCATGGAGGAAGGGCTGATGGCCGCAATGGGCCAGATCGACACCATCCTCATCGCCTGAAGTCCGGAGCGCTCACTGCTAGGGAGTGCGCCTCGTTGCCGCCGCAAACGCCGCCACGAGCGGATGCAGGAGTCCGTCAAGGGATGTCATCTGCGGCTGGAAGAGCGTGCCTAGGTAGAACGGGTGGCCGTCCAGCTCCAGGGCTTCGACGCCTGCGTCAGGAGCAAACGCCGACCAACGGAGGCCTCCGCGACTGAGCCGCTCCTGATACGCCGGACTCACGCCGTAGTTGCAGTAGTGGAATCCCGGGAATGGCTCGATGCCGACGATCTCCGCCAGGAGCGAACCGGCCACGGGGGTCACGTTTCGCGTCTCACCGACCAGGCTGCAGGAGAGCCGGTCGACGACGTGGTCGCCACCGTCGTCCGTCTCGGCATGGCCCGCACCCTGTATTGCCAAGGCGTTTCGGGCGAACTCCACGACCATGTGCTGGAAGCCCCCGCACGTCCCAAGGGTCGCCCTGCCTTCGGTGCGCCGGCGTCGCAGGGCCTCCATCACAACGGCCTCGTTGAGGTACGGAGTGCCGGGCAGCACCCACAGGCCGTCGGCGGAGGCCAGCACTTCGGCTTCGGCCTCGTCGGTGCCTACCCAAGAGGCGGTGACGTCGTCCGGCAGCAGCGCAATCGTCGCATCGACGGCGCGATGGGTGATGAACTGGGTGTCCCTGTCGCCAAGGAGGATCACGCTGGCCGGCATCGTCCGAGACTAGACCGCGCGACAGTCTTGTTGACAGCGTGCGAACCACATAGCGTGAGGTCTCACCCACGCCGACCTGCAGGTGCGCCGATCCGATCGTCCGTTAGGAGCCAGTCGCTCATGTTCGTGCCCATGAACGTCAACGACTTCCTCAAGCGGGCCGAGACGGTTTACCCCGATCGCGTCGCGGTGATCGACGAGCCCGACCAGCCAGCCGCCCCCTTCGGCCCATTGACCTATCGGGAGATGGCGGCGAAGGCACGGGCACAGTCGGCGGCGCTGGACGACCTGGGCGTGCCCGTCGGCGGCCGTGTCGCCATCGTGTCGCACAACAGTGCGCGCCTGCTGACCAGCTTCTACGGAGTATCGGGGTCGGGTCGCGTGCTGGTGCCGGTGAACTTCCGGCTCGCGGCGCCAGAGGTGTCCTACATCGTGGGGCACAGCGGAGCCGAGGTCCTGCTGGTCGACCCGGAACTCGACGAGTCACTAGCCGAGGTCACCGCTGCGCATCGCTTTGTCCTGGGCGAGAGCGACGACGTGATCTTCCCGGCTGGACGGGTGGGGGCCGCATGGGAAGGTGACGAGGCCGCCACCGCGACCATCAACTACACGTCCGGTACGACCGCCCGGCCGAAGGGCGTGCAGCTCACGCATCGGAACCTGTGGATGAACGCGATGCTCATGGGCCTGCACCTGACCGTCAACGACCGCGACGTGCTCCTCCACACGCTGCCGATGTTCCACGCGAACGGCTGGGGCATGCCGTATGCCATCACGGGGGTTGGCGGGAAGCACATCGTCTTGCGCAAGGTCGACGGCGCGGAGATCCTGCGTCGTGTGGAGGAGCACGGAGTCACGGTGATGTGCGGCGCGCCAGCAGTCCTGGCCATGGTCCTCGACGCGGCGGCGAACTGGGACGGCCCCATCCCCGGCCGGGACCGCGTTCGAGTGGTGGTCGCGGGAGCACCCCCGCCCACGCGGACGATCGAACGCATCGAGACCGAGCTCGGCTGGGAGTTCATCCAGATCTACGGCCTGACGGAGACCGCGCCACTGCTCACCGTCAACCGTCGCCGCAGCGAGTGGGACGACCTCGACACGGCCGAGCGGGCGAGCATGCTGGGTCGGGCCGGTGTGCCTGCCCTTGGCGTCGACGTCGAGGTGGACGAGTTCGGCGAGATCCTCGCGCGCGGCAACGTTGTGCTCGAGGCGTACTGGAACCAGCCCGAGGAGACGGCGGCCGCCTTGGCCGGCGACTGGTTCCACACCGGCGACGGCGGCACCATGAGCGATGGCTACCTGTCGATCAGCGATCGCAAGAAGGACGTGATCATCACCGGCGGGGAGAACGTGTCGTCGATCGAGGTGGAGGACGCGATCATGAGCCACCCGAACGTCCGGGAGGTGGCCGTGGTCGGTGCACCCGACGACAAGTGGGGCGAGGCCGTCACGGCGCTGGTGGTCACCGATGGCACACCGCTCACTGCCGACGACTTGATCGCGCACTGCCGGTCGAGGCTCGCGGGCTACAAGTGCCCCAAGCGGATCGAGTTCCGAGAAGCGTTGCCGCGCACCGCGACGGGCAAGCTGCAGAAGTACCTGATCCGGCGTGACTTCTGGGCTGACCAGCAGTCGCAGGTCAAGGGCTGAGGAGCGCGTGAACTCCATCCGCTACTGGACTCAGTGGTTCCTGCTGCAGATGTTCGGACCGGCAACCCAGGACGATGAGAACGACCCGATCGAGCAGCTCAAGCGCAAGTACGGGCGAGCCCACTAGTCGTCCGTACAACCATCGACGTCACATCTCCCGTGCGCGCTCGGCGACCTCCGCGAGCCGGGGGTGGTTGCGCGCCGCCGAGGCGGCGAGCTCGACGGTCTCGGCCCACGGGTCGCCATCGAACTCGTAGTACTCGAAGGACGGTCCCGCCGTCCGCCCCTGCGCTGCTGGGAGCGTCACGAGGTACTGGGCGGTGGGGGTCAGGCACCCCTTCATGAGCGTGTAGAGGCGGCCGATGCCGGGCCCCTGTTCGCTGGTGCCGGAGAACAGGTTCGTCATCGTGATGAACATCAGCCGATAGAACGCGTTGAACAGGCGCGCGACGTCCTGCGCGCCCTCGGGAAGGTCCTCGACGCAGGGGTTGTCGAGTACCGGCCAGACCGCCCCGGCCTCGATGGCCCCGGACGCCAGTTCCTGCAGCTTGTAGTAGTGGGTCAGCTCGTAGTGGCCGGGATCGGCCCATCGATGATGTCCCACGCCTTCGCCCTGGTGGATGACGATCTCCAGCGCCCGGTGCGCGCTCTCGAGACTGTCGATCAGCATGAGGCCGCCGCTGTCGTCGTCGTCGAAGTCCACGGCGCCGTAGAAGGAGGGGTCGGCGAGCTGTCGACTTCGCTGCGGATCGGCGAACAGGTCCGTGCGCCGGCCTAAGGTCGCCAGGGCGGCGGACAGGGCGGCATAGAACTGCCCCAGGGTCTCGTAGTCGTCGTCCTCTGGCAGCGAGTGCCGATGTTGCGGCTGCTCGAGCTGCATGAACATGTCCTTGACCAGCCCGATGCTGAAGGCCTTGAGCTCTAGTGGCAGGTCGGGTTTGTGGTGGGTCAGCATGCCGGGGTAGTCGGGGCTCGCCTCCCGACCGAAGTCGGGCTCGCCGCCCAGGGCCAGGAGCAGGTTCGTGGTAAGGCAGACGTGCAGCATCTCCTCCACCACGATGCTCGCCAGCATGCGGGCGGGCGCAGACGCCTGATCCTCGATCGAGTACATCGCATAGAGATAGGGAGGGATAGTCGACAGTTCCACCCGAGTGGCCAGCGCCACGTGGGCACGCAGTTCCTCGATCGTGTCGATCGGCATCGACGGCCTCCCCGTATCTGGTGACAGGTCGGACAATACGGAAGCGCCGTCTCCGCCGCGGCGGCGTCCCTAAAGTGGTCGTGTGGGACTGCGCCGAGAACTCGACTACAACCCGGGGCTGCCCAACCCGGCGCAGCGAGCGATGCAGGTCTTGGGGCAGACCAAGGCCGGGTCGTGGATCGCCCAGCGCACCATCTACCGCCTCGACCGGCCCCTGTACCGATGGACCGACGGCAAGGTGACGGTTCCGGGGATCGCCATCGGCATCCCCGTGGTCCTCCTGACGACCCGCGGCGCCAAGTCCGGCCTCGAGCGGACGATGCCGGTCATGGGCGTGCCTACCGGAGATTCGCTCGCGGTCATCGGCACCAACTTCGCCCAACCGAAGGCGCCCGCGTGGGTGTTCAACCTCGAGGCAGACCCGACGGCGACGGTCACTTGGCGTGATCGCACCCTCGAGGTGACCGCCCGCCCGGCCACCGATGAGGAACGGGAGCAGGCCTGGGCCAATGCCGCCCGCCTGTACCGGGGCTTCGCCGAGTACCGGAAGAGGATCACCGACCGACCCGTCCGGATCTTCGTCCTCGAGCCGACCGCCTGACGCCGAACGGCCTGCTGTGCGGTGAGCGGCTCGGGACTTAGTGCCCTCCGGCAACCGCCCTCCGTCCCCTGTGCGGCCCCCATGCGCGGGGCCAGACTGGACAGGTTGACGAGTGGTTACACCGGCGTTTTCAGGCGAACGACAGATCGGGGAAGCCGTTTAGATGTCCAACTTCGAGATCCTCAGGCGTGAGGACTTCTCCGACGTCACGTTCCTGCTCGAGGTCCGCCACCCGCTGATGGCCAAGGCCGCACAACCCGGCCAGTTCGTCATCGTCATGCTCAATGAGCATGGCGAGCGGATCCCACTCACGATCGCCGACTTCGACCGTGTCCACGGCACCATCACCTTGGTCATCCAGGCGATCGGCAAGACCACCCGCCAGATGCAGCAGGAGTGCACGGCCGGCAGCCACCTCTACGGACTGGTCGGGCCCATGGGCATCCCCAGCGAGACCGGCCACGCCAAGAAGGTCGTCTGCGTCGGCGGCGGCCTCGGTGTCGCGCCGGTCTACCCGCAGGCTCGCGCCTACAAGGAGGCCGGGGCGTACGTCATCGGCGTCATCGGCTTCCGAAACAAGGATCTGGTCTTCTGGGACGACAAGTTCCGCGAGGTATGCGACGAGTTCATCATCTGCTCCGACGACGGCTCGGTCGGCATCAAGGGCCTGGTCACGGCGGGCATCCTCCAGGCCATCGAGAAGCATCCTGACATTGACGAGGTGGTCGCGATCGGCCCGCCGATCATGATGCGCGGCTGCGCCGAGGCCACCCGTCCATTCGGCATCCGCACGATGGTCAGCCTCAACCCCGTCATGGTGGACGGCACCGGCATGTGCGGTGGGTGCCGCGTCAAGATCGGCCCGCAGGTGAAGTTCGCCTGCGTGGACGGGCCCGACTTCGACGGGCACATGGTCGACTTCGACGACCTCATGACGCGACTGCGTCGGTACACGTCAGAGGAGCATGCCGCGCTGGAGAACTGGGAGGACAGCTGCCGCGTGCGCAGGGCAGCCGAGATCGTCGGCGAGCCGGTCAGGTAGCGAGGACACCATGGCGAAGAAGAAGACCATCCGCACCATCCCGCAGGAGCGTACGCCGATGCAGGAGCAGGACCCGGTCGTCCGGGCCCGCAACTTCGAGGAAGTCGCGTGCGGCTACTCGCCCGAAGACGCCCTGCGCGAGTCGGAGCGCTGCCTCATGTGCCCGGACCAGCCGTGCGTGTCCGGTTGCCCCGTCAACATCGACATTCCACGCTTCATCGAGAGGGTCAGCCAGAAGGACGTGCGCGGCGCGTACGACGTGCTGACTGCCACCAACCTGCTGCCCGCGATCTGCGGACGCGTCTGCCCGCAGGAGAACCAGTGCGAGGGCGTGTGCGTCGTGGGCGACACCCTCGAGCCCGTGGCTATCGGCCGTCTTGAGCGCTTCGTCGGCGACACTGCGATCGCGGAGGGCTGGTCGAACATCCCCTACATCGAGCCGACCCGCTTCAAGGTCGGCATCGTCGGCTCAGGCCCCGCTGGCATGGCGTGCGCGGCCGACATGGCCAAGGCCGGCTGTGACGTCACGGTCTTCGAGGCCTTCCACCAGGCAGGCGGCGTGCTGAAGTACGGCATCCCCGACTTCCGGCTGCCCAACACCGTCATCGACGCCGAGATCGGCACCCTGGTCAAGCTCGGGGTGAAGTTCGAGTGCAACACCCTCGTCGGCCGGCTGTTCACGGTCGAGCAGATGATCACCGAGATGGGCTTCGACGCGGTGTTCGTCGGGGTCGGCGCGGGCTACCCGACCATGCTGGGCATCCCGGGCGACTCCCTGAACGGCGTGCTCTCGGCGAACGAGCTCCTCACCCGGTGCAACCTCATGCGTGCCAAGGACGCCGAGTACGACACCCCGCTGCCGAAGGGCCACAACGTCGCCGTCGTGGGCGCTGGCAACACGGCGATGGACGCACTGCGCGTCTCGCTGCGCCTGGGCGCTGAGCAGGTCCACTGCGTCTACCGGCGCTCCCGCAAGGAGGCCCCTGCCCGCGCCGAGGAAGTCCATCACGCCGAGCAGGAGGGTGTGCTGTTCCACTGGCTCACCGCGCCGGTCGAGGTGCTCGACGACGGCAATGGCGGAGTGCGCGGAATGCGGTGCATCCAGATGGAACTGGGCGAGCCGGACGACTCAGGTCGTCGGCGCCCGGTGCCGGTGGAGGGCAGTGAATTCGACTTCGACGCCGACCTCATCGTCTACGCGATCGGCACGAACGCGAACCCGATCATGGGTCAGACCTCGGGCCTGCGTCTCAACAAACGGGGCTACATCGACACCGACGACAGCCTGTCCACGTCGTTGGCGGGCGTCTTCGCGGGCGGCGACATCGTCACCGGCGCGGCGACGGTCATCGAAGCGATGGGCGCCGGCCGCAAGGCGGCAGCGGGAATGAAGGCGTACCTGGGAATCCGTGATCCGGGCCGGCCTTATTCCGGCGACGGCCCTCGGCTGTTCGGGATCGGCGGCACGGAGCGCAACTTCGCACGCGTGCGGGTGGCGTCGACTGAGGGACTGTGACGAATGCAAACGATTGACGAGGCGACGATGACCGAGACGATGGCGGGCGCGACCCGGGTCGTGGACGAGCGGCCGGCGATCGTGCTGAAGGAGCACATTGTCGAGATCATCAGCGACTCCGGCGAGGGCGCCCAGCGGTGCGGCCAGTCGCTGGGCTCGATCGCGGCGCGCATGGGCAACGGGATCTGGACGACCGAGATCATCCCGGCCGAGATCCGGCCGCCGGCACGCAGCGTTGCGGGCGCCAGCGGCAACCGCATCCGGATGGGATCCAGCCGCATCACCAACGGTGGCGGCGAGACCGATCTGGTGGTCGCCTTCAACGAGCAGGTCCTGCTGGGTCGGGTCCGCGACCGGGAGCTCAAGCCCGACTGCATCATCCTGCTGGAGAGCATGTGGCGCGAGAGCGCGGACCCGCGGATCAAGGACTCGTACACCGAGGCGCACCAGCGTCTCGTCGACGCGGGCTACCGCGTGTACGAGGTCCCGATGGAGCAGGAGTGCCGCAAGCTCGTCAACGACCCCCGTCGCGGCAAGAACATGTACGCCCTCGGGATGCTGTGCCACATCTACAGTTTCGACCTGCAGGCAGGGCGCGACCAGATCGCGCTGACGTTCGGCAAGAAGTCGCAGTCGGTGATCGACCAGAACGTGATGCTGCTCGAGGCGGGGTACGCCTGGGCGGCCGAGAATCTCGACCTGCACTTTCGCATTCCGGCTGTCCCGGTGTCGGAGCCGCAGATCGTGACCAACGGCAACACCGCAGTGGCCCTTGGCGTGATGGCGTCGGGCATGGAGCTGTGCGCGATGTACCCGATCACTCCTGCCACGTCGGCGTCGCACTACCTGTCCGACGTCTTCGAAAAGGTCGGCGGCATCGTCCACCAGGCCGAGGACGAGATCGCCGCGTGCGCGTTCGCGATCGGCGCCTCGTACGCCGGCAAGTGCACCGTGACCATCACGTCCGGCCCCGGATACTCGCTCAAGCAGGAGGCGATCGGGCTGGCCGTCATGGCCGAGATCCCGCTGGTCGTCGTGAACGTCCAGCGTGGTGGTCCGTCAACGGGACAGCCCACGAAGGCCGAGCAGGGCGACCTCATGACGACCATCTTCGGCAGCCACGGGGATGCACCCAAGGTGGTGATGGCGCCGGCCACCATCGAGGACTGCTTCTACGCGATGATCACCGCTCGTCGGATCGCCGAGACCTTCAACATGGTCGTCGTGGTGCTCACCGACGCGAGTCTCGCGACATCCCAGACGCCCTATGCGCGTCCGCAGTTCTCCGAGGCGTGGCTCGCGCCGCCCATCGACCAGAGCCCGATCCCCGAAGGTGCCAAGCCCTACGACTGGGACGACACCACGGGCATCGCGCGGCGGTTCATCCCCGGCCAGCCCGGTGGCATGCACACCGTCACCGGCCTCGCGCACGACCCCGAGAGTCACGTCGCCTACGACCCCGACGTCAACCAGGCAGGCATGCGCGCGCGGAGCCTCAAGCTGGCGGCGCTTCAGCGCACCCTCCAGCCGCCGGAGGTCTTCGGGGCCGATCAGGGCGACCTGCTCGTGGTCGGCTGGGGCAGCACCAAGGGCGCCATCGAGGAAGTCGTGGAATCCCTGCGCGACGAGGGACATGCGGTCTCGTCGATGCACCTGCGATTCCTCAACCCGCTGCCGCCGGGCATCAAGGAGATCATGCAGCGGTTCGATCAGGTCATCGCCGTCGAGACGAACTTCAGCGACGATCCGGCCGACGAGATCATCGACGAATCGAACCGGCGTTACTCGGCGCTCGCCACGCTGCTGCGCTCTCGCTACCTGGTCGATGTCGACTGCTGGAGCGAGGTGCGCGGCCGACCGATCAAGCCGAGCATCCTGCGTCAGGTACTTCTCACGAAGTTGGGGATGAATCGATGACCACGATGGAGATGTCCGCGACCCAGTGCCTGCTTGAACTGGTCGACGAGCGACGCACGCTGGAGGACTACCAGAGCGGCGTTCCTCGCTGGTGCACCGGCTGCGGCGACAATGCGATCCTCGCGGCTGTTCAGCGACTCTGCCGTGACGAGGCCTTGCGCCCGGAGAAGACGGTGTTCGTCTCCGGCATCGGCTGCTCAAGCAGGTTCCCGCACTACCTCAAGACCTACGGCTTCCACGGGATCCACGGTCGCGCACTGCCGATCGCCGAGGGCGTCAAGATGGCCCGCCCGGACCTCAC
>JBAXSI010000008.1:0-80998 GCA_037130755.1 Actinomycetes bacterium
CTACATCGGGATGGCCTCGTAGACCTGAACGCCATCGTGTGCGGGGCAGCCGTCGAGCAGCTTCTGGGCCGCGTCGATGCTCTCCGCGCCGACGATCGAGTAGCCGGTCGCCGGCTTCATCGCCGGGCTCAGGTCGGTGGCCCCGTCCTTGGTGACGACGCGGCCGGGGCCGAACGGATTGCCGCCGTCGACGAGCTTGTCGCCGATGCTCTCGAACCAGGCGCCCCACTTAGCCATGACCTCGGGGGTGGGCTCGTCCATGCCGTAGTACAGGAATACGAACTTCTTCATCGTTGCTCCTCAGGAGTGGTGGAAGGTTCTGACTGCAGGTACGCCTCGTAGTTGGTGAGGCTGGCGTCGTCTGAACCCCAGAACGGGTTGAACTGCGTGAGCCAGGTCTGCACGGCTCGCATCGGCTCGCGCCGCAGGGTCAGGTACGTGGTGCGTCCGGTCTTGCGACGCGAGACGAGGCCGGCCTCCTCGAGGACGGCAATGTGCTTGTGAATGGCGGGCAGTGACAGGTCGCGGAGCTGGGCCAGCCGGCTGATCGATTCCGGCTGAAGGGCGAGGAGGTAGACGATCTCGCGTCGGTGACGGTTGGCCAACGCCTCGAAGAGGACGTCCAGCCGTTCCGTCTGGTCGATCACTCCCACCTCCATGCCCGATTTGTGCTGACGGAAAGTTAACTCATAAGTTAAGTGTTGCGCAAGACCCAATGCTTGAATGGCCCGACCACCACCACGAGGAGACCCATGAGCACCCTGGCCGACCGCACCATTGCCGCCCTGCGCACCAGCCAGGACGACCTCGCCGCTCGAGTAGCCAACTTCACCGATGCCGATCTCGACCTGCCGTCTGGAGCGGCGGAGTGGGACGTGGCCCAGGTGCTCAGCCATCTGGGCAGCGCGGCGCAGATCGGCCTGGCGGGCCTGAGCAACGGGCTGGCGGGTGCATCGGCCCCGGATCAGGACTTCAACATCGCGGTCTGGGACCGATGGAACGCGCTGTCCCAGCGTGGGAAGGCGGACGGCTTCCTGACGGCAAGCGAAGAGCTCGTTGCTGCGTACGAGGCGCTCGACGGGGAGCAGCGCCGCGACCTGAAGGTGCAGCTGGGATTCCTGCCGTTCCCGGCCGACGTCACGTTGCTGTCGGGGATGCGCCTGAACGAGTTCGTGCTGCACAGCTGGGATGTGCGCGTCGCGTTCGACCCGGCCGCGAGGCTTCCTCGGGGCGAGGCCGCGGTACTGCTCGAGCAGTTCCAGGGTCCGATGAGCTTTCTCGTCGGGTTCACGGGCAAGGTCGATGTTCTCGACGGCGAGCACGTGCACGTCCTCGTGCACACGACCGACCAGGAGCAGGAGTTCGGCCTGGCGTTGCAGGACTCGGTCTCCCTCGGCGAAGCGCATGAGCAGCCGCATGTGGTCCTGTCCGCAGAGACGGAGACCGTCATCCGGTTGCTGGCCGGCCGGCTCAGTGAGCAGCACACGCCCGATTCATTGACCATCACTGGCGACGCGGCGACGATCGAGCAGTTGCGTCAGGTGTTCCCCGGGTACTGATCTGCTCATGGACGCGAGTGCCGCCCATTGGCGATGTCCCACAGTGCGCGCACATCCAGGGCCCGGCCACCTTCGGGCTTCGGCCCGTGCGCGCAGTCAAGTGGCACGAGCATGGTGAGCCCGGCAGGGTGGATCGTGAACCGTAGCGGAGTGTCGAGTTGGAGTGCCTCGCCGTCGACACCGCAGTAGGCAGAGCCGCCATGGGAGCGCACTTCGAACTCCGTCGCCTGGAACTGCATTAGCCCCTTTGGCCCGCGGTTCAGGTGAAGAGTCGCCTCCGCGAGCACGGCGACGGCATTAACTCCCGTGCGCGCATGGGCCGCCAGGACGCCAAGCTGCCCGGTCGTCAATGACGGTCTTTGCGACGAGTTGAGGGATGGTCCGATCACATACGGGTTGTTCGACACGAGGATGACGAACACATCGTCGACCTCGCTGCCGTCGGGTGCGGTGAACTGGAGGTCGAACGCCTCGGCCGTGCCTCCCACGAGGTCGGGCAGCAGGTTCCGCGACGTCTCGAGCTTGGCGTCGCGGTAGTCGTCCTGCTGGACGATCGTGGCGTAGACGCCGAGCGAGGCGTTGTTGACGAACAGCCGATCACCGACCGTGGCGTAGTCGATCCGCCGGAGTGCACCCTCGCGGAAGGCGGGCATGGCCTTGCGCGGGTCGTCGCGGTCGAGGCCGAGGTCGAGTGCGAAGTGATTGCGTGTCCCCGCAGGGATGCACACGAACGGCACGCCGCACTCGATCGCCACCGACGCTACGAGTGCCTGCGATCCGTCGCCGCCGGCCATGCCCAGGCAGTCGGCGCCGCGCGCCACCGCGTCGCGAGCGAGTTGCGCGAGGTCGTCCCCGGGATGTAGACCAACGGTCTCGACTCCGTGCTTGCTTGCCAGCTCGAGCAGCCCGAAGCTGCCCACTTTCCCGCCACCGGACTTCTCGTTGTAGATCAGGACAGGCCTGGTGGGTGCGAAGCGCTGGTCCGCAGGAACGTCGTCCTCGTGCAGGTCTCGGATGAGGGCGACGCGTGCGCAGGCGCCGGCGATGGCGGCCGCCACGATGAGGAACAGCAGCCGCTGCGCGAACGCTGCCAGCCCGTCATTCGCCATGACGATCGACGAGACGATCGCCCCGACGCCGATGAGGGCGACGAGAATGCCAAGGAGGCGTCGTACCGTGCGCTCGGTGATCGCCGCCCAACCGCCAGCGATGAGTAACGCCAGGCCGACGAGCCCGATGAGCAGCGCGAGAAGGTCGGAGAGCAGGCCGCCGACCAGATAGAGGGCGAAGACTGCTGTGGCGGCGAGCGAAGTGATGGCGGCGATACGACGCACGGGGCCGGGGCGAGGACCGGGGGCCTGACTCATCTGCGTTACTCCACGCTGACGGAACGGGATATGGCGATACTAGGCGGGTGGACGAGACGACGACGGACGGAGAGCCTACGTCGGGACTGATGGCCGAGTTGTCTGCGCTTGACGAGGCGGTGTACGCCGCCGTCGCGCAGTCATCGACGCCGACTCTGGACGAGTTCTTCCGCCGCCTGTCACGCGTGTCCGACAAGTCGGTGCTCTGGTTCGGAACGGCCGCCGTGCTGGCAGCGGTGGGCGGCAAGACCGGTCGGCGCGCGGCGCTCAACGGCGTCGCCTCCGTCGGGCTGGCATCGGCGTCGGTGAACTTGGGCTTCAAGCACCTCGCGCGGCGGCGCCGTCCGGACCGTGGCGGCGCCGGTGTTCCGGGGGAGCGGCATGTCCCCATGCCAGACTCGACATCGTTCCCCTCCGGCCACTCGGCCTCGGCGATGGCGTTCGCTGAGGGGGTCAGTACGGCGGCGCCGCTGCTTGGAGTGCCGATCAGACTGCTGGCGGCGGCCGTGGCCTATTCGCGGGTGCACACGGGCGTGCACTACCCGGGAGACGTTGTTGCCGGCTCGCTGATCGGGATCACGGCTGGCGAGGTGGCCAGTCGGGTCGTCGGGGCGACGTTCTACCGGGAAGCGGGCTCCAGTACGCGATGAATCCGACCGACGCGTGGACGACCCCGCTGTCGCTGCGACGTGAGCGCCGTACCCTGTGCATCATCCTTCCCATGGCGTTGCTGGGCCTCTTGGCCCTCGTCCGATTCGTGCATGCCGATCTTGGTGGGAAGGGATTCGATACGACAGTCGCTGCGCGGCTCTTCGCAGCCACCGACGGCAGTCCGGCGTTGAGCGCGCTCGGTCGCCTGCTCGACATCCTTGGTGGAAATCTGGTGTCCGTCGTTCTTGTACTTGCCGTGACAGGCGTTCTCCTGTCCCGCAAGCATCGACACCTCGCGGGCTACCTGTTCGCGAGCGCGCTGGGTGGAGTCCTCGTGTCGACGTTCGTGAAGTCGATCATCGATCGCCCTCGACCGCCCACGGTCGGCACGCTCATCTCGGAGTCCACCTCGTCGTTCCCCAGTGGGCACGCAACGTCCGGCATCACGACCTTCGTCGCCCTGGCAGTGGTGGCCCTGGTGGCCTTGCGGCCGGGAGTGCGGTGGTGGGTCGCTGTCCCGCTCGCGACGCTGGGCGTCGTCATCGGAGTGAGCCGCGTCGCCCTTGGCGTCCATTGGCCGACCGACATCCTTGGTGGCTGGGCGCTCGGAGTCGCGTGGACCTCGGCCGTGGCGCTTGTCGTCGTCCTCGCTGTGGAGCGGCGTTCCCAGCGACTCAGTCGGACACCCGTCGCCGCCTGACGAGGATGTGAACACTCAGCAGGAGAACCCACACGGGGAAGAGCAACTGGGTGAGCGTCGGCATGGGCGGCGTCAGGAGCAGCAGCAGCCCCGTCACCCAGGCAATGGTGGCCAGCCACCGCGGCACCGTGCCGATGCGGACCCCCATAGTCGCGACGGAGATGGTGAAGACCGCGGCCATCCGCGCGCCGAACTCCTTGAGCAGCGCCGCCGCCAGCGACCACATGGTGGCGAGCAGCTCCTCGGATACGGGCAAGCCCGCATCCCGCATGATGAGGACCGACTTGAGGGCGGACGCGGCTGCGAAGAGCATCGCGACGAAGAGCAGGCCGGACCCGAGGAACACCGTCTCGAAGAACCGATCCTCGCGTGAGCCGAGCTGTTCACGGATCACGGCGATGAACCACAGGAAGGCGATCCCGGCGAAGGGGATGAGGTCGAGAGCAAGATTGACGGCATTGACGCGGTTGGGGTCGTCTACCCATTGCGCTGCCTCCTTGCCACCACCACTCGCACTGTGCAGCAGGTAGATGACGGCGATGAGGATCAGCCCGAAGATGATCCCCGCGATGGCGGCCGACTGCGGCTGGCGAACGGCGCGCATGATGGCAGAGCGGTCGACCATGGTTCCTCCTCCTTCTAAAGGATGTTGATCGCCCGTGCGACCACCAGGGCCACGAGGGTGAGCGAGATCGCCGACTCGAGGACGAGCAGGAGCTTGGACCAGTGCCGGATCGCCGAGACGTCGGCGGGGCCGAATGCGGTGGAGGTATTGAACGACAGCGCGAAGTAGTCGACGAACTGCGGGAACCAGTCGGCGCTTGCGACGCCGGGAAGGTCCTCCTCCTGGAAGCGGAAGCCGGGCGGGACTGGCGAGGTTCCCTTGGCGCGCACGGCGGGACCTCCGCGGTCGAGGTGCCAGAACAGCAGGGCGAACGCGATCACGTTGGTGAGCCACACGATCGCGCCGATGGTCAGCAGTTCTCCGGGACTGGTGAAGCTCGCCTTCTGCAGGATGCCGACGACCAGACGGATCGCGGACACGCCCGTCGCCAGAGCGATCGCGCCGATCAGGACGCCGGTGACGAATCGAAGCCACGGCTTGTCCTGGTCAATGCGCCCCGGGTCGCCAAGGGTCAGGATTGCCAGCAGGACCAGCAGCGCCACCGGGTAGACGACCACCGCGGCCGCGAAGGCACGGAAGTCCGCGGGGATGAGCAAATAGAGCACCGCGACCGTGATCACGGCGAGGGCCATCGGCAGCCGTCGCTCGCCTTTCTCCGTGGGCGGCCCCTCCGTCATTACAGATCGGACTCGACGATGTGCTCCACGTCGTCGCGCCCCGTCTCATGGCCGGTCCAGGTGGAGATCTTCTCCTCGACCTTGTGCTCGGCCTCAGCGCGCTTCGGTGTTGGCTCGGACTCCGCCTTCGCCCACTGACGACGGGCCTCCCAAACCAGCTCGCGCTCGCGCAGCGCCTTCTGCACGCTCGCCATCTGCTCGTCGCTGGCGATCAGGCGGAATGTCGTGCTCAGCGCCTCGGGAATCTCGAGGCGGTAGTCGTGGCCGCCCTCCTGGAAGATTCCCGGCGTCGGCACCAGCGCGTTCTGCAGGTCGATGAAGGTGGTGACGAAGCTGACGACCGGGAGCCAGCGCGTATGCAGCGGTGAGCCGGGCGGGCGAGTGTCGTTGGGGCCCAGCCAGTCCGGCTGCTTCCACGCGAGTGGGGCGGCGAACTTCGGGACGGGGTCGTCGCCGTTCTGGAGCAGCAGGAACCGCACGTCGGCGAGCTCATCCCGGGGGATGGCCTTCCAGTCGCTGATGCCGCGCGGCAGGTAGAACTCCCCCGGTCCGACGCCTGGTGCCTCGGAAATGGTGCGATCGCCCCAGAGCTCCTCGCGGAACACTGTCGACGCTGGCGTGCCGATCCACAGCGCGGCGTCCAGCCCGATTCCCTCCGGGCCGGTCGTGCCCTGTCCGCGGAACATCTCCTCGCTCACCTGCGAACCCAGGCTCTCACCGAAGAGACAGAACTTCGGGCGCTTCTCCGGCGGGATGGCCATCAGCCGTTCCACGATGCCATTCACCAGTAGGCGCGTCTGGTCGGTCGCGTAGCCGACCTTCGTCAGCGAAAGTGCGGAGGGCAGCACCGAGTACTGAATGCACACCGAAGCGCAGTCGCCACGCGTGAGGTACTCAAGCGTCTCGGTGGCGACGTAGTTGACATAGCCCGATCCGGTCGGTGAGAACAGCGCGAAGACCGAGCGCTCCAGCGCCTTGGTGCGGTCGATCTCTGCGAGCAGCAGGTCGGCTCGCTGCTGCGGGGTGGTGGCGCACTCGAGCGACCCGTAGACGCGGATCGGCTGCTTGGCGGACTCGCCCATGACCTCCTCGATGGTCTCCTTGTGCAGGACCATCGACAGCCAGCGACGCGACTCGCGCGTCTGGTCGCCCCACGGGATCAGCGACCCCGGTCCGCCAGTGATCTCCGCGATGGCCGGCGGCTCGGCGTGCGCGGGCTCGATGCCCACGCCGGCCTTGGTGAGCAGCTTGTTGGTGAGCGTCACGGCGCCCCAGCCCACGCCGGCCAGCGTTCCCCACGCTGCGACGCGGCCAAGCGCTCGGTGATCGACGGGCTCCCCGCCGAGCACCTTCGCTGCGCCACGTGCCACGGCCCCGCTGATCCATGACTCGCCGCGTGCGACGCCCATGAGGATGCCGGTCACGGCGACACCACTCGCCAGCGCCTTCGGCATCGACACGTCGCGGATGACGTTCTCCTCCGCGACCTCCTGGCCAGGGCCGAGGGAGCCGCGCGTTGCGACGCCGGGCTTCGTCAGTGCGTAGCCGCCGGCCACCGTCGCCAGCGCGGACACGACAGAGAGTGCGCGGAAGCCAGGGCGACCGCGCATGGACTCGAGCGAGTCTGCGCCCAGGCCCGCGGTTGCCGCAGCCGCCAGGCCCATCCCGCCGAGACGGATCAGCGCCCGTTGGGACGACTCGTGCTCGCGCGCCGGCAGCGCCTTCAACACAGCGACTCCGACGATTGCCGCGACAGCATCGACGGTGACACCGGAAGCGACCCAAGCGGTCCTGGACTGCTGTGAGGCCGGGATGCGATCGGCCGTCGCTCGCAGGAATGAGTGGGCCGACACACCCCATCCGTAGCCGACTGACGCGGCGACGCCGCTGATGATCGCCTGGTCGCGGGTGCCGCGGGACAGGAGGTTGGGCTGGTACGACAGTCCGGTGTAGAACGCCCCCAGGAGGAAGCCCGCGCGAGACGAGACGTCGAGCCCGCCCGAGTAGATGCGCTGTCGCTGCTCTTCGTTCAGGCCAAGTACGGTTCCCACGATGTCTCCCCTCGGGCGGATGCCCGAATCTATTCGTATGAGCGGACGGCGACAACAGCGCCCTCACCGGCGCCATCAACAGCGCCCATCCTGACAAATATCCATGGATCCTTTGACCGAATCGGCCAACCCTGAGGCACCTTCACCCCGGTGCACGCCGGTAGCGTGATCGCGAGGCAAACGAGGGAGAAAGATGAAGCGATGGTTGCCCCTGATCGCGCTCGCCATTGCGCAGTTCGTGATGGTGCTCGACCAGTCCGTGATGAATGTGTCGATCAGCACGCTGGTCGAGGACTTCGACACCACCGTCACGACGATCCAGACCGTCATCACCCTGTATTGCCTGACGATGGCGATGTTCATGCTGACCGGCGGAAAGATCGGCGACATCATCGGGCGCCGTCGGGCCTTCGCCATCGGGCTGGTGATCTATGGAGTCGGCTCGGCCGTGACTGCGGTTGCGCCGACCGTCGCCGTCCTGACCCTCGGCTGGTCGATCCTCGAGGGCCTCGGTGCCGCTCTCGTGATGCCGGCCCTGGTCGCACTGATCGCCGGTAACTACGAGGGCAAGGACCGCAACGTCGCGTACGCGGTGATCGGTGGCGTCGCGGGTGCGGGTATCGCCATCGGCCCGATCCTGGGCGGTTGGGCGACCACCGAGCTGTCCTGGCGGATCGTCTTCGTGGGCGAGGTCGTGCTCGTGCTGGTGATCCTCGCGATGACACGGCTCATCAAGGATGCGCTGCGGCCTGGTGAAAAGCCGCACCTGGACATCGTTGGCACTGTCTTGTCGGCCTCGGGCCTGGGTCTGATCGTGCTCGGTGTCCTGCAGTCCAGCACGTGGGGATGGCTCAAGCCCAAGGACTCCCCAGTCGAGCCGTTCGGCTTCGCGCTGACGTTCTTCGTGATTGCCGCAGGAGGGCTGCTGGTGTGGGCTTTCGTCGTGTGGCAGCACCGGCGCGAGTCGACCGGCAAGGATCCACTCGTTCATCTGAACCTGCTGAAGATCCCGCCACTGCGCGCAGGCCTGTGGGGCCTCCTCAGTCAGAACCTCATCCTCATGGGCATCTTCTTCGTGGTGCCGCTATACCTGCAGATGGTGCTCGGCTACAACGCTCTCGAGACCGGTGTGAAGATGCTGCCCGTCTCGATCACGATGTTCATTGCCTCGGCGGTCGGCGCCCGACTCGCGAGCAGTTACTCGATCCGCGCCGTCGTGCGGGCCGGCCTCCTCATCACGCTGCTGTCCGTGCTGATCCTGCTCGCCACCATCGAGCCGGACCTCAAGGGCGGTGCGTTCGCGCTGTCGATGGCGGGTCTGGGCATCGGCATGGGCCTGCTGGCCTCCCAGCTCGGCAAGGTGGTGCAGGCGTCGGTCGACAGCTCGGGCCGCGGCGAGGCCGGTGGCCTGCAGTTCACCGGGCAGCAGCTCGGCTCGTCGTTGGGCGTCGCCCTGATCGGCGCGGTCGTCCTGACCGGCCTGACGAGCGCGTTCGTCACGAACATCCAGGAGAGTCCGGAGATCAGCCAGGAGGTGTCCGCACAGATCAGCACCAACGTCAGCGCCAACGGCATCGACTTCGTCTCGTCGGATCAGGTGGCGGCGGCGGCGCAGCAGGCCGGACTCGACGCGGCGACCACGACGGCCATCGTGGACGACTACGAGGCGGCGCAGCTGAACGCGCTGAAGACCGGTCTTCTTGGAGCAGCGCTCCTGGCACTGTTCTCACTTCCCTTCACCCGTGACCTGCCCCATGAGCCCAGCGGTCAGGAGGCTGACGCCGTCGAGGTAGTCGCGACGTAGCTGCCAGCACGGCGGATCGGGCAGGAGCAGCGATTCGTCGTTTGCTGCTCGTGGCTGTTACCCTCGAAGAGACAGAGCGTCTCGACGAGATGCTCGAGGTCGTCTGCTCGACCGGTGCTACACCGGTCCTCCCCATTGCGGTAACGCGCGATCGGGCCGGCATCCGCGGCCATCGCCCACCGATTCAAAGGATCCACCTTGACCAGTTCCACTGTCCCTACGTCTGCCATGCCCGGCTTCGCTGCACTGGGAGTGCCTGCGGCACTCGTGCGCGTGCTCGCCGACGGCGGCATCGACACTCCGTTCCCCATCCAGCAGGCGACCCTGCCGGACTCACTCGCCGGACGTGACGTCCTCGGTCGCGGCCGCACCGGCAGCGGCAAGACCGTCGCCTTCGCACTGCCCACCGTCGCCCGACTGGCGGCGTCAACCAAGGCAGGTCAGCCCGGTCGCCCGCGTGCGCTGGTTCTCGTCCCCACCCGTGAGCTCGCGGCGCAGGTCAATGAGACCCTCGCCCCGCTCGCGAAGGCACTCGGACTGAGCACCTTCGTCGTCGTGGGTGGCGTGGGCCAGAACCCACAGGTCGCCGCGCTGCGCAAGGGCGTGGACGTGCTCGTGGCCACGCCCGGTCGGCTCGAGGACCTCATCAAGCAGGGCCACGCGAGGCTCGATCGCGTCGAGATCACCGTCCTCGACGAGGCCGACCACATGGCCGACCTCGGCTTCCTGCCGGCGGTTCGTCGACTCATGGACGCAACGCCCGCTGAGGGCCAACGACTCCTGTTCTCCGCGACACTCGACGCTGGCGTCGATGTCCTCGTGAAGCGGTACCTGCGCAAGCCGGTCACCCACTCCGTTGACTCTGCGGCGTCGGCGCCGCCGGCGATGGAGCACCACGTCATGAACGTCTCGTCCGAGCACAAGCTCACCGTTGTTCGCGAGCTCGTCTCCGGCCAGGGGCGCACACTTGCCTTCACGCGCACCAAGCACGGCGCGAAGAAGCTGGCCAAGCAGCTGACCGCCGCAGGCGTTCCGGCAGTCGACCTGCACGGGAACCTCTCGCAGAACGCTCGTCAACGGAACCTGGCTGCGTTCTCCGATGGATCTGTGCGCGTGCTGGTCGCTACCGACATCGCCGCTCGCGGCATCCACGTCGACGATGTGGGTCTCGTTGTCCATGTGGACCCGCCGGCCGAGCACAAGGCTTACCTCCACCGTTCGGGCCGCACGGCTCGCGCCGGCTCCGACGGCATCGTCATCACTGTCGGCACGCCCGACCAGCGAGGCGACGTGCGAACGCTGATGCGACAGGCATCGATCACCCCGATGCAGCACACCGTGGCTCCCGGCGACGACGTGATCCGGGAACTCACCGGCCCGGCTGCCGAGTTCGTGGCGCCGGTTGCGATCGTCGAGCCGACGCCCGTCAACCGTCCTCCTCGCCGGCGCCCGGCGGGTTCCGCATCGCAGGGTCGCGGCCGTTCGCGCAGGCCCTCGCGCTAGAAGTCTTTGGCTTTCAACGTTTTGCCGGGCAGTACGCCTCAAGGGCTGCCGACAGCAAGGCGGCGGCCTGCTCGGCGGTGAGGCCCTGCGCGGTCAGCGAGGCCGCGGCCTCTGCCCTGCTCTTGCCGGCGACTAACGAAGCGCAGGTCGCGCGACCCATGGCAATCGTCTGCTGCTGCGTCATTCCCGGCCCTGCCTCCTGCCCGAGGTGCACCACGAAGTCGCTGTCCTGCACACGCGGGTCGATGGTTGAGCTGTTGGACGTGGTCGGGACGTCGGGGCGTAGGGCATTGACGGTGATCGAGATGGCCGCGAAGGTGACGACGGCGATGGCCAGCCCGATCAGCAGCCATTTGTCGCGCCGCCGCAATGCACCGGATGCGCGCGGTTTGGGCACCTTCGCCGTAGGCGGTTCCTGACGCGTCGACACAAGGCAAGCCGACCACAGCAGGTCGGAGGAGTCGAATCGTGGGCCACTTGAGTTGGTAGCGTCCGCTCATGCCTAGCGTCGATCCTGCTGCTGATCCGCCGCCCGCCCGTGGTGGGGCGTACGACTACGACGGAGTCGTCTACTGGGAGTACAGCCCGGAACTCGACCACGACCCCGATCCAGGAGAGGTCGTGTGGACGTGGGTGGCCTTCGAGGACGACCCGAGCATCGGGAAGGACCGTCCCGTGGCCGTGGTCGGGCGCACCGATGACCGGCGCCTGGTGGCCTTCATGCTCTCCAGCAAGGACCATGACGACGACCGCGACTGGATCTCCATCGGCACCGGCCCTTGGGACCGTGAGGGTCGCGAGAGCTGGGTTCGACGAGATCGGGTGCTTGCCGTCCGCTCGGACTCGGTGCGCCGGGAGGGAGCCATCATCCCGAAGGCCACCTATGAGGCGATCGTGAGCGGTCTGCCCGGCGCCCATGGGGCGGCCAACCAGGCTCCAGCGAAGCAGCCGGCGAGTTCTGGCGCGACCGCGTCGTCCTCGGGCGGCCTCTTCGCGCGGCTCGCGGCAGTCTTCCGGCGATCGGGCTGACACGACGGCCACTGGCGCCTGACGCGATCCGGCGATCCCGCGGGTTACCGTGGTGAGGTGCGAGTCGATCGCCTTCCCCGGACTCCACGACGGCTTCTGCTTACCGCCGTCGTGTGTTCTCTCGCGGCCGCCTTGGTGCTGTCCGGCTGCTCGTCTGGCTCGGACGCGACGACCGCCACTTCATCGACGCAGGTTGAGTCCGCGGCAAGTGCCTCCAGCGATGGCCCCGTGCCGTTGCCGGAGGCTTCCCTCGGGGCCCAGGAGACCACGTTCGTCGGCGTCACGATGTACCTGAAGAGCCTGGCCGACGTCCCGCAGACGGTCAACGTGACGGTTGCCTTCCGCGACGACGGCAAGAAGTTCGCCAGCGCGAAGATCGTCGAGACACTGCGACCGCACGAGCGCGCGAGCGTTCTCGTCAAGCCCGAGTACACCGGCGCCATCCCGCAGGGCTACGTCAGCGCTATCACCTCGTTGAAGGCGTCAGTCACCGACATGCCGGCTTCCGACGAGCCCGCTCCCGCCGCGTCCAGTCCGGAACCCGTCGCCCCGAGCTTCAGCAATGCGCCCGCACCCTCGGCCCAGTCGACGGCTGCCGATACGTCCGGCGAAGGCGCGTTGCAGGACGCGACGGGTCCGCAGATCGAGTCGGCCGGTGACTACGTATGCCATGCCGGTATCGCGAACCTCCCCAAGCTGCACCGTGGATCGCCGGCAGGAAGCGATGTCGAGTCATTGCAGGTGCTGCTGAACCAACTCGGATACTCGCCAGGTCCACTCGACGGGCAGTTCGGTCGTCGGACGGACGCGGCCGTGAAGGCCTTCCAAGCCGACCACCAACTGACAGCAGACGGTGCGGTGGGGCCGCTCACGTGGACCGCGATCGTCAACGCCTACTGCACGTAGGGAAGTCGCGTAACGATGTGATGACGATCGCGGATGCGTGTCTGGACTTTGCATTCGTGATTCGCTATCGTCACGAACTCACGATCGCATCAGCGTTCGTGCCAGCGGCAGCAAGGGGTCAATGATGATGAATCCGAAGGGGATTTAGTCCCTCGACCCCCCTGCCGCGCGCGTCTGTACGCGGACTTGCGCACCGGCTGACCGCACTGCCTCAGCCGCTCACGTTGCCCACCACGCAACTGCTCCCGACGTAGTCGTCGTTCCGCAACTCGGTTCGGCATTCGTCGACATTCTCATTTGGCACCTCATCCCGGCGTGGGTCGATCACTCATGCCTGAATGGAGAAGTCATGGAAACCCGTGAGCCCTACAGGGCTTCGACGCTTCCCGACCTCTCAGGTCGGGGAGCAGCGGTGGCGAGAACCCTCGTCGTCGCAGGCCCGCTGGCTCTGCTCGGCGCCGCGTTGGCTGCATACCTGCAGTCGGCATCCAGCGCCGGCGCACTGCTGAGCCGCGTGGCCGTCCCGCTCATGCTCGCATGGGCGGTGGTGCTGTTCCTCATCACTCGCGTGGCCGCTCGACGGGCTGCGTGGATCGGGTTGGTGGCGATCACGCTTCAGCTCACCCTCGTCCAGGAGGTGACTGACGGCTGGCTGCTGCTCGCGATCGAGTCGGTTGGGTTCGTGGCCTTCGCTGTTGCCCTCTGGCAGCTGTCGTGGGTGCCACGGATCGTCCCCGCCCTGCTCGTCGCCTTCCCTGTGGTGGATGCGTTCACGCCGCGGCACGCGAGCGTGGCCGAACTGGCAGCGTTCACGATGTTCGTGGCAGCCGGGCTCGTACTTGCTGCCCGGATGGCGACCGACGAGAAGGGGCTGCGGGTCGTCGAGGCGACGCGCACCTGCTCGCCGTACCGGGCGTGCTCGAGTGGTCGTGAGTGCTGCGCAGGCCGTGATGCGCGACTGCCGTTGCGGATGCAGGGTCCGCTCGGCTAGCGAACTGGGTACGGGGACCGTGACGGTCCCCGTACCCAGTGCCATTCTGGGTCCGTGACTGCTAACGACTGGGATGCCCGCGAATACGACTCCACGTTCGGGTTCGTCGGCCGTTACGGCGACGATGTGCTGACAGTCCTGGCGGCGCGGCCTGGCGAGCGGGTGCTCGACCTGGGCTGCGGCACCGGACGTCATGCGGCCCTATTGGCGGCTGGAGGGGTGGCGGTCACCGCACTCGACGCTGATCCCGACATGCTGGCCGCCGCTCGACGTGAGCACCCCGAGGTCTCGTTCGTGATGGCCGATGCGACGTCCTTCGACCTCGCGGACCTCGGGGCGAAGGAGCCTTTCGACGCCTGTTTCAGCAATGCGGCACTGCACTGGATGACACCGCAGGCTGCGGTGCTGGCCAACGTGCGGCGCGTCCTGCGGGACGACGCCCGCTTCGTCGCCGAGATGGGCGGAGCGCACAACATTGAAGCGCTCGACGCCTCGTTGCGCCTCGCCCTGGCAGACCTCTCCCTCGACGTCGAAGTCCCGTCGAACTACTTCCCGACGGTGGGCCAGCAGGCGACCGCACTCGAGACCGCCGGGTTCCGCGTGGAGCAGGCGACGTGGTTTCGTCGGCCGACGGCCCTCGAGCCAGGAACCACCGCGGCCGACTGGACCCGCCACTTCAGGTCGCGCGTGTGGTCATCCGTGGCGGATTCATCGCACGGTGACCTGGCGGAGGCCGTGGATCGTCGCGCCGCCGAGAGGGGCCTGCATACTGCGTCCGGCTGGATCGCCGACTACTGCCGCCTCCGGTTCACGGCCACCGCGGTGCCGATCGGCTAGGAGCGAGGGTCCCTCTCAGCCGACAGCCACCCGGCAAGGACGTCCGCCGGGGTGGTCTGCGTCGTTGCGTTCGTTGCGGGCGCGGCTGTGCTCGTTCGGGAGAATCTAGGCGCAGGCGCCGCCTGAACAGCACCGTCCACCTCGACGTACGTCCGTCGATCGGCAAGGTGTGGATGCGTGGCGGCCTCCGCGAACGTGAGCACCGGGGTCACGCATGCCTCGGTTCCTGCGAAGTGATCAACCCACTCGTCGCGGGTTCGGGCGCCGAATGCGCTCGTCAACTCCTGGCGCAGTTCAGGCCACGCATCGCGATCCCATCTACGGGAAAGCCAGTCATCGTCGAGGCCGAGCCCTGAGGCGAGGGCGTTGAAGAAGCGCGGTTCGAGTGCACCCACGGCCACGAAGCGTCCGTCGGCGCATGCGTAGGTGGCGTAGAACGGGGTGCCGCCGTCGAGCAGGTTCTCGGCGCGATCGTCCGACCACAGTCCGGCCGAGCGCAGCGAGAGGACGAACTGCGACAGCAGCGCGGTCCCGTCGACCATGGCGGCATCGACGACCTGGCCGAGTCCGGATGAGGACCGCTCGACCAGCGCTGCGAGCACCCCCACGAGCAGGAGCATGGAGCCGCCGCCGTAGTCACCGACCAGGTTCAGTGGCGGCGTCGGTGGGCGGTCGGCCGATCCCATCGCATGCAGCGCACCCGTGAGGCCGAGGTAGTTGATGTCGTGGCCGACGTCGCCCGCCATCGGACCGTCCTGGCCCCACCCAGTGATGCGTCCGTAGACGAGTCTCGGGTTCGCGGCGAGGCACTCGTCCGGGCCGAGGCCGAGTCGTTCGGTGACACCCGGCCGGAGTCCTTCGATCAGGACGTCTGACGCGGCGATCAGGGCGAGCACCTCGTCACGCTGTCGTGGGTCCTTGAGGTCCGCAGTGATAGTGCGCCGCCCACGGCGGACCACCTGCTCGCCGTCGGGCAGGTCGAGCCCCCCACCGTCGGGCCGATCAACCCGCACGACGTCTGCGCCGAGATCGGCCAGGACCATCGCCGCGTGCGGAGCGGGGCCGAGTCCGGCCAGCTCCACCACGCGAAGTCCGTCCAGGGGTCCCGTGCGAACCATGACGCTCCTCCCGTCGCAGACCACCCATTCTGGCGGGGGCGCGCGTGCCATGCTGGCGTTCATCACGTGGAAGGTGGGTCGATGTGAACGGACAGGGCGAACTGAGCATCCAGGAGCGTTTCTTCGCGGGCATGACGTGCTTCGGGTGCGGGCCGGCGAATGACAAGGGGTTGCGACTTCGCAGTTTTCCCTCGCCCGACGGGACGGTGGCCACGTTCACTCCGTGGCCTGAGCACGACAACGGGCTCGGATTCCTCAACGGCGGGATCATCTGCACCGTGCTGGACTGTCACAGCGCGACCCCGATGATCCTGGAGGCGGAGCGACTGGGACTGGCCGGCAGTGTGATGTCGCTGCCGTACGTCACAGCGGGCCTGGATGTGCGCTACCTCCGGCCCACGCCCCTGAACGTGCCGAGCGAGTTGCGCGCGCGGATCGTCGCCGGCGACGAGTCAGCTATGACCGTGGAGGCTGAACTGTCATGCGACGGCAAGGTGCGCGCTGTTGCCGTCGCCGTCTGGAAGAGGTGGACTGCGCGGCAGACGGGCTAGTCGGCGTCAGCGAACGGGCGTCGTTCGATCATGCCGCCCAGGTGGGTGCCCGCGTCGGGGTTGATCGCCCAACTCCACACCGTCTCCGGTCGGATCACGATGACGCTGCCGCCGTCATCGGTCGTGAGCGCCTCGGCAGCACCCCTGACCTTGACGCCGCGCGGCCGCCAGGGATTCACGCTCGCGAGCTCGTCGACGACGAATGCCGCCCGGCCAGATGCCACGACGTTGTTCCACTTGATCGTTCGGGGGTTGTCGAAGCCTGAGATCCGGATGGAGCCGTCGTCAGCCACCGAGAACGTCACCGGGGCCACGTCCGGCTCGCCCTTGGCTGACGCCGTGGCGATGCGCCCAAGATGCTGGGAGCGGAGGAAGGCCGCCTCCTGCGGCGTGAAGGCCACGGCTAGAAGGCGTAGGGGCCGAAACGACCCCAGGCGATGAAGAGGGCGAGAACCAGGAACACCGCTGACGGGACGATCTCCTTGGCCTCCCCTCGACGGATGTGGACGACGATGGCGCCGATCATGACGATCGCGAGCCCGACCGCGGCCAGCGGTACGAGGATCGGAGCGATTCCCGTGATCGCCGGCAGGATGAGCCCGATCGCGGCCAGCAGCTCGGCCAGCCCGATGAGCTTGATCATGCCGGGGGAGTAGTCCTCCGTCCACGCCATCCGCGAGGCCAGCTTCTCCTTGGGGCTTGTCAGCTTGGTGATGCCGGCGATGAGCATCGCGGCGGCCAGCACACCCGCCGCGATCCAGAGTGCGATGTTCATCGTTTCTCCGCATGTGGTGAAAGTAGTTGCAGGTTGGATTATTTCGATTTGGACTATATCAGGCTTCGAGCTCGGCGCAAGTCCCGCGCAGGTGGCCCATGCCGTCTAGCATGACGGCATGGCGGACGACTGCTGGCTGGAGCCAGACGAGTGGCGTCTTTGGCATGGACTGCTGCGGACGTGGTCGCTCATGGAGGCCGAGCTCGACCGACGCCTCCAGCAGGATGTCGGCCTGACCCTCGCCGAGTTCGAAGTCCTCTCCTACCTCGAGACCGGGCCCGAGAAGGGGCTTCGCATGTTCGAGCTCGGTGAGCGGGTGCTCGCCTCCAAGACCCGACTCACGCACATCGTCGACCGTCTCGAGAGGGGTGGCCTGGTGCGTCGGCGACGCGATCCCGAGGACGCGCGCGGGGTCCTGGTGGTGCTCACCGCCAAGGGCAGGCGAGCGCAGGCGGCTGCAGGTCCCACGTACGTGGAGGCCGTGCGAACCCGCCTCCTCGACCACTTCACCCCAGCTCAGGCCAAGGCCACGTCCACCGCTCTCGACAAGGCACGGGCATCGCTCGGAGACTGCTCGAAGGTTGCCGATCAGGACCACCTGGTGATCTCCCCGGCCGACTGACCCGATCGGCCGCCAATCCCCGCTTCGCTCAGTAGCGTGCAGGCATGGATCCGGTTCATGGTGGCGAGCACATCGTCGATGCGGCCGAGGCCGCTGGCGTCTCCACGGTCTTCACGCTCTCAGGAGCGCACATCTTCCCGGTGTATGACGCTGCCGTGGGCGGCAAGGCCGCCGTCGAGGCCGCCGGAGACCCGCGGGCGGCAGAACGCGACGGCCGTCTGCGTTTGATCGACACGCGCCACGAGCAGACAGCAGTGTTCGCGGCCGAAGCGGTCGGCAAGCTGACTCGGACACCGGGCTTTGCTGCCGTGACGGCCGGCCCCGGAGTCACCAACGCGGTGAGTGCGATCACGAGCGCCTGGTTCAACGGCTCCCCGATGGTCGTGCTCGGGGGCCGTTCCCCGGATTCTCGATGGGGGTCCGGCGCGCTGCAGGAGCTCGATCAGCCGCCGATCCTGGCCCCGGTGACGAAGGCGGCGTGGACGACGCATGACGTCAACGCCATCCGCGCGGACGGCGACCGGGCCTTCGCGCTCGCCGCCTCGGCTCATGCCGGGCCGGTCTTCTGGGACATCCCCATCGACGTCATCTTCGCCCCGGCACCGAGGGAGGAGCGCCGCGTCGCGGCGGTCGACCGTGGCGTTGAACCGGATCCTGACGCCATCGCCAAGGCGCAGCTGCTGCTGGCCGAGTCACGCCACCCGGTGCTCATCCTCGGCAGCGGCGTGTGGATGTCCGATGCCGTCGACCAGGCGCGAGCGCTCATCGTCGATCGGAACCTGCCCGTCGTCGCGAACGGCATGGGTCGCGGCGTGATCCCGCCGAAGGATCCGCACCTGGTGACGCGGGCGCGATCGGCCGCGTTCAAGGGCGCCGACCTCGTGATCGTCGTCGGCACGCCGCTGGACTTCCGCCTGGGATTCGGCGCCTTCGGGGATCCTCCCGCGAAGGTGATCCACGTCGTGGATGCCGAGTCCGAGCGCTCGAGCGCGGAGGCGGTCGCCTGCACGATCGTCGGCGACCTGCGCCTGAGTCTTGCCGCCCTTGCCGAGGGCCCGGCCACTGACGACGCCTGGGTCGCGTCATTGCACGACATCGCCTTCGCGGCAGTCGATGCGGACAAGGGCACCCTCATCAACGACTCCTTGCCGATCCACCCTGCTCGTATCTACGGCGAGCTCATGCCGCGCCTCACGGACGACTCTGTCGTCATCGGCGACGGTGGCGACTTCGTCTCGTTCGCCGGCAAGTACGTGGAGCCCATGCAGCCCGGGCGCTGGCTGGATCCGGGCCCGTACGGATGCCTGGGAACCGGGCCCGGCTACGCGCTGGCGGCTGGGATCGTGCATCCGGGTTCGCCGTTGTTCCTGCTGATGGGCGATGGCGCCGCGGGCTTCTCGTTGATGGACGTGGACTCGCTCGTGCGTCATCGCATCCCGGCCGTGATCATCGTCGGGAACAACGCAGGCTGGGGGCTTGAGAAGCAGCCGATGCGCATGCTTTACGGCTATGACGTGATCGCCGACCTCGCGCCCACGCGATATGACGAGATCGTCGTCACGCTCGGTGGCGGCGGGGAGACGGTCACGGATCCTGCGCAGATCGGCCCGGCCATCGATCGTGCGATGGCCTCAGGCATCCCCTATCTGGTGAACGTCATGACCGACCCCGAGGCCGCCTACCCCCGCAACACGCTGGGCATCTAGTCGTCACAGCGCGTTGAGGAAGGCCCCACGCTCGACGATCACCCGTACATGCGTGCCACGGCCGATCTCGACGGTGTTGCCGCCAATGTGGTGAGACGCCTCGACGTCGAACGTGATCTTCGCGCCGTCCACGTTGGTCGCGCGTGCACGGGCCGTGATCTGCGCGCCGATCGGGGAGGGTGCCAGATGGCGCACGTCGATGCGCGACCCGACGGACGTGAGGCCGCCGGGCAGGTGATGGGCGAGGGCCGCGCAGGCCGCGGCCTCCATCAGCGCGACCATCGTCGGCGTCGCGAGCACAGGGAGGTCGCCGCTGCCCGCAGCGATGGCCGTCATGGAGTCGCTGACCACGTGCGCCACCTCACCGACGGCGCCCTCGATGCCGTGGGCAACCTCAGCGGGCAGGGTGAAGCACACTTTGGCTCATTCTCCTTGATGCCTCACGGCTCCGTGGGCTCCACGACGGATGCGTCGCGCTCCCACCCCTCATGCTGGACGGTGATGGACTGGATGGCAACAGCGCTCTCGCCGGCGTCGAGATCGGAGAGGGCGACGTACTCCGACACCCAGGCGCGATAGACCTTGTAGGCGATCACGAGTTGGCCGGCCTCGTTGAACAGCTCGATGGTGAAGTCCTTGCGGAAGTCCTTGAGGGACATCTCGTTTCCGGCGGCGGACCCCAGGCTCCAGACCCTGTTCGCCCAGTGCTCGAACTCAGCGTCATGCGTGACCCCGCGGCTCAGCGTGATCGGCTCGAAGGATGTGCGCCCAGGTGACTTGCGGACGACGGACGGGTCGCCGCCCTGCCGGTATTCGACGACCTGCGTGACGCGTCGCAGCGCGCTGACCGTGGTGATGCCCGCGACGTAGCGACCGTCCCACTTCACACGGAACTTGAAGTTCTTGTACGGGTCGTGCCGATGGGCGTTGACGACGAACTCAGCCATGACTTCTCCTATCCGCGAGCACGTCTTCCGGCGCTCGTGCGCCGGAAGAGGGCGTCCAGTCCCATGAACGCGAACGCCAGGATGATGGCTACGACGACGATTACCAGGACGAAGACGAGGACTGAGACAAGTCCCTCGGTACCGACGTCGAGGAAGTTGTACGGATAGGCGCCGACCACAGCGCCCCGGATGAGCGCAATCGCCGCCCAGGCGAGCGGAAGGATCATCGAGAGCCCGATCACGCGAATGTTGATCAGCCCGCGCGGACCTGCGAGCAACCACACCAGGACCGTCACGATCGGCGTGATCACGTGTTCAAGCGCGTTGCTGGCGAAATCCCATCCGGTCTTCGGTCCCGCGGCGAGGAGCAGGTTGTAGACCACGCCGGTGATGGCGATCATGAGGAGACTGTCGAGCCGCAAAGCCCGCCAGGTGGCGCCGACCCGGTCGGTCCGAGCGAAGAGGCCCGGCCGCAGCACAAGCACAGTGAGGACCACGGCAACGACGATGTTGCTGAGGATCGTGAAGTAGGTCAGCCAGTCGAAGATGCGCTCGACGGGTGAGTCGATTCCGTCGGCAACATTGCCCAGGATCGTCGGCTTGGAGGGATCAGCGGTGTCGTTGTAGTAGCCAGTGAAGTTCAGCAGGAAGGACAGGACGACGCTGCACCACGCGATGATCGCGTTGAGCCAGAACAGCGGCCGGCCATAGCGCGGAACCATCAACGTGTCGTCGACGGCGATCAGCGGGGTTGCCATGGCTTCGACTCCTCAGTCCTTGGGCCCGCCGGCCACGTAGATCACCTGGCCGGTCACGAAGCCGGCCCCTTCGCTGACGAGGAACGACACGGTGTGGGCGATGTCGTCGGGTTGGCCCACCCTGCGGACCGGGGTCTCGGCTGCGACTACTGCGCAGAAGTCCTCGAATGACATCCCGATCCGCGCCGCTGTCGCAGCCGTCATGTCGGTTGCGATGAACCCTGGCGCGATCGCGTTGGCCGTGACGCCGAACGGGCCCAGCTCGAGAGCGAGCGTCTTGGTGAATCCTTGGAGGCCGGCCTTCGCAGCCGAGTAGTTGACCTGGCCACGGTTGCCCAGAGCCGAGGTGCTGGACAGGTTGACGATGCGGCCCCACTTCGCCTCGGTCATGTACTTCTGCGCAGCTCGCGTCATGAGGAACGCGCCCCGCAGATGCACGTTGATCACGGCATCCCAGTCGTCGTTCGTCATCTTGAACAGCAGGTTGTCGCGAATGATCCCCGCGTTGTTGACGAGCACGGTCGGCGCACCGAGTTCGGCGGCTACCGTCTGTACCGCAGCCTCGACGCGTTCAGTGTCGGTCACGTCCACTGCTACGCCGATGGCCTGGCCGCCAGCAGCCGTGATCGCCGCCGCTGCCTCATCGACGGCAGACTGGTCCAGATCCAGCAGCGCGACGGCGAGGCCGTCAGCCGCGAGGCGGCTGGCGACCGCAGCACCGATGCCGCGGGCCGCTCCGGTGATGATCGCCACGCGACCGCTGTTCGTCATTGTCACTCCCTGGTCGGAATCGGCTTCACCTTACTGATCCTCATTCGCCCTCATCCGGTGAATCGCAACCGTCCCAACTACGATCGAAGTCCTCCCGAACAGGGCCGGGACCTGCTAGCACTTGTGGAGACTCCAGTGTCACCATTGATCGAGCACGTGGCCTGGTCCAATGCTGAGCAGGAGCGGGCCGGCACTCCCCTCGTGGTCGCGCTGCACGGGCGCGGCGCGGACGAGTCGTCGATGATCGAGCTCACCCCATACCTGCCCGACTTCGTGACCGTGGCTGCCCCGAGGGCGCCGATCACGCTCGACCAGGGCTACGCCTGGTTCGCCAACCGCGGCATCGGCCGGCCGATCGAGGATTCGATCAAGGCGACCGGAGCGGCGCTGTTCAGCTGGCTGGACAAAGTTGCTGCCGTCCACAGCCACGTGATCGTGCTGGGCTTCTCTGGCGGGACGGCCATGGCTGGCGGACTCATCCTTGAACGCCCACACCGATTCGCCGGTGCCGCGCTGCTGTCTGGGACCTTGCCATGGGACGCCGGGTACGACACGAGCCTGAACCGACTTGCGGCCCTTCCCGTGCTGTGGAGCATCGACGTCGACGACGCGATGATCCCGCGCGATCTCGTGGAGCGAAGCGAGGAGTGGCTGCGCGAGAGTTCTGGCGCGAGCCTGCTGGAGTTCTCCTACCCGGGCATCGGCCACAGCATGACCATCGACGAGTTGGCCGACGTGAGCACGTTCATCGCCGACGTACTGGACTAGCCGTCCCGCATCTCGTCGAGATGGTGGCGGATCTGCAGGGCTGCTGCAGCACCCTCGCCAACGGCCGAGGCAAGTTGCTTGGTGGAACCCGCCCGCACGTCTCCGGCGGCGAAGATGCCCGGAGACGAGGTGGCCATCATGCGGTCGGTCACGACGAAGCCGGCCTCGTCGAGGGTGACCAGCCCGTCGAGCCAGCCTGCGTTGGGCTTGAGGCCGATGAAGACGAAAGCACCGTTTGCTGAATGCTCGATCTCGTTGTCGTCTGGTCCGACCAGGCGTACCGACGCGAGTTTGCCGTGTTCGTTTGCCGTGAAGGCGGCCACAGTGGTGTGGAGGAGCACGGTCATCTTCGGATGGTTCATCACCTTGTCCTGGAGGATGCGCGAGCCCTTCAGGGAGGGGCCTCGTTCGATGACCGTCACATGGTCGGCGAACTGGGTCAGGAACAGGCCCTCCTCGAGACCGGAGTTGCCACCTCCGAGCACGACCAGCTCCGCCGCCCCCTTGTAGAACGGCCCGTCGCACGTGGCACAGAAGTGCACTCCCGCGCCGATGAGGTCGGCCTCGCCGGGGGCATCCGTGCGGAGATACGTCGAGCCGGTGCCGATGAGCACGGCCCCGGCCACCACCTCCTGGCCGGTCGAGAGGGTCACCTTGGTGCGTCCTTCATGAGGATCCAGGCCCGTCACCGACACCGCCGCCAGCATCTCCACGCCATACCGCTGCGCCTGCTCGACGAATCTCGAGGCTAGTTCGGCTCCCTTGATCCCGTCCGGGAACCCAGGATAGTTGTCAAGGCGTTCGGTGATGCCCGCCTGCCCGCCGAGCGCCGAGCGCTCGATGACCAGCGTGCGGAAGTTCTCGCGCGCGGTGTAGATGGCGGTGGTCAGGCCGGTGGGACCGCCGCCGATGATGACGACGTCATAGGTTGATTGCGCGGCCTCCCGCGTGAGGCCGACCTTCTCAGCAAGTTCCTCGTTGGTCGGCTCAGTGACGAAACTGCCGTCCGGAAAGACGATGGTGGGGATGATCTGCTTGCCGTCGTTCAGCGCCAGGACGGTCTCGATTGACTCGGGATGCTCCTCGAGGTCGACGTAGGCAAAGGGGATGCGTTGCTCCCCGAGGAATGCCTTGCTTCGACGGCAGTCAGGGCACCACGTGGCCCCGTAAAGCACGATCCCATGTTCTGTCATGAAGGCTCCCTGTCATCCTGCGGGAATCTGGTACTAGGGCATCATGCCCTCGTCCGCTGCATCGTGCCATCGCGGTTGAGTTCCTTGCGTTCCCGGCCGTTCACGAAGGAGTCATTCATGCCCAAGACAACCCTTGCCGACGTCGAGCGGATGACGGACGCCCTCTACATCGACGGTCCCTTCACGGGCGCGAAGTCCAGCAAGTTCTGGATCCTCCTCGTACTGGCCGGGATCATCGCCACGGCCGGCGTCATCGCCGACTCCACGGCAACCGTGATCGGAGCCATGATCGTGGCGCCGTTGATGACACCGATCCTCGGGACGGCGCTCGCGGTGGTGCTGGCCGATCACCGTCACATGGTGCGCAGCGTCGCCCTCGTCGCCGGGGGCGCCCTGATCGTCATCGCGATCGCCTTCCTGCTCGGCGTCATCGACAGCCCTGTCAATGCCTTCCAGGGGAATTCGCAGATCGAAGGGCGTATCAGTCCAGGGCTGATCGATCTCGTCGCGGCCCTCGCGACCGGAACCGTGGGCGCCTTCGCCCTCGTTCGGTCCGACATCTCCGACACCCTCCCCGGGGTGGCCATCGCTATCTCGCTGGTGCCGCCGCTCGCCGTCGTGGGGCTCCTGCTCTCCGTGCAGCGCTACTCGGATGCCATGGGAGCACTCCTGCTCTTCGCCACCAACGTCGCGGCGATCATCGCAACCGGAGCCATCGTCCTTCTGCTCTACCGGATCCGCTCAATTGCCGAAGACAACGGCTACCCGGTCGGGGTGCTACGCGGCCGGACCCTCTTCCTGGTCATGGGCCTGGTCGTGATCGTCGCAATTCCGCTGGCGGTGGGCAGCGCCGCCGTGGCGCGCGATCAACTGCTCGAGGCGAAGGTGCGGCCCATCGCGGTTGCGTGGGCCGCCGTCAATGACTGGACGGTCACCGAGATCGCCGTCAGGGACGGCGTTGTCGCGGTGGCGGCCATCGGTGCACCGCCCGACGTCAAGCCAGAGGAGTTGCGGAAACTGTTGAACGACAAGGGGATTGCGAACGCAGACCTCGCTGTCGTCCTGGCGACCGGCGGAGGCCGGCTGTGCCCGGCGGGGTCGGAGATCTGCCACGCGATCGCGCAATGACAAGGGCGCCGGCCTGTTGGCCGACGCCCTTCGGTGCTCGGCTCAGCCGCCGAACGCCACCAGGTGATGCTGCGATGCGTTACGCAGGTTCGTGTAGACCAGCTGCACGTCGGGCGCGGTGACCCCGTCGAGCGTGCTCGTGAGATCGGCGATGTCGGTCTTCTCGACCGTCACTCCGGCGGCCAGCGCCTTGGCATTCGTCGTGGCGCCAGCAACCAGCCCGTCATAGAGACCCTGCATCCGGCTGGTCGCGAACGTTCCCGTCGCCAGCCCGGCAGTCGGATCGGTGACCCCATAGCGGGTCATCAGGGTCCGGAGCGCGGCCTGATGCATCGACTCTGAGCGCTGGATGCGGGCGAACTGCCACACGTCCGGGTACTTGGCGCCGAGCGTGACGTAGACGTCGTGCGCCATCTTCTCCTCGTCCGCCATGGCGACGAGGGCGGTCCTCTGGGCCGAGGTGAGCGTGCCCGACGGGACGCCCGCGAGGTTCTGTCCCATCATGCCGCCGCCAGCTCCGCGACCCTGTCCCATCATTCCGCCGCCGGTCCCGTTCCAGGTGCCACCGGCTGAGTTCCCGCTACCGGGGGTGTTGCCGAAGGGGCAGCCACTCGTGGCATACGTGCCCGGGCCGTTGCCGGGACCGTTCGCGGCGAGCGCCGGTGAGGCTGCCAGACCGATCGTGGTGAGGCTCGCGGCGATGATGGCGGCGGCGGCCAGGTTGCGTCTCATGGGGTTCTCCTTGTTCGGCCTGTGGTTTAGGGCTGTGGTCGTTTCTTCTGCTCCTGACTCTCCGGCATGGGGATGAAGCCCCCATGTGCTCCGTGTGGAGATCCTGTGGAGATTCCCGCGTCGATCCCGGCTCCCTGTGTGAAGGCGGCAGACTGGGTGCATGGCCACGGTGCTCGTCGTCGAGGACGAGCGCGACATCCGTGAGTTGCTGCGGCGCTACCTCGAGCGGGACGGGTATGCAGTCATCACGTCGGCCACCGGATCGGATGCCCTGCGCCAGTTGGAGTCAGGGGGCGTGGATCTTGTCCTTCTGGACCTGGGGCTGCCGGACATCGACGGCATGGACGTCCTGCAGGAAGCGACCGTCGTGCACGTCCCCGTCATCGCCTTGACGGCGCGGAGTTCGGTGGAGGACAGGATCCGGGGTCTCCAGCACGGCGCGGATGACTACGTCACCAAGCCCTTCAGCCCGCAGGAGGTCGTGCTGCGGGTGGGTGTCGTCCTTGGCCGGCAGGTATCGGCCGGCGCGCAGTCCGTGGCGGCGACGACATACGGCGGGCGGCGGCTGCTGATCGACGATGCGCGTCATGAGGCATGGATCGATGGTCGAGCGGTTGAGCTGACGCCCTCCGAGTGGGGCGTTCTCGTCGCGTTGGCCTCGGTACCGGGACGAGTCTTCTCCAGGGCGGAGCTGGTCAATCGGGTGCGCGGCTACGAGTTCGCCGGCTACGAGCGCACGATCGACTCACACGTGAAGAACCTGCGCCGCAAGATCGGCGATGACCATGGGGACATCGTCGAGACGGTCCTCGGTGTCGGCTATCGACTGGGACTCGATCATGACCACTGACCGCCCCGAGCATCTGGGACCGCTGGGGCGCAGGCTGCTCGTCGCCTTCGTGGTGGTGTCGCTGGCGTCCGTCGTGGTGCTGACACTCGCCTCGCTCATCGGGACGTCACGCGGCCTCAGCGCTGGCGAAGACGAGCGGCGGCAGACGGCCGCGCTGGCTGCCGCAGACGCCGCCGCGGTGGCGTATCGCAATGCAGCGGGTTGGCAGTCGGCCGACCTCACCGACGCCTACGCCGTTGCTGCGAACGCGGGCGCGGGCCTGGTTGTCAGCGACGCGAACGATGCGGTGGTGGCGGGGCCTTCACGGCAAAGGGGAGGCGGTCAGCAGGGCGGCGGCATGATGCAGGGCAACGGGATGATGGGCACCGGCCGAGGAGGCATCGTCGAGCCCGTCGTCGTCAACGGCCAGACAGTCGGCACCGTGCGCCTGGGATTCGGCTCCCCTTCCACCGCCACGGCCCAGAGCATCGCCTGGACGTGGATCATCGCGGCGGCCTTGGTGTCGCTTGCGGTCGCTGTCGCCATGGCGTTCTACGTATCAAGGCGCATCTCGCGGCCGCTGGCTCGACTGTCCGACGTGGCGCGGTCGTTCGCTGCCGGAGATCGCGCGGCGCGAGCGGACGCCTCCGACGCGAAGGCGCCGGGAGAGCTCGGTGAGATCGCGAGATCCTTCGATGCCTCTGCGGACGACGTCGTGCGGTCCGAGCAGGCGCGACAGCGCATGGCCGCGGACGTGGCCCACGAACTGCGCACGCCGCTGGCGGCGCTGCAGGCGGGCCTCGAGGAGCTCCGTGACGGCTACGTCGCGCCGGACCGCGAGCGGCTGCAGGCGTTGCATGCACAATCCGTTCGTCTCGGCCGAGTGGTCGACGACCTGAGCCAGCTATCCGCCGCCGAGAGCGCAGCGCTCACGCTTCGTCGCGCACCTTTGGACCTGGGTGCCCTTGTCGCCGACGCGGCGGCCGCAGCCCACGCGAGCTTCGACGCGGCGGGCCTGACCCTCACGACGGACCTCGCGTCGGGCATCGTCATCGACGGCGACGCGGACCGGCTCCACCAGGCGGTGGGCAACGTCCTCGCGAACGCGGTGCGCTACTGCCGGCCTGGTGACCGAGTGGACGTGCACGTCAGCGCTGATGGTGCGGTCGCCTTGGTCGTCGTCGCCGACACCGGGCCTGGCATCGCACCAGCAGCTCTGCCGCACGTGTTCGAGCGGCTGTGGCGAGGATCTGCCGACTCGGACGCGTCAGGGTCGGGCATCGGCCTCGCCGTCGTGCGCGAACTCATCGTGGCCCATGGCGGAACCGTCGAGGCACGCTCGGATGGTGCCTCGGGTGCGACCTTCATCCTCAGCCTCCCGCGGGAGGCGTGAGCACTACTGGATCGGGCGGTCGATGATGTAGGAGACCGAGTCTGCGGCCGCTGGCCCGCCGCCGCCGGTGAACGTCAACGTCATTCCGGAGAACACGGAGATGTTCGGACCTGAGGCGACCCGGCCCAGGGTGACCTTGGCCTTGTAGTTCTGGACGATGCCGTCGACGCAGGTCTTCGGCAGGCAGGTGTTCCACACCAGCGTCCCCGTGCCCTTCGCCTCGTTGTTGGTCCACTTGGACCACTTGATCTTGGTGACCATGACGCCGGCGTCGGCGCACGTGATGACGATCTCCTTGGGCTTGACCTGGCCCTTGCCGACGCAGTTGATGACTACGGTGTCGCCGGTCGCGGCTCCTGCGGCAGGCGCCAGCGCCACTCCGCCGAGAGCGACTCCCGCGGCAGCGGCGGCAATGGTGAGGGTGCGGGCGATGGACACGAGGTCTCTCCTTCGTCAGGCGACCGCGGGCCGGCCGCCTCGTTGAAAGTACCCCGCGATTGACGCCGATGACGGGTCGGACGCGTGGACGATTCAGGCGCCCGGGGGGCCGCTGATGACGCCGAGCCGCGCCAGCGCGCTCATGGTCTGGTCGTTGTTCGGGTCGAAGTCGGCGATGGCGATATTCGGGCTGCCCCATTCGGCCAACTGCCGCTCGATGGATCGGCGTGCCTTGTCCAGCTTGCGGGCCACCATGCGCCGGGTCGCCCAGTCCTGCTCGCGCCGGCGGAGGGCCTCCTCGATCGCGATGGCCTGCTCGTCGGTGCAGCCGAGGCCGAAGGCGGCTTGGAGCCCCTCGCGGATGTCGATCCGGTAGTCGTGTCCCCGTCGCTCGAACGTTCCCGGCTTGGACTGCATGCCATTGAACAGGTCGACCGTCGCGAGGACGAACGTCGTGATCGGACGGAACTTCGTCTCGCGAGGCACGAGGGGTGGCCGGGTGGTCGGTGGCCCCATCCACCAGGGCGGCTGGACGATCATGGCGAACCCGTACTTGTTCACGGGGTCGTCGTGATGCACGACCATGAGGTGCCGAGCCTGGCCCGCACCGATGGGTGCAGCCTCGTCCGGCTGGCTGACCAGGACCAGCTCTGATTTCGGGTCGACGGCCTGCGGGTCATCGCGCCACTCGTTCCACAGCCGGGTGCGGAAGGGAACGCCCAGATACATGCCGCCCGCGACCCCGAGTGAGTTCAGCACCGGCAGGTATGTCTCACCGGTGGGCGCGGTCGCGATGTCGAGGGCCACGTTGGCGCCGAGGCTCTCGCCGATGAGCACGACTCGCGGACGTCGGGCGGCGGGCACCCCTGCGAGGCGGTCGCGCACGCCTTCGAGGACCAGTCGAGTGAGCTCCTCCGCCTGGGTGGTCTTCGTGAGTGCGAGGGCTGAGGGCACCAGGGCGTACTGCGGAACGACGATGGCGCAGTCCCCGCGGGTCAGGTACTCAAGCGCCTCAGCCACGGAGTAGTTGAAATAGCCGACGCCCGTGGGCGACCCGATGACGATGAGGCTGCGCTCGTAAGCGCCGCAGGACTCCATGTCCGCGAGGGTCAGGCGGGCCCGCTCCTCGATGTCCTCACTCACCTCGTAGCCGCCCACGACGCGCACCGGCTCGATGGCGGGCTCCTGCATGACCGCCGTGATCTCGGCGGGCGTGAGCGTCATGAGGACGAAGCGACGCCCCTCCTTGCCCAGGGTGTCGAACGGCATCGCGCTCGACGGCCCGGCGGAGACGTGCGAGGACGTCGGTGGGGCCGGGTAGGCCGGCTCGACAACGTCGTCGCGACGTTGGAGCTGCCCGGTGACCTTGTTCAAGGCGACGACGCCGGCCGCCGTCATCGTCCCGAGGATCAGGCCGTGCGCGACAAGGGTGCCTACGGCGCCGACATCGGAGCCGAGGACCCTGGCCATCCCCTTCTCGAGTGCGTGGGCGGCGATCTGCTCCCCGGTCGTGGCGGCGGCGAAGCCGAGGCCGGCGACCGCGCCCACGGCGCCGGCCTTGAGTGCCGTCTGCACCCCGATGCCGGCGACCGCATGCCGATCCGGCGCGACGATCCCGTACTTGGTTGCCCGGCGGCTGCGTTGCAGCACGCTGAATGCCACGACGGCACCGCCGGTGGCCACGGCGGGCAGCAGAGTCGTGTCGAGCCCCGGCTCGAGGCCGAGGCGCTTGTGCAGGAGGGTGTCCCACAGTTCGGCAGCGCCGCCGGCGAGGGCGGCGAAGGCGGTGATGCGCCCCGCGGTGGAGGCCACGGCAGCCGGGATCGAGTCCTCGGCGAGCCGGTTGGCCGCAGCCGACATCCCGAGTCCGCCGGCGATGCCGAGCCCCGCGATCACGAGGTTGGCTCGCGCGCCGGGGCGCTGCCCCGGGAGGGCACCCAGCGCCTGGAGCGTGGCCCAGGCGGTGGCGGTGAGTTGGTAGTGGGTCGCCGCGACGACGCCGGTGGCGACGGCCTGCTGCATCGGGTGCCGGGGGAGCAGGCCACGGGCGAACGTGCCCGACACCGACCAGGAGGCGCCGGCGATCCCGGCCTGCACCGGGGTGTCGCTGGCCCAGCGGGTGAGCCAGCCGGCACGGCTGGGGAGGAGGACCACCAGGTGATTCTGCCCTAGCCGGGCGGTGGCCGATGCTCTGATGGCCGAAGCAGCATGCGAGGAGTTTGCCGGATTAGTCACATTTGATCCCCCCGCGGTCGTACGGTCGCAGCACCGCACGACCTCAGGAGTGCCCGGACCCAAGGAGCTCGCGATGCCGCTGTACATGGACATGCACAACATGGATGGCGGCGTCTCTGCCGCCGACGTCGCCGCCGCCCATGCGAAGGACGTCGAGACCCAGGCGGCGCACGGCGTCGACTACCGGCACTACTGGGTCGACGAGAAGGCCGGGAAGATCTTCTGCCTGGTCGATGCGCCGAGCGCCGAGGCTGCCGCTGACGTGCACCGCGAGGCGCACGGACTCGTGGCCGACGCGATCTTCGAGGTCACCGAGGGCTAGGCGGCGGGCGCCGATGCGCTGACGGCCGGTGTGGGCGTGGGCTTTGGAATTGGCCTGGGCGTGGGCAGGAGGGCCCTGAGCGTCGTGAAGCCGTAGCCCTTCGCCCGGACGGCCTCGATCACGGATGCGAGCGCATCGGCGTCAAGGGTCGATCCGTCGGTGGGGTGCTGTCCGACGTGCATGAGCACGATCTCACCGGGGGCCAGTTCGTCCATGACCCGCGTGCGAACGGACGCCACTGACCGGCCGCCCGATGTCCCCATCCATCCGGCCGTGTCGACGCTCCACTGGATGCAGGCGTAGCCGAGGTCGTTGATCCGGTTGACGTCGCGCGGCGTGTGCGCGCCGTACGGGAACCGGAAGAACGGCTTCGTGCCCCGGTCCGCGATCTGGCGCACCGCCTTGTTCGTCGAGCGAAGTTCGCTGCGCAGGGTCGAGGTGGTTAGCGTCGAGACCTTGCGGTGGGTGCGGGTGTGGTTGCCGAGCACATGGCCGGCGGCGGCGATCGCCGCCACCTGGTCGGGGAACTCCTCGGCCCAGCGTCCGGTGAGGAAGAAGGTGCCGGGCACGCCTTCGGCGCGCAGGGTCCGAAGGATCTTCCTGACTCCGCCGTCGCCGCCGCCGGCGTCGAACGTGAGCGCCACAAGCTTCTTCTTCGTGGGGATGCGATCGAAGCACGTGTCGCGAAGGGAGGGCAGGACCGAATGGCTCCGCAGGGCGCCAGGAGCCCGAGTGTGGGAGATCGCAGCCGCGGAGACGATGGGCATCGGCGTGAACGCGATGACCGCCAGCAGGACGACGCTGATCGTCCATCGCCGATGCCCTGATCGCCTACCGCTCATCGCACCATGCTGCCGTGCAGGGGCCTGCTTGGCTACGCAGGTCATAGGGTCGCGGCATGAGATGGGTACTTCGCGGCGTAGGAGTGCTGGGCTTGCTTGTCGTTGCCTGGTGCTGTGTCACGGCATGGCCGGCGATCATTCACGGCCACCCGCTCTACGGCGTGCTGCTCGTGCTGACGGTCGCTCTATCAGTATTCGCGCTCGGCAAGTCCTTCCGTCCGCGAAACGGAATGGGCAGGTGGCGTCAGGCCTTTGGCGTCGTGGGGGTCGTCGTCTTCGTCGCATGGATCGCGCTGATGGCGTGGCTGCGTCCGTTCCCGGCCGTCGAGCCGGCGCTAGCCGCGATGGAGTCCGGGCCGACCGTGACCGTAGTCGAGTCACCCACGCAGATCGTGATGGCTCCCGCGTCGGGGGAGAGCACGACCGGCGTCGTCTTCCAGCCGGGCGCCAAGGTCGAGGCGCGCGCATACGCGGCGGTGCTGCGGCCGCTGGCGGAGGCGGGCTACACCGTCGTCATCCCCAAGCAGCCGCTGGGAATCGCCTTCCTCGCGACGAACGCCTTCGAGTCCGCGCGCGATGCAAATCCGCAGATCACGGACTGGTTCGTGGGTGGTCACTCGCTGGGCGGGACGGTCGCGGCGATGGACGCGGAGGCGCACAGCGCTGACGCGAAGTCCCCGGTTAAGGGCCTCATCCTCTACGCCTCGTACCCGGCCTCCGACATGAGCTCGACCCTGTCGGCCAAGGTCCTCTCGGTGTCAGGAACGAAGGACGGGCTAGCCACGCCTGCGGACATCGAGGCTTCCCGCGCGAACCTGCCGAAGGACGCGATCTTCACGCCGATCGACGGCGCCGTGCACGCGTTCTTCGGTGACTACGGACCGCAGCCGGGCGACGGAACCCCGACTGTCTCGCATGACTCGGCTCGACAGCTGATCCAGCGGAACACACTGATCTTCATGTCCGGCGTCCAGCTCAATGCCGATGGGTGACGTGCTGGCACAACTGGTGCCCCTCGCTGCCGTAGTAGCTGTGAACCCACTGCCGGTGATCGCGATGATCCTCGTTCTTCAGACGGCGAACGGTCGACGGGCAGGAGCGTGCTTCGTCGCAGCCTGGCTCGCCGCGCTCCTGGCCCTGGGTGGTGTCGCCATCTTGATCGCCAACCACACCGACCTGTACGGCAGTGGATCGTCCTCGACCGTGGCGCGCCTGATCCGGGCCGGGGTGGGCCTCCTGCTCGTCGTGCTGGCCGTCCGCAAGTGGATGAGTCGTCCCCGTGCGGGCGAGGACGCGAAGATGCCGGCGTGGATGAATGCTGTGGCATCCACCACGCCGGCGAAGTCCGCGCGTCTTGGTGCACTGCTGGCCGCAGGCAATCCGAAGAACATCGCCGTGACGCTGGCGGCTGCTGCGTCGATCGTCGAGGCCGGGTTCACCATCCCCCAGGAGCTGGGGGCACTGGTGTCCTACGTCGTGCTGGCGACCCTCGGGGTCGGGGTCCCCTTCACCGTTGTCATGCTCCTCGGCTCACGCGCAGATGACGTTCTCGCGGGCTGGGGCCGCTGGCTCGACCGGCACAACGCCACGCTCATGTCCGTGGTGCTGCTCGTGATCGGCCTGCTGCTCATCGCCGCAGCAATCACAGGGTGAGCGACTCGGTCTGCTCGTCGGCTTCAGCGACGGCCTGGTTCGAGCGATGCTGTGCCAGCAGTGACGCGGCCAGCCCGGCCACCCCGAGTCCGACGAGGACCAGCGGCAGTGCGAGCCGCGGGTCAATGCGAATGTCTGTGTATGCACCGACGATGTAGGCGATCGCGAGGCCGACGAAGAGCAGGCCGGCGATGCAGGATACGAGGTCGAAGGAGTGCTTACGCACGGGACACCTCCAGGTCTCCGAGGCCGACCTGCACGCGCAGCTCGACGGTTGGGGCGGTTGGGGACACGACGCCGGGCAGATCGCCGACGACTCTCACGTTCGAGCCGCTGACGGGCGGCAGCCCTTCGACAGCCACCTTGCCCGTCCCACTCGTCGCGGTGACGTGGACGCGCATGCCGGCCGGCACCTTCACGGACAGCTGGCCAATGCCGACGCGGGCGACCACTGGGTAGCTCGCCTCGCCGGGAGGCAGTTGCAGACCGGAGAGGTCGAGGACGGCATCGCCTATCCACAAGGAACGTGGCGTCGCTGCGGAGGCGGGAGTGGTCGGAACCCACGACGCCTCACCGATGGTGATCGCTGACCGCGGCAGGTGCAGGTCCTGGGGAATGAGCGCCAGAGGCACGATCACCAGCAGTAGCGGAATGGCCAAGGCGAGGAGCCAGCGGGCGCGCCCGAACAGCGTGCCGACGAGCATGCCAAGTCCTAGGACGCCGAGTCCGGCGGCGAGGATGGCGACGAGCGGGATGTTCGCCACGCCGCTCGCCGAGAGCACTGCCAGCGCTCCCATGGTGATGATCGACAGGCTCAGTGTCGCCAGGCCCAGGTACGAACGCCGCTTTGGTGGCTTGGGCGGGACCGGGGCCGGCATCGGCGCGGTGTAGCCCGGGTAGTCGCCATAGCCGCCGTACGCGAAACCCGTGGTCGTGTCAGACCCCTGCGCGTCGACCGTGGCGGCGGACTCGACCATGGCGGCGGACTCGACCATGGCAGAGCCGGCGTCGGCCGCGGCTGATGGCGTCGTGAAGTTCGTCGACGGCGGTCCGGCGACCTGCTGTCCGGGGGTGCGGTTCACCAGGTAGAGAACGACGCCGCCCGCCGCAAGGAGCAGCAGCACCGAGCTTCCGCTGCCGAGGCCCCACACTTCCAGTGGGCCGGTCGCCAGCAGGTTCAGCGCCGCGGCTGCGATGAGGATCGCGGCGATGACGATGATCACGGTTCGCGTTGTCGATCCGGGGCGCTGGCCCTTTGCGATGAAGCGCTCGGCCTCGCTGGTGACTGCACCCTCGTCGGGGATGAACAGCCAGCCGGCCGCGTACAGCAGCAGTCCGCTGCCGCCGAAGATCGCGAGGACGACAAGCACGACCCGGACGATCACGGGGTCGATGCCCAGCCACTGGCCGAAGCCGCCGGCGACACCGCCGATCACGCGATCGTTGCGGCTGCGCCGTAGGGGCGGACGGGGGATGGACGGAGGAGCGGGCAACGGGGCCGGCCCTGCGGTGGTCTCAGTGTTCTCTGTCATGTCTCCAGCCTGCTCGCGACCGCGCCCGTCCACATCGGGGAACAACCCTGATCCAACCCTGATCCTGCCCTTGGCAACCTCAGGGGTCGACCCTGATGCGCTCCGGGGCCCTGGACGGGGATGATCGAGTCGTGACCGTGACCACCGCACCCCCGAGGGCGACCCGGCCCGTCTCAGGGCGGGTCGTGGCAGGTGTCTGCCGAGGCCTGTCCGAGAACCTCCACCTGCCGGTGTGGGTCGTCCGGACGGTCTTCGTCATCCTGGCGCTGACCGGTGGCATCGGTCTTGTGCTCTACGCGGCCTTCTGGGCCGTTCTTCCCCTCTCGCCCGGACTCGTCGCCGACGGGGACCTCGCTGCCGAGGACGACTTCGAGGGAGCCCGCTCGGCGGACTTCACCCGTCTGCTGGCGCTCGCGGCGGTGGCGGTCGGCGTCGTCCTGCTCCTGGCCGCACTCGGCGTCAACATCATCAGCGGCTCGGTGGTGCCGATCATTCTCGCGATCGTCGGCGCGGCCCTGGTGTGGCAGCAGGCAGACGATGACCAGCGTTCGACGTGGTCGGCGACTGCCGCCCGTGCCGCCCGCCAGACCGCGGGTACGACCGCGAATGCGGGCCGCTGGCGCATCGTCGTCGGCATCGCTCTCGTGGCCCTCGGCGTGATCGGCCTCCTCGTCAGCCGGACCGGTCCAGCGGCCGCCGTGCAAGCGCTGGCGACCGCCTTGCTCCTCCTGCTCGGCGTCGGGCTCGTCGCGTTCCCGTGGACCTATCGGCGCTGGCGCGAGCAGAACGAGCAGCGCCACGCCCTGATCCGCAGCGAGGAACGCGCCGAGATCGCGGCGCATGTCCATGACTCGGTCCTGCAGACGCTGACGCTCATCCAGCGGAACGCCGCCGACCCGAAGGAGGTGCAACGCCTTGCCCGAACGGAGGAGCGGGCGTTGCGCTCGTGGCTGTATGCGCCGACCGGAGACCCAGACCGTACGTTTGCGGCGGCACTTCAGCGAGATGCCACGCAAGTGGAAGCGGCCTACTCGGCGACGATGGAGGTCGTGACGGTCGGTGATGCCACTCTCGACGCCCCGCTGGGCGCCTTGCTGGCGGCGACGCGTGAGGTCATGGTCAATGCCGCCCGCCACGGTGGGGGCGCCGCATCGGTGTACGCGGAGGTCCACGACGATTCAGCGGAGGTGTTCGTGCGCGATCGGGGTCAGGGCTTCGACCCTGCTGCGGTTCCCGACGACCGTCACGGCCTGCGCGAGTCGGTCATCGGACGGATGGAGCGCAACGGCGGAAGCGCCGAGGTCGTCAGCACGGTCGGCGCCGGCACGGAGATCCGGCTTCGCGTCAACCGCACGGCGGCGTCATGAGTGACCGACTGCTGCGCGTCGTGCTCGTCGACGATCATGCGATGGTCCGATCCGGGGTGCGTGCTGAGATCGGAGCCGACGTCGACATTGTTGGCGAGGCAGGCGACGTAGCGACCGCGATCCAGGTGATCCGCGAGACGCGGCCGGACGTTGTCCTGCTTGACGTTCACCTTCCCGGTGGTGACGGGCGCGCGGTTCTGGATGCGTGCGTGGAGGAGGTGCCGGAGACCCGTTTCCTCGCGCTCTCGGTCAGTGACGCTCCCGAGGACGTCGTCGGTGTTGTCCGCGGCGGTGCTCGGGGCTATGTCACGAAGGCCATCACCGGGCCCGAGCTATTGGACTCCGTGCGCCGGATCGCCGACGGTGACGCGGTTTTCTCACCCAGGTTGGCGGGCTTCGTGCTGGACGCATTCACCGGTGGTGCCGCAGAGAGCGACGACGAGCTTGATCGGCTGACGCCGCGCGAGCGCGAGGTCATGCGGCTGATCGCACGCGGCTACACCTATCGCGAGGTCGCCAAGGAACTGGTGCTGTCGATCAAGACCGTGGAGACGCACGTGTCGGCCGTTCTGCGGAAGCTCCAGCTGTCGGATCGGCACGAACTGACCCGCTGGGCCTCGGCCCGTCGGCTGGTCTGACTAGCGCCAGCTCGCGGCCAGGCTGTTCGCGGCGAGCGTGCGCACCTCGTCGTCCGATAGCCCGAGGGCCTCGACTATGGCGACGAAATTGTCGGCCACGTAGCCGCCGAAGTAGGCAGGGTCATCCGAGTTCACGGTGACGACGACGCCGGCGTCCATGAACGCCTTCAGCGGATGCAGGCGCAGGTCCGGCGTCACCTGAAGCCGCTGGTTCGACAGCGGGCACATCGTCAGCGGAATCCGCTCAGCGGCGAGTCGTGCCACCAGGGCCGGATCGTCGATCGCGTGGTCTCCGTGATCGATCCGCTCCACTCGAAGGACGTCGAGTGCGGTGGTCACGTAGGCGGCCGGACCTTCCTCTCCCGCGTGTGCCGCGGCATGCAGTCCGGCCGCGCGCGCAGCGGCGTACACGTCGGCGAACTTCTCGGGTGGGTTGCCACGCTCTCCAGAGTCCAGTCCGACCCCGTCGATCAGCGCAAGGTAGGGCTGGGCCATCGCCCACGTCTCGAACGCTGCCTCCTGGGAAAGGTGCCGTAGCCAGCTCATGATCAGGCGGTAGGTGATGCCGAGCTCCCTCTCTCCGTCTTGGAGTGCACGAGTGATGCCGTTGATCACTGTGCCGAAGTCGATGCCCCGGTCGGTGTGCGTCTGTGGGTCGAAGAACGGCTCGACGTGCACGACTCCGTCGGCATATGCACGTCGGAGGTAGGCATGTGTCATGTCGTAGTAGTCCTGCTCGTGGAGCAGCACGGCGGCCCCGGCGTAGTACAGGTCGAGGAAGGCTTGCAGGTCGGAGAAGTGGTAGGCCGCACGGGCGGCGGCCGCATCGGCGTACGGAAGTTCGATCCCGTTGCGCGAGCCGATCTCGAACATGAGTTCCGGCTCGAGGGTGCCCTCGATGTGCACGTGCAACTCAGCCTTGGGCAGCGACACCACGAGCTCGCGCAGGTCCACACGACCACCATCCCTTCGTGGCCCTCACATTGGCATGCGCGGGGACGCTTCGCCATGCGGTCGGCGGTCCCACCGCCCTAGGATCCGAGCGACGAGGAGGCGACATGTCGACGATGCGGGCAGCGACGTACGAACGCGAGGGCACGGCAGCGGATGTGCTGCAGGTCCACGACATCGACCTCCCAGTCGTCGGAGCCGGTGAAGTCCTCGTCCGGGTCATCGCATCGGCGATCAACCCGACCGACGTCAAGACGCGCGCCGGCATGACCCCGCGGCCCATCGACGGGTTCCAGGTCCCGCATATGGACGGTGCGGGAATCATCGAGGCGGTTGGCGCGGGTGTCCCCGATGCTCGGATCGGCGAGCGGGTCTGGCTCATGACCGCAGCAGCGGGTAACCGCTGGGGGACGGCCGCGCAGTTCTGCGTGGTCCCGGCGGAGCGTGCCCGGCCGCTGCCCGACGACGTGTCGTTCGAGGTGGGCGCGACGCTGGGCGTCCCGGCCGTCACCGCCGCCTACTGCCTGTTCAGCGACGGCCCCATCGGCGGGCGGACGGTACTCGTCGCCGGCGGCGCAGGCGCTGTCGGCCGATCGGCCGTAGAGCTCGCGCATTGGGGGGGTGCTCGCGTGGCCACGACGGTCAGCGGCCCGGAGAAGGCCGCGATCGCCGCATCGGCGGGCGCCGACTTCGTGGTCAACTACCGCGAGCCCGGTGCCGCGGAGGCCATCCTTGAGTGGAGTGGTGGTCGCGTCGATCGCGTCGTCGAACTCGCCCTCGGCCCGAACCTCGACCTCGATCTCGCCGTGTGCGCGCCGGGCGCCGTCGTGATCACCTACGCGATTGACGGTCCCGATCCGGTCATCCCGGTGCGCCGGTGCATGTTTGGCGGCATCACGTTGCGGTTCATGCTGCTCTACCGGGTGGCACCGGACGCCCTCGCGAGGGCCGCGGACGACGTCAGCGCAGCACTCGCGTCGGGCGCGCTGACGCTTCCGCCGGTGACGCGGTTCAGTCTTGCTGACGTGGTGGCCGCGCAGGAGGCGCAGGAGGCCGGTCCGCTGGGCCGAGTCCTCGTCGATCCCTGGGCCTAGGCGGACGCATTCCATCGGCCGAGCAGGGCGAGGGCGGCGACTGACGTACTGTCGGTCATCCTCCCGTCGGCGATCATCGACCAGACCTCGCCGAGGTCGAACCAGGCCGACTGCATGTCCTGCTCGGTGTGCTCGCGATCGACGGGGCCCTGGGTCAGCCCTGTCGCCAGTACGACGTGGAACCCGTTGTCCGCGATGCCGTAGGCGCTGTGCAGGAAGCCGAGTACCTCGAGTGAAGTCGCCCGTAGCCCGGTTTCCTCGGCCAACTCGACCGCTGCCAACTCCTCCGGCGTCACCGCTCGTCCGTTGCGCAGGCTGCCCTGGGGGAACTCCCAGTACCGGCCCGAGACGGGATACCGGTACTGCTCGACGAGGTGGACGCGATCGCCGTCCAGCGGTATCACGACGGCGAAGTCGGGCTTGTGCACGACCCCGTAGATCCCGGTCGATCCGTTGGGGTACTCGATCGCGTCCTCGGTGACCGTGAGCCACGCATTCTGGTAGGCGAGCCTGCTGTCGAGCCGCCGGGTGATGGGTCCTTGCGAGGTCATGGGCGAATCGTCGCAGCACTCATGCCATGGGTGGCTCGCGGTCGGTGCGTGGCTCATGGGTGCCGCGGAACGCGACCCCCAACGAGGAGCGCCACTCGTGCCGGCGCTCGTTCGCATCTGCCCATACGGCGATGACGGCGTTGCCGATCACGACTGCGGCCGACAGCAGGATGACCGCGTTGGTCGATGTGTCATCCCTGGGCACCAGCACCAGCCCGATCGACACGATCAGGAGTCCGCACGCCAGTTGCAGCCAACCCTGGACGCCGAGGCGCCCCTTGGCGGTGAACGTCAGCGCCGCGAAGGAGAGCAGGACGAGCGATAGGCAGATGACGAAGTACGCCAATGCCTCGTCCCCCAGTTCGGTGGCCTCGCCCGCGGCCAGCAGAACGAGCACGTCCACGGTGCCCACGATCCCGAAGATGAGAGTCAGGTGCGCCAGTAGCGTCAGCCGCCAGCGCACGTGGACGAGATCCGTGTAGTCGGAGAAGGTCCCGTCGAAATAGATCCACCACACCGCAAAGCTCAGGACGAAGAGCAGGGCGAACAGGTCCGCGCGGGGAATGGTCCCGAGGAAGTGCAGTGCGCTCACCAATTGGGCGAACCCCTCGCCGAGGATGATCAGCACGAACAGTCCCAGCCGCTCGCGAAGGTGATCCAGTCGGATCATCGACTCCTCGCGCCATTCTGAGTACTGCATGAGCAGGATCGGCAGCATGCTGACGAGCAGGGCTGCCACCAGGTACAGCCCCGACCGGTAGTGGTCGTCGATCGCCCCCACGACGCAGATCGCTGCCGCGATCGCAATCGGGCCGATGACGCGGAGGCGGACCCGCCTCGGGGTCGATCGGGCACCCCAGGTGATGAGGGCCCCGACTATCGCCAGGGCTGCTGCATACGCGAGCAGGCCGATGCGGTTGTCGATCCCGTGGTCCTGGTCGATGGCTAGGCCAGCGATGGCGATAGCGGCCATCTGGGCGAGAAGGAGCGCCCGCCGGAGGAGGTCCTGCCCGGGGAAGAGGTTGTTGAAGAGCGTCGTGAGGAACCAGACCCAGGCCAGCGCTGCCATCGTGACCGCGGCGAGGACCGCGTTCTGCCATGTCGGCCGGTCGAGGAAGACGTCGTTCGTCAGCCCGACCGAGGCGACGACGACCAGGTCGTAGAAGAGCTCGAACCACGTGACTGTGGGGCTGTGCCCTTGGTAGGGGTCGTACGGCTCCGTTGCCTCGGCGGCCATGAGTGGATTATCACGCACGCACTGGCCACGAGGCCGCTTCGCGCGTCAGTCCGAGAAGCTCGGTGCAGTCGGCCACACATCCGCGGTGAACTTCGACCGCGGGGAGTCCGGGCCAACGGCCAGGTTCAGTCGGTTCGGCCCGCCGGATTCAGCCGGAGTGCCGACCTGGTTGACGGTCCAGTTGTAGGTCTGCAGCCACGGACTGCCGACGAAGGGGCAGGTGCTGCTGTGCGTCGGTGTTGCAGACGCCGCGACCTTGAGCCAGCGACCGGTCGATGACTGCACGAACAGTGCCAGCGGCACAGAGGTGGCCGAGCACGAAGTGATGGCGTATGGACGCGAAACACGCAGCACAGCATCGCCGCTGGCGAGTTCGATGACTGTGACGGTTGTCGAATTGGCTGCCGGAGCGGCCAGTCCGACCGGGGCTACGGCGACTGCGAGAGGTGCTCCAGCGAGAACAGCGGTCGCCAGACTGACTCCGGCCCGTGCTCGTCGCTGCATCGACCATGCCCTTCGCGGTCCACCCTCGGGCCGGCGTCTTGGCGAAAGTCGCGTCCAAGTCACCGGTTGTCTACATGCTAGATGTTCACCGTTGCCGGGTGCGACTCCTCGCGACCCCTAACACGCGGGGGCTTCGGCAACAGCCCCCTGATCCTAGGCGATTCGCCGCCGATCATCCCGTGTGTCCCTGGCGACGCGCCGCTGTCGTGAACTAGTGCTCGGCGAGGTATCGGGTGAACAGGAACCCGTCGTGCTGGAGCGTCTGCACGAGGGCGTAGCGGACGGGACTCGGGACGGGTGGGCCGACATGGACCTGTCCTCCGGCCGCGAGCAGGGGCGACAGTGACAGGTCCACCTCGTCGATCAATCCTGCGGCGGCGACGCCCGCAAGGAGTCGCACGCCGCCTTCGCACACGATGCGCATGAGCCCGCGCTTGTGCAACTCCTCTACGCATTCGGTCGCCACATCACGCACGCCTGGCAGCACGACGACGTCAGCGGCAGCCTGTGCCGCCTCCAGGTCCGCGTTCTCGTGACCAGCGGTGGTGAACACGATCGGTCTGCGTGCCGACTCGGCGAAGAGCGGGTCGGACCACGGCAGGTCGAGTGAGCCGCTCAGGACGGCGAGTACAGGAGCCTCGGCTAGGCCGAGCGAAGCCCGTTCGACCTGTGCATCGTCTCGGGCCTTCATCGGCTTGTAGCGCTCGGCCCGCAGCGTGCCCGCTCCGATGAGTATGGCGTCGCTGAGTCGGCGGGCCTCGGCCAGCACCCGCTGATCGAAAGGAGAGGAGATGGATCCGCTGCGTCCATCCGCTCCCGCAACTGCACCATCGAGCGTCAGCACCATCATCGCTCGAAGCCATGCCCGGTCGGCGGGCCACGGGTAGGCACGGGCAAGGGCGATGGCGTCGAGGTCCGTAGTAGGCAGGCCGATGATGGACGACGGCGCGCCAGCCGACACGTGCGACCACACCTGGAGATCGTGCTGCCCGTCACGGCGCTGCTGCGCGCCACGCAGCACTCCGTCCAGCGCGAAGCCGGCGCGCGCCAGAGCACGTTGCTCGGCGATGTTCTCGACGTCGGTGCTCGCCTCGACGCGGATCACGCCGTCAGCGTGCAACTCCTCCGCGAGCAGCCGCTGGGCGACGGCACCGATGCCGTGCCCGCGCCAATCGTCGATCAGGCTGATGCCGATGTTGCTGGCACGTGAGCCGGGCGTCGGTCCGTGCCATACCGCATGCGCCGACATGTCGCCGACCGCACTGACCTCGCCGTCGTGTGTCACCTCGATCAGCCACCGCTCGATCGGCATGCCTCGCGCCTCGGGGGCGAACTCGCCCCAGTCGTCATATTCGCTCGGCGACGTCGGCCGGGGATGCTCGTCATCGATGCGTCGAATCGAGACGATGCCGATTCCGAGGCTCTCCGCGTTCGGGGTCATGCAGATGCCGGGCAGAAGAACTCGATGGCGATGCCGTCCGGATCACGCGCGGTGACGGCCCATCCGTAGGCGACCTCCTCGAGTGGGCCATGGTCCATGTCGAGCTCCTCGAGTCGGTCCTTCCACGCTCGCACCTCGTCCGCGCTCGAGCAGCCAAGGCCAAGATGATCCAGTCCGACAGCGGTGCAGTCGAAGGCACCGTCGCCAGTGGTGTCGTGACGGGTCACGCCGATGACCAGGCCGCTGGGCCATTGCATCCGGAGGCGCTCCCATGAGGGTCCCTGCCGCTCCACCGAGGCAGCAGGCCCGAGGAGCCGCTGGTACCACTCGGCGCTTCTTGCCACGTCGGTGACGGTCAGGGTGACGTGATGGATCAGGGGTGCAGTCATCGGCCCATCCTGCCTCCGATTGTGGGGACCCGCTGAGGGGACCCCACGCCGACCGGGGTGTCCTGCGTCTCATCGGCTCGTGTCGTCACCGGGACATCAGGAGGGCCCACGTACGCTGTGGCGGTGCCCCGCCCGTCAAGGAGAACCGTGTCTGCGGCGGTGGCGATCCTCACGGTGCTCGCCATCGTTCTCGCCCTGGGCGGCGCCAATGTCCTGGCACAGCGCACTCGCCGGGTGACATCTCAGCAGACCGTCCTCACGACAGGCGCGTCCGCAACGATCGGCGAAGCGCCCATCACGACGAGCCGGCCGATTCGCAACGTGGTCCTCGTCCTGGCGGATGACCTCGACTGGAAACTCTGGAACGAGGTGCCTCGCCTGCGGGCGCTGCAGGACCAGGGGATGACGTTCTCCAACTTCGTGGTGTCCGACTCGCTGTGCTGTCCGTCCCGGACGACGATCTTCCGCGGGCAGTACGTCCACAACCATCAGGTCGTCTCCAATGACGCGGTGACCGGCGGCGGCTGGCCCGCCTTTCGCGACAAGGGCTACCCGACGGACTGCCTGCCGACGTGGCTCCATGCGGCCGGGGTCCACACCGGGCTGATCGGCAAGTACCTCAACGAGTTCCCGCAGACGCTCGCCGAGGCAACAACCAAGCAGCCGGGCTGGGACGACTTCGTGGTTCCGTACACGAATGCGGCGGCGTATGCCGGGTACAACTACACGCTGGTCGACAACGGACTCATCCGGCGCTTTGGCGCGGCTCCGAAGGACTTCCTGAACGACGTCCTCAACCGCAAGGCCGTGGAATTCCTCGCGACGGCGCCGGATCGGTTCTTCCTCGAGTTGTCGTCGCTGACCCCGCACCTGCCATCCCCGGTTGCGGCGCGGCATCTGGGATCGCACACCTTCGCCCGAGTGCCACGCGACCCGTCCTTCGACGCTGCCGTGACCAATCCACCGTCGTGGCTGGCAACGCTCCAGCCATTCGGGCCCAAGATGGTGCGGAACATGGACCGCCTCTGGCAGCAGCGGGCGGAGTCAGCGGAGTCGTTCGCGGACTCCGTACAGGTCGTCATGGACGAGCTGAAGCGCACCGGCCACGACAAGGACACGCTGGTCGTCGTGACGTCCGACAACGGCTTCCACGTCGGCAGCTATCGCACCATGCGCGGCAAGCGCACCGCCTTCGACGTCGACACCGTGGTGCCGATGGTCGTCATCGGGCCTGGCGTGCCGAGGGGGACGGATGTGTCGGCGATGGTCTCCGAGACCGACCTGGCGCCGACGATCACGACGATGCTCGGCGTCGACAGTCCAGCCTGGGTCGACGGCCAGAGCATCGCGGGGTACTTCGACCCGTCAGCGGTGCCTTACGGCGCCGAGCCGAACACGCGAACGGCCGCCCTGAGCGAGAGCCTGGGCATCGCCGGACCGGGGGACCCGGACTTCGAGATTGCGGCACCCCCCAACTTCACGGCGATGCATACCAAGGAGTGGCTGTACGTCGAGTCGCTCAACGGCGAGAAGGAGCTCTACAACCGGATCACCGATCCGTTCGAGCTCGACAACGTGATCGACTCGGCGCCGCCGGACATCGTGCTAGCACTGCAACGGCAGTTCGCGGCCATGAGCGTGTGCGCCGGGGATTCCTGCCGGGTCGCGGACTCGATGACCCTGCCCTGAGTAGTGTTCTGACGCATGGCGGATGTGGTGCTGCGGACGGCGGCTGCCGACGACGTGCCGTCGATTGTGGGTATCTTCCAGCGCAGCCGGCGTGCTGCGATGCCGTGGCTCCCGGTCCTGCATTCGCACGAGGAGGATCTCGCCTTCTTCAGTGCCCAGATCGCCGACCAGGACGCCTGGGTGGTGACCGCTGACGGGCTGGTGCAGGCGTTCGCGATTGCCGGTGACGGCTGGCTGAACCACATCTACGTCGAACCGGATCGGCGAGGTTCCGGTCATGGCACTCACCTCGTCGGGGAAGTCAAGCGGCGCTTCCCGGCTGGAGTCCAGCTTTGGGTCTTCGAGCAGAATGCGGCGGCCAGGAGGTTCTATGCCGGGCAGGGGTTCGTCGAGGTCGAGATGACGGACGGAACCGGCAACGAGGAGCGGATGCCAGACGTGCGCATGCAGTGGTCGGGGTCAGTCGCCGATCTCCGCGCGCACGGCGTATAGCTCGGGAAAGAACGTCAGCTCGAGTGCGCGCCGCAGGAAGGGCACGCCGCTCGAGCCGCCGGTCCCAGACTTGGACCCGATGATCCGCTCGACGGTCTTGAGGTGCCGGAACCGCCAGGTCTGGAAGTTGTCCTCGACATCGATGAGCGACTCGCAGGCCTCGTACTCCTTCCAGAACTCGTGCGAGTTGTCATAGATCCGCGCGAAGGACGGGACGAGGTCTGCATGCAGGTGCCACGGAACGGTCACGTCGCGGTCCAGGATCTCTGCGGGCACGGGGTGGCCCAGCCGTTTCAGGAATCGGAGGAACTCGTCGTAGAGCGTCGGCTCGTTCATCAGATCCACGAGGGTGCTGTGGATCTCCGGGTCATGATCGAAGACCTGGAGCATGTCGGGGTTCTTGTTGCCGAGGATGAACTCGATCGCCCGATACTGCCAGGACTGGAAGCCCGATGAGCTCTGCAGGTAGGAGCGGAACTGCGCGTACTCGCTCGGGGTGAGCGTCGTCAGCACGCTCCACTGCTCAATCAGGGTGTTCTGGATGTGCTTCACGCGGGCCAGGCACTTCAGGGCCGGCTGCAGGTCGTCGTTCTTGAGCAGCGTCCTGGTCGCGCGCAGTTCGTGAAGCATGAGCTTGAGCCATAGTTCGGACGTCTGGTGCTGGATGATGAAGAGCATCTCGTCGTGCCGGGGAGGGTCGCTGAGCGGCTGCTGGGCGGACAGGATGAGGTCGAGTCTCAGGTAGTCCCCATAGGACATTGCCTGTCGGAAATCACGGCGAACGGTGGTCTCCAGTGACCTCGTGTTCTCGCCTTCGGTCATGACGGCCTCCCTCGACGGCGATCGCAAGGTTACTGAGTCGAGGCGGCCTGCGCAGCGTTCCTGACGACTGTCGCCCCGCTCACGAGCCCGCGTCGCCACGGGGGCACGCCGTCGATCTCGATCTCGAGGCTGAAACTGAGGAATGTCCGGATGAGCACGATCAGTCCGAGGACGACGACGTTGTTGAGGGTCGGCGCAACGGCCACTGTCCGGATCAGGTCGCCGGCAACGAGCACCTCGAGCCCGAGGAGGATCACGCCGCCGAAGGACTGGCGCAGGGTCCGGTAGGTGAGGCCACCGTCGTGTGTCGAGCGATAGACCCGGATGGCGAGGAAGAACGCGAAGAACAGCCCGATGATCAAGATGAGCGCGGCTGCGATCTCGAAGGCCTGTGCGACGGTCAGCATCCAGTGCGTGTAGGTGGAGTCGTCCATCTCAGCCCTCGCCTCCTGCGATCCGCGGGCTCATGCGGGTGGAGTAGTCCCACGATGTCACGGTGAGGCCGGCGATGCGGATCGACACCTCGTCATCGGTCCTGGCGAGGAGCCAGTCCGCGAGGGGGGTGCCGTCCTGGCCGTAGCGTTCGATCAGTGCTGGCAGCACCGAGGCAGCCGACGCGGTATCGACAGTCGCCGTGCCGAAGCCTCGGACCCCGCGGTAGGGGGGCGCGTCGGCCGACACTTCAAAGGCGCAGCGTGGGTCTCGGCGAAGCCGCGCTGTGAGCACCGCATCGGCCCGGGTGCAGCACCACAGGGCCTCACCTTCGAAGAGGAACCACAGGGACTGCACGAGCGGATGGCCGGGACCATTGGTCGCGAGCCGGATCGGGATGGCTGCATCGCCCAGGAAGGCGCCGACGCCATCGGCATCCCATGGACCCGAGCGCACCGTGATCGCCCCGTCGGCCATGGGGCGATTGTGCGCCGTCCGGGCGTGCCCGTCCGGCAGGCTCGCCCCGAGAGAGCCGATTTGACGGTTCATGGGCCTCATGCGAAAGTGTTGTGAGCAAGGGGAGTACACCTCAGCCGCCGATCGTCATCACGTTGCCCAGCAACCGGTCGGCGGGCCGGTTCCACCGGTGGCGGAGACCTTGTGCCCTCGGCAGCAAACGCTGCCCCGGACACCAAGGAGTCTCGTGGACGTTTCCCTCTGGGCCTGGATCGCCCTCCTCGTCGGCGTGCTCGCGATGCTCGCAGTGGACCTGCTGCTGCATCGTGATGCGCACGTCATCAGCGTGAAGGAGGCCGGGATCTGGTCGGCCATCTGGGTGGCGATCGGTCTCGCGGTAGGTGGAGTGATCTGGTGGCTGGCCGGATCGGAATTCGGCCTTCAGTACTTCGCCGGCTACGTCATCGAGAAGACCCTCGCCATCGACAACGTCTTCGTGTGGGCCATGATCTTCAGCTTCTTCGCAGTCCCTCGGCAGTACCAGCATCGGGTGCTGTTCTACGGCGTCGTGGGAGCGCTGGTCTTCCGCGCGGTGTTCATCGGTGCGGGATCGGTGCTGATCGCCAGTGCCAGCTGGGTGCTCTACCTCTTCGGCGCGTTCCTGGTACTCACCGGAATCCGCATGCTGCGCCGGCGCAACGAGCATCCGGACCCGTCGTCGTCTCGCACCCTTCGACTGTTCCGTAAATTCGTCCCGACGACCGATGAGTTCGATGGCGCGAAGTTCCTCACCCGGCGCAACGGGGTACTTATCGCGACTCCGCTGCTTGCCGTTCTCGTGCTCATCGAGGTGACCGACATCATCTTCGCCGTGGACTCGATTCCCGCCGTGTTCGCCGTTACGCAGGAGCCCTTCCTCGTATTCGCCAGCAATGCGTTGGCGATCCTGGGGCTGCGGGCCATGTACTTCCTGCTGGCCGACCTGATCCATCGATTCGTCTACCTCAAGGCGGGCTTGTCGCTGGTCCTGGTGTGGGTCGGCATCAAGATGATCGTCGGGCACAGCCTGATCACGATCCCGACGCTGTTGAGCCTCTCGGTCGTGCTCGGGATCATCGCCGTCTCGATCGTGGCCAGCCTCATGGCGACGAAGGACAGAGTCCATGCATAGTGACCGCGGCCTGAAGGCCTGGAATGCGCTGCCTCACCCGATCCGCTGGGTGGTGGTGGCCGGCGTCGGCAGCACGCTCGTCGTGATCGGACTGGCCCTGCTGGTGCTGCCGGGGCCGGGCATCCCGATCCTCATCCTCGGCCTCATCGTGCTGGCCACGGAGTTCGCCTGGGCGGAGTTGGTGCTCCGGAAGGTGAAGCAGCACAGCACCGACGCGGTGGGCAAGGCCAGAGCCCTTGCCCGTAGGAAGAGTCGGTCAGCCGACGACTGACACGCCTTGGCGAGAGATGATCCGCTGGCCGATGAGCACCGCCGCCAGGTACAGCAGCGCGGCGATCACCAGGAGCAGCTGGTAGCCCAGGACCAGGGACAGGTACTCCAGGCACCCACCCACCATGGCACCGAAGAGGTTCGCCGCGAACGCGGCCGTCGGATTGGCAGCATCCTTGAACCGTGTCGTGAACAGCAGGTTCGCGAAGAAGATCGGCGCGAACGCGAGGACGACCGCAGCCACGAGGCGAACCGGCACTGGCAGCCCGAGCAGTGCTGAGTTCGGGATCAGGAACGCGATCGCGAGCGATCCGAACAGGGCCGGGATGATCACCTTGCGTGGGATCACGTGGCCGCGTCGGGCCGTCCGCTGCGTCACCTCGATTGCCGCGAGAACGGCGACAAGGACACCTGTGAAGACCAAGGCGTTCACGACCCAGGTCGTGCCGAACAGCAGGGCGAAGGTCGTGACGGAGCGGGTCTCCAGCAGGAGGAACGCGGCGCCCATGAAGAACAGGTCGCCGTACCCACGCATCGTCTTGAAGGGGCCGCCGAACACCCGGATGCCGATCAGTGAGACGCCCAGGATCAGCGCGATGATGATGAGGTACAGCGGCGGGATCGTCCGGTCCTTCAGGTACAGGAACGGACGGTCGTCAACGGCGGGAATCGGGATCTCCCCGCCGGCAGCGGCGATGGCGGCCCGGTCCCACACGGCACCGGTGGCGCACACGGCGTTGGCCTCGTCCTTGGCCACCGTGATCGCTGCCAGGGACTGGCCCTGGAACTGGTCCAGGCACGGGTCGTGTCCGAACACCTCGTTGACGGTGCCGGCCAGTCGGTTGATCAGCCATGGCTCGCGGTAGTAGTTGTACATCGCGAACACGCCGTCGTCGGTGAGGTGGTTCCGTGCATTCTCGATCGACTGCTTGGTGAACAGGTACGACTCGAGGCGCAACTGGCTGGACCCTGACACGAGGGTCAGGGAGTCCGGCAGAGCGAACAGGATGAGGTCGTACTTGTCGTTATTGCCGGACAGGAATGCCCGGCCGTCGTTGATGTGGACCGACACACGCGGGTCGTCATACGGCTTGTTGGGGTTGACCTGCTGGCCGATCTGCTGGATGCGCGGGTCGATCTCGACCGCGTCCACGTGCTTGGCGCCCTTGGACAGGGCCAGGGCGACGTCGGTGCCCGTGCCCGCACCCACGATGAGGACGTTGTTGAGCGGGTTGTTGATAGCGCGCTCGTACGGCTTGCCGTAGACGGCTTCCACCTTGAGGCGCTCGTTGACGTCCATGACGTTCTGATGCGGGATGCCGTTCACCTGGATGTGGGTGAACTCCTGCGGCGTGCCGACGTTGTAGGTCGTGGTGTTGACCTTGTAGTACGGCGACCACGAGACGCCGGCGCCGAGCGACTCGAAGACCAGCGCTCCGATGACGACGGCCATGGCGATGCGCGACACCCACGGGAGCTTCAGACCGTAGAGGGCCCACAGCACGATGAAGGTGACCAGCGGCCACACCCATGAAGGTGCGCGAAGGAACGAGATGAGGGTGAAGAAGAGGGTGCCGCCGATCGACCCGATGATGTCCCAGCGATAGGCATCAAGGGCCTTGAACTCACGGAAGGCGCGGCCGGTGATCTCGCCGAGCATCGTCATGGTGATGGCGATGACGACGAAGACGAGGGGGAGGGTGACCCACGACGGCAGACCCGAGGGGGTGACCTCGGTGAAGAAGATGAGGTCCTTCCCGCCGACCTCGATCGTCGCCGGGAAGAAGGTGATGAACAGGACCACGATCAGCAGGCCGAGGGGTGCGTAACGGCCCATGTCGCGCTGGTAGCGCGAGCGCAGGAAGCCCAGTCCGATGCCCAGGAACGAGGCCAGCAGGATCAGGTTGCTGAAGTAGGACAGGTGGATCAGGTTCGCGCCAGCCCACCGGATCAGCGCCAGCTGAACGAAGAGCATGAGGGCACTGGCGGCCATGAGGCGCCAGCGTCCGGTGAGGACTCGGGCGTAGGCCGGAGCGGCTTGCGTTGCGGTCGTGGTCACCGCGGAACCCTAACAAGTGGGGATCGGGCCCCCCGCATGGGTGACGGCGGGGGTCGAGGATCTGGACCGAGAAGCCTCGACCCCCGCCGTCTTCGGGGGATGGGTGTACCTAGCGGGGACTAGGCACCCTTGGGGTGACTGTCGCGCGAATTGAGGATGCCGTCGCCGTCCTCGTCGCGGTCCTTGGAGTTCAGGAGCTTGTCGCCGTCGATGTTCGAGTCGAACAGGTTGAGGATGCCGTCGCCGTCGATGTCGAGCTCGCGCAGGCTGCTGTCGAGGAGCTTGTCGCCGTCGATGTCGAGCTCGCGCAGGCTGCTGTCGAGCAGGCCGTCGCCGTCGATGTCGTCCTCGGCGAAGGCGTTGTTCAGCAGGCCGTCGTCGTCGATGTCGTCGCTGAAGAGATCGCCGGACAGGCTGTCGACGGCCTCGTCTGCATCGTCGCCGTCGTCGTCGCCGAATACACCGGCAATGGACGGGGCGGGTGCCGGCAGCGTCGTGGGCGTGGCCGGTGCCGTCGCTGCAACGCCGCGCTCGGCGATGTCGTTCAGCGAGTCGGTGCCACCGTTGCCACCGCCCTGCGACGAGCCGTTGCCGTGGTCGAGGGGCGCGGCTGCGCCGGCCGAGGGAGCGGTCACCAGCAGGGCCGCGAGTACGGCGGTCGATGCCGTGGCTGCGACGAGGGCCGGAAGGGTGCGCTTGCGAGTCATTGTTCCTCCTAGAAGTCCGAGTCGTGCCCGGTGTGATCCGAGTCGTGCCCGGGTGAGAGGAACGTATGCGGGAGCGGGTGAAGGGCAACCCTCTCGGCAGTTAAGGCAAGGCAAAGCAGACCCCCCCAAAGTTGGGGATGCGGGCGGTCTGCTCGCTATGCCACGCCTGCGTCGTGCCTTGTCAGCGCACTGAAATCGAGGTCGAACCTGGGTTGTAGCCGGTCTTCTTCGCCGTGGCCGCCTTCCGGCCGTGACCCGATGCGTCGAGCGTGGCCCTGCCACTGGCGTTGGTCGTCGCGGTGTGGCCGCAGAACTTCACGTGGACGCCCGCGACGGGGTCGCCTGCATCGGTGACCGTGAAGACAACCGCGTGTCCGCGACGAGTGCTGTCAGGTGCGCCCTTGATGCTCAGAGTGCGCAGTGCCTGCGTGTGCCACACATTGATCTTGCCGCCGGCATTGGACGAGACCACGATGTCCAGGCCGCCGCTGGATCCGACGGCCGTGGTGTGCCAGATCGTGTCCGTTCCGCTTGGTGCGCCCCACGAGCCGGTAGCGCCGAACTGGGTGGCGGCGGTGTTGGTGTGGACAGCCTTGATGCGATTGTCCTGGGCGTAGACCAGCCAGACCCGACCCGCGGGGTCGGAGGTGAGCGAGATGCGCCCGATGCGACCCTTGAGGTTCAGCACGTCGAGATTGCGGCCGCTGACGACCTCATGAACACGGATTCCGGTCAGGGTTGGGTAGCCCATGCCGTAGGCCACGAAGACCCCGCCGCCGGCGCGGCCGGTCATGGCGATGCGCTGGTCCGGGCTGATCGAGTTCGTCCCGTAGTCGTTGACGGTGACTGACCCCGGCGCCTGCGCGAAGGCTCCCTGGGTCGGCAGGATCTGGCCGACCTGGATGCCGGACTCGCTGGTGCCGCTGCTGTTGCTGTAGAACGCTGAGTAGACCGCGCCGGTGGCCTCGTCGCGCGCGCCGGCAGCTGAGTAGGCGCAGCAGCCGGAGAGCCCGAAGTGAGTGTCGGAGCCGGCCGGGGCAGGGTCGGTTGCGGCGATGCCTGAATGCCACGAGACGCCTGAGGTCGTCCCGGCGTTGCCCACCCAGACGGGTGTGCCCGCGTTGCTGACGATGTCGTTGCCATACGCCGCGTACGCGCTCTGGGTGCTTGAGAGGGAACCCGCGCCGAGCGTGAACGTGTTGCCGTCGCCGGACGTCGCGTAGTACTCCGCTCCGCTGGTGTAGGGCGCTCCGGTGGTCGTGCTCTGCAGCCCGCTGAACCCCAGGAAGCGCTGCCCGCCGACGTCGACGAGTCGCGGGTTTCCGGTCAGTGTCGACCAGTTGGAGAGGATCTCGTGGGAGGGCGTGGTGACGTTGCCGGCGCCGTCGACGAGCGCGGCGTAGTAGTTGCCGCCGCCCGCGCCCTGTCCGGACCAGACCACTGACAGGTTGGATCCGAATCGGGCCGCTGTGGGCTCGATGGTGTTCTCCATGCGGGGCAGGTTGGTTGCAGCGTCGAAGGTCGACAGCTTCGTCCACTGGCCCGGCGCAGCCGTGGCGGACGGCGTCGACGCGACCATCAGTGCGCCGGCTACCGCACCTGTAGCGATCAGTACCCGGATCTTCCCTGGCTGCTTCATGACGCCCTCCCTCGTGGGCGGTCGTGGACGACCAGCCGCGCCTAGGCGGACGCTAGCGGAGGGAGCCCCCCTGAAGCCTGTCGGCGGAATGGGCGAAATCAGCGAAGGCGATGACCCGATCGGACATATCGGTCGCCTCGGCGAGGTCATGGGTGACGTGGATGGCGCTTACGCCCTCATGACGGAGCATGCGCGCGACGTCGCCAGCCAGTCGCTGACGCAGGTCGCTGTCGAGCGCGCTGAACGGCTCATCGAGGAGCAGCACCGCGGGCCGCGGAGCAAGCGCGCGGGCAAGGGCCACGCGCTGGGCCTGGCCCCCGCTGAGCTCCTCGACGTTGCGGGGCCCGTAGCCCTCGAGTCCTAGCCAGTCGAGCAACTCGATGGCCCGCGCCTGGGCGACATCCTTGGGGGCCCGCTGGCGCCTGAGCCCATAGGTGACGTTGTCCATCACTGACAAGTGGGGGAATAGCAGAGGCTCCTGGAACACCAGCCCGACGCCGCGCTCGTGAATCGCTGTGGCCGTTACGTCGCGCCCTTCGATGATGACCGATCCGCCGAGGGCTGGGACGACGCCGGCGATCGTGGCCAGCAGCGTCGACTTTCCGCTGCCGCTCGGTCCGACGATCGCGACGACCTCGGCAGGCGCGACCGCGAGCGTGATGTCGCTGGCGACCCGCCGGCCGAGGTAGCCGATCGACAACGATTGCGTCGCCAGCCGCGGCCCGGTCATGCCGCTCCCGTTACTGAGCTCGGCCGACCAGCCCCGAGCCGGTCCACGAGGAGCACAAGCACCAGCGTGAGGGCCACCAGGACGACCGCAAGCACCGCCGCGATCCCGTAGGACTGCTCGCCGGGGCGGCTCAGCAGGCGGACGATCTGGACCGGCACCGTCGGGCTGCCCGCCCGGGCCAGGAAGGAGGCGGCGCCGAACTCGCCGAGCGAGACCGCGCACGCGAGGCCGGCCGATGCCAGCATGACCACGCGAAGGATCGCCCCGTAGGCGGTGAGGAAGGCCCGAGTCGGCCGGGCTCCGAGGGTCGCCGCGACGGCCATCGTCCGCGAGTCCGCGCTGAGCAGTGCCGGGGCGACCACGGCGACGACCAGAGGGACGGCCACGAGCGAGTGGGCGATTGGGACGAGCAGCCCTGAGCCGCGCAGGTCGACCGGCGGTCGCCCGAAGGCGAGCAGGGTGCCCAGGCCCAGCGTCGCGGACGAGATGCCTAGGGGCACGATCGCCAGCAGGGAGATCAGCCGAGTGCGTCCATGGGTCAGAACCGCGACCGCCGCCAGGCCGCCGACCACGCAGGCGACCAGGGCGCAGACGAGCGCGTAGCCGATCGACGTCGCCAGTGCCGATAGCGGTGACCCGATGCGACTCGTGCCGGCATCGACTGACGACACTCCGGTCCACCACGCCAGGCTCCACTGGCCAGCGGCCCGAAAGGACGTCACGACGAGTGCCGCGACCGGCGCGGCGACGACGACGAACGTGAAGGCGGCCGTGGCGATCACGGCAACCCGCCCCGCGGTGCTTGCGGGCAATGGACGCAGGGCGATGGGCCGCAGGCGCCGCCGGGCCGTTCGACGGCTTGCGACCATCCCGGCGACCAGCACGGCGGTGACGAGGACCAGTTGGACCACGGCCGTGGCCGCGGCGCCGGGAAAGTCGAGGAGGACGGACGTCTGGCGGAGGATCTGCGATTCAAGGGTGCGCGTGCTCGCATCGCCGAGCAGCAGGACGATGCCCAGCGACGTGAAGGAGAAGACGAAGACCACCGACGCGCTCGAGGCGATGGCCGGACGCAGCATCGGCAGCGTGATGGTGCGGAAGGCTGCCCACCTCGTCGCGCCGAGCGTTCGCGCTGTGTTCTCGTAGTCCGGGTCGTGCTGGGCCCAGTTCGAGCCCACGATGCGCACGACGACCGCGAGGTTCACGTAGGCGTGCGCCAGCACGACCAGAAAGAACCCTTGCGGGACGCCCGGACCGAGCAGGCTGCGGAAGGCGAGTGCGACGACGACCGTGGGCAGCACGAACGGTACCGTCACGGCTGCCTGTGCCAGCGCTCGTCCGCGGAAGCGATAGCGCGTCACGACGTTCGCGATGGGCAGTCCGACGATGACGGCGAGCACGGTGCTCGTCAGCGCCTGTGCCAATGCCAGCGGGACCACGTGCCAGGTGTTGGACGCGAACAGCCTCGTCCACCCTGCCGGATCGACGACATGGGACCCGAGCACTCCCAAGGGGTACGCGAGGAACGTCAAGAGGAACGCAGCCGGCACCAGCCACGCCCAGTTCAGCCACCTCGGCACGTTCAGCGGTTCATCACCGTGCCCCAGTCGTTGAGCCACGTACTGACGTTGTCGGCGACCTGCTTCGGGTCCAACTGCAGCGGCTTGTCGACCCGGGCGGCGAACTTGGTGAAGACCTCAGGGGGAGTGATGCCCGTGCGCGCGGGGAACACGAACATCGACAGGGGCACGTCTGCCTGGACCGGCTCGGACAGCAGCCAGTCGACGACCTTCTTCGCTCCCTCGGGGTTCGCGGCACCGGCCAGGACGCCCGCGTACTCCACCTGCCGGTAGCAGCCGTCGGTCATGACGGACGTCGTCGGCTTCGTCGGCTTCGGGTCGGATGCGTAGACGATCTCGGCCGGGGGGCTCGTCGCGTACGACACGACCAGCGGGCGGTCACCCTGGCCGCCGCCGGCGGTGAAGGCCCCGGTGTAGGCGTCCGTCCACGATCCGGCAACCTTCACGCCATTGGCATCCAGGTGCTTCCAGTAGTCCTGCCAGCCGTCGCCGTATCGCGCGATGGTTGCCAGCAGGAAGGCCAGCCCCGGTGACGACGTGCCGGGGTCCTCGACCACCAGCATGTCCTTGTACGTCGGCGAGGCCAGGTCGTCGAGGGTCTTGGGCGCCGGGATGCCCGCCTTGCCGAAGTAGGCGTCGTCGATGTTGACGCACACGTCGCCGTAGTCGACCGGTGTGACGAATCCGTCGGACGTGTCGGAGGCAATCGCCGCAGTCACGTTGGCGAGTTCTGGCGATGTGTACTTCTCAAAGACGTTGGCTGACTTCGCCTTGCTGATCAGCGTGTTGTCCACGCCGAACATCGCGTCTGCCGTGGGCGAGCCGGCGGCGAGGATGGCGCCAGCGACCATCGCGCCGGCGTCCCCGCCCGTCACCACCTTGACCGTGATGCCCGTGCGCTTGGTGAATTCGGCCAGCACCGCGTCGCTGACGGCGAACGAGTCGTGAGTCAGGAGCGTCACCGTGCTCGCTTGCTTGGCCGTGGTCGCCGCTCCCGAACCGGAGGTGTCGGAGGAAGAGGTGCTCGAGGTGCTGCACGCCGCGGTGAGCACTACCACCGCCACGCTGAGCCCCCACACAGCTGTTCGAGTCGAGACGTTGCGCCAACCCGCCATGTCATCCCTCCGCTGGCATTACCCAGATCAGGTTCATGGGTCGGTAGGAGCGCCTACCCTCTCAGCCCGCCGATCTTGCGAGCTCCCCTGCTAGTCACAGGGTATTCCCGCCCCGCCCCCCCCGCTCTGGGAGGCTAGGTCCATGGAGGACATGGACCGTCAGATCATCGGGCTGCTCTCGGCCGACGGGCGGATGTCGCTGGCCGACATCGCCCGGGAGACGGGCCTGTCGACGTCCGCCCTGCACCAGCGGGTGCGAAGGCTCGAGCAGCGCGGCCTCATCACCGGGTACCGCGCGGAGCTCGACTACCGGGCAGTGGGCTTGCCGCTCACGGCCTTCGTCTCCTTGACCCCGATCGACCCAGCGGCGCCGGACGACGTGCCCGAGCGACTGTCGGCGATCGCGGAGATCGAGTCGTGCTGGTCGGTGGCGGGCGCCGAGGCGTACATCCTGCAGGTGCGCGTTGCCGAGCCCGCCGATCTGGAGGAGCTGCTCGCGCGGATCCGCACGTCGGCGAACGTGTCGACGATGACGACCATCGTCCTGTCGACAGCCTTCGAGAACCGTCCGCCCGTTCTGCCCTGAAACGCGTCATTGTCGCGCCAGCCGTCTAGCCTTGAAGCATGGCCGACAAGGTGAACGCAGCATTCACGTCCGATGATCAGTGGACCCCGGTCTCGCCGAAGCTCGTGACGGCTCGGCGCATCACCCTCTGCCTGGTGTACCTCCTGGTGATCGGCGGCATCGTCGCTGTCTACGCCTTCAGCACTGCCCCATCGTGGGTGACCGTCGCGTTGGTGGTCGCGGCACTCGTCGTGTTCGTCTGGCTGTGGTGGCTGATCGGTCGACGCGTTCGCTCGTTCGGCTACAGCGAGCGTGGCGACGACCTGCTGGTCACCAGCGGCATCATGTTCCGGCGGCTGGTGATCGTCCCCTACGGACGGATGCAGCTGGTCGATGTGAAGGCCGGGCCGATCGACCGTTGGCTGGGCGTGACGACTGTGCAGCTGCACACGGCCGCGGCCACGACCGACGCGAGCATCCCGGGCCTCGTCCCTGACGTCGCCGCCGACCTGCGCGACCGGCTGGCGCGACGCGGCGAGCAGCGCTCCGCGGGGCTGTGACCATGTCCGACCTGAACGGGCCGCCTACACCGGAACCGCCGCAGAGCAACGTCGGCGACGACTTCGGGCTCGGCTTCCAGCTGCCGGGAAGCGGGACCGTTGACGATCGCGGGCGCCGTCGCGTCCATCCGATCACACCGCTCGTCCATGGGGCATCGATGGTCCCGGTCGGCCTATTCCTTGTGGTGATCCTTGGGTTCGGCAGCGGTGCCGCCTTCGGGCTCGCCGGCGTCGCGGTCTTCGTCCTCGGTCTCGTCGTGCTACCGGTCGTGGTGGCCGCGTGGTCCTACCTCGTCTGGCGCAACCTTTGGTACTGGTTCGACGACGACGGCGACTTCCGTGTCGACTCGGGCGTGATCACCAAGCAGGAGCGGCGAGTCCAGCTCAGCCGCCTTCAGTCGGTCGACGTGGCGCAGCCACTCATTGCGCGCCTGTTCTCGATGGCCGAGCTCACCGTGGAGGTCGCTGGCTCCCAGGAGTCGAAGCTGAAGCTCCAGTTCCTGTCGCTCGACGATGCCCGCGCCCTCCGCGCGACGATCCTCGCGCGGGCGGCGGGCCTGCGTCACGACACCTCCGAGGCGCCTGAGGATGCGATCGCCAAGGTCGCGCCCCGCGATCTGGCGGTCTCCTTGCTCCTGCGGAGCTCGACGGCCTTCCTGCTGCTGTTCAGCGTGCTCGTCCTCGCGATCTCGTTCCTCACGGGGGGTTGGGGTGGACTCTTCGTCGCCTTGTTCACCGGCGGCATCCCGATCCTCATCGTCGTGTCGGAGTTCATCAGGTACTTCAACTTCACCGTGAGTGACTCACCGGACGGCCTGCGACTGCGATTCGGCCTCGCAAAGACCGAGGCTCGAACCGTCCCGCCCGGCCGCGTGCAGGCCATCGAGTACGTCGAGCCCTTCCTGTGGCGCCGCCGCAACTGGGTTCGCGTGCGCGTGAACATCGCCGGGATGGGCGGCCAGGACCGGCAGGGGAACAAGGAGGAGACCCTTCTGATCCCCGTCGCGACGATGGCCGATGCGCACGCGATCGTCGGCCGCGTCTTCCCTGATGTCGACGTCGACGCACTCGAGTGGCACTTGGCGCCCGATCGCAGTCGCCGGCGGTCGTTCATCCAGTGGTCGAGGCTCGCGGTGGCCTGGGATGCCAACGTGTTCGCCGCGCGGCGAGGCCGGGTGACACGGCGGCTCTCGGTCATCCCGCACGCACGCACGCAGTCCGTGCGCGTCACCCAGGGGCCATGGGAACGGCCGCTCGACCTTGCGAGCGTCCACGTGGACACCACGCCGGGGCCGGTCAGCGTGTCAGCGCTGCACCTCGATGCGGCATTCGCCGCCCGGGTCGCGCGCGAGCAGACCGAACGTGCGCTCCAGGCGCGTTCCGTAGATCGATCGATCCGCTGGGCCGCCGGCGAGACGCCGCCGGACGCAGCCACTTAACCCGCGGCCATCTCCTGGGCTATCGCCGCGCTGAAGCGCTCGACGTCGTCCACAGTGGTGTCCCACGAGCACATCCACCTGACCTCGCCGGTGACCTGGTCCCACGTGTAGAACCGGAACATCTGCTGGAGACGCTCGGTGACGGCGGTGGGCAGAATCGCGAACACCGCGTTGGCCTGCCGGGGTCGCACGATCGTGACGCCGGGGACTTTGCGCACGCGTGTCTCGAGCAGCGCAGCCATGTCGTTCGCGTGCGAGGCGTTGCGCAGCCACAGGCCGTCGCTCAGCAGGGCCAGGAGCTGCGCGCTCACGAACCGCATCTTGCTTGCGAGTTGCATGGAGGACTTCCGCAGGTAGTCGACTCCCGGGGCCGCATCCGGGTTGAGCACGATCACGGCCTCACCCAGCATCAGCCCGTTCTTGGTGCCGCCGAACGAGACTGCATCGACGCCGGCGTCGGTGGTGAACGTCTTGAAGCCTGTGCCCAGCGAGGCGGCGGCGTTCGACAGGCGAGCGCCGTCGACGTGCGTATGCATGCCGTGCGATCGGGCATGCGACGTGATGGCCACGATCTCCTCGACGGTGTAGAGCGTGCCCAACTCGGTGGACTGCGTGATCGTGACGGCGCCCGGCTGCGCGCGGTGCACGTCACCGAAGCCCCAGGCCTGCGTGTCGATGAGGTCGGGAGTGAGCTTGCCGTCGCTCGTCGGGACGGTCCACAGCTTGAGGCCGGCTCCGTGCTCGGGCGCCCCGCCCTCGTCGACGTTGACGTGAGCGGAGGCGGCGCATACGACCGCCTCCCAGCGGCGGGTCATGGCCTGGAGGGCCACGACATTGGCGCCCGTCCCGTTGAACACCGGGAACGCCTCGGCCTCAGGACCGAAGTGATCCTTCACCGCATCGGCAAGCCGGGCAGTGACGGCGTCGTCGCCGTACGCGACGTCATGGCCGGCGTTGGCGCGGGCGATCGCCTCCATGACCTCGGGATGCACCGACGCGTAATTGTCGCTCGCGAATCCGCGCCACGATCCCGTGCTGTTCATGCCGTTCCCTCTTCCTCGACGGTCAGATCGAGCCGCGTTCCATTGGGAATCTCGCCCGTGCAGGCAGCGGCGATGCGTGCCGCCAGCACGTTGACGTGCGTGTAGCCGGGCCACGTCTTGTCGGGATCGTCGGCGATCATGCGGTCGGTGAGCAGTGCCTTGACCGCGATCGTGACCGAAGCCGAGTCGGAGTCCTTGAAGAAGTCGGCCACGCCATCCATCCATGCCTCCGCCGCACGCTTGGCTGCGGCGTAGGCGATGTTGCCGACGGTGGGGCGCGTCGCAGTCGTACTGGTGACCATGAAGGCGCGTCCGCGTGGGGCAGCCTTCACGATGTCGCCGAAGGCGGCGGTGAGCACCGCGAGCGTGCCGACGACCGGCGGGTTCAGGGCGAGCCAGTTGTCGACTGATGCGGCGTCGAGCGACTTCGATCCGCGCCAGCCGCCGACGAGGTGCACGAGCACGTCGACCCGGCCCAGGCGGGCGAGCAACTCGTCACGGAACGCCGCGGTCGCCTCGAAATCGCCGAGGACGACCTCGAACGCCTCGGCGTCGTCGCCCACGGCGTCAGCCGCCCTGCGCGCATTCGCGATCTTGTGGTCGACGAGGACGACGTGGAAGCCCTGGGCCTGAAGCGTCGCCGCGGTCGCCTCGCCGGCGGCCCCGGCGCCAGCAATGACGGCAACGGGAGCCGCGATCACGCGGTGATCCCAGCCGTCGCTGCGATCGTCGGGGACAGCTTGCGCTGCAGCGACTCGAAGAACACGTTCAGGGGGAACTCGTCCGGAAGCACGACATCGACCATAGCCTTCGGCTCGCCGTCGAGGGGAAGTGCCTGCGCACCCTGCGCCCACACGGACGCGGGGTTCGGCTCCACCAGGCCACTGACGAACTGGTGCGCGGCGATCCACTGCGCCACTCGCGAGCGGTCGATGCCGGATCGGTACAGGCCCTCGACCTCGTCGCACAGCGCCACCATGGAGTCGGTGATGCGGTCCCAGTCAACGGTCAGCGTGTTGTCGGTCCAGCGCAGGACGTCGTCACGGTGGAGCCAGGCGAAGATGATCTGTCCGCCGAGCCCGTCGTAGTTGCGCACGCGCGAGCCGGTGATCGTGAAGCGGAACAGTCGGTCGAACAGGATCGCGTAGCGGATGAACCGACCCAGATGGATGCCGTGCTCGTCGAGTTCTAGTGTCTCGCGGAACGTCGCCAGGTCGCAGCGAAGCTCCTCCAGCGAGTACATCCAGTACGGCATGCGCTGCTTGATCATGAAGGGGTCGAAGGGCAGGTCGCCGCGGCTGTGCGTGCGGTCATGAATCAGGTCCCACAGCACGAAGGTCTCCTGGGCGAGCTGCTGGTCGTTCAGAAGGAGGTCGACATCCGAGGGCAGCGGCAGTTGGAGCGTGTCGGTGGCGGCGCGGGCCACCAACCGGAAGCGGGCGGCCTCGCGGTCGCAGAAGATCCCGCCCCAATAGAACTCGGGTGTCTCCCGGGTCGCGACCGTCTCGGGGAACAGCACCGCGGAGTGAGTGTCGTAGCCCTTCGTGAAGGCCACGAACTCGATGGGCACGAAGGCAGCGTTGTCGTAGGTCCTCTCCTGCTCGGCGAGCCAGTCCGGCCAGAACGTACGCGTGATGACGGCCTCGATGTTCCGGCTGGGGTTGCCATTCTGGGTATACATCGGGAACACGATCAGGTGCTCGGCTCCATCGAGTCGATTGAGGTCGGGCCGGAAGAGCATGAGCGAATCGAGGAAGTCTGGCGTCGTGAAGCCGCTGGATGCCCATGACTGCAGATCGACGATGGTGGCGGCGAGCTGGTCCGCCTGATGTGCGAACCGCGGCATGAGTGATCCGATTGCCTCGACCATCGAGTCAACGTGGCGCTGAGCGTCGGCGATCGGGTGGACCGTGACGTCGATCGAGCCGTCCTTGTCCTGGAGGGCGCGGATGGCCTCGACCGCATCCGCCAGCGCGAGCCAGCTGGCGTCCGCCTGGGCCCATGTGGTCGTGCGCCCCAGTTGCGGGCGCGCTGCGGCGCGGCCGCCGGCGGCCCACGTCAGCAGGTTCAGCCACAGTTGCTCGTGATCGAGGTCGCCGATGGAGTCGTCGCCGAACAGGTCGGAGTCCGAGGTGACGACGACGCGGCCCCCGGTGGTCGTCACCGTCATGACGAGTGCGGCCGCCGACGGGTCCGCCGTCGAAGACGTGCGCGCGATCGTCTCCAGCGTGGTGAGGTCGCTGGGCGTGGTCGCGTGCAGGCTGCCTGCCCGGTAGAAGCAGGCCGCCGAGACCTTGGCGGTCAGGTCATGCCGCGGCCCGCGTGCCAGGTCGGCGAGCACCCACGTGGGCACTTCCTTGTAGCAGTGGGCCGGGTCCTGAACCGTCGTGTTGTCGATGACCACACCGAATCGAGCGGCGAGTTCGGTGAAGTTGTTGCCGTACTTCGGCTGCTCGGTCTCGCCAAGGATGACCAGCCCGCCGCCCGCGAGGACGAAGCGCTCGATCGCGTCGAGTTCGTCGTCGGTGAGTCGAGGGCTGCCTGAGCCGGTGGTGTGCTCCCAGGCGTCGTCGGCCGCGTGCGGAAGGACAAGCGCATCGACTCCAGCGAGCACCTCGTCGTCGATCGGTCCGCTGGGGTGCACGGTCACGGCCAAGCCCGAACGCAGGGCGCTCGTGGCCGCCCACGCGTACGAGGCGTCGGCCGGATTCACCGGGTTCATGGCGGCGGCGACCTCGGGGCGGGTCGTCCACGCCTGGCGGTGGGACTCGTCGATCAGGACGCGGGCGAGGGGGCGCATGGCTGCTCCAGCCGTGGGGAGAGACAAGGGACAATGGGGACAAAGGAGGCTAGCAGGCCGGACAACATCCGGCCAAGTTCTGGAACGGACGGCACTTGTCCGGTCGCATGCACCCCCCTACGTGCGAGGCATCGCCTGCAGCTTCCTCCACGTGAAGAAGGCTGCGCCGAGGATCAGTGCGAACGCCAGGGCGAGTACGAGGGTCAGGGCGTCCCTTCCGAAAGCGAAGAGCCGGACCGCCGCCGCGCCGCCCATCATCACCGCCGCGAAGCCCTGGAGGAACAGCGAGAACCGCAGCTGCCGGCGCAGTGCTCCGTCGGGGTCGGGGACGAAGTCGGGCGACGCATCGGGCATGGTCGAATCCTGTCACGGGCCTACACTCGAAAGCAGGGAGTGATGACGCATGCCAGCTGGAAGCATCGGGCGGCTCTCCCAAATTCCCCGCGACAATGAGCCCCGATTCGACGTGATCGTCATCGGCGGCGGCATCACCGGCGTCTGCATCGCACGTGAGGCCAGCGCGAACGGCATGTCCGTGGTGCTGGTCGACAAGGCCGACTTCGGTTCCGGCACATCGTCGGCGACGACGAAGTACATCCACGGCGGCATCAGGTACCTGGAGTCGATGGAGGTCGGCGTCGTCCGCGAGAGCCTTCGCGAGCGGCGGATCCTGGCGCTCGCGGCTCCGCACCTGGTGAGGCAGCAGCGATTCCTCATGCCAGCGTGGTCGTGGAGCAAGCCCAACGCCCCGATCATCGGCCTCGGGGTGGGCCTTTACGGCGGACTTGCCTATGACCGCAACAAGGACGTTCCCGGGTCACTGCGGATCCCGCGCTCGGCGTGGCTGTCCAGGTCGACGGTGCTGCGTGAGGTCCCATGGCTTCAGGGGGAGGAACTGCGAGGTGCATGGGCCTACTACGACACGCTCAATCTCTTCCCGGAGCGTTTGCTGCTCGAGTTCTTGTTCACCGCCGTGCAGCAGGGCGCCCTGGCGATCAACTACTGCAAGGCAACTCGCCTGGACTTCGAACCCACCGACGCTGAAGGCAACACGGCGGTGTCGGGCATCATCGTCCAGGACACCCTGACCGGTGAGGAGGCCACGATCCGGGGCTCCGTCGTCGTGAACGCGGCCGGACCCTGGGTGGACGAGGTGCTGACCGGCATCAAGTCAAGCGTGCACGTGCTGCGATCCAAGGGCGTGCACGTGCTGGTGTCCAGCATCGACGGGATGCGGCAGCAAGACGCCGTATTCGCCCGGGCGCGGACGGGTGGTCACGTCATCGTGTCGCCGTGGATGGGTCGTCTGCTCGTCGGCCCGACCGACACCGCGATCGACGAGCAGGTGGATGACGCCCATGCGCTGGCATCCGATGTGGCTCTTGTTCTCGACACCCTCAACCAGACGCTCGCCGATGGTGTCGCACCGCTGACGGCGTCGGACGTCATCGACACCACGGTGGGGGTGCGACCGCTGATCGGCACCGGTGAGTCGGAGTCGTACAGCGCCAGTCGTCGGCACGAGGTCCACGACCATGCTTCGGAGGGCTATCGCGGCCTCTACTCGATCCTCGGTGGCAAGTGGACGACGGGACGTGCCACGGCCGAGCACCTGCTTCGGGTTCTTGCTTCGTCAGGACACTGGTCCGGGCATTCGCTGGTCTCGACGCGAAGGTCGGCCGTGAGCACCGCGTGGGCGTGGGCCGACGATCCGACGCCCTACGTCGAGGGTGTCGTGCAGTCGTGGGCGCGACTGGGCATCCCGCGGCCGGTTGTCGAGATGCTCACGATGCTCTACGGAACCGCAGCGAACGACGTCCTCGCGCTGGCGGCCGCGGATCCTGCCCTCGCCGTCCGCATCTCCGATCGCGAGGGCGTGCACGACATCGCCGCGCAGATCGCCTGGGGAGTCGATCACGAGGGCGCCCGAACGCTCGCGGACCTCATCGACCGGCGCATGACGATCGGCTCGATGGGTGGCATCACGGACGAGGAGATCCTGACGATCGCGCAGTGGGCCGGGCCGTTGCTCGACGTGGATCCCGCCGCGGCAGCGCGGAGCGAGATTGCTCGACGTAACGCGCTCAGGGCGTTATGGGAGTCACCGAGTTCCACGACGTGATGACGTGCTGGTCGTGCTCGAAGCCGAGCGACGACAGGCGCGCGGGATCCAGTGCGAAGAGCCGGCCGTCGACGGCCGGCAGGTCCAGCCATCGAGCGGTCAGCATCCGCAGCACGTGACCATGGGCGACAAGGATGCAGTCCTTGCCCTCAGCGAGTGTCGAGGCGCAACGGGCGATGACCCGGTCCACGCGCAGGCTGACGTCGCCGGTCTGCTCTCCGCGGGTTGCGCCAGGGGGAATCGGGTGGTCCCAGATCAGCCACGCCGGGTCGCCGACCTCGATGCGGATCTCTGGGGTCGTTTGCCCCTCCCACGCGCCGTAGTCCCACTCGAGGAGGTCATCGGTGATGGCATCGGGAGTCAGCCCGGCGAGGCGCGCGGTGTCCTGGGCACGCGTGAGTGGGCTGCACAGCACGAGACCCGAGTCGATGAGCGCCACTTGCGGCGCGATGGCGCGGGCGTTCGCCTCGCCGAGGGCGGTGAGCGGCACGTCAGTGCGCCCGGTGTGGCGTCCGGTCCTGCTCCACTCGGTCTCGCCGTGGCGAATCAGCCAGATGGCGCTCATGCCATACGCCCCCTTCGCCGCTTCTCCCACGTGAAGATACCCAGCGCCGCGAGCCCGACGAGCAGTTGCGGGAGGAACCACACCAGGCGCCAGATCAGGTCGGTGGCGATCGCCGTCGTCGAGGACACCCCGAACCGTGTGAGCAGCAGGACGAGGACGGCATCGACCGTGCCGAGCCCACCGGGAGTGATCGGGAAGCTGGTGAGCAGGAGGGCGATGGAGTAGGCGGCGAACACCTCGATCCAGTTCACTGAGTCGGGGAAGGCGCCGAGCCCGGCCAGTGCGGCGAGCAGCACGAAGTAGGGGGCGAGCTGCGCCAGGACGTTCGTCGCGGTCAGCATCGGCCAGCGATGTGCGACCATCGCGCTGGCCTCCTTGTTGAAGCCGACGAGCGATGCCGTGACATCGGGCGCCTGTCGATGGATGACGCCCCAGATCCGGTTAGCCGGCCTTTGCAGCCACGTGCCAAGTCGACGTGCCGAGTCGGGGCTGCGCAGCACGGCTGCGATAGCGATCACCGACACGATCACGACGATCAGGCCGATTACTGCCGCCGTCGTGTAGCCCGCCGCGGATCGTCCGGTGATCACGAGCAGTCCGACGGCGAGTGCGGGTGTGCCCAGGACCATCAGGTAGGTCCACACCGCATCGGCGGAGACTGCGGCCGCGGCAGATGCCGCGCTCACTCCGTAGAACGACAGGATCGAGTACTGCGTGCCGACGGCGACCGCGCCACCGCCCGGGATGACATTGCTGATCATGAAGCCCACTTGACGATCCACAAACGCATGCCAATAGCGCATGCCCGGGATCGCTGCGATGGCCGTCAACGGGTAGACCGCGATGTTCAGGATGCCCGTCGCGACGAGGACCACGATCCACGCCGTCGGTATCGACTGCAACTGCTCGATCGCCTTCTCATACGTGCCCAGTTGCGGAAACAGGAAGGCGAACACGGCGATCATGACGACGAGGCCGACGACGAGGGAGATTACAGTCGCTTTGCGGCTTCTCCGTCGCTCGACGGGGAGGGTCGTCATGCGTTCAGCGTAGGGACGCGATGCCGTCGTTCCTCGGCAATTTCACGATTGACGGTTGCATCCGTACACTCGTGGTATTGCTACGCCGTAGCGATGTCAGGCGCACTTGCGCCGCTTGCGAGTCTTGCTCCCTTTCGTGGCCGAACCCGGGTCGTGCATTCAAGACGCGCCAGTCGTCACGAAATGGATTGCTTTCATGTCTGCTGTGCCCAGTTTCACCGACCTTGGCGTGTCCAAGGAACTCATCGCTGCCCTCAAGCGCGGCGGAATCGACTCTCCCTTCCCGATCCAGGCGGCCACGCTGCCTGACGCCATCGCCGGCCGAGACATCCTCGGCCGCGGCCAGACCGGCTCGGGCAAGACCCTTGCCTTCGGCCTCGCCTTGATGATGCGACTGACGGGTCGGCGTGCGCAGCCCAAGCGACCCCTCGGACTGGTCCTCGTGCCCACCCGCGAGCTCGCCATGCAGGTGAGCGACGCGCTCACGCCGCTGGCGCACTCGGTTGGGCTCAGTGTGCGGCTGATCGCCGGCGGTATGCCGTACTCCAAGCAGATCCGCAGCCTGGAACGAGGAGTGACGGTCCTCGTCGCCACGCCGGGACGACTCGTCGACCTGGTGAATCGCGGCGAGGTCGACCTCTCCGAGATCTCGATCACTGTGCTCGATGAAGCCGACCAGATGGCCGACATGGGCTTCATGCCGATTGTGCGCGAGATCCTCGACATGACCAAGCCGCGCGGCCAGCGCCTGCTGTTCAGCGCCACGCTTGACGGTGACGTCGACGCCCTAGTCCGCGCGTACCTGCGCAACGCCGCGACGCACTCACTTGATCCGGTCAACGCGCAGGTCTCGACGATGGACCATCACGTGCTCCTCGTGCACCCGGCCGACAAGGACATCGTCACCGCGCAGATCGCCGCGCGCGACGGTCGCACCATCTTCTTCATGCGCACCCAGGCGGGCGTTGATCGCCTGGCCGGCCAGTTGGCCGCACAGGGTGTGCCCGTTGGCGCACTGCATGGCGGCAAGTCGCAGGCCGTTCGCACGCGCACGCTCGACGCCTTCCGCAAGGGCGAGACGCCCGCGCTCGTCGCTACCGATGTCGCTGCGCGCGGCATCCATGTCGACGGCATCAGCCTTGTCGTACACGTGGACTCCCCGACCGATCCCAAGGACTACCTGCACCGCGCCGGTCGCACCGCGCGGGCTGGCGAGTCCGGCACCGTCGTCACCCTCGCGTCGCCCAAGCAGCAGCGGATGGTCTCGTCCTTGACCAAGCGCGCCGGGGTCGATCCGTCAGTCGCCCGCGTGCGCCCTGGCGACCAGACGCTCAGCGAGGTCACGGGTGCCCGGCAGCCTTCAGGCGTGCCGTGGATCGCGCCGGTCTCCAAGGCAGAGCGCACCGCGCCGTGGCGTGGTCCGCGTCCGTCGGGCAACGGCCGGCCGCGCAAGCCCAGCGGCCCGCGTCGTCATCAGGGTCGCTAGTCCGGTCGGAATGGTGATCAACCAGGCGGATCTCACGGTCAAGGTGAGTCGCTAGGCCTCGCCCTCGGGGAACTCGTCGTCGTCGACCGTGAGCTCAGGCGTCTGCGTGCGACCAACACGGCCGGCGAATCGCAGGCCGTAGCCGACGGCCGGGCCGATCAGCAGCGCGAAAAGCACCGTCCCGATTCCGACGGTTCCGCCGAGCAGCCAGCCCAGGACCAGCACGACTGCCTCAATCGCCAGGCGCACGGTGCTGATCGGCCAGCCGAACTTCACGTGAAGTCCGGTCATCCAGCCGTCGCGTGGACCGGGACCGAGGTTGGCGGTCAGGTAGAGGCCGCTGCCGATTCCGATCAGGGTGATGCCGATGAAGACGAACAGCAGTCGTACGACGACGTTCTGCGGTTCGGGTAGCACCTGGACAATCACCTGGAGCGCGGTCGCGATGATGACGGCGTTGGCGATGGTGCCCAGCCCCGGTCGTTCGCGCAGGGGGATCCACAGCAGCAGGACCAGAGCGCTCACCACGAAGGTCGCGAGGCCGATCGGGATCGCCAGCCGCACGCTGAGGCCTTGGGCGAGGACGGTCCACGGGCTGACGCCGAGCGAGGACGCGACGAGGAAGGCCTCGCCGGTACCGAAGAGCCACTGGCCGATCGCCAGGATCGCGAACGAGGATGGCCGTGCACGCCACCGCGATTCGGAGCGCCACCACGTGACCGGCACAGTCCGCGACGGTCGTAGGAACGACAGGCCGGTCACCGGCGGCAGTGTGTCGTAACGACCTGCGCGCTCATCACGCCGACAGCGGTCGCCGCGTGCTGCCCTTGATCCGTTCGGCGGCGGCAACGGCGCGCCGTGCTCGGGTCTGGGGCAGTGTCGCCTCCGCGACCCACCGTGAGTACTCGCGGCGATGCGACGGGGCCAGCAACTCGAACGCGTCTCGCGCGTCGAGGTCGGCCCGCAGCGCGGCCGACAGTTCGAGGGGCAGGTCGACGGCCGGCACGGAGTCATCCTTCTTGACGTGGACGTGCACCGACTGCCCTACCTCGAGCCCGGCGGCAGCGCGGACCGCGGCGCTCACGACGACGCGGTACTCCCCGCCGTAGACCTGGGTGGTCGTGCGCCAGCTGTGCCCGTTGATGGTGATCCGGACGGGGCACCGGGCGCGCCCGAAGAGGGCCTTGGGGTCGAAAGGGAGGGTCAGATATGTGCGGTTACCGGCTTCTGAGGGCCCCCGGAGGGCCGCCTCGAAGTCCACGGCCTCAGTCACGCGGGCAAGTCTGGCTCGAAACATGATGCTGTGCAGGCAATCTGGGGTTTATGGTGAGGATGTGACGACCTCGACCGTCGGGCGATGGGTGGGCACGGCGGGCGTGGCGCTGGTCGCGCTGGCCCTGCTGACGGCCTGCGGTGGCGGCTCGTCGGATGCCGCGTCCTCGTCCTCGTCGGTGGCTCCATCCTCGACGGCCGGCGCGAACACGCAGTCGCTTCTGACCAAGCAGCAGCTCACGGTCCTCGACCAGCCGATCACCTACCCGGCGAAGAAGCCGGCCCAGGTGAGCAGCGAGATCATCTCGCTGGAGCCGGGGCAGGAGACCGGCTGGCAGAAGCACAAGGCGCCCATGTTCGCCTATGTGCTGGAGGGCACCCTGACCGTCGAGTACGACGCCGGCGTGGTCAAGGAGTTCCCCGCGGGCACCGCTTTGATGGATGCGCAGAACGTCTGGCACAACGGCACCAACAAGGGCGACAGCCCGGTGCGCGTCCTCGTGGTCAACATGGGTGCCAAGGGTGTGAAGAACACCATCGAGCGGACGCCCTGAGGCTCACGAGCATCCGACGCCTCGGGCGCGGTGCTGTCGCGTTGCCCTAGAGTCGGTCAGGTGCTGAACGTCGACGAGTACCTCGCCGGAGTGCTGGACGGAATCTCCGCTCTTGCGCCGATCGAGCTCCCGCTGTCCGCCGTTCACGGCTGCGTGCTCGCCACCGACGTCGAGGCCCCTTGGCCGCTCCCGTCCTTCGACAACTCCTCGATGGACGGGTACGCCGTCTTCGCCGCGGACCTGGCCTGGGCGAACGAAGGCAATCCGATCGAGCTGACCGTCATCGACGACGTCCCGGCCGGCTACCGGTCCACTGAGGTGGTGACGCCCGGTCACGCCATCCGCATCATGACCGGCGCGCCGATGCCGGAGGGTGCCGACGCGGTCGTGCCGGTCGAGCGAACCGACGGCGGCACTTCGCTGGTGTCTGTCTCCGGGTCGGTCGAGACGGGCGCCTACATCCGGCGGGCGGGCGAGGACGTCCTCAGCGGCGATCGGGTGCTCAGCAGGGGCACGGTCATTGGCTCACGCCAGGTGGCGATCCTTGCCGCGGTGGGGTGCGGCCTGGTGTTCGTCCATCCCCGCCCGCGCGTGGCGGTGATCTCCAGCGGTTCGGAGCTGGTCGAGCCGGGCATGCCCCTTCGTCACGGTCTGATCAGCGACAGCAACAGCTACATGCTCGTCGCCGCAGCGCAGGAGGCCGGAGCCGATGCGTACCGGGTCGGGCCCATCGTCGATGACGAGGACCGGTTCATGGCCACCGTCGAGGACCAACTGCACCGCTGCGACCTGATCCTCACCAGCGGCGGCGTCAGCATGGGCGCGTACGACACGGTCAAGGCCGTCCTCAGCCAACTGGGCACGGTGGAGTTCATGAAGGTCGCGATGAACCCGGGCATGCCCCAGGGGCACGGGTTCGTCGGCGACGAGCACATCCCCATCGTGACCCTGCCGGGCAACCCCGTCAGCAGCTATATCTCGTTCGAGAACTTCGTGCGTCCGGCCATCCGGTGCATGCGCGGGCTCTCCGACCTCTTCCGCCCACGCTTCGACGCGGTGTGCGCCGAGCCGCTCAACTCCCCGGCCGGCAAGCGGCAGTTCGCTCGCGCTCGATTCCTTCCGAACGGGATGGTCGTGCCCACCGGCACGGGACAGGGCTCCCACGTGATGGGCGGACTGGCCCTCGCCGACGCGCTGATCGTCATCCCCGAGGACGTCACCCACGTGATACCCGGCCAGTTGGTGTCCGTCATGGACCTGCGCCAGGAGTGACCGCGGTCGACTCCAGAGGACAAACCCGATTAGATGGTCGCTGTTCGTTTCAAATCCATCTAAGTCGGCCCACGCCGTGGACACCGGCGTCCTGGGGCGAACGCAGGCCTGGCTGATCGGAAGAGGGACCCGTGGACGTCCTGCTCGTCAGCGTCGTCGCGATCATCGCCCTGGCACTGGTCTTCGACTTCACCAACGGCTTCCACGATGCCGCGAACTCGGTTGCCACCGTCGTGGCGACAAGAGCGCTGCCGGCCAAGTGGGCCCCCGCCTTCTCCGCCTTCTTCAACTTCCTCGCCTACTTCGTGGTGGGCACGGCCGTGGCCAATACCGTCGCGAAGACCGTCAAGAGCGAGTACGGCGGCGTTGCCCTCGTGTTCGCCGCCCTCTTCGCGGCGATCGCCTGGAACTACGTGACATGGCGGTTCGGCATGCCGTCGTCCTCCAGCCACGCCATCATCGGCGGCCTGGTCGGTGCCGGGTTGGCAGCTGGTGGCCTCGAAGCCATCGACTGGTCCAGCGTGCAGAAGGCAGCGCTCGGCATCGTGCTCTCGCCGGCTGTCGCCTTCTGTGTCGCGTTTGTCGCCATGTACCTGGTCATCGGCGTGCAGAAGGCCTTCAAGTGGCACGACGACCACCCGGTGTTCAAGGGCGTTCAATTGGTGTCCGCCGGCGCGGTGTCGTTCGGTCATGGTGCCAACGACGCGCAGAAGACCATGGGCGTCATCGCCGCGCTTCTCCTGAGTGCCGGCTACACGCACATCGGGGCCGACGGCAAGACCGTCGAGGTGCCGGAATGGGCTGCACTGTCCGCCTACACCGCGATCGCGCTCGGCACCCTCTGGGGCGGCTGGAAGATCATCGAGACGATGGGCCTGAAGCTCACCACCTTGCATGCGTCCTCCGGAACCGCGGCGAACATCGGCGCCACCACCGCGATCTTCGGAGCTACCGCGGTCGGCATGCCCATCTCGACCACCCACGCGGCCGCGTCCTCGATCGTGGGGGCAGGCGTCGGCTCCGGCAAGGGTGCCAACTGGCGGGTCGTGGGGGAGATGGTGATCGCTTGGGTCGTCACGATCCCGGCGGCCGCCACGGTCGCCTTCCTCATGTACCACCTGACGCAACTGCCTACCGTTCTCGCGTGGGTGACCGTCACGGTCATCGTGGCCGCCTTCGCTGCCTGGGCCATCTGGGCAATGATGCACACGATCCATGCCAAGGACGTCGAGGCCGAGATCCCGGTCGAGGAGATATTGGCCGAGCCACTGCCGGGTCACCCCAGGCTCGAGGGTCACGGCCCCGTCGACTGAGGCAACCGGACACCCACCGGCCACCTGTTAACTTGTTGTTCATCTGCGGTTTGGTGCTGGTTCCCGTCGCCAGCATGCGTCGTCAACCCTGTGCCGGAAGACTCGGTCTATGTCAGATGTTGAGGCGCCGGTCCTGCGCGACCTCCAGTCAGCCGCGACGTCCCACCGTGGTGACCGCATCTTCAACCGGACGATTGCCGCCGCCGCCTTCACCGCCCTGATCGTCCTCGGTGGCATCACGATCTTCCTCGGGGCGCAGGCCATCCCAGTGCTGCAGCAGCAAGGCCTGGCCTTCCTGACCACGTCCGAGTGGAACCCGCCGGACTACGGCATCTGGGGCATGCTCTACGGCTCTGTTCTCCTCGCGATCATCGCCCTCGTGATCGCCGTCCCAGCCTCGCTGCTGCTTTCGGTCTTCATGGTCTTCCTTGCGCCCAAGCCGCTTGCGACGGTGCTCACCAATCTCGTCGACCTGATGGCTGCCATCCCCAGCGTGATCATCGGCCTGTGGGCGTTCTACGTCCTCGCCCCGGTGTCCGAGGGCTGGCAGCAGTTGATGAACCAGTACCTCGGCTGGATCCCGATCTTCCAGAACGACAGCGGCAACTTCAGCGGCACACCGTTCACTGCTGGCTTCGTCCTCGCGATCATGATGATCCCGATCGTCACGTCGGTGACTCGGGAGGTGCTGGGTCGTACCCCGCCGGAGCTCATCAATGCTTCTGAGGCGTTGGGCTGCTCGCTGTGGAGCATGCTGCGGTACGTCGCCCTTCCCTACGGCCGTGGCGGCCTCGTGGGTGGCGTGATGCTCGGTCTCGGTCGCGCGCTCGGCGAGACCATCGCGGTGTTCTTCGTCTTGAAGATCGTCTTCGATCCGGTCAACTACTACAAGATCATCGAGTCCGGCGGTGGCTCGGTTGCCACGCTCATCGTGTCCAAGTTCGGTGAGGCGTCCGGCCCGTACGAGACGCAGTTGCTCCTCGCGGCCGGCTTCTTCCTGTTCATGATGACCCTCGTCGTCAACGTCATCGCGAACCTGATCGTCAACCGGACGGGACGGCTGCAGTCATGAGCTCCACGATCGTCTTCGACGCCGAGACCATTCCGGCGCTGACTGAGCAGAAGCCGCAGACCCCGTGGGGCCGGCGCACCGGCAAGTTCCGCCTTGTCGTGGTCCTGGCCATCGTCATCCCGGCCCTCATCGTCGGGTCCCTCTTCATGTTCTCGACGCTTCCGGGTGCCGTCATCATGGTGGCGGTGTACTTCCCGCTCCAGATCATCGCCACTGTCCTCGCGGCGATCTCGGTGCGTGGCACGAAGTCGGCGGGCGATGCAGTGATCATCGTCAGTGCGATAGGGGCCACGATCTTCAGCGGCATCGTCCTGATTTCATTGCTCTGGTCGATCATCACCAAGGGCATCCAGGCGATGAGTATGGCCTTCATCTTCCAGAACAACGAGTACATCAGTCCGAGTACCCCGCTGGGCTATGGCGGCATCGGGCATGCGGTGCTGGGAACGGTCCTGATTGTCGGGATCTCCGCGCTCATCGCGGTCCCGCTCGGCGTCATGACGGCCTTGTACATCACCGAGGTCCGCGGTCGCGCCGTGCCGTACGTTCGCTTCTTCGTGCAGGCGATGAGCGGCGTGCCGTCAGTCGTGGCCGGCCTGTTCATCCTGACCGTCCTGATCCTCACGGGAGTGCTCAACAACAGTGCCTTCGCGGCCGGCCTCGCCTACTCGATCCTGATGCTTCCCACGGTCGCCCGTACCGCGGAGGAGGTCCTCAAGCTGGTGCCCGAGGAGCTGCGCACCGGCGCCCTGGCTCTGGGTTCCACCCGCGCCAGGGTCGCGCTGCGGGTCGTGGTCCCCGCGGCGAAGACCGGCATCATCACGGCCGCCATCCTCGGCGTCGCCCGTGTCGTCGGCGAGACGGCGCCCCTCCTGCTGACCGCGCTGAAGAACGACAAGACCGTGCTGAACCCGTTCTCAGAGCCGATCAGCGCCCTGCCCACCTACATCTTCACCAACGTCGCCCAGCCGTATCCGGATGCCGTTCTGCGAGCATGGGGTGCTGCGCTTGCCCTCATGGTCATCGTCGCCGTCCTGTTCACCGTGACGCGTGTCCTGTCTGCCAAGCGCCCCGGAAAGTAGGAGTCAACATGTCCACCGCCGAATACGACGAGGTAGCCGTGCAGGAGCTTGAGAGCGATTTCGCCATTGAGGCGCCGGTCGGACAGGCCGAGATGGAGACGCGCGACGTCAGCGTCTGGTTCGGCAAGCGCAAGGTGCTCGAGGGCGTCAACATCGCCTTCCCGAGGAACACGGTCACGGCGCTGATCGGCCCGTCGGGATGCGGCAAGTCGACCTTCATCCGCACGCTCAATCGGCTGCACGAGCTCATCCCGAGTGCGGCCCTCGCGGGTGAAGTGCTCTACAAGGGCCAGGACATCTACGCGCCCGAGATCGACCCGGTGCACATCCGGCTGAACATCGGCATGGTCTTCCAGAAGCCCAATCCATTCCCCAGCATGACCATCCGCGGCAACGTCCTGTCGGGACTGAAGCTCTCCGGCATGAAGCGCAGCAACCACGACGACATCGTCGAGGAGACTCTCACGCACGCCGGTCTGTGGAACGAGGTCAAGGACCGTCTCAACCACGCGGCCGGTGACCTGTCGGGCGGCCAGCAGCAGCGCCTGGTGATCGCCCGCGCACTCGCGGTGCAGCCGGACGTCCTGCTCATGGACGAGCCCTGCTCTGCCCTCGACCCGGGCTCGACCCTGAAGATCGAGGAGACGATCCGCGAGCTGTCCAACGACATCACGATCATCATCGTCACGCACAACATGCAGCAGGCCGTTCGCGTCGCCGACAACACCGCGTTCTTCCTGGCCACCGACGGCAATCCCGGGCACGTGGTGGAGCAAGGCCCCACAACGGACATCTTCGGCAATCCGCAGGATCAGCGGACGCTGGACTACGTGAATGGTCGGTTTGGTTAACCTGCCGTTCACCCGTACACCCATTGTTCATCGAGAAGTCGGTCGACCGTCGGACAACTCTTCCCATTGGGTCACTACCGCTGCCTAACGTGAAGGCGTTGCACCCAACCCCAACGAAGGAGAATTCAGTGCGTCGCACTCTTGCGATCCTTGCCAGCGCTGCGGTCGCCGCCTCGACGGTCGCCATCGCTGCCCCCGCTCACGCGGCCAACACCATCAGCGGTGGTGGAGCCTCGTTCCCATACCCCTTCCTCAACGCCTGCGCGGCTGACTTCAACGCCTCGCAGAGCAACTTCGACATCCAGTACACGTCGACCGGCTCCGGCACGGGCAAGGCGAACTTCACCAAGGGTCAGTTCGTCTACGCGCAGACCGACAGCAAGTACTCCTCGGGTGAGCCCACCTTCAGCTGGGAGTACATCCCCAATGTCGGCGGTGCCATCGCCTTCCCGATCAAGCTCACGAGCACGACGACCAAGCGCACGCTCGGCTCGTCCATCCAGCTCAAGCGCACGACCCTGGCCAAGCTGCTCTCGGGCAACCTGACCACGTGGCGCGCCCCGGAGATCCTGAAGGACAACCCGCGCATCGCGGCCGCCATCCCGAACGTCCCCGTCACCGTGGCCTACCGCTCGGGCAACTCGGGCACGTCGAACAACACCCTGCAGTACCTGAACGCCTGGGCCCCGACCATCTGGGCGAAGGTCCAGGACGACTTCTCGACCGCCTTCCCCGGTGGCAAGCCCCCGGCCAACTCGGTCGCCGGCAAGGACAACGCCTCGGTGATGGCTCTGGTGAACTCCAAGGAGGGCACCATCGGCTACGTCGACTACTCCGACGCCAAGGGTTACCCGGTCGCGCGCATCCAGAACGCGCTCAACCAGTTCGTCGCACCGTCGACCACGTCGGCTGCCAAGAACCTGGCCAACCAGAACAACGTTGGTACGAATGGTCTGGTACAGCTGAACTACAACAGCAACGTTCCCGGTGCCTACCCGGCCGTGATCTTCAGCTACATGCTGGCCCGCACGGACGGCAAGGGCCCGAACGGCCTTGGCGTTCGCCAGTTCGCCGACTACGTGCTGCAGAAGTGCGGCCCGTCGAAGGCTGCCTCGCTCGGCTACGTGCCGATCGGCGGCAAGGTCCTCGCCACCGCGAAGACGCTGGTCGTGAAGATCCAGTAGTTAGATTCGGATCGAAGATCCGCCACACACACAGCTAAGGACGAGGACGATGCCCCGGAAGACCAAGTTCGCCCGGGGCATCGTCCTCGCCGCTGTTGTGGCTGCGGCCGTGGCCGCCTGCACGCCCCCACTGCCGCCGGATGTGCTGGCCGCGCAGGCGGAGAACACCATCAAGTGCCAGACCGGCGATCAATCGGTCTCAGTGCCGGAGGACTTCGCCGGTGTCATGGCCCCGGTGTCCGCAAACCTGTCAGGCGTATGCCCGGACCAGACGATCAGCGAGGCCGCTCCCGGCGACCCGGCGTCATTGCAGGTCGTTGACCATGCACCTACGGCCGAGGAGATGGCGGCCTTTCAGAAGACCTGCCCCACCGGCTCGGTCATCGTCGTCCCAGCCTTCGGTTACGGGGTCGCCCTCGCCTACAACATCATCGGCCTGGAGGGCTTGATCCTCACGCCGCAGGTCACGGCCAAGATCCTCAGTGGTGCCATCACGTCGTGGGAGGACCCGGCGATCGCCGAGGCGAACCCTGGAGTCGATCTCACCGGACTGCCGGAGATCGCGGTGGCGTCCGTCGAGGCTTCGACGGGCTCGGTTGAGGCGATGACCGCGTGGCTTGCCAAGGAGGCCCCGACCGACTGGACCGCGGGGACCGTCGGCACGCTCGAGACCGGCACCAAGTTCCCGACGACAGCGGACCTCCTTGGCGAGTTGACTGCCACCGAGGGCACCGTGGCCGTGCTTCCGATCGCTGAGGCGGTCGCCAACAGCGTGCCGGTGGCCTCGGTTCCGGTGAAGGACCTGATCATCGCGCCCGACGACGGCCAGTTGCAGAAGGTCGGCCTTGGCGCCACGAATATCACGAAGGACGACAAGGGCAACATGCTCGCAAGTCCGGCCGTGGGGGGAGTCCCGGTCGAGGGGAACTACGACCTCGCGGCGTCCAAGATCGTCCTTGCCGAAGGCCAGCCCGTCATCGGCTGGCCGATCATCGGCGTCGCGCACATGATGATCTGCGACGATCCGAAGGATCCGCTCCCGCTGTCCACTGCCCAGTACGTCGTTCGGCTCGCCGGTCAGGGCGGCTTTGAGTCCTTCGGCGTGATCCCGCTGCCCGAGCCCATCCGCATCCAGACGTTCACTCCGTTGAAGGTCACCATCGCGACGGACGGGGCGACGATTGCGCCGTCCGGCGGGGCGGCAGCCACAAGCGAGTCGGTGGCTCCTGGCGGGTCCGTGGCCCCGAGCGCCACGGTCGCACCGAGCGCTTCCTAGGAGTTCGCGGAGTCTTCTTCGTGAGTTCTGCTCGCCTTGGCCGACCTGTTCACTTGCCAGACCTAGCCTTCCGGTAGTCGATTCTCCGGAGAGCACATGAGCGCCTTCCCCGCCTGCTCACGTTCCGCCAAGCCGTCCAAGGAGGCGGTCGACTTCATCGCGGCCGCCCTGGCGGCGGATCGGGTGCGGCTGATCGCCCTGGAGACGCGCAACCCGCACGGTGGCAGGGGCGGTTCCCTGGACTCCGATCAGTGCGCCTGGTTGGTCCGTGAGCTGGCAGGGGATCGGCAGCGCGGTGTCGTGATCACCACCAGACACCGCTCGCGCGAGCTTCTCAACGATCGCATCCAGATCGGCGCCACGCCGCGCATCTGCGCCGACGAACTGGTCTCGCTGCTTCTTGCCTACCCCAACGTGCTCGGCTGGATCGCCGGGAATCGACATCGGCCAGGAGCCATCCGTCACGGCGGCCGCGATCTTGGGCTGTGGGAGATGACCCCATCGCTCCTGGGATTCGGTGGCGCGGCCTGGCTGGGACATCAGGACCGGCATGGTGTCCGGTTCGTCGGGCAATCGGTCGCGGCTCCTGCAGCCCTTGCCATGACGTCCGCATGAACGATCGGTGAACTCCGCTGGCTGGAGTGGATTTGCTCTCGTGGAGATGACTACCGTCGAAAGCGTGATGCTTGAACTGCCGGCTATGCCGGAGCTGGTCCAGGATGTCGTTCAGGACGCCGAGGGCTACGACATGGAGCTGAGTGCGGAGCGACGACTCAGCGCACTGGAGGCGGAGTCGTTCGGCGCCGCCGTGCTGTCGATGTCACCTGTCGTCCGCGTTGACGAGTCCAAGCGAGCTCGCGGGCTGGTCTCCGTCGACGACGAGACGCTGTGGGTCTACGTGCACTCGGTTGGCCCAGGTCGGTTCGGACCTGAGGAGGAAGCAGAGTCCCGCGAGCTGCTCGCGGAACTGTGGCGGGAGATCCACGAGGCTGTCGCGCGCAGCTGAGGCAACAGTCGCTCGTCGCCGTCGCATCACGTCCTAGCTACCGAGCCGCGCGCCACTCATGCCGGTCACGTGTGGGTGCCTCCGGGCGGACCAGCTCCCTGGCCGCGCATTGATGGCGTTGCCTATGCGATCACAGGCGGCGAGGAGCAGCCGGTAGCGCTCTTCGTGAATCGCCTTCGGAATCGACGCGGATCCTCCTTGGAAGCCACGCAGCCCTGACACCCGGCGGGCAGGGGACGCACCCATCCCTGTGGGTCCGCTGCGCATGTCGGCGTACGTGAGGACGTCCTCCGCGATACCAGGCACGTGGTCCAGCACGGCGAGCTGGTGGTCGACACCGAAGTACGGCGCCAGGATGGCGGCGTGCGCGTGATGCGCGACCAGCAGGACGGTGCGGTCCGGCCACCCCTCGGCGGCCAGATGCAAAGCGCCGTCGAGCGGATGGAAGCCGGTCCTGGAGATGTGGGGAGCGTGCCCGATGTCATGGAGCCAGGCCGCGGCAACCAGTGACTCCGGGTCGGGCACCGACAATGCATCCGCGGCGAGTTCGGCGATCCCGGCCGCGTAGCGGCTGTGCGCCAGGCGGTCGGAGTCCTCGCCCAGCAGCCGTCGGGCGAGGGCCTCTGCGTCGTGCAACAGCGGGCTCGAGCTCGGGTACGTGGGCATCGGTCAGCGCACCTCTTCGTTGCGGATTCCCCTGGACGGGGAAGTGTTGGGCAAACGGCCATCGGGAGTTCTCGGCCCTGCATCGCTATGGCCATGAAGGCCGGTCAACGTCGAGACATGAGCGGACCGAGTTACGTTGCGGACTGGAGTATCGAAGCCTCTGACGGTCGAGGCGGTCAGCGGCACATCGCGCTCGTCGCGCACGACCACATGAAGACCGAGCTTGCCGATTGGGCCGATCACAACCGGGATCTGCTGGCGCTGCATCGTATCTACGCGACCGGGACGACAGGGCGAATCCTCGAGCAGCGTCTCGAGCGCCCCGTCGACCTCTTCCTCAGCGGGCCGCTCGGAGGGGACCAGCAGGTCGGGGCCGGTATTGCCGAAGGTGCCATCGACGCCCTGGTCTTCTTCTGGGACCCGCTCGAGCCGCAGCCGCACGACCCGGACGTCAAGGCCCTGCTCCGCATCGCCACCTTGTGGAACATCCCGGTGGCGAGCAACCGCACGACCGCGGACATGATCGTCACGTCGCCGCTGTTCAGTGGTTCCTACCGGCCGGTCACGCCGGCCTTCCTGCGCACCGCGGTGGATCAGCGCTCGGGCTGATCGCCTGCGAACCAGACTTGCGTGGATCGCGGCGTTCGACACGGGTCAGACGCTAGGCAGTCACTGCATCCTGAGGGCCAACGCCGAACAAAGGTTGCGTGAACGGGAGCACACGCTTGCCGTCCGAGGCGGTCACGCGCAGACGGGGCTCATCGAGGATTCGGCCCGGCCGCCGGTGGTGCTTGGACGCCGCGTGGCTGCGGGCTTTGCATGTGGGCGGGCCTGGAACGAGTATGCGACGTCGATCCAACCGGTCACGCGGTGGGCGGCGTCGGCGTCGGGATGGGCGGCTTCCCACTCGTGAATCCACACGAGCAGCTCCGCGCGCTCAGCCTCAGAGAAGACCTGGTCGAACATGTGCTCGACGAGGCGCTCGATGCTGCCGAGGGAAACTCCCTGCTTGGCCACCTCCCCATCGTGTCACGGTCCTCGCCCGGCGTGTTCAGGAGGGGGCAAGCGCTTGCAGGTGCCGAACGGGGGAGCAGCGTAAAGGGCTGCCCTCGGCCAATGGCCGAGGGCAGCCCTCCTTCGCAGGGAACCTCCGTAGCGGGCGTCAGCTCCGCTCGTTGTCCCCGGTGGCGCGGTTTAGTTCCCACGTCACGTTGTCGCCGTGCTGCTGGGTCCAGAAAGCCCGCCACGAGCCATCGAACAGGCGCGGCTCCTTGCCGCCGAGGATGCCGGCCGCTGAGGCGTCACCGTCGGAGACGTGGATGCCGGTGATCTCGTTGTCGCCGTCGTTGTAGCCGGGGTTCGTGGTCGCGTCGTAAAGCGCGGACGCGTCACGACCTTCGGCAAGCCAGCGCACGACATTCTCGGGCCGCTCGGAGTCGTCGCCCACCTTGATGAGGTAGCCCGAGTCGAGGGCATTGCGCTG
>JBAXSI010000080.1:0-9721 GCA_037130755.1 Actinomycetes bacterium
GGGAACACCCCTGAGCGCCGGGAGGCCCGCGTGTCGTACTACAAGATGCCCATCCTTGAGGAGACCGGCTACGCCGTGCTGGATTCCTATGGCGGCGTGATTGATCCGTCGGAGTGGATGTCCCTGGAGTACGTGGACTGGAAGTCCTCTGGCGACACCCGGTTCGCCCCGATCGCCAGTGCGCAGGGCGAGATCGGCTGCAACGCGTTCTGGCACAGTGATCCGCCGCGTGAGGACAAGGACGGCATCTGGATCGACAGCCAGGTCGCCAAGGCGCCCACGCTCGTCGAGCGCGTCAAGGAGGTCGACGCCCGCGTCGGCCGTTGCCGCATCATCGAACTGCAGCCCAACTCGTTCGCCGATGCTCTCTACAACTCACACCTCGACGACAACAACCGCCGCAACCCTGACGGCGAAGGCTGGGTCATCCGCCAGTTCATGCAGCTGACCGACAACCCCGGCTCGTTCATGGTCCTGCGCGAGGACATCAACGACCCGAGCACCGAGACGCGCATCCCGCTGCGGGCCGGTGCCCAGCTGGTTGTCGACTCCGAGCGCATGTGGCATTCCGTGTGGCACGTCGGCGACGAGCCGCGCTACTGCCTGATCAACTCCTTCGAGTCGGGCCCGGCCCTGGAGAAGTGGATCTTCGAGCGCAACCCGGTCACTAAGGTCCCGTCGCCCGAGCTCGACCCGGCGTTCGCCGAGGCGATGGAGGCCGAGGCGCAGACGCGTCGGGCCGCGCGCACGGCCCACTACGGCTACGACCCGTCCGCCGTCTACTCGGAGATGTGAGGCCCTAGACGGAACGAGGCCTCGGAGGCGATCAGGCCTCCGGGGCCTCTTCACGTCCGGGGCTCGTCAGGGCAGCCGGGCCGGACGTTCCTTGGGGGACAGCCTCGCGCCCCAGCGGGCGCGGAACTGCTACCTCGAACCTAGGACCAAGCGTCGGGGAATGCGTGCCGGCACAGGTCGTTATCTGGCCATTGGATGGATACTGTGTGGGCTCGGGTCTTCGAGGGGATGGGCATGTCGGTCGTCGCGGGTGGTGCCATGGATCTGCGGCGTGGGGCCCAGCTGCCGAGGATCGGCCTGGGCACCTGGCCGATGGACGATCGCGAGGCCGAGAAGGTCATCGCCGACGCCATCGCCGCCGGATACCGGCTCATCGACACGGCAGAGAACTACGGCAACGAGCGCGGGGTCGGGCTCGGGGTCAAGGCTTCCGGCATCGATCGCGAAGACGTGTTCATCACCAGCAAGTTCAACCGCACCTGGCACAGCGTCGCCGGCGTCGCCGAGGCATTCGAGAAGAGCGCCGAGCGCCTCGGCGTCGACTACATCGACCTCTTCCTCATCCACTGGCCCAACCCCGACCAGGATCAGTACGTCGAGGCTTGGAAGGGCCTGATCGCACTGCACGAGCAGGGCCTCGTCCGTGCCATCGGCACCTCGAACTTCACGCCCGCGCACCTAGCGCGGATCTTCGAGGAGACCGGCCAGTTGCCGGACGTGAACCAGGTGCGGATCACCCCGCGAGCCGCGCAGCAGGGGATCCGGGCCGCCGACGCCGACTACGGGATCGCCACGCAGTCGTGGAGCCCGCTCGGGCAGGGCAACGACATGCTCATGGATCCGACGATCGATGACATCGCCACCCGCAACGTCTGCACGCCGGCGCAGGTCGTCCTCGCCTGGCACCTGGCGCATGGGCTCAGCGTGGTGCCGAAGTCATCGGATCCGACCCGGCTGCGCGAGAACCTGGCATCCGCGGACGTGCATCTGTCGCGCGCCTACATGGAGATTCTCGACGCGATGGACGGACACGAGGCCGCCGAGCCGGACCCGGACGTCTTCGGGCACTGATCTCAGCGGCTGTCGCGCTTTGCCTGACGCCGGTCGCCGACGGCGCGCGTAGCGGCGCGATTCTTCTCGCGCGCGGGCGAGCGAAGCGCCCGGTCACCGCGCGGGGTGGTCGCGGAGCTACGACCCTTGCCAGCCGGTGCGGCGGCCGACTTCTTCGCGGGCTGGCCTGCCTTGGCGGCACGAGCGGCCTCGAGCCGGTCGGCCTTGAGCCCGGCCGCGTTGGCCTTGGAGACCGCGGCCAACCGCGTGCTGACTCGTCCGAGCGCCTCTTCGAAGGCCTCGGCCTTGATCGCCGCCGCCTCGTTCTTGGTGGCAGCGACCCCGCGGGACGCGTTCTTGGTCACCTTGGCTGCCCCGCTGCGCCGGTACAGGCCCACGTACTTGTTGCGCGCGCGTCGAACCCGCTCGTGCAGGGCCGCGACCTCGTCCTCGTTCAGGCGGGCCAGAGCCGGTACCTCGGTCTCGGCAACCAGGGCTCGCTCCGACACGCTCAGTTTGGCGAGAAGTGCCTTATTCATCGTGCTCCTTGATTGGTGGTCGTGCGCTAACTGGCCTTGCGGACGGGCATCCGCTGCCTGCCGCCACGGGTGTGGCTGAAGAGGTCCTTCGGGTCGTCGGGCGTCGGTACGAGCTCGATGTCGACTCCGATGTTGCGCAGTATGGCCTGCTCGTAGACATAGCGCAGCGCGGTGTAGTCCTCAAGGGCGAAGCCGACGGAGTCGAAGATCGTGATCTGCTCGTCGGACTCCCGGCCCGGCGCCAGACCAGTGAGCACCTGCCACAACTCGGTGACGGGGTGGTCGGCGGGCAGCTGCTGCATGTCGCCCTCGATGCGGCTCTGCGGCTCGTACTCGCAGAAGACCGTTCCCGAACGCAAGACGTCGGCGTGCAGTTCGGTCTTGCCGGGGCAGTCGCCGCCCACGCCGTTGATGTGCATGCCGGGCTCGATCATCTCCGGGGTGATGATCGTCGCGTAGGCCTTGTCGGCCGTGATCGTGGTGATGATGTCGGCGCCGCGCACGGCCTCGGCCACGGATCCGGCCTTCAGGATGTGCAGGCTCTCGAACTCCGCGAGGTTGTCGATCATCTTCTGCGTTGCATGCGAATCGATATCGAAGACCCTGATCTCCTCGATGCCGAGCACACTGTGGAAGGCCAGCGCCTGGAACTCGCTCTGCGCGCCGTTGCCGATCAGTCCCATGACGCGGGCGTCGGGGCGGGCCAGTGCGCGAGCGGCCATGACGGAGGTGGCGCACGTGCGCAGTGCGGTGGCCAGCGTCAGCTCGGACAGGAGGACGGGGTAGCCGGTCTCGACCTCGGCAAGGACCCCGAAGGCCATGACGGTCGGCAGGCCGACGGCAGTGTTGCCCGGATGCCCATTGACGTACTTGAAGGAGTAACGCTTCTGGTCGGAGATCGGCATGAGCTCGATGACGCCGATGGCGGAGTGGCTGGCGAGGCGGGCGGACTTCTCGAAGTCGGGCCAGCGCGAGAAATCCTCCTGCACGGCGTCGGCCAGCTGACGCATCATCGTCGGCAGTCCGATGTCCGTGATCAGTTCGGCCATCGCGGGCACGTCGACGAAACGGGTCATGGAATCTCCCTGTGGGGGCGCCGGGGTCGGCGACACTTCATGCTATTTGGCGGGAGGTCCGGTGGCCTGCCGGATCCGGTTCCTCAGGCACCCTTGCGATACGCCCCCGGCGTGAGACCCAGCACCGAGCGGAACTGCTTGGTGAACGAGCTCTGGTCGTAGAAGCCGCACTCGGCGGAGATCTCCCCGAGGGAGTCGCGGGTCGTGGTGATCAGTTGCACGGCGTACTCCAGGCGCAGTCGTTGGACCAGCCGCTGAGGTCCGATGCCCAGCGTGCGGCGGCACAGGCGCTCGAGCTGCTTGGCCGACAGCCCGGCGATGCCGGCGAGCTCCGCGACCCGCCACTGGCGCCCGACGTCGGCCCGCACGCGCGCGATGACCTCGGCCAGTCCGGAGTGCGCGCTGTCCAACTGGGACTGGAGGTCGATCGACAGGACGGCCAGTCCCCAGGCGCTTCCGGCCTCGTCCAGCAGGCGGGACTTCGACGTGACGTACCAGCCGATGTTGCCGTCGGCCCGCACGATGAGCTCGAGGTGATGCTGCAGGGGCTGGCCACTGCCCAGCACCCGGGCGTCCTGCAGTCCGTACGAGCGGGCGAACTCCACGGGGAAGAGCTCCTCGACGGTGCGGCCCACCACGGAGTCTGGTGACATGCCGAGCCGGTTGGCGAAGCCGGTGTTCGACCACACGTAGGTCCCGGTGGGCGACTTCAGACAGCCGAGTACCTGCGGCAGCCCGTCGACGAGCTCGGCGAACGCCTTGGCCGACGGGGGGAGCGCGGGCTTGCCGGCCGGCGACGCCGACACTGGCTTTTGTATCAATTGGACAGTCACGAGCAGACTGTGGCACAAGACAGGGGTGGTGCACTAGGCGCATGACGACCACGCATCCGCCGGCCCTCGACGTCGACCTGCCCTCCGATGAGGTGCTCATCGCCGAGACGGAGGCCCTGGCCCTTCGCATGCTCACCATCGCCGAGTCGGCCACCACGCGCGCCGAGCGCTCGCGAGCCGACCGCCTCAACGCCCTTCTGTCCGACGAGGCGGGCCGCGACCTGCTCCTCGACCTCACCGACCAGGTGCTGCGCATCCGTGAGCCGCGCCGGTCGGCCAAGCGACTCCGCGACCTGGCGGCAGGTTCGATGCCGTCGTCGCTGGGGCCGTTCGACAGGTTCGGCATGAAGGCGCTCGGCACCGCCGCGCCCGCCATCCCGCGGATTGCCGAGCGGGCCGTCGACTGGCGCATCGATCGCGACACCGCCGGTGTGATCCTGCCGGCGGACGACCCGGCCTTCGCCGAGTACGTCACCGGCCGCAAGGCCGACGGCTTCCGCCTGAACGTCAACGTCCTCGGGGAATCGATCCTCGGCGACGACGAGGCGACCGAGCGCTGCCGCAAGGTCGTCGCGCGGATCCGTCGTCCCGACGTCGACTACGTGTCGGTCAAGATCTCCGCCCTGTGCGCGAACCTCGACGTGCTCGCCGACGAGGACTCGATCGCCAGGATCGAGGGCCGGCTGCGGGAGATCTATCGCGCCGCCCGAGACTCGGGCACGTTCGTCAATCTCGACATGGAGGAGTACCGCGACCTGGAGTTGTCGGTGCGCTCGTTCATGGCCATCCTCGACGAGCCGGAGTTCCGCGACCTCGCGGCCGGGATCGTCCTGCAGGCATACATCCCGGACTCGCACGACGCGTTGGAGCGGCTGTGCGCGTGGGCCAATGCGCGTTACGCCGCCGGCGGCGCCGGCATCAAGCTGCGCCTCGTGAAGGGCGCCAACCTCGCGATGGAGCAGGTGGAGGCGGCCCTGCACGACTGGCCGCAGGCCCCGTACTTCAGCAAGCTCGACGTCGATGCCTCGTACAAGCGGATGCTGGAGCGCTCGCTGCGGATCGGCGATCCCGGTGCCGTACGCGTCGGTGTCGCGAGCCACAACCTGTTCGAGATCGCCTGGGCGCTGACGGTCAGCCGCTACCTCGGCGCGCGCGACCGCATCGACGTGGAGATGCTCGAGGGCATGGCCCCGCCGCAGTCGCGAGCCGTGCTCGACGTGGCGGGCGACGTCCTGCTGTACGCGCCGATCGTGGAGAGGAAGGACCGCGAGGCATCGATCGCCTACCTGTCGCGTCGACTCGACGAGAACGCGTCGCCGGAGAACTTCCTGAAGTCGCTGTTCGACATCACGCCCGGCTCGCCGGCGTGGCACCGCGAGGCCGATCGGTTCCGCCGTTCAGTCTCCGCGCGACGCGACGTCAGCATCAGTTCGCACCGCAACCAGGATCGAACGATCGCGACGACTGCGACTCCGGCTGACGCGGCGTTCGCCAACGCCGTCGACACCGACTTCACACGACCGGTGAACCGGTCGTGGATCGCCGACGCGCTCGCCGCCTACGCTCCAGCGGAGCCGCCGCTCACCGACACCGTGCAGGGCGTCGACGCGATCGTTGCGCGTGCGCATGCGGCGCAGAAGGAATGGCAGGCGACGTCGTGGCGCCAGCGCCGCGAGGTCCTGCAGCGAGTCGGCGATGTCATGCAGGCCGATCGGGGCCGCACTCTCGCCCTGATGGCGCACACCGCAGGAAAGACCGTGGCGGAAGGGGATCCGGAAGTATCCGAGGCCGTCGACTTCGCGCGGTATGCGGCGCACCTCACGTATTCGCACGAGGAGCGGGTCGAGGCTGGGTTTGCTTGGGCTCCGTATCGCGTCGTCGTCGTGGCGGGACCGTGGAACTTCCCGTACGCGATCCCGGCCAACGGCTTGGTGAGCGCGCTCGCTGCCGGTAGCGCGGTGATCATGAAGCCGGCGCCTGAGACACGTGCGGTCGCCGCGCTCCTGGTCGATCAACTGCTGCGTGCGGGCGTCCCCGCAGGCCTCGTACAGCTCGCGTGCACGCCCGACAACGAGGTCGGCCGCCACCTGATCACCCACGACGACGTGGACTTCGTGATGCTGACCGGCAGCTACGACACCGCGTCGATGTTCCTTGACTGGAAGCCGACACTGCGACTGAGCGCCGAGACGAGCGGCAAGAACGCCCTCGTCATCACGGCCGCCGCCGACATCGATCAAGCCATCAAGGACCTGGTGCGTTCGGCGTTCGGCCATGCCGGGCAGAAGTGCTCCGCCGCGAGTCTGGCCATCGTGGAGGCCTCCGTCTACGACGATCCGTCCTTCCATCGGCGACTTGCCGACGCGGTGACGAGCCTGCGCGTCGGCGCGCCGCTTGACTTGGCGACGAGGGTCGGCCCCCTGATCGCCCCGCCGAGCGGCAATCTGCTCCGCGCGCTCACCACATTGGAGCCCGGCGAGTCCTGGCTCGTCGAGCCGCGTCAACTCGACGAAAGCGGCACGTCGTGGTCGCCTGGCGTGCGCACCGGAGTCCGGCGCGGTTCGTGGTTCCACCTGACCGAGTGCTTCGGCCCGGCCCTCGGGATCATGCGGGCGGATTCGCTGGAGAACGCGGTGGCGCTGCAGAACGCGCCCGAGTACGGGTTGACGGGCGGAATCCACAGTCTCGACCCGAAGGAGATCGAGTACTGGCTGGCCAACGTGCGCGTGGGCAACGCCTACGTCAACCGGCACATCACCGGCGCGATCGTCCAGCGTCAGCCGTTCGGCGGTTGGAAGCGGTCATCGGTCGGTGCCGGCTTCAAGCCCGGCGGGCCGCATCACCTCGATGGGTACGGGCACTGGTCCGATCCCGCGGTCGAGGCTGCTCGGGCGGAGCAGTCGTACGAGGAGGCATGGCAAGAGCGGTTCGGCCAGGACAACGACCCCACCGGCCTGGCCTGCGAGAGCAACATCCTGCGCTACCGGCCACTCGACGGCGTCATCGTCGTGGCGCCGGCCGATGCCAAGGATGCGCGACACCTGGCCAAGGTCGCGGCGATCGTCACCGGCACCCGCGTCGTGCTCGTCGCCGACGAGGACGAGGCGATCCGCGTAGCCGCGTCGGCGGTCGACGTGCACGCGACGCGGATTCGCACACCGTTCGGGCCGTCGGCAGCACTGCTGGCGAGCGCGCACCAACTCGGCGTGGTCGTCGACGATGCGCCGCTGACGGGATCGGGGTTCACGGAGCTTCCGCACTGGCTGCTGGAGCAATCGGTGTCGCGAACGATGCATCGGTACGGGAGACTGATCTAGGAGGCACGGGGCCTCCTGCGGCTTCATAGTGCAGGATCCAGACATCGGTGGAGGTTCGAAGTGCTGAGGTTCCGCCGTGCTGCGAGCGCGTGCGCGGTCCTCGCCCTGGTGGCGATGCTCGGCGGCCTTGCCCAGCCCGTCGCGGCCGTGTCACGGAAGCCCACGCCGGTCCTCATCACTGCTCCGTCGTCGGCGCCGGCCAACGGCACGGCAGCGGTCGCGGTGACCGTCGCCCCGGTCACGTCCACGGTGCGACGCACGGCGGTGCTGTCCGGTTCGTGGGACCGGCTGACGTGGACACCGATCTCGACGTGGCGGGTCCGTGGCAAGGGGATCCGCAGGTTCACCTTGAACACCGGATCGACGATCGGCGTGCTCACGCTTCGCGTGACGGTGACGGGCAAGGGCCTGAAGCCCCTGACCAAGACAAAGGCCCTGCGCATCACCAATCCGTACCGGCCTACCGCGCCCGACGACGCGGACATCCCCGAGGCCGGCATCGTCGTCAGCGGTGCACTGTTCGGCAACCATCCCGTCGAGGGAACACCCGAGGGCGCCGGCACGGTGCGGCTTTGGGATACGTCCACGGCCTGGAATCAGGTCGAGACGTCACGTGGAGTGTTCGCGTGGGACGCGCTCGACCGCGCGGTCTCCCGAGCGGAGTCGGCTGGACAGGAGGTGCTGCTCGTGCTCGGCGGCACCCCGAAGTGGGCCGCAGTGGGACCCGCACCAGGCAGTGAGTTCGCCGGACCCGGCTCGTCGATGCCGATGACCGACCCCGTCCTGTTCGATGAGTACGTGCGCGCCGTCGTGCAGCGATACGGCCCACGCATCGGGGCGTACCAGATCTGGAACGAGGGCAATATCAAGGAGTTCTGGCGCGGTACGCCCGAACTGCTCGCCGACCTCACCGCCCGCGCGTACAACATCATCAAGCCGCTCCAGCCCGGCGCCACCGTCGTGGCCGCATCCACCGGCTCGCGCTGGATCAAGGGCTTCACCGAGTTCTACCCCGACTACCTGGCGGCGTTGGGCAAGCTCAACTGGCCCATCGACGCCTACTCCGTCCACCTCTACCCGACGGCAGCGGGCACGACCAAGGACCGCTCCTTCCTGCTCGGCATGATGAAGACCGCGCTGCGCATCGCCAACGCTCCCGCGAAGCCGATCTGGGAGACCGAGATCAACTACGGGATCACCAATCCCGGCAGTGGGCAGATCGCTCGCCTGATCCCCGACGTCGAGATCCCCGGCTACGTCGCACGTACCTACCTGGACTCGCTGCGCTTCGGCATCGCCCGCTCCTACTGGTACGCGTGGACCAAGGAGTACCGCCTCCTCGGCATCCAGATGTTCGCCGGCTACACCGCGACCAGGGCCTTCGTCGCCATGCGCGACTGGGTGGTGGGCGCGCGCTTCAGCGGGTGCTCGTCCACCGGCGCCGTGGTGCTCTGCAACTTCGACCGTGGCGGCGTGCCGTTCTCGATCACCTACACCGACGACACGTCACCGGGGTCGCTTCAGGTGCCCGCCGGGTTCACGCAGGGAACGCCCTTCGAGGGCACGCCCACGCCGGTGTCCGGGACGATCGCGGTAGGCGGGAACCCGATCCTGCTGTCGTGAGGGGGCAGCGCGTCGACTGAACCTCAGCGCGTGCGTGGTCGCGGGCGTTGACGGCTCAGTAGTCCTTGCCGGCGACGTGCGTCGTGATCGCCTGCGGAGCCCCGTTGACCATCGTGTACTGGGTCATCTCCGTGAGGGCGGGCCGGTACGCGTGCAGGGTGACCGCGCCGATCGTGCCCTCGTTGCGGACGTCATGAATGATGTCGTGCACGAAGCTGCCGATGTGGCCGACCGAGTGGGTCAGTTCGTGGACGTGACCGTCGAGATCGACGAGGGTCTCCCAGACCTGGCCGCGGAGAACGAGGAAGCAGCCTGAGGAACCACCGTGGTCGTGCAGTCCCGAGCCTTGGCCGGGGGCCCACGTCAGCAGGCGCGCCTCGATGCCGGGCTCGCTGGGGAGCGGGACGCGCACGCGCGGCTCGGCGAAGTGGACGAGCGGGCGCCACAGGGCGGTGTCGGCGGCCAGGGCCTGGACGGTCGCCTCGAGG
>JBAXSI010000081.1:0-9323 GCA_037130755.1 Actinomycetes bacterium
GGTAGAGCAACGCACTCGTAATGCGTAGGTCCGGGGTTCAAATCCCCGAGGCGGCTCCAGACAAAGCGGACGAATTACTTGTCCAGTAAACCGAGATTAAACGCTATGTCGCCCGCCTTCGGCTGCCGTCCGAACCAGAGAACACTCGCGAACGTGTTGGCTTGTGATCGCCGCGTGCTCACCCCTTAACCTTCAGTGGTAGGACGGGCCCGCTCTTTGTGGCTACCGGTCCGCCGGAACCCAGAGGTGCTTTCGTCGGACGCGAGGTCAGCCGCCGGTCCCAAGATCAACGTCCGGCGATTGCGACTGCTGAACGTCCGAATGCTCCCCGCGAAACGTTCTGCGCAGGCGCCACGTGCCGCGAATCACCAGACCAAGCCTTCAGTTGTCGGTACCACGTGCCGATCATCACCTAAGCGGCGATCGCTACTGACGGGGGAATGGTCGTGAGTGTCAGTGTGGGTATACGCAGGTTCGTAGCGATTTCTTTGGGGTTGGCCATCAGTCTGTTGCTGGCGCCAGCGTTGCAGCCCGTGGCTGCCGCGGCGGAAGGGCCAGACAGAGTCGCCGGTGCTCCCGATGCGCCGCGAGACCTGTCGGTGGCGGCTGCTCCGGACGTGCCAACCTCAGGGTGGATTAGCCCGCTTACAGGTCCGGCGGAATCAAGCTTGTATTCGTTGAGGGCGACTTGGACGGTTCCGGCCTCGCAGGGCGGTTCGCCCTTAACGGGCTACACGGTGATCGTGTCACGTCCGGCCGGCGGCCCCATTCGTCAAGATGTGCCTCTGGCGAAGTGCTCGGGGATGTTGTGTGCCGCTGATGTGGCGGCGGTATCTGCAGCGGGTGACTACACGGTTGCGGTCTTCGCGGTCAATGCGGTAGGTAACGGCGCGGAAGCGATGGTTGTGGCGACGACCGGAGTCCCCTCGGTGCCGAGGGACGTGTCCGGGGTTGTCCTGGCGGAGATGGCCACCGGTTGGGTAACTCCCGTCACAGGTAGCGCAGAGTCGGGTCTGTTCATGCTCCGCGTGACCTGGACCCCGCCGGCTTCGATCAATGGAACACCGCTTTCGGGCTACACGGTCACCGTGTCGAGGCCTGTCGGCGCACCCATCCAGAGGAGTGTCCCGGTGAGTGCCTGTTCGGCGACGGCATGCGCCTTCAACGTTCCCGCGGTCTCGTCGTCAGGGGTCTACACAGCGTCGATATACGCCATCAACGCTGCTGGTAACGGCCGCGCAGCGGAGGTAAACGTTGCGTCCGGGGTACCGAATGCCCCGCGGGATCTCGCCGGTGTGGCGCTGCCCACTATGGCTCCAGGATGGCTCTACCCAGTGACTGGTCCCGCGGAATCCGGCTGGTATCTCCTGCGTACGTCGTGGTCCGTGCCCACGCCGTCGAATTCGACCCCGATAACGGGATACACCGTGATGGTGTCCCGCCCCAAAGGCGCCCCGGTCCGCCAGGACGTGCCACTGAGTAAGTGCTCGTTGACGTCCTGTACGACCGACATCCCCGCACTCTCGTTCGCCGGTGACTACTTGATCACTGTCTTTGCTATTAACGCCGCAGGCAACAGTCCGGATGCCACCTCGGTAGTAGCCATCGGAGCGCCTTCGGAGCCCAGAGACGTGACGGCGGTTGCGTCACCGGATGTCAGTTCGTCGGCTTCGCTGACCCCAATGGTGGGCTTGACGGAGTCCGGAACATTCTTCAAGGTGCGAGTGTCTTGGACGGTACCGTTGGCTTCCAACGGGGCACCCATATCCGGATACACCGCCGTCGTGTCCCGCCCCGTAGGCGGCCCCGTTAAGGCAGATGTTCCATTGTCCAAGTGCACTGCCACCTCGTGCACGACCGACATCGCAGCCTTGTCTATTCCGGGGGAGTACTCAGTCGTCGTGTTCGCGACGAACGCGGCTGGGAACAGTGCTGAGGCGAGCGGTGCTCTCGTAGTTCCAAGCAACTCAACTACGGGTGTTCAGCGGCCGCCCACGGTAACAGCGGTAACAGCCAGTCTCAGCTCGACGGTTTCCGCGCAAGGCCTTTACTGGGTGACGGTGGGCTGGGACATCCCCGTGCCAAGCGCGGGATCACTGCCCGTCAGCGGCTACACCGTGCTTGTGCGCCGCCCGACTGGCACTCCATGGGCGCTGACGTCTTCGACGTGCACGCCGGCGACAGGTCGGTGTACGTGGGCGGGCTACACGGTCAGTGCACCGGGGGTGTACTCGTTCTCCGTCCTCGCCACTGGCCCCAGCGGGAATGGTCCTGAGTCCCAACTAGCGGTCATACACAACAACCCACCGGAACTCCCGGCCGGCGTCACGGAAGCTGCGACAGGGGCCACGACCTCGGGGGGCGTCGGTCAGGTTCGCGTGGCCTGGGAACGACCCCCCGTGCCAGCGGGAACCCCCATAGGGGGTTACATAGTCACAGTCATCCGCCCTGGGTCAGCTCCCTCGACGTGGTGGGCCCCTGCGACTGCCTGCGACACGGCCGGTGCGTGTTCGTCGTTGGGTTGGGCACTCGATAGCACTGGCTCGTACTACGCCACAGTCGAAGCAGCCAATAGTGCCGGCAACAGCGTTGCCGGAAGCTCGCCACTCACGAGCTTCACGGTGAACGCGAATGGCTCGGGGTCGACGCTCACGCCACCGTCCCCTCCTCAAAACGCGCAGATCACGCTGGCCAACGGCAATCTGACCTTGTCCTGGGATGCCGCCGCCTCCCGGGGCGGCGCCACTGCGGTCAATTACCTGGTCGAATTCGAAGGCCCCGTGGGGACGCCCACCATGACGAGCATGCCGGATACCGCCCGTGCCTACACCGTGGTGGGCCTAACGTGGCCCGGCCCCTACAAGGCAACCGTCTGGGCCAACAACGCTGCCGGCAACAGCGCGCCAGCCACTCCGGCAACCGTCACGCTAAGCACGCCAATGGCCATCACAGGAGTAACGGGCAACATCACGGGTGGAAATCTCGCCCTGCAATGGGACGCTATGCCGACCGCCCGCAACGGCGGTGCGGCTGTCACCGGCTACACCATCCTGATCACGCCACCGCAGGGATCGCCGACCGTTCTGACACGGGCCGCCACAGCCACAAACGCCACATACGCAACAGCCATCCAGGGCGTGTACCGGTACGAAGTTCTAGCGACCAACTCGGCCGGTAACGGCGACCCGACCGCCGGCAGCGCGGCACTTCTCACGCCATCGATGCCTACTGCATTGCAGGCAACCATCTCAGGCGGAGAATTCGTCGCCACTTGGCGAGCACCCGCCACGGACGGAGGCTCACCCGTAACCGGGTATGTCGCTCTCTTCCTCAAATCCAACCAGCCGATCGCCTCGCGTTCCGGCGCTCAGGTGACTTCGACGATTGACCCCGCAAGCGGTCAGCTCGCTTACAGGGCAGCTGTCCCCGCGGACGGGATCGATGGGACCTACCGGGTCGATGTCACGGCCGCCAGCCAAGCCGGTAACAGTCCGCCCGCCACCGCATCAATCTCCGCCGATGTGCCGAGCGTGCCTCAGGCCGTGACGGCCGACATTAGTAATCGCACCGTCGTCGTGCATTGGTCTCCACCCGCAAGTGACCACGGCATTCCCGTCAGCAACTACTACATCACCGTCGAACGACCCAGGAGCACACCACTTTTCTACTCCGTGGTGGCCGACCCGAACGCCATCCGCCTGACCGCGCCCTCGTTCGACGCGGCCGACAGTGGCTCCTACTCCGTCACCGTGCAAGCAGCCAGTGCAGCCGGCTCTGGGCCCATCAGTGCTCCGGTAACCGTCGCGACCGGGACACCAGCGGCACCGCAGGCGCTTCACGGGTCGAGAACCGGCAACGGCACTCTGTCCATCACGTGGGAAACCCCTTTGACCGACGGCAACAGTGCCGTCACCGGATACACCGCGTTCCTCTTCCCGCAGGTCGGCGCCATGCAGGTGCAGTCCGTCCCCGTCGCTGGGAACTCCAGCGTGATCGCGACCCCAAACGACCATGGGACCACCACGTATTCGTGGACTCCCATGGCAACTGGCGCTGGTGAGTACCGGGTAGAGGTCGCCGCCAAGAACACTGCAGGGAATGGCTCGATCGGTCACACCAGTGTCGTCGTCACAGGACCCAGCAAGGTTCGTGGAATCGGGGTGTCCTATGCCAATGGCGTCCTGACCGCCACCTGGAGCAACCCTGCCGACAACGGCGGCGCGGCGATAACCGGATACTTAGTCACATGGAACCGTCCAGTCGGCGCGCCCATTTCGCATTTGGCTACAAGCTCGACCGACGGCCTGTCGACCACTCAACCGGGTACGTACACGGTCCATGTCACTGGAAGGAACAGCGCTGGCAACGGACCGGGCACGGGGCGCAACATCGCGGTGAACGCCGACGGCACGTTTTCGGTTGGCTCGGCCCTAACCAGCATGTGGGTTGAGGCGGGCCCCCTACCGGTGGGTATGTCGATTCCCGTCGTGTTCCACTTCGACTCCGTTGGTGACGGTCAAGTAGAGGCGCAGCAGGTCGTCATCACCATGCCAGACGGCCTGACCGTCACAGAGGTCGCGGACACGCCAAGCGTCGGATGCAAGGCAGCGGCTGACCAGTTGTCCGTGAGGTGCTTCCTCAACGGGACAGGTACTGCCGCCGACAGCACCACCGCGACGTTGCGAATTCACGCGGCATCCTCAGTGACAGCCATTCAGGCACTGCCAATTACCGCCTCACCAAGCACGATCATCGGTCACATCAGCATCACCCGACCAGACACGTTCATGGCCCCTTACAACGCTGTACCGGCCTTGCTCGACTCGGCGCAACTGTGCGCGGACGTGATCGTCATCGGCGCACGCGGCAGCAGCGAAGGTGTGGGAGCCAACGGTCTCGGTGCTCGAGACGAAGCCCTGGTCGACCACCTACACAACCTGCCCGGTTCCTTCACAACTATGTCGACAATCGGCGTGTTCTTCCTCGCCCCGGCTGTCCCGCCCGATACGCCCGTGAACGAGTACCTCCAAGCCGGCGATACCGGCGTACAGGACTCACGAGCCCGGCTCGACAACGTGATTCAGGCATGCCCGACGTCGAAGTTCGTGCTGGTCGGCTACTCCCTCGGGGCGTGGATCATGCAGACGGTCGCAACCACGCTGTCTCCTGAGCAGTGGGCCCACGTGGCGGGCGTCGCTCTTCTGTCCAGCCCGGGCTTGTCCCCGACAGACGGCATCTCCACCCGATTCGGGGCCTTGGCCCCGGACGACCACGCGCCGACCCCGGCAACGTACGGCGTTGGCGAGTTCGCGACGCGTGCACTTGAGGGGTTGCGGGTTGTGGCAGGCGGGAACGCCACAACGTGGCTTGCTCCTTCGATCGTCAACCCCGAGGCGGTTATCACATTTTCGGCGGCGAATGCGTTGGTCGCCGACATCGAGTCGTGGAACGTTGACATTCTTGAGCGGCACGCATGGGTGACCCCTTCCGCTCAGAATCGCGTCGTGCACATCTGCGACAACAACGACGCCGTCTGTTCCTTTGACGACCTAACCAATAGCATCTCTGCCATCCCCGACGACTTGACAACGGCCGGATCGATTCTCGTTGGTGGACCAGCCAGTGCGCTGTTGGCCCGGCTCGTCACGTCTCAGATGAGCGACGTTCACACCGGAGCCGCATACACGGACGGCTTGTCAGCCGACGTCGTCACGGAGTTCATGAGCGCGGTGGGGATTCGATGAAATTCCGCGTCCTCATGGGGGTCGGCCTGGCGCTCTTGATTGCGGGGTGCGGAGTCCGAGATCCGTCGTTCGATGGGGCTGTAAATGATGCGATTCGGGCGGCCGCCGAAGGCGTGGCGTTCCGAGGGATGGTGAGCCTGCCAGATGAACCAGGTTTCGTGAGGGTCTTTGACGGGGTGACGTCCTGCGCGAACTGGAAGATCAGCCCCGACCGCTACAAGGGCGCCGAATGCCCCAACCAGGACGCTGTTACTTGGTGGGATACGCCGCTGCGCCCCACCGAGGGCGGCGGGATGCCGGCGGCCGAATTGTGCGCCAATGCGGCACAGCTGTTGCGGCGACTGCCGGTGGACGAAGCGAGTATTGCGCTGGCGCCTGGAGACTGTGTTCGCCTCGTCGACCAGCCGGTCCCCCTCGACGGGGGACTCCGCCAAGCCGACAACAGTGCCAGCCGTGAGATCCTGGTTGCTTCCGCCACGGACGCCCACGACGCCGACACCAGGTGGTATGTGACGGCCGTGCGGGGGAGGTGGGGGGGCCTGATCCCCAACCCGAGCACCGCCGATGGCCGCCCGAAGGTGCTTGTCGATGGCTACCGAGACCGAATCTCCCTCTACATCAACCACAACGCCCAGGGAACCTTGGGCCAGCAGAAGTACAGGCAGATCCTGCAATGGGAGCATCCATACCTACCCCTTATCGACTTGTGCGGCGACCTCGCGAAGCCAGCATGTCCGAGCGAGCGCTACTACCTCGTCTACCCAAGCCCGACTCCCTCGCCCGGGCTTTCGTGACCGACTGTGACCTTGGACCCACGCAGATTCACATTTGCGTCGCAGGGTTCATCGCGCGGTTGCGGTTGAATTCCACTATGACTCGCCGAGCCTCGGTTTCGTAGTGGCCCTTCGGGTGCCGCGAGTCGTGCGCCAGGGCTTGCGCCTCTGCCAGAGTGGACTCCGCATCATTTAGCAGATCACGAAGAACCTAGTTCGAGGTAGAGGACGCCACTGACGTAGGCAGTGTCGCCGCTGGGGGTCGTGATCGTGGTTGCTCCCTCTTCCCCGACGATTTCGACGCCGCTCCGGTACCTCATTCGGGTGGCCCATGCAATCAAGGAAGGCGCCCAACAGTCCTCGTTCGGTCGAGCTGATTGAGCGCGCGTTGGCTGGGTGGGGCGATCGTCGATGGGCCCGAGTGGGCACCACGTCACGGATGTCAACAACGGGTGTGGCGCCGTCGGCCTGGGCTTCATCGGACCGGAACTGGACGCCGCATTCCCGGGCAGCGGAGACAGCAAGCTGAGGGCGCGGAATCTTCCTCCAAGGTCCCGGCTGGGTCCGCTGACGGGTTTGGCAACAGCCGTTCCGCCACCGGCCAGCGGATTTATGCCGAGCCGCTGGCGGCGAACGCAACGCAGGCGAGGACGGCGATCACGGACACCACAGTGAGCCATCTGCGAGCATTCCCGACCCGGCTGTGGAGTAGATCTCACAGGGGATTCGCCGCGCCGTAGGAGCGGAATGTAGGGCCTCGACGCGCCGCCCCATGGCCTCGTCAACGACCCACCAGGGGATTCATGCCGCGCGGCTCTTGGGCCGTCGGCGGCGTGCCTGCCACGTCCGTCTGGACCCAGATCGCGTCGACGCAATCCGGGTCCACGGTTGCCGTTTGCCCGCCTGAGCTTGGGTATCGACCCGCCACGTGGCGGCGATGTTGAACCGCCGGCTCCGCCGTCAGGGGCCGCTGGTATCCGGCCGTCGACAACTGGAATGCGAGGCACCGAGGGGGTGACGTCGTTGAACAGAGTGACGGCGTTTCCTTTTGGCGCACAACTTGCGTGACACGGGGCGGGCGATCGCGTTAACCGAGTGACAGAGAAGTTTCGCCGCCACTTCGGGCGGCCGGAGTGCGAGGACTGGGCATGACGACCGGAGCGGACGCGGGCGCGGGACGACAAGCGGCGGCATCAATCAAAGAGACGAACGAACACATGACAACCATGATACGAACGACGAACCACGATGAATGCACAAGACAGACCACGACAAGAAGCCACGAATCCAACAAGGAACCACACGACGACCAGAACGAATTCAAGGCAACTAACCAAAACCTGAATTCACATCCGGCTTGGAATCAGGATTCCCGTGGCCTCCTCGCGGGCGGTTCGGGCCGGTGAGCATCCACACGACGGTGACGACGATCTCCCACGGGCCGGTGGGGATGGGCCAGGTTTGGTACCGGGTGACCGGCGTCGCCGGGGTCACCACCGCGCAGGTCGCCTACCGGGCTGGGGACCACGATCCGGAGATCCGCCGGGTGCGGTTCGTCGGTGCCGGCGAGACGGCGCGGCTGCTCGGGTTCACCCCTGGCGCGGTCCTCGAGTCGGACGCGGACCTGCGGCTCGTGGCGCGGGCGTTCTCGGGTGAGTACCTGACGCATGGGGTGAAGACTGTCCGCTCGCGGCTGTCCCGGATCGCGGCGGCGCCGGTGCGGGACGCGGTCGTGGCGCGGCTGGACGAGTTGGGCTTGGTCGCGTCGGAGGTGTTCGCGGCGCGCGAGTCGGCGGGCTGGTGGTCGGCGCTGAACCGCGCTGCCGACCGCGACCGGACCGTCTCCCTGCTGACGGCACGCGGCGTGCTGCGCGTGGCCCGCAGCCACCGCGCCGAGGTGGCCGCTGACGACCTGTGGACTCGCCTGGGTGCCGCGTCGAAGGCGGCGGCCAGTGGCGACGTCGACCTCGACTCCCCGACCGTCGGTTTCACCGACCTGACGCTGGACCTGGAGCTCGCCGACGTCGACCTCGGCCGGGCGATCTGGGAGCGGGCGCGCGCCCTGGCGGAGCAGGTCGAGGTGGTGGGCAACGCGGGCTATGAGCTGACGCTGACGATGCCGAAGTCGTTCTCGCTCGCGGCGCTGTCGGGTGACCCGGCGCGGATGGACGAGTGGTTCGCTCTGATGCAGGACGCGGCCGACCACGCGCTGGACAGGCTGATGGCCGAGGCGGGCTTCTGCTCCACCGGGCACCGCGGCGACGGGCAGGACGTCACCGTGATGCCGGCCGACGGGTGGGCGGGGTTCACCGCCACGGAGATCTCCTCGCGCGCCGGCGACCCGCACCTGCACGTGCACTGCACCCTGCCCAACGTCCTGGTCGGTCGCGACGGCCTGGTGCGCACCATGGCCGACGGCGGGCGCGAACTGCACGTCAACGCCCCGCGGTTCGCCGCATGGGGGCAGGCGTACGCCGTCCGCGAGGCCCTGGCCCGCGGCCTGGTGACGTCGGCGGCGTTCGACGTCGATACGTTCCAGTGGGAGGTCGGCGGCTTCGATCCGCGCACCCTCGACCTGTTCTCCAAGGCACGGCGCTCCGTGCAGGACGAGGCGGCCGACGGCGACGACGCCGAGGCGGTTTCGGCGTGGACCCGATCGGGGCGCGACCGCGCGGCGAAGCGGCGCATCACGGGCGCCATGAAAAAAAACACGACGATCTCGGCGACGACGCCCAGGGACCATAAGCCCCCGACCAGTGACTTACTGTAACCCTTGTCGGAAAGATGGATCGAATAAAAGATATAG
>JBAXSI010000082.1:0-9319 GCA_037130755.1 Actinomycetes bacterium
TGGTGACGTCCACGTATTGGAGCGTAGCCGCGCAGCGGAGGGGTCTCGCGCCCGTTGCGCGCGGCGGAATGCGGCCCGGAAATGCAACGAGGCCCGGAGATTGCTCTCCGGGCCCTACGTGGCGACCCCGACCGGGCTCGAACCGGCGACCTCCGCCGTGACAGGGCGGCGCGCTAACCAACTGCGCTACGGGGCCTCGTGAAGAGACCAGTATCCCCAACGGGATTCGAACCCGTGCTGCCGCCGTGAAAGGGCGGAGTCCTAGGCCGCTAGACGATGGGGACCTAAGTGCGTCCCCGTCGACCGAGAAGCCGTTGGCGACCGGGCAACTATAGGGGAGCCCCCTGCTCGGGTGCTAATTGGGTCCGTGGGTGACGATGGAGGCATGGTGGACGTGACGCGGGAGGAGTTCGAGGACCTCGTGGGCGAGGCGCTCGACACGATCCCGGACGAGTTGGCCCGCCTGATGCAGAACGTCGTCGTCCTCGTGGAGGACTACTCCCCGCCCGGCCAGAACCTCCTGGGGCTGTACTTCGGCGTGCCGCTGACCGAGCGCGGCCAGACCTACGCCGGCATGCTCCCGGACACCATCACCATCTACCGCTACCCGATCCTTCGGCAGTGCCGGACCGCCGCCGAGGTGGTCGTCCAGGTCCGCAGGACCGTCGTCCACGAGGTGGCCCACCATTTCGGCATCTCCGACGACCGCCTGCACGAGCTCGACGCCTACTGACCCACGCCGAGTCCGACCACCCCCCCGCGCCGAGCTCGACGCCTACTGACCCTCGCCGAGTCCGACCACCCCCCGCCGAGTCCGACCGCCGGCGTCACAAGATGCGCCGGTTGTGACGGTGGGAGTCGGACTCGGCGGAGGTGGCTGACGGATATATCACCGTTGCCCCTCTGAGCAGTTGCTTCCGCCCCTCGATGAGCGAACGCTTGAGGGGGTAGCTAGGGGGCTAGCGGGATGGGTTGCGGCAGGTATGTCGCCGCCACGGTCGTGGCGGTCCTGACGCTTGCCCTGAGTCCCCTGCCGGCGAGCGCCGATCAGCCCATTCCCGACCCGATCGCCTCCGCCCCGGCAGCCGTCGTCGATCCGTCGCCGAGCCCCTCGGCCGCGCCTACCATCCCGCCGGCGCCGACCGATCCCGTGCTGTCCAGCGGCCCCGTTGTCGAGCCGTCGCCGGTGTCCTTCGGACTGCTGCCCGACGGGCAGAAGGCCGTCACCGTCGCCTGCGTCACGGACAGCGCGGATGTGGTGAGCATCGACGTTCCCGCGAGCCAGGCGCAGGCCGCCATCCGCACCCTGCCGCTGGAGAACCAGTGCGACGTCGCCGCCGTCGACGGCACGGCTCGCCTGGCAGCGCTCAACGATCCTGGCCGCTCGTCGCAGTACGCGCTCGACAAGGTGACGTTCGAGGACGCCTGGTCGGCCGACAACGGCAACGGCGTCACTGTCGCGGTCATCGACACCGGCGTGCAGTCCAGTCATCCCGACCTGAGCGGGCAGGTTCTGCTCGGTCGCGACTACGTCGGTGGAGTCACCACCAACTGGACCGCTACCGACCCGCACGGGCACGGCACGCACGTCGCCGGGGTCATCGCCGCGGTGCCCAACAACTCCATCGGCATCGCGGGTGCGGCTCCCGGCGTCAAGATCCTGCCGGTGCGCGTGCTGGATGCGGCGGGCTCGGGAAGCTGGTCCGATGTCGCCGCGGGCATCCGCTGGGCCGTGGACAACGGAGCCGAAGTCCTCAGCTTGTCGCTGGGGGGCGGTGACAGCCCGCTCGTCTCGACCGAGGTCACGTACGCGCTCAGCCACGGTGTCGTGGTGGTGGCGGCTGCGGGCAACGACAACTCGTCGATCCCGTTCTACCCTGCGGCCTATTCAGGCGTCATCGCGGTCGCGGCTACGGACTCGGCCAACGCGAAAGCGTCGTTCAGCAACTACGGCTCGTACATCTCGGTCAGCGCGCCCGGCAATCTCATCTACTCGACGTACCACAACAGCGACTACATCTACATGTCCGGTACGTCGATGGCCACGCCGTACGTCTCGGCCGAGGCCGCACTGATCGTTCAGGCGCATCAGTCCTACACGCCGGCACAGGTCAAGTCGCTGATCCAGTCCAGCGCCACCGACCTCACCGCCTCACCCGCATCCGTCGGACGCGACGACTACACCGGCTACGGCCTGATCAATCCGTCGAAGGCGCTGTGCAACGGCCTGTGCTACGTCCTGCCGGCCCCGACGGTCACGTCCGTCTCGCCGACGCTTGGCAGCACCGCCGGCGGCACGAGTGTGACCATCACCGGAACCGGATTCGTCGCAGTCTCCGGTGTCACGTTCGGCGGGACGGCGGCGACGTCGTTCACCGTCGATTCCACGACGCAGATCACCGCGACGACGCCGTCGCACACGGCCGGCGACGTTGTCGTGGCCGTCACCAACACCGGCGGCACGGGCACCCGCAACGCGGCATTCACCTACGGAGTTCCCCCGACGGTGACCTCGGCAACGCCCACGTCGGGCGCTGCGGCCGGCGGCACCACCGTGACGATCACCGGCAGCACGTTCGCCGGTGCCAGCGCGGTCACGTTCGGCGGGACGGCCGCGGCGTCGTTCACCGTCGACTCCGCGACGCAGATCACCGCGACCACGCCGGTGCACGCGGCCGGCAGCGTCGCGATCGCCGTGACGAACACCTACGGGACCGACTCGCTCGCCAGCGCGTTCACCTACGAGGCCCCCGTGGGTAGCGGCTCCGGCGGAGGCGGCTCCTCGGGCAGTTCCGGTAGCTCAGGCAGTTCGAGCAGCTCGAGCTCGTCGTCGTCGGGCGGCGGTGGCGGCGGTGGGTCTGCGGCCGAGGTGGTCGAGGTACGGCCGGCGTTCGGGCCGGCCACCGGCGGCACTCGCATCCTGATCCTCGGCTACGGCTTCTGGGGGGCCAGGTCCGTCACGATCGGCGGCGTTCCCGTCAGCGAGTTCCGCTACCTCGACGCGGCGACCATCGAGGTCGTCACTCCTCCTGGCGTAGTCGGCTGGCAGCCGGTCGTCGTCACCCTCGCCGTCGGCCGGGCCACCGCCACCTTCAAGTACGAGGCCGTCATCGCGGCGCCAGTCACGTCGCCGACCTCGTCGGTTCCGCAGATCGCGACGACGTCGGCCACGCAGGTCAGCGGCGCAGTGCTGACGGCACCCACCAAGGTGACGTCCAGCGCGCGACGCGGCGTCATCACCGTCGGCTGGCGGCAGACAGGCACGCCCACGACCCACCGCGACGTCGTCACGGTCTACTCCGGCGGCAAGGTTGTCAGGAAGATCACCGTCACGTCGGGCCTGGACAAGGTCGTCATCCGCGGGCTCAAGGCCGGCGTCAGCTACCGATTCACGGTGACCACGACGTCGGGCGGCACGAAGGTCACGTCGGTGGCGTCCGCGCCCATCCGGCTGGTTGCATAGCGCAATGACGCAGGCCCCCCTCCGCGACAAGGATCGCGACTGGTGGGGCGAGGGCTGGTACGTGCTCATCGGCTCGGCCGTGTCGATCTTCGTCATCGGAGTGGCGGCCTACCTCACGCACGAGCCATGGGTCTTCCCCAGTCTTGGCCCAACGGCCTACATCCTGTTCGTGGCGCCGATGGCGGTCGAAGCCTGCCCGCGCAACGTCATCTGCGGTCACTTCATCGGGATCGTGTGCGGGGTCGTCGCCGTCTTCGCCTTCGGTCTCACGGGGGCTGGCGCGGATCTGCCTGACCTGCAGTTCCGCCGCGTCTGCGCGGTGACGATCGCACTCGCCCTGACGTTCGCCGTGATGACGTGGCTGCGTGTGCCGCACGCGCCGGCGGGAGCCACCACGCTCATCGTCGCGCTCGGCCTGCTGAACAGTCCGCTCGACTACTTCGTGATGATGCTTGCGGTCGTGGCGCTGGTCGCCATCGCCAACATCATCAACCGCATCCACGGCGACCGGCCCCCGTTCTGGGGTCCGGTCCCTAGCGCAAAGACGTTGACCTGACCTGCGGTTCCTACCCGACCCCGCACGCGGCAGGATTAAGCCATGAAGCTCGCTGACTCAGTCGTTCTCGTCACTGGTGGAGCATCCGGCCTCGGGGAGGCCACCGTCCGTCGCGCGGTCCGCGAGGGCGCCAAGGGTGTCGCCATCCTCGACCTGTCGGAGGAGAAGTCCGCCGCACTGGCGCTCGAACTCGGCGCGAAGGCCGTCGCGGTGCCAGCCGACATCACCATGCCCGGGCAGGTGAGCGAGGCGATCGCCGCGACGCTTGTGGAGTTCGGCCGCATCGACGTGCTGGTGTCCTGCGCGGGCATCCCGTGGGCGCAGCGCACCGTCGACCGCGAGGGCAACCCGCCGAACCTCGACGCGTATCGCAAGGTCATCGAGATCAACCTCATCGGCACGTTCGACGTGGTCTCCAAGACCGCCGCAGCCATGAGCCGCAACGAGCCGAACGACGACGGCGAGCGCGGAGTCATCGTCATGACGGCGTCGGTCGCCGCGTTCGACGGCCAGATCGGCCAGGCCGCCTACAGCGCCAGCAAGGGCGGCATCGTCGGCATGACGCTGCCGCTGGCCCGCGACCTCGGCGCCGTCGGCGTCCGCGTCGTGACCATCGCGCCCGGACTCATCGAGACGCCGATCTACGACTTCGCTCCGCCGGAGATGAAGGAGGGGCTGGCCAAGACGGTCGTCTTCCCGCATCGGCTCGGCTACGCCGACGAGTTCGCGCACCTCGCGCAGTCTGTCGTCGAGAACGCCTACATGAACGGCGAGGTCATCCGACTGGATGCTGCCGTTCGGATGCCCCCGAAGTAGCAGTCAGCCGCGGGTCGACGCCCGCGCGAGGCGGTCGAGCACGGCCGCCCCGATGCCGTCGGTCGACGGCGCGACGGCCAGCACGGTGTCGAGCCCGAGGGCATCGGCCTCGCGAAGCGCGGCGTAAAGCACCCGCGCGTACTCCTCCGCGTCGCCAGGCTCGCTGAGGCGGACCAGCCCCTCAGGCGTGGCGACCCCGGCCAGGGCGAGCACGCCCCACGTCGCATCGCGCGGCCCGTTCGCGGCGGCCAGCTCGTCTGCGTCGACGATGCGCACCGTCGCCTGCGGTGCGTAGTGCGACGCCAGCGTGCCGGGCGCGCGCACCGTTGAGTGCCTGCCGACCGCCAGGCCCGTGGTCCGCGCGACGTCGTCGGCGCTGACGTGACCGGGGCGCAGGAGCACCGGCGCGGCACCGGTGCAGTCGATGATCGTCGACTCGACGCCGACCGCGCTGGCGCCGCCGTCGAGCAGCACGTCATCGTCGGTCAGTGCGTCGCCGAGTTCGGCGCGCACGTGCGCGGCGGTGGTCGGGCTGACCCGACCGAACCGGTTGGCGCTAGGCGCGGCGATGCCGACGGCCGGGTCGGCCAGGAGCGTGGCGAGCTCGCGCAGGACCATCAGCATGATCGGGTGCGCCGGGACGCGGACGGCCACGGTGTCCTGCCCGCCAGTGACGAAGTCGCCGGCCCGCGCGGAGCGAGGGAGCACGAGGGTCAACGGGCCCGGCCAGCAGGCGTCGGCCAGCGCGCGGGCGTAGTCCGGGGCAGCGGCCGCCCACGCCCAGGCGGCCTCGGCGTCGGCGACGTGGACGATCAGCGGGTGGTCGGCGGGCCGGCCCTTGGCGGCGTAGACCCGGGCGATGGCCCGCGGCAGGTCGGCGCGGGCGCCCAGGCCGTAGACCGTCTCGGTCGGCAGCGCCGCGAGGTGCCCGTCGCGCAGGGCGCGGGCAGCGATCGTCGGGTCTGTTGTCTCGAGCACGTGCCCATTCAACCGTGACCGCGCGCCGGGCCCGAATCGCGCCGAATCCGGGATCCGAAACGGCCTCGGGCGGCCCATTTGTAAGAGGAATGTCAGAGGTTGCGCGATTCGGCGTTTGGAGGGAACGCATGGGTCGGCCGGATTGTCATACCTACCGAGAATGGACATGGCTCGCCGGTTGGCGGGCCCCGTTGAGGAGGATGTACATGAGCACGCCTATTCCCGGCCCGAACTCCGGACCCTACGTCTACCCCGAGTACACCGAGCGTCCCTACGCTCCTTACCCCCCGCTGGGCTACGGCGCGGACCTTCCCCCCGCTCCGACTCCGCAGCCGAGGAAGAAGTCGAACGCCCCCAAGATCGTCGCGCTGCTCGCCGGCGCCGGCATCATCGCGCTGATGGCCAGCATGGTCGGCGGCACCGTCGGCTACGTCATCGCCCGCGAGACCCTTCCCGCGTCCGTGACCACCACGAGCACCACCACGGCGGCCATCGCGGAGGGCTCGACCAGCGCGCAGCCCGGCTCGATCGCTGACATCGCCGCTCGCGTCCAGCCGGCCGTCGTGCAGCTGAACGTCACCGGCGCCCAGGGCGGTGGCACCGGCTCGGGCTTCATCATCAGCTCGGACGGCTACATCATCACCAACAACCACGTGGCTGGCGCGGCCGGCAATGGCGGCACCATCGACGTCGTCTTCAGTGACGGCAGCAAGGCCAAGGGCAGCCTCGTCGGCGCCAACAGCAACTACGACCTCGCGGTCGTCAAGGTCGACAAGCCCAACGTGCCGACGGTCCCGCTCGGCTCGTCGGCCGCCCTCAAGGTGGGCGACAGCGTGATCGCGGTCGGCTCCCCGCTCGGCCTGCAGGGCACGGTCACCACCGGCATCGTCAGCGCGCTCGACCGTCCGGTCACGGCCGGCGAGAGCGGCGACGTGTCGTTCATCGACGCCATTCAGACCGACGCGGCGATCAACCCCGGCAACTCCGGTGGCCCGCTGCTCAACGGCGCTGGTGAGGTCATCGGCGTGAACTCGGCCATCGCCTCGACGGGCGCTGCCTCCAGCGGCCAGCCCGGCAACATCGGCCTGGGCTTCGCGATCCCGATCGACACCGCGAAGCGCATCGCCAACGAGATCGTCAAGACCGGCAAGTCCACCACCCCGATGATCGGCGTCTCGCTCGACTCGAACTTCTCGGGCGAGGGTGCGCAGGTCGGCGAGGTCACGGCCGGTGGCGGCGCTGAGAAGGCCGGCCTCCAGACCGGCGACGTGATCATCGAGGTCGACGGCGTCAAGATCGCCGACTCGACCGAGCTGATCGTGAAGGTTCGCGCCAAGGCGCCAGGTGACACCGTCACCCTGACGATCCAGCGCGACGGCCAGAACGTGCAGGTCCCGGTGACCCTGGGTTCGCAGACGTCCTGACCCCCTGACTGCGGCGGGATCCCCCGCCCGCCGCACACACAACGGCCCGCACTCGTGCCTCCTCCCGAGTGCGGGTCGTTGTGTTGCGCGATGACCGTCCCCGCTATGACATGAGTGGGATGGCGGCCCATCGCGAACATGGACGGACGCGGGGGGATTCGCGGTTACTGTCCCCGCATGGAACTGGTGGCTCCATCTCCCGAGCGGCTGGACGACTATCTCGACTCGGTGCGTCGTGGCTGGATGGGCGACCGGGTGCTGTTCGGGTCGGCGGATGCGCTCGTGGAGCTCGCTGCCCGAGACCGGGGTGCGGTGCTCGCCCGCCTGACGGACCGCTCTGCTGACGGCGTGCGCTACTTCTCGGACGGCTCTACCGGTCCGGCGCTCCCGGCCCTGTTCCGGTGGATGTGGGACGGGCAGTTCGTCGGCAACATCGACCTTCGCTGGCCTCGGGCCGGCGAACCGTTGCCTGAGGATGTGCCAGGGCACATCGGCTACGGGACGGTGGAGTGGCTGCGCGGATGCGGGTACGCCACGCGCGGACTGGCCTTGATGCTTGATCTGGCGCGTGGTGAGGGCATGAGCGAGGTGGAGCTCGTCACGGATGTGGAGAACGTCGCGTCGCAGCGGGTCGTGGCGCGCAACGGGGGCGTGCGGGGCGAGGAGTTCACGTTGCCCGAGCGCATCGGCGGAGCCCAGGCCTACCGCTGGCGCATCGCGCTCGCCTGACTGCGCGTTCCGGATCGTCATCTCACGCGTCTCTTGGCGGGGGGATGTGCGTCCGATTGGTCCCGTTGGCGCGTTGTCAAGATGCGCGGACCGCGGACCGAAGGCAGGGTGAAGCACATGACGGCACTGGTGGACGGCGCTCGCGAGAAGGTCGCGGCCGGGTTCCGCCGGATCGTGTCCGGTGACCCCTCGGGCGCACCGGAGTGGGTGCAGCAACTGCGGGACGGCGCGGACGAGGGCTACTTCGGCCCGGGCTCGGCGGCGTGGGCAGTGCATGGCGCACTGCCGACGATCGTGGGTGGCATCCGGGCTCTGCTGATGCAGGCGCTGCACCCTGGCGCGCTCGCCGGCGTCATGCAGCATTCCCGCTACGAGGCCGACGCACTCGGTCGACTGGCCGGCACCACTCAGTGGCTGACGGTCGTCACGTTCGGCGATCGCGCCGCGGCCGACCGCGAATGCGCCCGCGTGCGCGGCATGCATCGTCGGGTGGTCGGCACCTACGAGACTGCGGCGGGACCGGCTCCCTACGCCGCGTCCGACCCCGACCTGCTGCGCTGGGTGCACATCGCGTTCACCGACTCCTTCCTGGCCACGCACCGGGTCTGGGGCGGGCCGATCCCCGGCGGCGAGGACGCCTACGTGCGCGAGTGGGCCAAGGCCGGAGAACTGGTCGGCGTGGTGGACCCGCCGCGCAGCGTCCGCGACCTCGAGGAGCAGATCGCCGGCTACAGCCCCGTCCTGCGCGGCGACGCTCCGGCGCTCCAGACCGTCGACTTCATCCGCAACGTGCCGGTCCCCCTTGCCGGCCGCCCGGCGTACAGCGTGCTCTTCGCCGGCGCGGTCGCGACCCTGCCGGCCGATCAACGGGCGCTGCTCGGCCTGCCGAACCTGCCGCTGCTGGTCACCCGGCCGGCAGTGGGCGCCCTCCTGGGTGGGCTCGGGCTGGCGCTCGGGCCGGCGTCCCCGTCGCAGCAGGCGGCCCGCTCCCGCGTGACCGCGCTGCAGGACACGCCCGCGTGAGGAGAATTTGACTCCACTGCCCCTGCGCGGGTGATGATGTGACGGATGTTGCGTAAGTGGAACGGCGGCGCCTCGGCGGCCGCCACCGTGGCCGTCCTGGCCGGCGCGGTGGCCGCGGCCTTGTTCCTCGCGCCCCTGTCCCAGGCCGCCGTCGGCGATCCGGTCCCGGCCGACACCGGCGTCGCGTCCACCATCACGGCGTCGAGCGGCCCGGCGGCATCGTCCGGCCCCAGCGTCATCGCGTCCACAGCGCCGGCCAGCCCGTCGCCGTCCCCGACACCGACCGTCGACCCGCTGGTCAGCGCCTCGCCCACCCCGACCGTGACGCCC
>JBAXSI010000083.1:0-9319 GCA_037130755.1 Actinomycetes bacterium
CCGACATCATCGTTCGGATCGACGACGACTTCATCAACTGGGTTTCCCCCTCGCTTACGACCGTGCTCGGCTGGTCCCCCGAGGACTGGGTCGGCAAGTCGCAACTTTCGTTCGTGCATCCCAATGACGCAGACGAGCTCTCTCGCGCCGAACAGCTGATCCAATCAGGTGAGACGGTGTCGATCCGATTCCGGCTGCGTGACAAGGGCGGCGCCTACCGATGGGTCGAAGGCCACGCACGCGTCTACCAGGACAGCGACCTCCATCCCCAGGGCTCGATCATGACGATTCATGACATCGACGTCGAGGTGCGCGCGAGAACCTACGAGCGTCGGGCCCGCTACGACGCGCTGACCGGCCTGTACAACCGAGACGAGACGGTGAACCGCCTCACCGAGATACTCGAGGGCCCAGCGCAAGTCGATCGCGTGACTGCGATCGCCTTCTGCGACATCGACAACTTCAAGGGCGTGAACGACGCGTACGGGCACCTGGCCGGCGACGCCGTGCTGGCCGCGACTGCTGAGCGGCTCAGCGCCTGCGTGCGCGACACCGACCACGTCGGCCGCCTCGGAGGCGACGAGCTCCTGGTCATCTTGGACCGGCTACGCGACGCCGAAGCGGCCGAGCGCATTGCCGATCAACTCCGCGATGCCATGCACGCACCCATCCCCACCGACGCCGGTCCGATGAGTGTGACGATCAGCGTGGGCGTCGCCGTGGCAAGACCCGGCGAACAAGCGGACCAGTTGCTCGACCGCGCCGACAAGGCCATGTACGAGGCCAAGGGGCTCGGCAAGAACCGGGTGATCTTCGCGGACGTCTGACCCTCAGTCGTTCGGGATCTCCTGGCAGGGCATCGACAGGAGCCAGGCCACGTAGTCGGCCGGTGCACCAGCCTTATGCGCCCCGTCGGCGATCATGCGAACGTGCTCCACCGTCGGCAGTCCGCCCTCGTAGGCGTCCAGCACGTACAGCCACGCGAGGGGCTCACCGTCGAGGGTGTGCACCCGGACTCGGATCTTGCGCCAGAAGCCGAGGTCAAGGTCCTCCCAGACGTCGAGTGACGGCTCGTCCGCCGGAGGGACGTCGTAGAGCATGACGAAGACGGACTCGCGCTCGTCCTCGACCACGGTGCACAGCGATTGCCCCCAGCCCAGATCGTCGCCGGCAAAAGTGAGGCGCCAGCCGCGCAGCCACCCCGTTCCGAAGGCCGGTGATGCTGGGGCGCGCTCTGCCATGCGATGCGGATCGAGGTTCGATCCATACGCGGCATATAGCGTCACGGACACCAGAGTAGGGACAGGCAAGGCGGTACGGAAGAATCCCGGATGTGACGCGAGTCGTGATCGTCGGCGGCGGGCCCGGTGGCTACGAGGCTGCCCTCGTCGCAAGGCAGCTCGGGGCCGACGTCACCGTCGTCGATCGCGACGGCCTGGGCGGCTCGGCCGTCCTCACGGACTGCGTCCCCAGCAAGGCCCTCATCGCCACGGCCAACGTCCTCACCGAGGCGGGCAGCAGCGCCGACCTCGGCGTGCTGATCCACGGGCTGCGCCCCGACCCCTCGCTCGTCGGCGTCGACCTCGCCGCCGTCAACGCCCGCATCAAGGCCCTCGCCGCTCAGCAGAGCGCCGACATCCGGACGATGCTCGACCTCGAGGGCATCGAGATCGTCGACGGAACTGGCCGGTTCGACGGCAGCGGCCACATCGTGGTCACCAAAGCCGACGGCAGCGACACGATCATCGAGCCGGACGTCACGCTGATCTCCACTGGCGCCCGGCCGCGCGTCCTTCCCGAGGCCCAGCCCGACGGCGAGCGGATTCTGACCTGGGAGCAGGTCTACGACCTCCCCGAGGTGCCCGACCGGCTCATCGTCGTCGGCTCCGGCGTCACCGGTGCCGAGTTCGCCGGTGCCTACCACGCACTCGGCAGCCGGGTGGTGCTCATCTCCTCGCGCGACCATGTGCTCCCGAGTGAGGACCCCGATGCGGCCACCGTGCTCGAGGAGGTCTACGGCCGACGCGGCCTCGAGGTGCTCAACAGGTCGCGCGCCGTCGCCGCACGCCGTACCGACGACGGCGTGGAAGTCACGCTGAGCACCGGTGAGGTCGTGTCGGGCTCGCACGTGCTGATGGCCGTCGGGTCGCTGCCGAACACCGATGCCCTGCATCTGGAGTCGGTGGGCGTCGAGACCGACGAGCGCGGCTTCGTCAAGGTCGATCGTGTCTCCCGGACCTCACGTCGCGGCGTGTACGCGGCGGGCGACTGCACCGGCGTGCTCATGCTGGCCTCGGTCGCCGCGATGCAGGGCCGCATCGCGATGTGGCACGCACTCGGCGACGCGGTCACGCCACTTGAGCTCACACAGGTGTCGAGCACCGTCTTCACGAACCCGGAGATCGCCACGGTGGGTCTCACGCAGGCCGATCTCGACGCCGGGACGTTCCGCGGCGACGTCGTTCTTGTTCCCCTCCACCCGAATGCGCGCGCCAAGATGGAGAACCACACGGACGGCTTCGTGAAGCTCTTCTGCCGGCGCGGCTCACGCCTCGTGGCAGGCGCCGTCATCGTCAGCCCGTATGCCAGCGAGCTGATCCTGCCCCTGACCATGGCAGTCGAGCAGCGGCTTACCGTCGACCAGCTGGCCGCCACCTTCACCGTCTACCCGAGCCTGTCCGGGTCGATCGCCGAGGCCGCCCGTCGACTCCACGTGGCCGCAGAGCAGTAGCACGCGGTTCCGCACGTAAGGCCCCGCACCGGCACTGCGGGAACCGTTATGGTCCATGCGTGACCAACCACCGCCTCACCATCGAGGCCACCGCCCGCGCCGCCGAAGCAGCGGCCACCCTGGCCGAGCTCACCGGCTCCTCGACACACGACGTGGCCGTCGTGCTGGGCAGCGGCTGGGTCCCGGCTGCGGACCTCTTGGGCACCACGGTCGCTGACTTCGACGTCACCGACCTGCCGCACTTCTCCCCGCCGGCCGTCGAGGGTCATGCCGGTCGCGTGCGCAGCGTCGACGCTGACGGCACACGTGTGCTGGTGTTCCTCGGCCGCACGCACCTGTACGAAGGACTCGGGGTCGACGCGGTCACCCACGCCTCCCGAACGGCGGCCCTGTCGGGCTGTGGGACGATCGTCCTGACCAACGGCTGCGGCGGGCTCGACCCGTCTTGGTCGCCCGGCACGCCCGTGCTGATCCGCGACCACATCAACCTCACCGGGCACTCCCCGCTGCACGGCGCACACTTCGTCGATCTCACGGACCTGTACTCCACGCGCCTGCGCACGCTCTGCAAGGGATTCGACCCGAGCCTGGAGGAGGGCGTCTACGCGCAGTTCCCCGGTCCGATGTACGAGACGCCTGCCGAGATCCAGATGGTCCGAGCGATCGGCGGCAGCCTCGTCGGCATGAGCACCGCCCTCGAGGCGATCGTCAGCCGCGCGATGGGCATGGAGGTCCTGGGCCTGTCGCTGGTGACCAATCTCGCCGCCGGCATGACCGGCGAGCCCCTCAACCACGAGGAGGTCCTCGAGGCCGGCAAGGCAGCCGCCACGCGGATGGGCTCGCTGCTGGCCAAGGTCATCCGCGAACTATGACGGCACTCGACGAGGCGCGGGCCTGGCTTGCCGACGATCCCGACGCCCGCATGCAGTCAGAACTCTCGGCACTGATCGACGATGCCGCGTCAGGCGATGACGACGCACTGGCCGAACTAGCCGACGCGTTCTCGGGCACTCTGGAGTTCGGAACGGCCGGTCTGCGCGGCAAGATCGGCCCCGGCCCCAACCGGATGAACGTCGTCGTGGTCGCACGCGCGGCCGCAGGCCTCGCCGCCTACCTGAACGAGCGCGGGGGCGGCGCGGTGGTCATCGGCTTCGACGCACGCACCGACTCCGATCTCTTTGCCAACGCCACGGCGCAGATCCTCAGCGGCGCCGGGCTCAGCGCGATGGTCCTTCCCGAGTACTTGCCAACGCCCGTGCTGGCGTACGCCGTCAGGCACCTCGGCTGCGCGGCGGGCGTGATGGTCACCGCGAGCCACAACCCGCCGCAGGACAACGGCTACAAGGTCTACCTCGGCGATGGCAGCCAGATCGTCCCGCCGGCAGACGCGCAGATCAGCGCGCACATCGAGGCCATCACACGACTCGGACGCGTGGCAGAACTGCCGCACGGCGACGACTGGGTGACGCTGGGCGACGACGTTCGCGACGACTACGTCCGTACCATCGCTGCGCTCGTCGACGATGCGGCGCCGCGACACGTCAAGGTCGCCTACACCGCGATGCACGGTGTCGGCGGCGACGTGTTCCTTCGCGTCCTCGAGAAGGCCGGCTTCCCCGAGCCCGTGATCGTGGCGGACCAGTTCAGCCCCGACGCTGGCTTCCCCACTGTGGCGTTCCCGAACCCGGAGGAGCCGGGCGCCATCGACCTCGCGATCGCCACCGCTCGCATCCACGGCGTCGACCTGGTCATCGCCCACGATCCGGACGCCGATCGATGCGCCGTTGCGGCAGAGGCGCCCGACGGCTGGCGGATGCTCACCGGCGACGAGACAGGAGCTCTGCTCGCCTGGTGGATCGTCGAACGGCTGCGCCGCACCGATGAGGAGCCCACCGGCGTCTTCGCGCAGTCGCTGGTGTCCGGCTCATTGCTCGAGCGCATTGCCGCGTCGGCAGGGTTCGCATACGAGCAGACGCTGACGGGCTTCAAGTGGATCGCCCGGGTCCCCGATCTCCTCTATGGGTATGAGGAGGCGCTGGGCTACTGCGTCGCGCCGGACGTCGTCCGCGACAAGGACGGCATCTCTGCCGGGCTGCTCGTCGTCGAGCTGGCCGCGACCCTGAAAGCGCAGGGCCGCACGCTGTTCGACGTCCTCGACAGGCTGGCCCGCGAGCACGGGGTCTATGCCACCTCGCAGGTGTCGGTGCGGGTGAGCGACCTCGAACGGATCGCCGCCGTCATGAGCAGCCTCAGGTCCGAGCCGCCGGCCGAGGTGGCCGGAGCAGCGGTCATGTCCGTCGACGACCTGGAGCAGCCGACAGATGGTCTGCCCCCGACCGACGGCCTGCGCTTCGCCCTTGCGGACGGATCCCGCATCGTCGTCCGGCCGAGCGGCACCGAGCCGAAGGTCAAGTGCTACCTGCAGGCCGTAGTCCCGGTCGACGAGGACCTCATCGCCGCGCGAGCGGAGGCGGGGCGACGCCTGCAAGCGATGTCTGTCGACGTCGGCCGGTGGCTACAGTAGGCAGGTGACTTCCCCGCTCATGTCGGTTGAGCTTCCCGACCATGGCACGGACTCACTTCGACGGTTCCTGCACGGCCTCCCGGGTGTCGACGAGGTCGGGGCGAACGGACGCGTGGCGATGCTCGGCACGCGGTCGATCAAGAATGCCTCGAAGGCGTTCGCGATCGATCTGGCCATCCGCATGATCGACCTGACGACGCTGGAGGGCGCCGACACCCCGGGCAAGGTGCGTGCGCTGAGCGCCAAGGCACTCCGCCCCGATCCGACCGATCCCACAGCGCCGAGCGTCGCCGCGGTGTGCGTGTACGGCGACATGGTTGGCATCGTGCGCGAGGTCGTGGGCGATCGAGTTCACGTCGCGGCCGTCGCCACGGCGTTCCCGTCCGGCCGCGCAAGCCTGGACGTCAAGCTCATCGACACGGCCGAGGCAGTGGCGGCGGGCGCGGACGAGATTGACATGGTCATCGACCGCGGTGCGTTCCTCGCCGGCGACTATGGACGGGTGTTCGACCAGATCGTCGCGGTCAAACGGGCCTGCGGCGACGCGCACCTGAAGGTGATCCTCGAGACCGGCGAGTTGCGCACCCTCGACAACGTCCGGCGCGCGAGCTGGCTCGCAATGATGGCGGGTGCGGACTTCATCAAGACGTCGACCGGCAAAGTCGCCCCCGCCGCAACTCCACCTGTCACCCTCGTGATGCTCGAAGCGGTGCGCGACTTCCGCGCCCAGACCGGACGCCTCATCGGCGTGAAGGCCGCCGGCGGCATCCGCACCAGCAAGGACGCCATCAAGTACCTCGTCCTCGTCAACGAGACCGTCGGCGAGGACTGGCTCACACCGGACCTCTTCCGCTTCGGCGCCTCGGCGCTCCTCAACGACCTGCTCCTCCAGCGCCAGCGCATGGCCACCGGCCACTACTCCGGCCCCGACTACGTCACGATCGACTGACAGGAGAAGACGTGGCATTCGAGTACGCCCCCGCGCCCGAGTCGCGCAGCGTGGTGAACATCGCGTCGTCGTACGGGCTGTTCATCAACGGCGAGTTCGTCGACGCGAAGTCCGGCACGATGTTCAAGACCATCAACCCGGCAACCGAGGAAGTGCTCGCCGACATCTCCGACGCCGGGGCCGAGGATGTCGACCGAGCCGTCGCCGCAGCGCGCAAGGCCTACACGGGCGCGTGGGGATCGATGAGCGGACGTGACCGCTCGAAGTATCTGTTCCGCATCGCGCGCCTGATCCAGGAGCGCAGCCGCGAACTGGCCGTGCTCGAGACCCTCGACAACGGCAAGCCGATCCGCGAGTCCCGCGACGTCGACATCCCCTTGGTGGCCGGCCACTTCTTCTACCACGCAGGATGGGCCGACAAGCTGGACTACGCGGGCTACGGAGCCAATCCGCGGTCGCTGGGCGTGGCCGCGCAGGTCATCCCGTGGAACTTCCCACTGCTCATGCTCGCGTGGAAGATCGCCCCGGCGTTGGCGTGCGGCAACACGGTCGTGCTCAAGCCGGCGGAGACCACGCCGCTCACCGCGCTGGCGTTCGCGGAGATCTGCCAGCAGGCCGACCTGCCGCCGGGCGTCGTCAACATCCTCACCGGCGCCGGCGATACCGGACGACTCCTCGTCGAGCATCCCGGCGTCGACAAGGTCGCGTTCACCGGCTCCACCGAGGTCGGCAAGGCCATCCAGCGTGCCATCGCCGGCACGTCGAAGTCGCTCACGCTGGAACTCGGCGGCAAGGCCGCCAACATCGTGTTCGACGACGCACCGCTCGACGAGGCCGTCGAGGGCATCGTCAACGGGATCTTCTTCAACCAGGGGCACGTGTGCTGCGCCGGCTCGCGCCTGCTGTTGCAGGAGTCGATCGCCGAAGAGGCGATGGAGGCCCTCAAGCGACGCCTCGGCACCCTGCGCCTGGGCGACCCGCTCGACAAGAACACCGACATCGGTGCGATCAACTCCGCCGAGCAGCTTGCCCGCATCCACGCACTCGCGGACTCCGGCGACGAGGAGGGTGCCGAGCGGTGGAGCCCGCCGTGCGAGCTCCCGGACACGGGCTTCTGGTTCGCCCCCACCGTGTTCACCGGTGTCACGCAGGCGCACCGCATCGCGCGCGAGGAGATCTTCGGACCGGTGCTGTCGGTCCTGACCTTCCGAACGCCCGAGGAGGCAATCGAGAAGGCCAACAACACGCCCTACGGCCTGTCGGCCGGCGTCTGGACCGAGAAGGGCAGCCGGATCCTGTGGATGGCCGACCGCCTGCGCGCTGGCGTCGTCTGGGGCAACACGTTCAACCGCTTCGATCCGACGAGCCCCTTCGGCGGTTACAAGGAGTCCGGGTTCGGCCGCGAGGGCGGTCGTCAGGGACTCGGCGCCTACCTGAAGGAGCAGTCATGACCGACCGGGTGGACGTGCGCAAGACCTTCAAGCTGTTCGTCGGCGGGGCGTTCCCGCGCAGCGAGTCCGGCCGCACCTACGAGGTCACGGGTGCTGACGGCGGCTTTCTGGCCAACGCGGCGAAGGCCTCCCGCAAGGACGCCCGCGATGCCGTGATCGCCGCGCGCAAGGGCTTCGCCGCGTGGAGTTCTGCCACGGCCTACAACCGCGGCCAGGTGCTCTACCGGGTGGCTGAGGTGATGGAGGGACGTCGCGCGCAGTTCGTCTCGGACGTCCGCGACGCCGAGGGACTGTCCAAGTCGGCCGCCGTCGCTCAGGTGGACGCGGCCATCGACCGCTGGGTCTGGTACGCCGGCTGGACCGACAAGGTGACCCAGGTCCTGGGTTCGGCGAACCCCGTCGCAGGGCCGTATTTCGACTTCTCCGTCCCCGAGCCCACCGGTGTGGTGGCGGCCGTGGCACCGCAGGACTCCAGCCTGCTCGGCCTGGTCAGCGTCCTCGGTCCCATCGTGGCTACCGGCAACGCCGTCGTCGTCATCGCCAGCACGGATCGGCCGATTCCAGCCATCACGCTGTCCGAGGTGCTGGCCACGTCCGACGTGCCGGGCGGCACGATCAACATCCTCACCGGCGACCCCAACGAGATGATGCCGTGGCTGGCTTCGCATGCCGACGTGAACGCACTCGATCTCGCCGGCGTGAGCGATGCGGCGTTAGCGACATCGCTCGAGCAGGAGGCGGCCGACACCGTCAAGCGCGTCCGGCGCGCGACAACCGACGCCGACTGGTTCGCCGACCCCGGGCTGTCCCGCCTGCGTGCCTTCGTAGAGACGAAGACCGTGTGGCATCCCCTCGGGGTGTAGCTCCTATGGAGTGGACCCAACTGCTCGACCGCAACGGCGCTGTCCTGCACTACGTCGAGGGCACCCGCGACGGACTGCCCCTGGCCGACCTTGCCCGCGTCCCCGAGGGACGCAGCGTCGGCGACGCAGTTGCGGTGCTTCTGCAGCGCAATGCCGGCTACCTGCTGGCCACCGAGGACCGCCCTCTCGCGGAGGGTGTGCTCGCCGCCGGCGGCCGGCAGATCAGACACGCCTTCGTGATGAGCGCCGAAACGGCGGGGCACCGCGAAGCAGCGGTCATCGAGACTGTCCCTCGATCGAGCGTCGACGTGCGCGCTTTCCTTCACGGATGGCTGACTGCCTACCCGCCGGGACATCCGGACCACGAGGAGGGCACCGACGACGAGATCATCGCCCGCTGCTGGGACGAGTACGACGAGCGGGATTGGATCGCGCGCGAGCATCGGTCGACCGGGCTCGTGCTCGAGGACGGGCAGATCGCGGCCGGCATCATCGTCGGCATCCGCCCGCAGCCGGTTCCGTTCGGCGGACCGTGGGTGCGCGACGTGTGGCGCGTACCCGAGGTTTCTCAGCCGGGCACGGGCGCCGCACTGCTGGCGCAGTCGATGAGGATGCTCGACGAGGACGGCCTGCCGACCCTCGGCCTGACCGTCTCTGCGGGCAATCCGGCGCGCCGGGTCTACGAGCGCCTGGGCTTCGTCCAGCAACTCGAGTCCTGGACGGTCCTCATCCCGGATTGACCCCCAGCGGCAGAACGAGGGCAGTCCGTCCAGCAGTTCCTGCTTCGCACGATCAGCGAGG
>JBAXSI010000084.1:0-9234 GCA_037130755.1 Actinomycetes bacterium
CTATCTTGGTGAGTCTGGGTGGTTCTCAGTGGGTCTGGGTGCGCGAAAACCGTTAAATACCAACGATTCGTGAATGCTGGTTCTTAGAGGGGGACAGTCTGAAAATCGGGAGGTCAACGGCACTTTGCCGACAAACGCCGACACTCGAAAGTTGTTGCAGCGCAATAACTTTTGCGAGTCCCTAATTCAGACTCATCTACTCGGAAGGGGGCGCTGCCCTTTCGTGTTTGAGGGCGAATTCCGGCACCGTGCACTGGCACCACCGTCGGTACGAACAATCGTGCTTTGGCGGAATAGATCGGAAGGTCGATCCATGTGCCGCTGGCGGACCGACGTAGCTGCACTCTCGTAACACTTCGCGGCAGGAAGACTCATCCGGCGGCGCCCGAGGGCGCACTACCTTGGGGACGCCGATCCTGGACCGGGTTGGCTTGGACACGAAGGGGATCGGCATGAACAATGCGCAGCTCGTCGACGCGGTGGCCGAGAGGGCCAACCTAACCAAGCGTGAGGCCCGGATCGCCGTCAACGTCGTCCTCGAGGAGATCAACACGGCACCCGCGACGAGCCGTCGGACTTTCAAGCCGCCCAAGAGGGTAGTTCGAGACAGCGCGACCACCATCAAGAAGGTGCCCGTCAAGAAGGCAACCGCCAAGAAGGCAACCGGGGGCGAAAGCGGCCAGCCTTCAGCGCGATAAGAAGAGTCGAGGGTGATGCGGAGGACCATGTCCGGCGCGCCGACTTCGGCGCCGACGTGCAATCACCAGCGTTGACCCCGTCGGCTCGGTCTTGCTCCTGAAGTCGAAGAGGACTGGACCAGCAGCCCGCCATTCCTTCGGCTCGATGTCGAGGTGTTCCCCCGCCGGCTCCGATGGGCAGCTCGCCGCTTAAGCGAGGCGCACACGACGTCCACCTACGACCTCGACGAGAACCCGACGCATGTCGTAGCCCTTATCAAGGCGAAACTCACGGCTGGCGGCCACGACGGTGGCGCGGAAGTCCAACTAGGAGATCTCCGAAGCAAGCATCAAGAAGAGACAGTCGCTTCGCGTCCCGATGGACGGGATCAGCCCCTGCGGAGGCTGCGTCGCGTTCCCGTCGAAGGTGTCGAATTCGATGATGTTCGATCTGCACCAGTCGATCTTCAGACGCACTGTGCGCCCTAACCACACCACCATTCGGACCTGCTCTAAGCCAACAACTGCTCGACCTTTGCCCGGGAGAGCCGGTCCCAGCTGGTCGGCGCCATCCGAATAGCACTGCCGCCCACAGCGAGCCGACCGGTTGCCCGGCGAGTGGCGAGCCTGCCGTCGCCGAAGCGGCGCAGCTCGAAGTCGACGTCGCGACGCGCGTTAGTGCCGGAGATCTCGACGGCGTCGAAGCCGAGCGGCGCCCGGACCGCGAGCGAGCCCTTGGTGACCACGGCGTTGCGCAGCCTGGCACTGCGCCAGACGCCGGGCGACTCCTGGCGCAGGCAGTGGATGTCGAACTGCCTGCGCGCCGCACCGGTGCTGACGACCACCTCCTGCTGGTCGTCGGCCGAGCCCCCCAGAACGATGCTGTCCTTGGCGACCGCGCCGGAGCTGGCGGCGGTGAGCTCGGTCAGGTGGCCGGACGACAGGTGCACCACGCGGTATCCGTCGCCGCGGACGGTGACGCGCAGCGGCGAGCTGCCGGGCGGCCGCTCCAGGAAGAACAGTTCCCCGGGAGGCTCGCCGGAGAGGCCACCTGGCCACGGCCACGGTGCGACACCGGTGAGCTTTCGGTCGGAGAGAGTCTCGAGGTCACCACGGCTTCGGTGCACCCGGTCGCTGGAGTACAGCCGGCGGCCGTCCTCATCCTCGATTTGGGTCACCGCCGCGCCGATGCCGCTGACGAACAAGGTAGTGAGCCCGGTGAGGACGAAGCCGGCGCTGATCGGCTGCCGGCCTTTGTGGATCTCGAGCGAGGTCGGGATCGCGAAGAACCAGCCATTGTTGGAGCCGTTGTAGATCGTGGCGCCGGACACGCCACCAGCCGTCTGGTCGTAGGACCACGACTTCGGGCCGGTGATCACGATCCGGTTGAGGTCGTTGTCGTAGTGCTGCGGGTAGGCGTCGTAGGGCAGGTTGGAGTTCCACACGTGCAGCACTCTGGAACTACCGACCATCTCGGCCCGGTAGGGAATGATCGTGTGGGCGGCGGTTCCGAAGAGCCCGTTGGAGAGCGAGAGCATGCAATAGTCGCCGCTCCCCAGGCCACTGACGATTCGGTCGTACGCCGCGATGCCGTCGTTGAGCTGGTTGGCCTTGACGACGTCGAGGAAGTTGCGGATGCCGGCAGCGCTGAACTGCCGAGCCTGCATGATGTTGATGGCCTGATGAAGGTCGGGGCGGTCGGGGCCGCTGACGCCGGTGTAGAAGTTCGCGGGTGAGCCGTAGCCCATGTAGCCGCCGTACTTGAACAACGCCAGGGCCAGCATGGACATGCCACCGCAGTTGCCCTGCGCCGCGCAGCTCTTGAAGATCTGGAAGAACGCAACGTCAAGCGGCGCCGCAGCGACGTCATTCGTTGGGATGATCGCGAGATATGTACGGCGGTAGAGGTCCCAATCGAATTCCGTCGCCTCGCCCCAGTTCTGGAAGAACCAGCCGTCGCGTCGGGGGTCGAACTCATCGAGGATGCCCATGGCGTCCGCCTCCGTGCGTCAGTACCGGTGCAGGACCGGTAGCGAGGGATGGGACAACGTGCCGATGCGGTCGATCGACTGGATGCAGTAGAAGTAGTCGACACCTCTCCTGGCCGTCGGGTCGGTGAATGCGTTGGCCGCGAGGATGCCGGACACCTGCCGGTAGGCTTCACCTGCCGCGGCCCGGAACACCACGAAACCCTGCAGCGTGGCCGGGTCGAAAGCCGGACCCCAGCTCACATCGAGACCGCAGCCGGTCGCCGCCGGTGGGACCGGTGGCAGCACCGACGGAGTCGACGGTAGGTCGCTCGTGTAGGTGAACGTGCTGCTCGAGGGGATGTCCTCGAGGCGCGAACCGTCGCTTTCGTTGCCGAGCCAGTCGAGTGCCGAAACGCGGTACCAGTACACATGGTGCGGCTCGGCCGTGGCATCGAGGAATGAGCCACGCGCGGCGAGCGGGTCCGGGACGGCGGGCACGTCGTCGCAGGACGGCATGAGCCCGCCCCATCGCGTCGGGCTGACGGTGCCGTCGGTGAAGACGCATGCCAGGAACTTGGGCGGGTCGAGCTCGGCATCGGAGCGATATACGTGGAACGCGCGCAGGTCCTGCACTGGCGAGCTCATCCACTCCACCAGGACGCCGTTGTTGCGCGCTCGCAGGCCGGTCATGACCGGCACTGGCGGCGGAGTCTTCTCCCGGAGGCGGGCACACCGGTATTCACCCGGCCGGGGGCAGCCGCGGTCACCCTTGTACAGGTTGCCCGCGAGGTCGTAGGCGCGGACCCAGTAGCCGTAGCAGAGCGGCGAATTCTCTGGGACGCTGTAGTCGTCGAACCAGATGCTGCCGTCGCCGGCCCACATCGCGTTGGCGTCGCCCAGCGGGACGTCACCGACGAGGGTCATGTCGCATCCGTCCTTGCTCTCGCCCCTGGTGGTGACGCGACCCTCCTTGTCTTTCGTGTGGGTGACTCCCGGCATGTAGACGAAGCCGCGGTCACAGATGCCGCGGTAGATCTGGTAGCCCGCGAGGTCGGGCTCCGGGTTGGGCCTCCACTCGATTCTGATGTGGTTTGCCGCTCCCGTCGCTCCGATGAGGTCGGTCGCTCCCGGCGGCCGGGTATCGGGGACGGTGCCCATGATGACGGCCGAGGGCGCACTGAGGTGGCTGAACGGATCAGCGACGCGGACGCGGTAGAAGAACGGCTTTGCCCCGTAGGGCGGGATGAGCACCGGGTCGAGGTCGGTCCACGACACCAGTGGCGTCGTCACGTCCATCGGGTTCGAGGTGAGGGTCGCAACCAGGAAGGCGGGCAGGGCGGTGATGTCCTCAAGCGCCTCGCGGGTGTCGGCTCGGTAGACGTAGTTGGTCTGCGACGTGTCGGGCAACTGGTGGTTCTCCACGTTGCGCGTGACCTTGCGCCACGTGACGACGAGCCCGTCAGCGGCCGTCGTGGGCGAGACCTGCAGGTCGTCGGGCGCCATCGGCGGCATCGACCGCGTCGGCGTGACGGCAATCGACGCCGACCACGGGCCGGCACGGTCGAGGGTGTCGCGCGAGGCGACCTGGTACCAGTAGGTGACTCCGTTGTCCGGACCGAAGACGAGGGCGCCATCGACCATGTGGCCGATGGCCTGGCCGTCGACGTCCCACGCCCCGATGTCAAGGAAGCCCGGCTGCGGAGCGGGCAGCAGCACGTCGTTGATGTCGGTATCCCGGTCGTATGCGACCGGCTTGGAGTTGACGCGCTGGAACGGACCGCCCGGGCTCGTGCTGCGCTGCAGGATGTAGGTCGCCGCATAGGGGTTGCGGTTCCACAGCACCAGCGCGCGCCGGTCCCCGCCCTGCGTGACGACTCCCGACGGTGGGTCGGGCAGGACGTAGTGCCCGGTCCACACCGGGACATCGATAGCGAGCAGGATCTCGCTGAGGTCCTTGCGGACGCCACGGAGCTCATAGAGGTAGTGCTCATCGGACTTGACGGCCTTGTCGATGTACGCCAGTCCAGCGGCCCGGCCCATCGCGAGATTGGCCTGGGCGCCGGCTCGCACCAGGCGCATCTCCTCGCGAGTCAAGCCCTGCTCGAATCGCTCTGCCGGGTTGGCGCGGAGGGCGAGGTCCTTGGTCTCACCGGCCAGGGAGCCGAAGCCGTGCGCGAGTGCGAGCCACTCAGGGGACCCGTCCTCGACGATCTCGTGGAAGCGGCGGCCGGTCGTGGGTGGAGTGATCGGCGTCCGGCCGTTGATGGGCACCCTCTTGCGCTGGGGAGTTCCTTCCACCCGCCGGTACAGGTTGTAGCCGATGACGTCGTCGACGGCCTCCCAGCGCAGCACGACATAACAGGAACCGTCTTTCGCAACTTCCCCAGAGGTGGCCTGGAGGAGCGCCGCTTCGTCTGCCATGCGTCCTCCCCTAGACAAGGTGGAACCCAGTGCTGTCGAGGCTTGCGGTCAGGGTCACCGATGCGCAGAGCACCCAGAGGACGCAGCCGCGCAGACCGAATTCGCCGACGAAGTAGGTCGGGACCGGGCCCCGCATGCTGAGGTTGGCCCAGCCCGAAGCGCTGACCAGACCTCCGAGGATCTCGCCGTGGACGCTTATGCCGCAGACGCCGACGACGTACGGCAGAAGCGGGTTGCCGGTGAAGGGCGCTAGCGGCCCGCCCGCTGCGATCGGCGCGCTGAACGCGCCGGCCCCGGCGTAGATGTCCACCCCGCCGCCGAGGACGTAAGCGTTGAAGCCGACCGACACCTGGCCGTAGCCGAAGACGCCGGTCAGCGTGGCGGGCAGGATCGACCGGGACATCCCGAAGTGCGGGTCGGTCGGTTCGAGGACCCAGGCCAGTGCGTTGGGAACGTTGTTGCCGATGAAGAAGCCGCCCTCAAGGCCGCCGCTGACGATCATCGACATGACGCCTACCTTCAGCCGTCCCTGCAGGTACTGCATCGTCGGCCCCACATGCCACGTCAGCTGTCCTTCACCCGAGAGTCCGGCGACGGCCGCATCGCAGTCGACCCGACCGTAGAGCTCGCCTTCGGCCGAGCCCGCTGCGAAGTCGAACAGCAGGTGCACGGTTGCCGACGCCTCGAGGTCCACTAGAGCCATCGACAGGAGCATGTCGCCGGAGGCGTAGAAGTCGAATGTCGTCGGGGTGACGGAGATGTTGATCTCGGTCTCGAAGCCGACCTTCGGTCCGAAGATCGATCCGGCGGCGGCGCTGTGCTCGAGCATCCCGTAGAGCGTGATCCGTTGCAGGAGGGGACCCTCGATGCGGGCATTGCCGGCGATCTGCGCCATCCCGCCGAGCCGTGCGACCACCCCGAGGTCGAGGTCATGAGTGTCCGTCGACGTGAAGCGGATGTCGGTGGCATTGCTGTGGATCTCGACCTGGATGTCAAGCGGATCGGAGTGCAGGAAGCCGAGCGCGCCACCGCCGGTGCCGAGAAATCCGTTCTGGCCCAGCACGTTGTAGTCGACGTCCATCTCGAGGCAGTCGAAGACGGCGAGATCGTCGGTGTTGACGTCGTGCCAGGTCCCGGACAGTGCGAGCTGGGTGACCGGCGCGTGCGGCGTGATCGGGGTCTTCGGAACGCTGACGTGACGCGGCGCTGGGGTCGTCCCGGCAGTGAGGTCGGCGCAGTCTTTGATATTGACGTCGTGCAGCCCGAAGAACGGGAAGCAGATCGGCCCCGACACGCCAAGGTAGGGATCCATGGCGTACGGGTCATAGATCGACAGCGTCAGCTCGTGCGGGTTGAAGATCAGCCCGTCGAATCGCTGGCCCCAGTTGTTGAAGTCGAGGAAGAGCTTGCCGATGTTGCCGTCCGCGAGCAACTCGCCCCAGGTCAGGCCGAACGGCTTGGTGAAGTGGGCCGGCTCCGCGATCCCCGCCGCGGTAAGGAGCACGCGTCCGGTCCGCACGCTGACCACGCCGGCCTGGCCGGGCGGGCCGGTCGACACGAGTTGGAGCGACCAGTGTTCAAGAGGGACGCCGCCGCTCGGCAGCACCAGGTCGCCACCGACGAGGCAGGATGTGGACGTCAGCTTCATCTTCGTGAAGTCGAGCCGGGGGATCATGCAGGGAGCAGGGACCTCGAAGTACCCGCCGAAGTTGGAGTCGAAACTCGCGCTGCTGACGAACTCCGCCAGCAGGTTCTGCTTGTCGTTGACGAACAGCGTGGAGATGAACGGGAGATTGCCCTCGTAGCCGGTGCCCTTCGGGTCGCCGAGCTCCTCGTGGTTCAGCTGGTGATAGGTCGACAGGGCGCCGTCGACGCCGGTGATGCCGACATGGATCCAGCCGAAGAGATGCTCGAGCTTGATCGGGTTCTTCCGCCCGCCTGGGCGGTCAGGGGAGAAGATGAGGGCGCTTGAGACCGAGGGGAACGTGACGCCGGCGACCTGCTTGGCGTCGAGCTCGGCGAGGCTCGTGTCTACCGCCCAGTCGAGGTTGGGTCCGGTGAAGGTGCCCGTCGCTGCGGGGCAGTACGTCGGCCGCGGCCCGGCGGGCAGGTAGAGGTAGCCGAGCCCGAAAATGCCCGTCCAGGCGACGACCTCGTCACCGTGATGGGTGAGTTCGCCCCAGCTGATCTCGCGGTTGCCGTGGTCGATCGCTCCCGAGAGGTCGAGATCGGGCTGGATGGACACGACGTCGATCGGCGTGCGGACGCGCCTGCCGGGCTTGCCCTGGCAGACGGCATCGATCGGCAGGTCCGTCCAGCCGTTCTTCAGTTCGCCGCGGACGATCTTGCTGTACCAGATGTCCATCGCACCGTCGTCGAAAGAGAACGACTGGCCGAAGGGGTTGAGGGCATCGAACTGGACCGTCTTGGCCAGGTGGATGCTGCCGAAGAAGCCCGAGCTCATCAGGTTGGCGTGGTCGTAGGTGTAGCGGCCCCGGAGATAGCCGGAGTTGCACGGGTTCGGGATCGTGGTCTCGCCGGTCGCCGTGCCAGCGCCGAGCCAAAGGCCCTTCCAGTCCGGCGGCCACGGGGCAGGGCTCGCGGTCGAGCTCAGGTCGAGGACATAGCCGGCGCCCTCGATGACCAGGCCGGTGTCGGCGAGCAGCCACGGGCCGTAGCGCTGGGCAGGTGCGTCGACGTAGAACTCGCACCCCGGCGACATCGTGATGACGCCGAGGTCGAGGCTGGCCTGCCGGCAGGAGCCGACGTCGGTCAGTCCTCCGGGGAGCCGAACGGACGCGGCCGCCGTCGCGCCCCTGTGCGTCAGTTGTATCGAGGAGATAGTCAGGGTGAAGCCGGCGATGGTGATCTCAATGGGACGTCGGGAGGCCCCGGGACCGGGATAGCGGACCTCGCCCTTGATGATCTGGGCGACAGCCGACCGACCCTTGTCGACGCTGATCGTCGCCTCGCTGAACTCCACAGCAAAGCCAGCGGCGCGCGGGATAGAGCCCAGCCAGTCGGGAACGCCGCGGCCCAGCCTGACGATGTCGCTCAGGTCTGAACGGTCCACGTCGATACCGACGGACACCGTCTCGCCCACCTTGACGTCGGGCCGGATCCGCCGAGCGTCCGTCAGGCTCACCTGGGTCTGCGGGTGCAGCACCTCGTCGACGACCTCGACGGCGTGCGTCAGCCGCATGACATCCGCGTGTTCGAACACCGGACCGAAGATCGGCGGACGCGCGCACGGCAGTTGCAGCCACGCGGTACCGGTGACACCTCGGAACGTGCCGTCGCGTTCGTCGAACGCGCCAGAGGTGAGTTCGTCCAGCAGGAGTTCAAACTCACCCACGAGACAGCGAGCGGGTATCTCATGTCCGTCAAGAGTCAACACGGAGCGAACCTGTGTCATCGGCCTCACCCCTCCGACGAATGCGTCGCAAGATTGCCTTACCCGACGCCGGATCTGACCGAGAGTAGCCTCACCTAACCTCGCCGTCCATGGCCGAACTGGCCCGGCGTCGCTGTCGGTCGATAGGCCGAACTCCCCGAGGGCACGCTTCTGCCCTGTCTTCTGCCCTTCCATGCTGGCCTTATCGAGCTCTGCGTGGATCAATGTGGTCGAAGGAGGTTGACTACAAACGGCTTTGTGGGGTGAAGACTCCGGCCAGGGGGCGCTGAAAATCGGTAAGTCACGGGCGCTCACCGCACAACCGGTCTTCTTCGAAAGTCGTTGCAGCCCAGACTCTTTCGCGACCTCCTGATCTAAACTGATTCACTAGGAAAGCCAGCGCTGCTCTTTCGTTTCGGTGGTCAATATCCGGATCGTGCGCTGGCATCACGGTCGGTACGAACAATCGTGCTTTGGCGGCAAAGATCGGAAGGTCAAGGGGTTGCCGTCAAAGATTAGACAGCCAAGAAGAGCGGCCGCCGTGGAAGGGCGACGAGGGAGCGCCGCGGGAGTCCGAAAGTACCCCGCACTTCCTTCCGGGTCCCTTGACGAGGTCCTCGGCGAGATCGACGAGGATCCCACCTTCGCCTTCTGGGGGTGATCTCCGCCGATCGCCTGACTGGACGCCCGTCGAAACTGATACGCTTTACCGTATCAAATGGAGGTGGCGAGCATGTCCGCATCAGGACTCCTGCGTTCCACGCGAACCAGT
>JBAXSI010000085.1:0-8608 GCA_037130755.1 Actinomycetes bacterium
GGACTTTTAATCCGTAGGTTCGGGGTTCGAGCCCCCGGCGACCCACAGCCGAAAACCGTTGGTAATAAACAACTTTCAGAGGCGCTGTAGCCTACTCCGCGAGTAGGAAATGGCCATTTAGCCCTCATGTTAGCCCTCGTCGATCTGCCTGAGCGGTCCTCGACGGGCCCGCCGGGGCCTCAACGGCGTTCGCAGTACTCATGGAATGGGCGCGGAATCCGGAGCGAAGGACGTCACAGATCGGGTGCGAAGAGGTCCTTGGTGAGGATTGGATAGCTCGTGATCCACGTTAGGTGAACGTGAAGCACGGGGAAAGAGGAATGGCTGCCTTCCGTCCGTCTTCTTGGTTACCCAAGGGCGCTGTGGCCGGGATCGAGCGGACACTTGGATGCGGAGAGCCGGTACCCTTGCGACATGGGTACCAGAAGGGCGGCAGTGGAGTCGCACAGCGACGAGATTCGGGCGATCGCCGCTCGACATCGGGCGCTGTCCGTGTTCATCTTCGGGTCGGTCGCCCGTGGTGACGACGGACCCGACAGCGACATCGACTTCCTCGTAGAGTTCGACCATGGGGCCTCACTTCTTGACCTCATGCGGATCGAAGACGACTTGGAAAGCCTGCTCGGCTGCCAGGTCGATGTCGTGTCGGTTGGCGGCCTGAAGGAGCGTGACGAACACATCCGCCGCGAGGCGGTTCCGGTATGACACGCAGCGACGACCAGCGCATCGCCGACATTCTCGACGCCTGCGATGAGCTCAGCGAAGTTGTGACTTTGCGCCGTGCGGGTGCGACATCGGACCAGGTCTTGATTCGGGCGGCCGAGCGGCTCCTTGAGATAATCGGCGAGGCTGCTGGCAGCCGGCGTCGCTAGCTAGTCGCTCGACTGCGGGCCCCTCAGCTCACAATGCCCCGGCGATGCCCCGGCGTCGGAATCCAGTCAGCGCCCCAGGGCGCGGACCTCATCTGTCGACGTGATGTGGCCTACGCGATAGTCCGTCCACATGGAGAGGCCGGGGGTACATTTCACACATGCCGAACATTTCGGGTGCCAGTCACGTGGCCTTCACGGTCACAGACGTCGAGCGAAGTTGCGAGTGGTACTGCAGTCTCCTGGGCCTGGTCGTGGTGGGCAGTGGCGATGATGACGACGTGAGCTACCGCGTCCTGGCGCACCCAGCATCGGGCTGGGTGCTGGGGCTTCGTCAGTACCACCGCGCACCGGGCGATCCATTCGACGAGTTCCGAACCGGACTCGATCACTTCGCCTTCGGTGTGTCTGATCGCGCGGAGCTCGAAGCCTGGGAGGCAGAGCTTCGGAACAGGGGTGACATTCCCTTCACGCCCATTTCCGAGACGCCGTCCGCATTGATGCTGGTCTTCCGCGATCCGGACGGAATCCAGCTGGAACTATGGCTCGCGTCTGGGTGAGGTGAGCCTCCCGACGGGAACCGTGTCCCTCCTGTTCACCGACGTGGAGGGCTCCACTCGGCTGCTGCATGCACTGGGGGCAGACTACGACGCCGTCATGGAGACCCATCTCGACATCCTCTGCACTGCTATTGACCACCATCGGGGTGCTGTCTTCGGCAGTGAGGGCGATGCGGTGTTCGCCGTATTCGCTGAAGCGGAGGATGCTCTCGCCGCAGCCGAGGAGGCGCAGCGCGAGCTGACGGCGAAGGTCTGGCCAGCCCTCGGCGCGTTGCGCGTCCGGATGGCTGTCCATACGGGTGAGGTCCGGCTCGCGAGGGGCACGTACTACGGAATGTCGCTTCACGAAACTGCTCGCGTGTGCGCGGCGGCGCACGGCGGCCAAGTGCTGCTCACAGGTGCGACGTGCGCGGCCTCGCCGGGCGTGCGCGTTCGCGATCTCGGTGAACACAGGCTCAGGGACCTCCGACAGCCCGTGGCCCTCAAGCAGTTGCTGGCGGACGGCCTGGTCGTCTCGTTCCCGCCCGTGCGAACCCTGACAGCACTGCCGAACAACCTTCCGGCGGGCGCTGACGAGTTCGTTGGTCGGACGGCGGAACTGGCATCCGCGGAGGACGCCCTGGCTCACCACCGCTTGGTCACCCTGACCGGAGCGGGAGGCAGCGGCAAGACACGGCTCGCCCTTGAGGTGGCCGGCGGAATGCTGGGGTCCGTTCACGATGGAGCGTGGTTCGTCGAATTGGCTCCTTTGACGGATCCCACATTGATCACAGCCCAGATAGCGGCCGCCCTCGGGCTCGGTGAACGGGCCGGTACGCCATTGGAGCAGACCCTGGTCGACTGGCTGGGTCCTCGTGACGTGCTCCTCGTCCTGGACAACTGCGAGCATCTCGTCGACGGCGTGGCGCAGACCGCGGACCATCTGCTGCGCGCGTGCCCGACGCTTCGGATCCTGGTGACCAGTCGCGAAGCGGTGGGCATCAAGGGGGAGTTCGCCATGCGGGTGCCACCGCTGAGCCTGGACGGCGAGGCCGCCCAGCTCTTGCTCACGCGCGCGGACACGCTCGTGCCGGGGTTCCAACGTGACACCGCTGATCGCGACACCGTGGACAGCGTGTGCCGGCGGCTCGATGGCCTTCCGCTCGGGATCGAACTTGCTGCGGTGCGACTTCGGTCGTTGTCCCTCCAGGAATTGTCGGAGCGGCTAGACGACCGGTTCCGGCTGCTGACCGGTGGCAGCCGCACGGCTCCCACGCGACAGCGCACACTCGAGGCGATGGTCGACTGGAGTTACGACCTGCTGAACGAGTCGGATCGAGAGCTCTTCCGCGAACTCAGCGTCTTTCCCGACTCCTTCACCGCGGCGGCCGCTGCGGCGGTCGGTGACCTTGACGATCTGGAGGCGCTCGATGGCGTTGCCCGGTTGGTCGAGAAGTCTTTGGTCGTGCCCGTCGAGACACGATCTGGCGGCAGTCGCTTTGGGCTGCTCGAGACTCTTCGTCAGTATGGACGTGATCGACTGCATGACCTGGGTGATGAGGCCCGCCTTCGTGACCGGTTGCTGGCATGGGCGATGGTTCACGTCCAACACCTTGAGCGCGACATGCGGACGCCCGCCATGGATGCCGCCCTGGCTGCCGTCATGCCCGAGCGGGTCAACATGCGCGCTGCGATGGACTGGGCGATCGAGCGGGGAGATCTCGTGGACGCTCTGCGACTGGTGACGAACGTGCCACTCGCGCTGACGACACAGCGGCGCGAGCTCATCGTGGATCTCCTTGAGCGTGGGGGCGCAAGTCTTCCGCCCGACGTGGTGGCCTGTGCCCAAATGACGATGTCCGACCTGGCCTTCGAGCAGGGCGACTGGGCGGCTGCGGCCGAATACGGCGGATTGGCGCGAACCGGCTTCGAGGTGCTCGGTGATCGTCACCGATCTGCGTGGGCCAGGCACGACGAAAGCTCTGGGTTCTGGGGGACCGGAGATGTCGCAGAACTTGATCGGCTGCTGCCCGGCCTTCTCCAGGAGTTCCGTGACCTCGGAGACGAGTACGGGATCGCGCAGACGGTGTGGAGGTCATCGCTCCGTGAGCCGGATCGTGTGATTGCGACTCAGATGGCGGATGAGGCCGAACAGTCGTATCGAGTCCTCGGTTCACCGATCATGCGTGCCCACGCACTTGAGGCCCGAGCCCTCATCGATCTCGACGCCGAGGATCTGCCAGGAGCTGCACCCTTCCTTCGTGAGGCACTCTCGATCCTTGCCTCCTCCAACAACATGGGCTGCACCGCGCACATCCTTGAAGCCGTTGCCGCGTGGGCGGCAGCAGGCGGCCATCTGGATGACGCTGGTGAGCTCATCGGAGCCGCCGAATCGCTCCGGTCCGCCAGTGGCGCCGGGCACAAGCCGTGGGAAGTGCGGGCCCGGCACGGTCGCGACTTCGATGCCAGCGTCCTCGGCGATCCGGACGCGGCCAGCGATTCCGTGGCCCGGGGGCGGCAGCTCTCACTTGCGAGCGCCGCAGCTCTGGCCGACGGGCTGCTGTCCCAAGCAGGCTGACCTAGGGCGGCCTCCTCGACGTCGCGTGACCCGGGAATGCCCTTTTGTCGTTTCGGCGACAGCCGATGGTCGACATGGCGGGGAGTCTTCTTGTAGCCGCTCAGGCGGGAAGACCAATGAAGGGATCCATCATGAAGCGCATCGTCATTCTCGTCGGCACTGCCGTTCTTGCAGGGGGACTCCTGGGAATCAGCCCCGCCTCGGCGTCACCGCGCGCAGGGGAGCTTCATGTCACGAAGGAGTGCTCGCAATACCACGGCAACGTCGGTGAATTCTGCACGATCACGTCGTCGAACATCGAGGCGATCAAGGTCGGCGCCAGGGTCGTCTACTTGCGGGCCCTGAGCGCGGATGGTTCGCTCGACAGTGACGTCGTGATTAGTCGTGGCCACGGGAGCAAGCTGTTCGGTCACGTTACGCTCAATGCCACCACCATGACCATCACATTCTCCGGTGGCACAGGTCCGTTCACCCGCTTCGCCGGGAAGGCGGCCGTGTCGGTGACAGACCCGGGTACATCCAAGGAGTTGTGGCACTGGGACGGCGTGTACCAGTTCGGGTCGGGTGCGCCGGAGTCGGACGACTAACGTTTCCTGCGGACGCGACATCGACCCCTGGCCACCGACGTTCCGATCAAGAATTCTCACGGACGGAACGTCGGTGGTCAGTCGCAGCGAGGCACGCCGGGCCCGTCTAGACGCCCGGCGGTCTGAGTGAAGAGCCCAAGGTGTGTCTGCCCAGTGGGCGGCCCTGGCCGAGAGCGAGTGGGTACCGCCCATGTCAGCGGCGATGCCCGTGTTCATTACCCAGGGAACAGCGGAAGAAGTGGTCCTGCCCGGCCCGACGCCCTCTTGCAGAACCAATGGTGCGCAGCCGGATCCACGATCACGGTGCTGTCGCGTCGACGCCCTAACTGCAACTGTCCGGCAAACATCGTCAGGCTCCATGGGCGAGTAAAGAGCGAGTAAGAAGCTCGTGGTGACCGCAATAGCGCTGGTGTGGCGTCACGATGGATCGCTAGCCTGCGACACGTCGGTCCAGCGGTGGGTCCTCGACGTCTCCCGCGTCGTCGACGACCCCCGTTGGGCCTAATCAAAGGGTGCCTAACATCCACCCCGCGGGATGCGGCCATCTAGATCGCCCCCCGGGAGAACGCTATTGGCGATACCGCTTTGGGCTAGATATCTCGGGTCCGCGAGGTCTCGGGGTGACGCTTCTCGCCGGTGAGGAATTGTTGGTGTTTCACGACTCCTGCGCTGATCCTCGGCTACCTTCGAGCCACCGCAGACGAGGGAGAATCATGACGGCATCAACGTTCGGCTGGACGCGTTCGCGCTTGACCAAGATGGTCGGGGCGCTGGCGTCGGTGGTGATGATCCTGGCGGGCTTGGGCCTGGCGACTGCCTCACCTGCCGCTGCGGCGAGTGCGAACGTGACGCTGGCCGGTGTGCAGGCCAATGGTGCCGTCGGTGTGCCCCAGGCTCTGGTCGTCACGGCGTCTGTTGCTGGGGCGCGCTGTGGGTCGGTGCTGGCGCCGGTTGCGACCGTTCTGGGTACGTCGAATGGCTCGACGCAGACCATTGGCACCGCGACGTTCACCACGTGTGTTGGCAGCGTTTATCAGTACGCCTTCCAGTGGCGTCCGGCGTCGGCTGCGGTGGTGTTCGTTTCTGCGTCCGTGGTGGACGGTACGTCGAACGCGGTGCGGTCGGCGATCGCGCCCGTGTCCACGACGACCCGGATCACCGTGGCGAACGCCGTGCAACTGGGCGTGCCGGCGGCGCTGACGGCCTCGGTGACCGCCAACGGCGGAAGCCTCGCATCCCCGCAGGGCACCATCCAGTTCTCGGTGGTCGGTGGTGGCGCGATCGGCGGTCCGGTGGCGCTGGACAGTGCGGTTCCCTCGACCGTGCAGATCCAGTGGACCCCCGCGGTGCTCGGGCAGGTCAGCATCCTCGCCACGTACATCCCAGCGACCGTCAATGGCACGGTCAACACAACCTGCGGCGCGAGTTGCAGCAGCCTGCCAGATACCACCCAGGTGACGTCCAGCGGTGTGCTGATCTATCTTGCGAATCCGCCCGGCTTCGCGGTCGGGCTGCCGAGCACCATCACCGCCGTGGTCAGCGCGTTCCCGCCGACCGGGGTGGTCACCTTCACCGTGAATGGCGCACCGATCGCCTCGAACGTGCCCGTTCCCCCGAACGGCGTCGTGACGGCCTCCTGGGCACCTCCCGCGCCAGGCCCCTTCACGATCGGCGCCAACTGGACCAGCAGCGCCGGACTTCGCGGCGGGGCCCAGGACACCATCGTTGCCAGCGCCGAACCGGCCCAGTCAGATGCCATCTCCCTCGCCCCGCAAGGACAGGGGGCCTGGAGCACCACGGGTCAGTACTCCCTGCGCAACGGCACATCCACGACGTTCGTGACCGCGGCATCGTCGGGCTCGCCGGTGTCGTTGACGGTGTCCGGTCCGTGCACCCTGAACGGGGCGACACTGACCGTGCACCAGGGAACCGGACAGTGTCGGCTGGTCGCCACATCCACTGGTGGCAACGGCTACGGTCCCGCGCAAGCCATCTACACGGTGTCGCTGGCGTCCGGGAATCAGGTGCCCCGGGGCACGATAAGGGCATCCGGCGATATCCGGCGCGGGACGACGTTCACGTTGACGACTCGGGCGAACAACGTCACCAACGCCGGTCAACGCATGTCCTGGTCGATCACCAGTGGCGCGAACAGGTGCCAGCTGCGGTACCCGTCCAATGGTTCCGTGCAGCTGCGGGCAGTCAGCAACGGCAGCTGCAACGTCCGGGCCACGGCCGCAGCGATCTCAGGGCAGTGGAACCGGATGACCCTCAACCGCACCTACCGCGTTCGCTGACAGAGCGCTGCGGCAATCGAAGACTTCGCACACCTGTCCGCGAGAAGAAGCGGCGGGCGACCAAGGGGCCCAGCCTCGTTGGCACGTCAATTCCACATCGAGGCCAATCCCTCGCTCGTCTACTCCAGGCTCGCCGTCTACAAGGACGCCATGCTGAAGGCAGGCGTCGACATCGACGAGCTGCGCCGATTCACTGCCTCCTACTGGCGTGACTACCGGGAGGCGTCGTGGAACCTGGCCACCGCCTTCGCCGCCGAGGTCTGGGCAGCGCAGGCCTGAGGACCCGGAGGGCTTGAAGACCCGGAGACTGTCACGGTCGCTTTCCTCATGGCAGTTGGGGCGGTCGAGACCGGTCGTGCCTGCCTGATGTTCCTGTTTAAGGAAGCCGTGCGGTTGGCGTTGCGCGGACATGCGTACGGCGTCGCTTGCGACGGCTGTCCGACGCTCGAGAGCCTCGTCGAGCGGTACGAGAAGGGTGGCGGACGCGAGCACGTGTGGTTGACAGGAGGACGCGTCGCGGCGAACAGTGGGTTGCATGTTTCGTCTGCGATCCTGCTTCGGCCGGCAACGCCGGCCGCGGCTGGGTGCGACACGTCGGGCGCGCCTAGCGAGCTGGTGTCCGATCGTCCTGGCGGCAGGTTGTTCAATGACAGCATCGCCCGCGATGGTTGTCACCGGCACCGTCACGCTGGGTCCGCTCTGCCCGGTCGAGAGGGCCGGCACACCGTGCCCCGCCTCCCCTCGAGCCTTCGACCACGCGCAGGTATCTGCTCGAAACGGCGCGAACGAGGTCAGAGCCCCGGTCTCGCCTACTGGCGACTTCACCCTCAACCTCAGCGACGGAACATGGCTGGTAACCGCGGACGCTGGCATGTCGTGCACGACAGTTACGATCTCGCACGCAGGGCAGGTAGCCATCGACTGCGATACGGGAATCCGCTGATTCGGATGGACGTTCCGTAGAAGTCAGACCGTTCAAGCGCATCGGCCCAAGTGCCTGTCGGTGGACCAGGGGAGTCGACTCTTCCGGGGTCGAGTGCTGGGCCAACTCCATTTCGGTCTATCCGTGGGACATTGATGTGCGTGGAGTTGCAGTTCGGCGCGCTGCTACCGGACCTTGTGCGGATCAAGGACAAATGACGGAACTCCAAGGCGGTCCCATCGACGCGGTGTTCGCCGGAGGACTGAAAGAGCGTGACGACCACATCCGGCGCGATGCCGTCCTCGTAAGACGCGCAGCGACGACCAGCGGGTCGCGGACAGGCATCCGACGGTGGGCAGCCCCGGACCAGTGCACCTTTTGTCTCACTCTTTTTGTAGTACGATATTCGAGTGCGTGAGGTCGGCATCAACGCCAATGCCGACGGCACGGGATCGCGGATGGCGACATCAGGCACGCGATCACTCACGCCGTGTTCAGCGACGACATCGACCCCGAGCCGCCGGTTCGCCGACTCCACTTGGGGCCGGACCGGTCGGGCAACATGCTCGAGGTCGTGACATTGCACTTCGACGACGTCCGCGTGCTCGCGATCCACGCGATGAAGATGACCAAGCAGTACCGGCGACTCCTGGAAGGACACCGCAATGACTAAGAAGAAGGTCCTTGGCGTGTCCGGCGGTCAGCCGATCACCCAGGCCGACGTCGAGCGCCTGGCCGACGAGGCCGAGCGCGGCTACAGGGACGCCCGGTTGCGTCACGTCGGCAGGGGTCGGCCCACGCTGGGTGACGGCCCGG
>JBAXSI010000086.1:0-8038 GCA_037130755.1 Actinomycetes bacterium
CCGGAGAACTCCTTGATGTCGTCCATCCGCTCCTGCATGTCCTGCAGGCTGTCGCCCAGCTTGACCCCGAGCGAGAGCGCGTTCTCCCGTCCTGTCTGCTCTGGGTCCAAGCCCTCGTTGGGGCCGCCCAGGAGCGCCAGGACGCGGCCCTGCACCTTGGCCGAGCCCCGCGTCGGCGTGAGCAGCCCGGCCATGACCGACAGGAGCGTCGACTTGCCCGCCCCGTTTGGACCGGACACCCCGACTCTGGCGCCGGCGGGAATGGACATGCTGACGTCGTTCAGGGCCGTGATGATCTCCGGCTCCTCGCGCTTGCGCGTGAGGAAGTTCGTCAGCGTGCGCTTGAGGTTGTAGTGGTGCGCATGACGCAGCCGGTACTGCACCCAGACGTGGTCCAGTCGAATCGCGAGTTCGGTTGGGTCCGTCGACAAAGGGCTGGGGATCTCGTCGCTCATAGCCAGTACGCCAGACGCTCGCGGGTTCGGCTGAAGTGGACGAGCGCGATCATCACGTTGGCGATGGTGATGCCGGCGGTGCCGACGCATACGGCCTGCGTGGGCCATTGATCGAGCAGTGGGGACCGGAAGAACTCCAGGAGGTAGGCGAACGGGTTCCAGCCGGCGAGCCAGGCGATCTGCTGCCGGCTGAGGTCGTCGGTCGTCCAGAAGATCGGGGTGAAGAAGAAGAGGACGCTGCTCAGGGACACGACGATCGGACCCACGTCGCGATACCGAGCCGCGAGTGGTCCGAGCCAGAGTCCAAGCGCGATTCCGTTGACGGTGATCACCAGCAGGCCCAGCGGTGCCAGCACGATGGGCCAGCCGACGGGCACCTGGAAGACGATCATCACGATCACGATGACGACCGCACTGTGCAGGAACTGTATGGTCGCCATGGCGAAGTTGCGAAGCGCGGGAAGCGACAGCGGCCCCGCTGATGTCTTGATGCTGGGGCCGTTGCTGATGATCGAGGTCGCGCCACCGGTCATCATCGACGTCATCCAACTGAACGTGATGAAGCCGATCGTGACGTAGGGGATGAACGTCTGCTTGTCCTGGTTGAGCAAGGTCCCGAACAGCAGGCTGAGCCCGACGACGAAGATCACCTGCTGGACCGTGATCCACCACGGGCCGAGGTAGGTGCGGCGGTACTGGCTGCGGATCGTCTGCAGGCTGAGCGACCACCAGACCGGCCGCTGTCTCAGGCCCGCTCGGATGTCACGGATGCCGTCGGCGATGGTGCCCGGTGGCGCCTCGGCCGTGACTGTCTTCTTGATCGGTCGTCTCCTCGTTCGGTCCCTCTTGAGCCTAGCGGAACGGGAGCAAACGCCCCGTCTTCTGTGTCGGGCTGGTGCCCTAGCCTGTGGCCATGCGCGCTCACCCGGCCGGACCGCTCCACGCCGACGTCGTCGCGGACCATGCGTCCGTCGACCGTCCGGCCTCGGCAGCCGAGCTCAACCGTCTTTCGGCGAGTGTGTGGCCGAGCAGCGCGACACGTAACGCGGCCGGAGCGATCGAGATCGGCGGCGTCGATGTGCGGGATGCGGTCACTGAGTTCGGTTCGCCGCTCTTCCTGTTCGACGAGGTGGACCTACGCGACCGAGCGCGCCGCTACCGCACTGCGTATGTCGATGCCGGCGCCCGGATCGTGTATTACGCGGCGAAGGCCTTCCTCAGCACCAAGGTCGCCCAGTGGGTGACCGAGGAGGGGCTGGGCATCGATGTCGCCTCGGGCGGCGAACTCGCGGTCGCCCTGCGAGCCGGCGTGCCGGGGGAGCGGCTGCTGATGCACGGGAACAACAAGTCGATGTCTGAGATCGAGGCGGCCGTCGTGGCCGGTGTGGGCCGCATCGTGATCGACTCGTTCGAGGACATCGTGCGCATCGCCGATGCCGCAGCAAGAGCGGGCGTGGTGCAGCCGGTGCTGGTGCGTGTCACCGTCGGCGTCGAGGCGCACACCCACGAGTTCATTGCGACCGCTCATGAGGACCAGAAGTTCGGACTGTCCGTCACGTCCGGCGCGGCTGAGGAGGCTGTCCGTCGCATCGCGAAGCTGCCGTCGCTCGACCTGATGGGCCTGCACTCGCACATCGGCTCGCAGATCTTCGACTCCTCGGGCTTCCAGGTCGCCGCCGCGCGAGTCGTCTCGGTGGCACAGCGAATCTGGGACGAGCAGGGGATCGAGATCGAGGAGCTCAATCTCGGTGGCGGCATGGGCATCGCGTACGTGGACTCAGACGACCCTCTGGACGTGCCCGACATGGCGCTGCAGATCGGAGACATCGTCGGCAAGGAGTGCGCAGCGGTCGGAATCCCGATGCCTGCCCTCGCCTTCGAGCCGGGCCGCGCGATCGTCGGACCTGCGGCGATCACCGTCTACGAGGTCGGGACGGTGAAACAAGTTGAACTCGACCGAGGGGCAGTGCGTACCTACGTTTCCGTCGACGGTGGCATGAGTGACAACATCCGCACGGCGCTGTACGACGCCGAGTACACGGTGGCGCTCGCCTCGCGCGAGTCCGAAGCCGATCCCGTCCTGTGCAGGGTGGTGGGCAAGCACTGCGAGTCTGGTGACATCGTCGTGCGCGACGCGTGGCTGCCCGGTGACCTTGCCCCTGGTGACCTGCTGGCAGTGGCCGCCACCGGTGCGTACTGCCGCTCGATGGCCTCGAACTACAACTACCTGCCGCGGCCCGCGGTCATCTCGGCCAAGGACGGGGCAGCGCAGGTCGTGCTCCGTCGCGAGACGATCGAGGACCTGCTCAGCCTGGATCCGGGCGCCTGAGCGCGTCGGGCGGTCCTTCAGTCGAGCAGCGCCGACAAGTCGTCTGGGGCGTCGGCGGCGCACTCCTCAAGCGCGGCCAGGGGCACTGACGACAGCGCCGCCTGGTTGGTGGCCCGCAGGACGACTGGTGCCCTGACCCCGTCCTGGAAGGCGTCGAGCCACCGCGTGGCGCACACGGCCCAATGGTCACCCGGCTTCAGGCCGGGGAAGCCGTATTGCGGCATCGGCGTCGACAGGTCGTTCCCGGTTCGGCGCTGGTGCTCGAGGAACTCCGCCGTCACGACCGCACAGACGGTGTGCGAGCCGTAGTCCTGCGGACCGGTGGTGGTGAACCCGTCGCGGAAGAAGCCTGTCAGCGGGTCCAGGCTGCAGACCTCGAGCTCTTGTCCGAGGACGTTCGCCTGTTGGTCCGGCTCCATGACGCCAGCGTACGAGCACTGACGTCGCGGAGTGGGCTTACTCGCGTTCGGAGCCGGCGATCATGTCCTCGGGGGTGATGTCGACCTCGGTGCGGGTGACCCTCCAGACGAGTGCGGCGACCACGGCGCCGACGAGCGGGGCGAGGATGAACAGCCATACCTGGCCGAGTGCGCCGCCGCCGGCGAACAGGGCGGGGCCGAACGAGCGGGCCGGGTTCACCGAAGTGCCGTCGAGCGGGATGCCGACAAGGTGGACGACGGTCAGCGCGAGGCCGATGGCGATGCCGGCGAAGCCGGGGGCGGCCACGCGCTCCGTGACCAGGAGGATCACCAGGACGAATGCCGCGGTGAGCAGGACCTCCAGGACGAAGGCGCCGGCGAGGTTGATGTTGCCGCGGTCGCCGTACCCGTTGGTGCCCAGGCCGCCTGTGTAGTCGGTCACGCCGAACGAGGACACGAAGAGCTTGAGCACTGCGCCGCCGAGGATGGCGCCGGCGAACTGGGCGATCCAGTACCCGACGGCCTCGTTGGTGGGCATGCGGCGGCCGATGAGCATGGCCAGGGTGACGGCGGGGTTGACGTGAGCGCCGGAGACCGGGCCGAACGCGTAGGCCATGGCCAGCAGGACCAGGCCGAACGCCAGGGCGACGCCGACGATGCCGTTGCCGGGTCCGGTGCCGTCGACGCCGACCTTGGCGCCGATGCCGAACACGGCCGCGCCCACGGCAAGGAACACGAGAAGGAACGTGCCGACGAACTCGGCAGCGAGCTTCCGACCGGTGCTGTTCATGGTGCTTCCTCCTGATTGCCGGCCCTCAACGAGAGTCTGAATGCGCCGAGTCTGGCGCGCGGGCGTCAGTATGGTGCGCAAGCGCGCCGTGGGCCAATCGACCGGCCACCTGTGTCGCCACGTATTCGGGGGACCTGAGAGGCTGTGCACCGGCAGGTCGCGCGTCCACCACCACCGAGCACCGAAGGAGTCCGCATGTCGTCCCCTGAGCAGGCGCGGCCGTTGACCGTAGCCCTTCTCGGCGGTGGCACGGTCGGATCCGAGGTGGCCCGCCTCATCATCGAGAACGCCCACGACCTCGCGGAGCGCGTGGGCGCCCCTGTGGTGCTGACGAAGGTCGCCGTACGAGACCTCAGTCGCTCACGGCCCGGGATTCCGGACGAGGCGCTTACTGACGATGCTGCCGCCGTCGCTGAGAGCGGAGCCGACATCGTCGTCGAGGTCATGGGCGGCATCGAGCCTGCCCGGACCCTCATTCTGTCGGCGATGGCCGCGGGCTCGAGCGTTGTCACCGCGAACAAGGCCCTTCTTGCCGCAGATGGCGCGACCCTCTACGAGGCGGCCGGACGCAATGGCGTCGACCTGTACTTCGAGGCCGCCGTGGCCGGTGCCATCCCGCTGCTGCGGCCGTTGCGCGAGTCGCTCTCCGGCGATCGCGTTACGCGCGTGCTCGGCATCGTCAACGGCACCACCAACTTCATGCTGACCAAGATGGACGAGGAGCACGTCGAGTACGACACGGTCCTCGCGGAGGCGGCGGCGCTCGGCTACCTCGAGGCCGACCCCAGTCTCGACATCGACGGCCACGATGCTGCTGCCAAGGCTGCGATCCTCGCTGAGCTTGCCTTCCACACCCGTGTGACGCTGGATGACGTCTACTGCGAGGGCATCTCCAAGGTGACGTCCGACGATATCCGCGCCGCACAGCAGATGGGCTTCGTCATCAAGCTGCTCGCCGTCGCGGAGCGCACCGACGAAGGCGTGATCGTGCGCGTCCATCCGACGATGCTGCCGCGCAGTCATCCGCTCGCCGCCGTGCGCGGTGCCTTCAACGCGGTGTTCGTCGAGGCAGAGGCGGCTGGCGAGGTCATGTTCTACGGCCGTGGTGCCGGCGGCGCGCCGACCGCCAGCGCGGTCATGGGCGATGTCGTCACGGCAGCGCGCAACCGCGTGTCGGGCGGGCTCGGCCCAGGGGAGAGCACCTACAGCAACCTGCCGGTGCTTCCCGTCGGCAAGGCGCTGACCCGCTACTACGTCAACCTCTCGGTGGCCGATCGCCCCGGCGTCCTTGCGAGCATCGCCTCGGCGTTCTCGGACAACGGTGTGAGCATCCAGGTCGTGCGGCAGGACGGGCATGGCGACGAGGCGGGCCTCATCGTGCGCACGCACCGAGCCAGCGACGCTGCCTTGCGCGCCACCGTCGATCACCTGTCGCAGCTCGACACCGTGAAGCGGGTGCTGGGCGTCATGCGCGTCGAGGGCGAGGCGGGCGAGTAGCCATGGCACATCAGTGGCGAGGCCTCATCGAGGAGTACCGCGATCGGCTGCCGGTCACGGACGCGACTCCGATCATCAGCCTGCGCGAGGGCGGCACGCCATTGGTCCGTGCGGGCGTGCTCAGCGAGTTGGTCGGCTGCGAGGTGTGGCTGAAGTACGACGGCGCCAATCCGACCGGCTCGTTCAAGGACCGCGGCATGACGATGGCCATCTCCAAGGCAGCGGAGTCGGGTGCCAAGGCCGTCATCTGCGCGTCGACCGGCAACACCTCGGCAAGTGCTGCGGCCTACGCCGCGAAGGCCGGGATGACCTGTGCGGTCCTCGTGCCGCAGGGCAAGATCGCGATGGGCAAGCTGGCCCAGGCGATCGTGCATGGCGCGACGCTGCTGCAGGTCGACGGCAACTTCGACGACTGCCTCGAGCTGGCCCGCAAGCTGGCCGTCGACTACCCCGTCGAGCTCGTCAACAGCGTCAACCCGGCTCGCATCGAGGGCCAGAAGACCGCCAGTTTCGAGATCGTCGACCAGCTCGGCCGAGCGCCTGACATCCACTGCCTCCCGGTCGGCAACGCCGGCAACATCACCGCCTACTGGAAGGGCTACGTCGAGTACGCGCGCGATGGTGTCGCGGCGTCAACGCCACGCATGTGGGGATTCCAGGCCGCGGGAGCAGCGCCACTGGTGAGCGGCGAGCCGGTCCTGCATCCGGAGACCATCGCGACCGCCATCCGCATCGGCAACCCGGCGTCGTGGCACAGCGCGATCGAGGCACGCGACACGTCCGGTGGGCTCATCGACGCCGTCACTGACGAGCAGATCCTCGACGCGTACCGATTCATCGCCCGCCGCGAGGCGCTCTTCTGCGAGCCGGCCAGCGCAGCCAGCGTTGCAGGCCTGCTCAAGATGCATGCGGCCGGCGCAGTGGATCCGGGCCAGGTCATCGTGTGCACGCTGACGGGCAACGGCCTGAAGGACACCCAGTGGGCGCTGGACTCGGTCGCCGAGCCCGTCGTCGTCCCGATCGACGCGGGGGCCGTCGCCGGCGCCCTCGGCCTGGCGTAGCCATGAGCACGTTCCGTCGCGAGGCCGTCCGCGTGGTGGTTCCGGCCAGCAGCGCCAATCTCGGCCCGGGCTTCGACTCTGCCGGGCTCGCGCTCTCGGTGTACGACGAGTACGTCGCGATGGTCACCGATGACGAGGGCGTTCTCGTCGAGGTGGTGGGGGAGGGCGAGGGCGTCGTCCCCCTCGACGAGTCACATCTCGTCGTGCGATCCATGCGCGCGGCCTTCGACTGGCTCGCGGTCGACCAGCCCGGCTTCATCCTCCGGTGCGCGAATTCCATCCCGCACGGTCGCGGGCTCGGCTCGTCCGCCGCCGCAATCGTCGGCGGGATCGTCCTCGCGCGTGCCATGGTCGACGACGGAACTGATCGCATGTCCGACAGCGATGTCCTCCAGCTGGCCCTGGTCGAGGAGGACCATCCGGACAATCTCTCGGCCGCGCTCTACGGTGGGTTCACCGTGGCGTGGTTGGAGGAGGACGGGTTCGGCGACGCGGTGCGCATGTCGGTCCATCCCGAAGTCCGCCCGGTTGTCATGGTGCCGCCGCACGAGATGCCAACGAAGAAGGCGCGGGCGATGCTGCCCGAATCCGTGGCGTTCTCAGCTGCCGCCCTCAACGTTTCGCGAGCCGCCCTCCTCGTGCACGCGCTCACCCAGGACCCCAGCAGGCTGATGGCTGCCACGGAGGATCGACTCCATCAGCACGCGCGGGAGTCGGCGTACCCCGAATCGGTGGCGCTCCTCGGTGCGCTGCGTGCGGCGGGGGTGCCCGCGGTGATCTCCGGGGCCGGACCCACGGTCCTCGCCTTCGTCGACGACCAGACCATGGGCGTGCTGGGCGGCGTGGTCTCCGGATCCTGGATCGTGTCGCACGTGGACGTGTCCGCAGTGGGGGCCCGCGAGGTCCCCCTGCCCCCGATCGCGTGATCCGGCCCCCGAGAAACCGCCCCCGTGCGCTTGGGTGATATGCTCAGGTTGCTCCAGTAGTAACGGCGAGTCGCCGAACTCTTGCGATCCCGACGGTTGTCTTCGCGGTGGAGCCCCACCCGAACACACTGGAAGCACCCCACTGATCCTTGATCACTGCGGGTAGCACGAACCTTCCTCACTCGAAGGTCAGACCCATCAAAGGAAACCTGTGACCGAATCCTCAGTGTCGACCGCCTCACGTGGCGGCGGCCTTTCGTCGATGCTCCTCCCCGAACTGAAGCAGCTGGCCTCGCAACTGGGTATTTCCGGTGCGAGCGGCATGCGCAAGGGAGACCTCGTCGCCGCGATCAGCGAGCGTCAGGGGTCCGGCGCAGCCGGCAGCACGACCTCCAAGCCTCGACGGAGCGCCCGTCGTGAGCAGGCCCCGGCCGAGGCCGGCGCCGAGACCGCCCCCGCAGTGGAGGGGCGCGCCGCGCCCGCCGAGCGTGAGCAGGCACCCGCCCGTGACGGCGGCAACGACAAGCCCGAAGACCGCGGTGACCGCAATGACGGTGGCAG
>JBAXSI010000087.1:0-7743 GCA_037130755.1 Actinomycetes bacterium
GCGGACGCGTAGTCCGTAGGTTGAATGGGGTACGACGAGCGTACTCGTTGCGTCGGATGGAGTCGGGGAGTTGGTCGGCTAGTGGTCGTCTGCGCCGGCGGAATGCAAGGCCAGCACCTCGGCGCGGCTTGCGTCATCGACGGCCAGAACCCCGCCGTTGGCTACTTCATCCGCCCCGATCTCGGTGAACACGATTCGCACGTCCTGGGGTCGTGCCTTCAGGATTCGGACGGCTTGCGCGGTGACTTCCTCAGCGAACTCGCGCCGTTGGGCGATGCTGCGTCCCCTGAGCAGTTCCACGTTGATGTTGGGCACAGTTTTCTCCAGTGGTTGTCGGTGAGCTATCTGGCTTGCTCTTCTATGCGTCGTCGCACGTCCAGCAGGGACTCGACGATGAGGGTGACCATGGTGTCGTCGAGTCGAATATCGGGAACGGCAATGCTGATTGCGTCGACTGCTGGTTGTGTGAAGGGCAGCGCGATGCCGAAGCAGCTGATGCCGACGCATGATTCCTCGTGCTCTATTGCGTAGCCCCGCGTGCGTGCCTCCTCGACGACTGCGAGGAGTGTCGTTCTGTCCGTGGTGGACTTTGGCGTGATCTGTCGAAGGCTCTGGGGCACAAGCTCGGAAACCTTCTCGCGGGGTTGTTCCGCGAGGATGGCTCGGCCCATTGCCGTTGAGTAGGCGGGGAGCCGTCGGCCGACGGCCGAGTACATCCGGAGGGGATGGATGGAATCCCGCTTGGCGGTGTAGACGATCTCGGATCCCTCGAGGCGACCGAGGTGGACGGCCTCGCCGGTCGCCTGAGCCAGTTCGTCGAGGATCGATGACGTCCGAGCCACGACGCGGTCCTCGTCCAGGTAGGCCGAGCTGACGATGAGCGAGCGTATTCCCAAGCTGTAGATGGTCCCGGTTGCGTCGGTTTCGATCCAGCCGCGACCGAGCATCGTCTTGAGCAAGGCGTGCAGGCTGCTCTTCGGTATGGCCAATCGTGATGCGAGCTGCTGTAGCGAGCCAGGACCGTGGGCGACCAGGTCGTCGAGGATGTCGAGGACGCGCGCCGCCGACTTCACGGGCGCCAGTCCGTCACTTCCGGGGAGGGGCCCTTGCCTCTCGCCAGAGGGGGGATCGCCCGCTTGCCCGTTCGGAGATGCGGCGGGCGAAGGCCGTGTGGACGTCATGACGGCATCGTAGCGCAATTCAGATACACGAACACGATTCATATGCTTGACAGGTCGGGTGAAGTCGCCTAACGTCGGCATTGTTCGAAATACGGAACGCCATCCACATATGTGAGTTGACTTGTGATTGAGACCCGATACGCCACCGCTCCCGATTCCGTCGAGACCGCGACCATGGCCGAGCTGAGAACGCGCTACGTCGCGGATGAGTTGTTCGTCCCCGGAGAGATTCGGGGGATCTACACCCATGAGGACCGCATGGTCATCGCGGGAGCGATCCCCGGCGATGGGACGTTGGCCTTGCCGGCGTGGGACGTCATCGGTACGCCCACCCACTTGGAACGTCGCGAGCTCGGCGTCATCAACCTCGGCACGGGCGGCGTCGTTACTGTTGACGGCAACGAGTATCGACTGGGCCGGCTCGACGGCCTATACGCCGGTCGGGGCAGCGAGGTGTCGTTCAGTGGACCCGACGCCTGCTTCTACATGGTGTCGGCGGTAGCCGACGTCACCTACCCGGCGGCCGCCTTCAGCCGCGACACGGTTGCCCCGCTGAACATCGGGGAGGGTGCAGATGCCAGTGCCCGGGCCCTGTATCGCTACGTGTGGAACGGCGGCCATCGGTCCTGCCAACTGCAGCTCGGCGTGACCGTGGTGGCGGACGGGTCGGTGTGGAACACCATGCCGCCCCACCTTCATGACCGGCGGACCGAGGTCTACCTGTACACCGGACTGGAGCCGTCAGCACGGGTCATCCATCTGATGGGCCGTCCGGGTCAGACCCGGCATGTGATGATCCGCGACCGGCAGGCCGTCATCTCGCCCGCATGGTCGATCCACGCCGGTGCCGGCACGACCCCGTACGCCTTCGTCTGGGCGATGGCGGGGGAGAACGCCGACTACGGCGACTTGTCCCCTGTTGCGATGGAGGCTCTGTGAGCGCGACTGCCACGCCAGGCGGCCTGACCACTCCGATGGCGGGACTTGACTGGTTCTCTCTCGCCGGCACCACCGCCGCCGTCACCGGCGGGGGGCGCGGTCTGGGTCAGGCCATGGCGGTCGGGCTCGCGAGCGCTGGCGCCGACATCGTCCTGCTCGGTCTTCCCGACTCGCAGGAAGAGACCCGGACGTTGATCGAAGCGACGGGCCGACGCTCGCGCGTGCTCGACCTGGACATGGGCGACCACGCCGCGGTCGTGGCGACAGCCGACGCGCTGGCGGCAGACGAGCGGATCGACGTGCTCGTCAACAACGCCGGAATCATCGAGCGATTCGATTCGACTGATGTCACCGAGGAGTCGTGGGCACGCGTTCTGGACGTCAACCTCTCCGGAATGTTCTTCCTGACCCAGCGGCTCGCACTGCCCATGCTCGAGCGCGGCTCGGGCAAGGTCATCAGCGTTGCCAGCCTCCTGTCCTTTCAAGGTGGCGTGCGAGTCGCCTCCTACACGGCAAGCAAGCATGCCGTCGCGGGACTGACGCGTGCTTTGGCTAATGAGTGGGGGCCGCGCGGGCTGCAGGTCAACGCCATCGCTCCTGGGTACATGGCCACGGAGAACACGAGCGCCCTTCGAGAAGATCCCGATCGCGCCCGGGCGATCCTCGAGCGCATCCCCGCTGGCCGGTGGGGGATGCCTTCCGACCTTGTCGGGGCTGCCGTGTTCCTCGCGTCACACGCAGCGGACTACGTCAACGGGCACGTACTCGTTGTCGATGGCGGATGGATGGCTCGATGACCTGGTCCCGCCCCTCGATTTCACCGCATCACACAACCCCAGCCGGGATACTCCGGCATACACGAAATGAGGCAGTACGTTGACGATCCAACACCGAACGCGCCGCAGCGGCCAGTTGGTCGCCGTCCTCTCGCTGGGAGCCCTCGCGCTTGCCGCATGCGGGAGCTCCACCTCCAGTAGCACCTCCTCCGAGGCTGCTGCCTCGTCGGCGGCCCCAGCGGCCAGTGCGCCTGCGGCCAGTGCGCCTGCGGCCAGTGCCGCAGCTCCAGCCGCCTCCGCGGCTGCCGCCGGCGCCTGTGACCCGTCCAAGGTCGTGCTGATCGGGCAGGTCCGCAACGAGACCAACCCCTACGAGGCCGCCTGGCTCGACGGCGGCGACGCCTACGCCAAGCAGGTCGGTCTGACCCAGCAGCGTCTCACCTACGGTGGGGAGTCAACCAAGCAGCAGGAGCAGATCAGGCAAGTGCTCGCTACCGGCGATGCCGCTTGCACGGTGCTCAACGTGCTGCCGAACGGCGACTCCGACACCCTGCCGATCGTGAAGGCCGCACAGGATGCGGGTGCGTGGGTCGTGACGCAGTGGAACAAGCCCGGAGACGTCAACGTGCCCGACTACGACCACTGGATCTCGCACCTGACGTACAACGGCAAGGAGTCCGGGAAGCAAATCGCCGAGGCGATGTTCGCTCAAATGGGCGGCAAGGGCAACATCGTCGCCCTGCAGGGCATTCTCGACACCGCAGCCGCGAAGGACCGCTTCGCAGGTCTGCAGGAGGCCCTGGCTGCCAACCCCGGAATCACCCTTCTGGACGACCAGACGGCGGACTTCTCCCGGGACAAGGCGCTCGCCGTCACCAAGACCCTGCTCACCAAGCACGGCGACCAGATCAACGGCATCTGGACCGCCAACGACGACATGGCGCTGGGTGCACTTCAGGCCCTCGACGCCGCAGGCAAGACAGGGGTGGCCGTGGCCGGCATCGACGCGGTCCCCGAGGCGGTACAGGCCGTCAGCGACGGCAAGATGACAGCCACCGTGTCGAGCGACGGACCGTGGCAGGGCGCCATCGGCCTGGCCATCGGCTACTGCGCCGCAACCGGGCAATTGGACGTGGCCTCGCTCAGTCCAGAGAATCGCGCGTTCTTCGCCAAGCAGTTCCTGATCACCAAGGACAACGCGGCCGACTTCCTGGCCCCCAAGGCAGACCCCGCGGACTTCGACTGCGCCAACGTCTTCAACCGAGTGGTGGGTCCGATTCAGTAATGACCGTTCAGTCGATGGAGAGTGGGACTCGGACGAAGGGTCGCCCCGCGCACGCGCGGGGCGACCTGATCCAGGACTTCGGGCCGGCCGCGGCGTTGGTGGCATTGGTGGCCATCTTCGCCATGGTCAGTCCGCAGTTCCGGACCGTGTCGAACCTTCAGAACGTCCTGGATTCCGCGGCCGTCCTCGCCGTGGTGACCGTCGGCATCACATTTGTGCTGCTGATGGGCTCCATCGATCTGTCCGCAACCGGCGTCATGGCGGCCTGCGCACTCAGCGTGTCCCTTCTCGTTGCCAACACTCGCAACTCCCTCGACCTCGGAATTGCGGGCGTTGTCCTGGCGATCCTCATGGGTGGGGCCTTCGGGCTCCTCAGCGGACTCGTCTTCGTGGTGCTCAAGGTCCCGTCCTTCATGACAACTCTGGGCGTCGCCGCCATAGGTATCGGCGTAGCCACCGTCCTGTTCAGCGGCATCCAGCCCTCGATCATTGACGAGAGCCTCCTGGGCTGGGCGAGCAACCGGGTTCTCGGCTTCACCCAGATGACGATTCTGGCGGCCATCTGCGTCATTGCAGGGTGGGCGATCCAGCGGTACACCCGCCTCGGCAGATACGCATCCGCGATCGGCGGCGGCGAGGAGGTTCTGGCGCTGTCCGGCGTTCGCGTCGGCCCCTACAAGGTCGCGGTGTTCGCCCTGGCAGGCTGCTTCTACGGGCTGGCCGCCGCCATGGTCACCTCTCAACTTGGCTCGGGCATCGTCCAGGCCGGCGGGGACTACACGTTCGCCGCCATCACGGCAGCCGTGGTCGGGGGCACCCTCCTGTCCGGCGGTCGCGGTGGCGTCCTGCACTCCACAGTGGGTGTCCTGATCATTACGGTGCTGGCCAACGGCCTCATCCTGATCGGAGTCAGCCCCTACGTACAGAGAGGCGTTCAGGGCCTGATCGTCGTCATCGCGGTCGGAGCAGCCGCGTGGCCACTGCGACGAAGGATGACGGTCGTCAAATGAACGAAAGCCAGATCGACCCCAGGATCGTCCTTGAAGTCCGAGACCTCAGCAAGCGCTACCCGGGCGTCGTCGCACTGGACCGCGTCTCTTTGCATGTGAAACGGCATGAGGTCATCGGACTGGCCGGCGAGAATGGCGCCGGCAAGTCCACCCTGCTCAAGGCACTCGTCGGCTTGGTGCAGCCAGACTCAGGCACGATCGCGGTCCGTGGCACCCCCGTACAGGTGCAGAATGTCGCCGACGCGGCCAGGCACGGGATCGGGATGGTCTTCCAGGAGCAGTCCCTGGTGCCGAATATCAGCGCGGCTGAGAACATCCTTCTGGGCTGCGAAGGCCGAGCCGTGCGAGCGGGCATCTTTCGGAATAGAACCCTTCAAAGGCTCGCCCAAGCCCAGCTCGACAAGATCGGATGCACAGTCGACCCGGGAGCCCGCACGGAGACGCTGACCTTCGCCGAGCGCCAGATGGTCGAGATTGCCAAGGTCCTCGGAATCGAGGAGCGCACCAGCGTCGAGCCGATCATCCTTCTGGACGAGCCGACCTCGGTCTTGGAGCCCGAGGAGGTCGAGATTCTGTTCGGTCAGATCCAGCGCTTGCGCGAGCACGCGTCGGTCATCTTCGTCTCGCATCGTCTCGACGAGGTCATGCGCGTATCCGACCGTGTCTACGTGCTCCGCGGCGGCCAAGTCGCCGGAGAGGTTGATCCGTCCCGGGCCGTTCCGTCGCAGTTGCACGAGCTGATGATCGGAACCGCCGACACCGGCAATCACTACCACGAGGACCTGCAGGCGCGGACGCCACCCGACCGGCCCCGCATGGTCGTCAACAGCCTGAGCGGCGACGGCTTCCGCGACGTGAGCATCGACGTCCGCCAAGGCGAGATCGTCGCCATCGCCGGCGTGCACGGATCCGGGCGCGAAGACCTGTGCCGCGCTCTGTTCGGCGCCGGGCAGATCATCAGCGGCGAGGTGACCCTTGACGGCAGCTCCCTGAGCCTGACCTCCCCGCGCTCTGCGGTTGCCGCCGGTATCGGCTACGTACCGGCGGAACGCAAGGTCGAGGGGATGGTCCCCGTGCTGTCCGTTGCGCAGAACATGACGCTGGCCCGCACGGAGCTCGTATGCAGAGGTCCCCTGCTCGACCATCGCCGCGAGGCTCAGTTGGTAGACGCATGGATTGAGCGCCTGAACATCCGCACGCCCAGCCGCAACACGGGCCTCGGTCGGCTGTCGGGTGGCAACCAGCAGAAGGTCGTGCTGGCACGTTGGCTGCTTGGCGACGGACTCAAGGTTCTTCTCCTGGACCATCCCACCCGGGGCCTGGACGTCGGAGCGAAGTCCGAGGTGTACCTGCTGATGCGCAACCTGGCGAACTCCGGCGTGGCCATACTGCTGCTGGCCGACAGCCTCGAGGAGGCCATCGCGATGAGCGACCGAGTGTTCGTCATGAACGACGGTGAAGTGGTTTCGTGCGTGCCGTCGCCTCCAGGCGCTAAGCCGGAGCCGATCGAGATCGTCCGGGAGATGGTGTGATGGTGCACACCGATGTGACGCCGCTTGTTAAGGATGAGGGAGCGTCCAGGGAACGACCTGCACGCTCGCCCGTATTCACACGTGCCCGACTCCTTTCGCTGATGCCGATAGTCGCCATGGTGGGGCTCGCTGCGGCGCTCACCGTGGCGAATCCGCGATTCATCGAGCCTAGGAGCCTCGTCGCGCTGGTCGACTCCGCCGCACCGCTCGCGATGCTCGCCGCCGGCGCAACCGTCGTCGTCATGTGCGGCGGCATCGACCTGTCCATTGCCACGCTTGCATCCCTGACATCGGTATTGCTGGCCCTGTGGGTCCCCGCGCTGGGCCTCGGTGCGGTTCCGGCGGTCGTCGGAGTGGCAGCTGTGGCCGGATTCGTTCAGGGAACCATCCACGTGGTGTTCCGGATTCCGTCGTTCATCGTGACGTTGGGGGGCATGACCGTGTTCTCGGCGGCTGCGCTGGTGATCTCCGGCGCATCCACGGTCCCCTTGGTCGACACCGGAGCCACCGATTGGGCCTTCACGCGCATTGGCGGCCAAGTGCCCTCGTCCATCGTCATCACGCTGCTGGCGATCACCGTCATCTCCTTGGTCATGCGGATGACCCCAGCGGGGCGCTGGGTCGCCGCGATCGGCTACTCAGAACCCGCGGCGCGCCTTGCGGGGCTACCCGTTGCCGCAGTGAAACTGACCGCCTTCACCCTTTCCGGCGCCTGCGCTGGAATGGCCGGCGTCCTGCTCGTGGCCCGCACGTTCAGTGGCGCGCCTGCACTCGCGGACAGCCTCCTGCTTCCGGCCGTCGCGGCCATCGTCGTGGGCGGGACTGCGATCACCGGGGGCCATGGCGGCGTTTGGCGCACCGTCGCCGGCGCCCTCATCGTGACAATGCTGCGCGTCGGGCTCTCCGTGGTGGGAGTGGACTCCGCCTACGAGTCGATCCTCTACGGCACCATCATCATCGCCGCCGTCGCCCTCACCATGGACCGCAGCAAAGTGTCCACCGTGAAGTAGCCGGATTCTC
>JBAXSI010000088.1:0-7652 GCA_037130755.1 Actinomycetes bacterium
TGGCGTTGTTGCCGCTCAACTCGACCATGGGTCTCCTCCTGCATGGGCACGCCGACTGGGCGGGCCGAATCACGGGCCTGCAACGCCGGGTTCGGCCCGAACCGTTGCAGTGCCGGGGAGTCTACGCAGGCCCGGCCGAAGACCCCTGCCTGCCCCGGGATGTCAGCCCTTACACGAATGTGACGTTGCTCACCGGGAAGAGGAACCCGACATTTCGGCGGCGAAACAGCCCGTCAACGGAAGTCGGTCATGGGTCGGCAGGAGGGCGATCCTGCGCATCCGACGGCCAATGTGCATGAGTTCGTCGAGCCGCTCCAGCGAGGAGTCCAGGACCACGGCGTCGGCTGCCTCTGCCATCACGTCGTTGTTCTTGCCGAATGCGACACCGACCGTCGCCGCCAGCGTGGTCTCCTGCCGGACGATCTCGAGCTTGCGCTCCGGTGATACCGATGACAACGACATCCCTGGCGAGCGGTATCGCAACCAACGTGGCAATGGCGATGCGCCCGTACGTCGACCCCGCGAAGGCTTCGAGACAAAGGCGCAGTCCCCCATGACTGGCCATGGCGTCAGCCGCCGGCAACTGCCTCGTCGAGCGTCGCGTGCAGGGGGATCACCGCGTCGAGCCCCGTCAGTTTGAAGACCTTGAGCACCCGGGGCTTGCTGACCACCACGTCGAGACGGCCATTGACCTCACGCACGTGCTTCAACGTCGCAACGAGGACTCCGAGCGCGGACGAGTCGATGAAGTCGACCTCCGTGAGGTCGATGACCAGCGAGGCGCCGTGGACCGCGGTGATGGGGTCGAGTTCGGCCTGAAGCGCCGGGGCGGAGTGCGAGTCAAGTTCGCCGGTGACCGCGACGATCGTCCGGTCGCCCGACATCCGCGAAGAGATTGAGAACTCCACACACCTACTGTGGCACAGCCGGTCAGGGGGTCGCCTCACAATGGAGCCGTGCAGGAGACCACGGGCAGTGAACTGCTCGACCGGCTCGCCTATGGCCGCGACGGTCGACTGGTGCACGTCCACCGCGTGCCGGAACGAATCGCCGGGCTGGCGGAGTGGCCCACCTGGCTCCCGCCGGACGTTGTCGAGGCCTATTCGGCCCGTGGCATCGCGACCCCGTGGCGTCATCAGGTGGTCGCGGCCGAGCACCTGCGCGACGGGGAGCACGTGGCGATCGCTACCGGGACCGCGTCCGGCAAGAGCGTCGCGTTCGGGATGCCCGCCCTGGCGAGCATCAAGGAGGGCACGACGGCGCCGGATGGACGCGGCTCGACTGTCCTCTATATATCGCCCACCAAGGCGCTGGCCAACGACCAGCTGCGCGCCCTCGAGGCGCTGGCCCTGCCGTGGCTGCGGTCGGCGACCTATGACGGCGACACCCCGGCCGAGGAGCGCACGTGGGTGCGCCAGCACGGCAACTACGTGCTCACCAACCCCGACCTCCTGCACCACTCGATGCTCCCCGGTCACGAGAAGTGGGCATCCTTCCTGCGCCGGCTCCGCCTGGTGGTGGTCGACGAGGCGCACACGTATCGCGGTGTGCTCGGCGCGCACGTGTCGCTCGTCCTTCGTCGGCTTCGTCGCGTCTGCGAGCACTATGGCTCGTCACCGGTGTTCGCGATCGCGTCGGCGACGATGGCCAATCCCGCGCAAGCCGCTGAACGGCTCATCGCCGCACCTGCGGTGCCTGTCACCGACGACACTTCGCCACGACCCGGGCTCACGATGGCGTTCTGGGAGCCGCCACTGTCCGAGGCGCCGGCCGCGCGCGGCGAGGACCGACGTCGTAGCACGCTGCTGGAGACCGCCGACCTGCTGGCTGACTGCGTCGTCGAGGGGCGGCAGGCGCTGGCGTTCATCCGCAGCCGGCGCGGTGCCGAGACCACTGCGCTCATGACACGCGACCTGCTCGTCGACGTCGATCCCGCACTCGCTGAGGGCGTCGCCGCGTACCGCGGCGGCTACCTGCCCGAGGAGCGACGCGAGCTCGAACGCCAACTGCGCGCCGGCGAGATCCGCGCACTGGCAACGACGAGTGCGTTGGAGATGGGGATCGACGTGAGCGGCCTCGACGTCGTCATCACCGCGGGCTGGCCGGGCACGCGCGCGAGCCTGTGGCAGCAGTTCGGACGGGCCGGTCGGGCCGGCGTGCCGGCCGTCGGCATCTTCGTCGCACGCGACGACCCGCTCGACTCATACCTCGTCCACCATCCCGCCGTCATCACCGACAACGACGTTGAGGCCAGCGTCTTCGACCCCACCAACCCCTACGTGCTCGCACCGCACCTGTGCGCGGCGGCTGCGGAGGTGCCGCTCACCGAGATGGATCTCACGACGTGGTTCGGCCCGCGGTCACGCGAGGTGATCGACGACCTGGTCGCGACGGGACTGCTCCGGCATCGCCCAACCGGCTGGTTCTGGACGCGACGCGAGCGGGCCAGCGACCTCACCGACCTGCGCGGCAGCGGTGGCGCACCGGTGCGCGTGGTCGAGGACGGCACGGGACGACTGCTCGGCACCGTCGATCGCGCCGCGGCAGCATCGACGGTTCACCGCGGGGCCGTGTACGTGCATCAGGGCGTGACGCATGTCGTGACGGCCCTCGATCTCGAGGACTCCGTGGCCACAGTCGTCGAGGAACTCGTCGACTACTCGACTATCGCTCGGTCCGTCAGCGACATCAGGATCGTCGACGTCACGGAGGTGCAGCGGCACCGCGAGTTGGGCGTGTACTTCGGGACCGTCGACGTCCGTTCGCAGGTCGTCTCCTTCCAGCGACGCAGGCCGAACGGCGAGTCGCTCGGTGATGAACCTCTTGACCTGCCGGTGCAGGAACTTCGCACTGCCGCGGTGTGGTGGACCCTGCCGGAGTCGGTGCTGGCGGACGCGGGCATCGCACCGCTCGACATCCCCGGCGCCGCTCACGCCGCTGAGCACGCCGCCATCGGCCTGCTGCCCCTGTTCGCCACGTGCGACCGATGGGACCTCGGGGGTGTGTCGACCGCGCTGCATCCGGACACCGGCGAGCCGACGATCTTCGTGTACGACGGCTACCCGGGCGGCGCCGGCTTCGCCGAGCATGGCTATCGCACGCTCGACTCCTGGCTCGCCGCGACCCGCACGGCGATCGTCGACTGCGAATGCGCCGACGGCTGCCCGTCGTGCATCCAGTCGCCCAAGTGCGGCAACGGCAACAACCCGCTCGACAAGGCTCGGGCCGTCGTCCTGCTCGACCTCGTGCTGGCGCGCGTCAGCCGTTCTGCCTGACCGCGCCGGTCGACGGCCAGGTGCTTGCCTGCGGCGGGCCTGCGCGGGCCACGCCGACGACCTCGGGCGGGCTGCTGCCCAGCAGGGTGAACAGTCGAACAACGAGCGGCGGTGCGGGGCGGCTGACCCGTACGACCACGTCGGGACCGTCCAACGCGCAGTCGACAAGTGCGGTGCCGTTCGCGACAGCGAGTCGACGGGCCTCGTCACATGCGTCGCCGAGTGCCTGCGCGCCAGCCAGCGCGGCGACGTCGGCCGCCGACGCGACGTGCTGCCGCACGAGCCCCTGCTGCGCGACGGCAGCAGCGATCAGCCCGGCGGTCATGATCAGCACGACGAGCGCCAGCGCCCACACCAGGGCGGCCCCGTCGTCTCCTCGCCGACGCGACTGCCCGCGAGGAGGCGCCGCGCCTTCGAACGAGTCCTTCACATCCACTCCTTAGGGATGGCCACGCGCTGTGTGATCGTCACCGGGATCCCGGCCAGCAGCGGGATCGGTGCACGGACCACGTCGGTGATGACCACCACCGCCTCGTCGCCGCTGGTCTCCAGTTGCGCGGTCGCACCGGGGACCGATGCCGTGGCCCTGGCCACCGCATCGTCGACTGATTCGCCGCGCGCGATGCCTCGCGCCGCCGACCGCGCGGCATCACCGAGTGACAGGCTCGCCGATGCCACCGTCAGCGCCCACGCAAGGCCGACGGCCACGAACGCGAGCAGCGGGATGCTGAGTGCGGTCTCGAGGAGCACCATGCCCGCGTCGCGTTCACTGGATGCGGCGCTGCGCGGTGGGAGGGGCCACCTTCTTCCTCCCACCGCAGCACGCTCCGTGGTGCGTCCGATCATCAGCCGAACAGCGACTGGAACGCCTGCTTGAGCACTCCCCAGATCAGGTCGCGCACCTCAGGACTGGTGAGCAGCTTGATCAGGACGCCGCCCAGCCCAGCGGCCGCCACCGTGCCGACGGCGTACTCCGCCGTGGACAGTCCGTCGTCCTGCTGGAGGACCTTGTGAATTGCCCGACGCATCGAGCCTCCCTTCGTTCACCGCATCCGCGGCGGTGTCGGCCTTCGACACCTGGCGGTTGACCGCCACCACCCACGTTCGTCGGATCGGAGGTGACGCGGCAGTGGCCGCACGATGGCTGGGGACGGGCTGCCGCGCGGTGACCCGGGTGTGGATGGCCTCAGGTGGCGATGAGCTCGCCGGCCAGTGCAGCCACGACGGGGACGACACCCAGCAGGACGAACGCAGGCAGGAAGCACGCGACCAGGGGCAGGACGGCACGCACTCCTGCGGTGCGGGCGGCCACCTCCACCACCGCACGCCGATCACGCCGCATGTCCTCGGCAATGCGCGCCAGCAACGACGACAGCGGTGCGCCCGTCCGCGACGATCGCACGACGGCCTCGGCGACCGCGCCGTACACGTCATCGCCGTCGAGTGCTGACCACGCCTCCACCGGGTCCGCCCCGAGCCCCAGCGTCGCCACGACCCTGCGAAGGACATCGCGCGAGGGCTCATCGACCGCCGCACCCACGGCCGTCAGGGCTGACTGCATCGGCGCTCCGGAAGCGAGGGTCGCCGCCAGCAGGTCCACCACCACCGGGCCCTGCCTGGCGAGGGCCTCGCCCCGGCGCCGATCCGCTCGCGACTCGAGTCGCGCAATGAACCGCGGAAGGAACACCAGGCAGCCGATCACCGCGAGGACGTTGAGCGGAGCGGGCACAGCGACCAGCGCACCCAGTGCGGCCAGCCCTGCTCCCAGCCAGGCGACGACGTCCCTGCTCAGCCGCGAGACGGGCGTCGGGGATGCGCGTGGGAGCAGCGCCGCTAGCCGAGGATCGGCCGGCGGCGCGACCCAGAGCCAAGCGGCGGCGGCGAGCAGCGCGGCCGCCAGCACCGTCACAGCATCGCCTCGACGCCGGCGGCGATCCGCCCGGTCCACCAGGTGCCGATGACCGTCAGGGAGGAGCCCAAGACGAGGCAGCCCCACCCCGCCGTCGAGCCGAGAAGCCAACCCAACGGATCCGCGCCCATCATGACGCCGAACGCGACTCCAACCAGGGGCAGCAGCGCGAGAGTGCGCGCGGTGGCCCGGGGACCGGCCAGTTCGGCCTCGAGTTGCACCCGCACGTCCTCTGCCGCGCGTGCTGACGCGGCCAGTTGGGCGACCGACGCGGCAAGCCCCGTGCCCGACTCGATCGCGACCCGCCAGCAGGCCGCGAGTTGCAGGAGCACGGCATTCCGCTCACCGTCGATGATCAGCCCGCGCGCGACGTCGTCGCCCAAGCGCGCCGCGCCTGCGGCCGAGGGCCACACCGACGGCGAACCCCCCGCGTCGATGAGGGCGCTCGTAGGTGGCTGCCCGGCCTGCAGGTCGGCCGCCAGTGCGGCGAGGGCGTGGATGACACCGATCCGTCGCCGGGCCTGACGACGACGTGCGGCCGGGCCTATTCGCCACCAGCCTGCGACCACGACGGCGAGCCGTGGCCCCGGCGTTCGCGGAAGGGCAGTGGACGGGCCTTGCAGCCGACCGGCCCTCTCGTCTGCCCACCGCGGCGTGATCACCCAGGCCGCCCATGCAGCAAGCAGTGCGGCGACCACAACGGCGATCACTGCAGGCCGAGCCGGTTGCGAAGCTGGCTGGCCGCCTCGGCGGCGACCAGCGACTGGCCAACACGAGCAAGCGCAGGGACACTGCGCACGAACCCGTCGGGGTCGCGCCGAAGGACGTGGACACCTCCGACGCGACGCACGCCGTCACGCCCGCGTTCGAGATGGACGACCGCGTCGATGCCGGCACCCACCAACGCATGCACGGCAAGGCGGTCCAGACCAGCCATGAGCCCGAGTGCCTCCAATCGAGCCGGAACATCGGCAGCGGAGTTGGCGTGCAGGGTCGCGCACCCGCCCTCGTGGCCGGTGTTGAGCGCTGCGAGGAGATCGACCACCTCCGCACCTCGCACCTCGCCGACCACGACTCGGTCGGGGCGCATGCGCAGCGACTGCCGTACAAGATCGCGCAGGGTCACGACGCCGGCGCCCTCGACGTTGGATGTGCGCGCCTGCAGGCGCACGGCATGGGGATGCTGCGGATCGAGTTCGGAGGAGTCCTCGACGATGACGATGCGCTCGTCGCCCGGCACCAGGGCGAGCAAGGTGGACAGGATCGTGGTCTTGCCCGAGCCGGTGCCGCCGGAGATGAGGAACGCCAGCCGCGCATCGATGATCGCCCGCAGCCAACGCGCTCCCTCGTCGTCGATCGAGCCGGCGCGGACGAGGTCGTCGAGGGTGAACCCCGCGCGCCGAGGGACCCGGAGCGAGATGAGCGTGCTGGCCGTGGCGATCGGCTGCAGCACGCAGTGCAGTCGCACGCCGTCGGGGAGTCGCGCGTCGACGTAGGGGCTGGCCTCGTCGAGCCGCCGCCCCGCCTGCGCCGCCAGCCGCTGGGCCAGTCGTCGAACGTCGGCAGCCGACGCGAACCGCACGTCTGCCCTGATCAGACCCGCGCCCCTGTCGACCCAGACCTCGCTCGGCCCGTTGACCAGGACGTCGGTGACGCTGCGGTCGCGCAGCAGTGGCTCGAGTGGGCCAGCGCCGATGAGGTCCTGACGCAACGACGCGACGAGGTCCAGGACGGCATCGTCGCCGAGCACCAGCCCCTCCGCGCGGAGCGCGGCCATCACCCGCGCGGGTGTGGCCTCCGCTTGGTGCGCGACCAGTCGTGCGCGCACGCGCTCGAGCAGCGGGGTGCTCACGCCGCGCGATCCACTCCCGTGGCAAGCAGCCGCAAGGCGGCGGCGCAGGCCTTGCCGTATGCGTCGCCGACGGTCGGCGGCTCGCCGTCGTCGGCACGCCCGGGGATCCCCGCAAGGACGGGCAGCCGCGCCACGACAGGAATCCCCAGCGCCAACTCGATCGCGTCGTCGCGCAAGCCCTTCGGGTCCATGCGCAGGACGAGGCGAACGGCGTTGCTGCGGCCCTCGAGTTGCTCGACCAGTCGCGCGGCGGCTGCGGTGGAGCGCACTCGGTTGCTCGTGACGATCATCGCCAGGTCGGCGCGGGAGAGGACGAGCTCGGCCGGCGCATCGAGATATCGCGGCAGATCGACGACCACGAGGTCGAACCCGCGGACGGCCGCATCGACGACCGCGGACACGGCATCGATCGACAGGGCCGAGGGGCCACTGCGCCCCCACGACAAGACACACAGCCCGCCGAACTCCGGGAGGGCTTCCTCCAGTGAGTGGACACCGAGCCGGCCACGCGTTTCGGCGAGGTCCGCCCACCGGATTCCCGGCGCATCCTCCAGGCCAAGCACGATGTCGAGGCCGCCACCGAGGGCGTCGCCATCGACGAGCAGCACCTTCATCG
>JBAXSI010000089.1:0-7572 GCA_037130755.1 Actinomycetes bacterium
GCCAGTGCGCCGCCGCCCGTCGAGCCAAGCGTCGAACCCACGACCGAACCCACAGTGGAAACCAGCACCGACCCGAGTACCGCCGTGACTTCGTGCCCGGCGGCCGTTGTGGGCGTCACAGCCACGGCCGGCCAGAACAGCGTGACCCTCGCGTGGACACTCGCTGACGAGTCCCCAGCGATCTTCGTCAGCGTCACCCCAAGCGATCGCATCCTGCGGGGCGACGGGGCAGCACAGTCAGCCACGATCACCGGTCTGCGCAATGGAGTCACCTACACGTTCGATGTCTACGCCGGCAGCGACGAATCCGTGAGCGCGGCCGTGACGGTGGACGCAACTCCCCTGAACGGCGCGGAGGGCGAGGTCACGAACCTCATCGTCAAGTTCGATCCCAGTGTCGAGTCGTCGCTGGTCGATGGATCGACCAGCGTTCCTGGCGAGGGCAACGTCACCGATGTCGCTCTGTCACTCGGCGACGAGGTCGTCGACGGTACTCACGAGGTGACGCTGTCTGACGCCGTCACTCTCGAGCAGGCCGAGCAGATCGCCGACCAGCTGGCCTCGAGCCCGTCCGTCGAGTGGGCCGAACCCGACCAATTCTTCTTCACCTCCGGCACGCCCGCCCCGGCACCGAATGACCCGAACTACTCATCGATGCAGTGGAACCTATGGGACGCCTACGGCATCGCGGCAGAGACGGGAACGTCCGCCATCGCGACGAGCGACGGTGCCGGCACCACCGTTGCCGTCATCGACACCGGTATCGCATCTCACCCCGACCTGAACGCCAACCTCGTGCCGGGATACGACTTCGTGTCCGACGCCTCGGGTCTCGCGGCCGTCCGTGACGCGAGCGAGGCCGCTGTGCCGTTCGACGGTGACTACGTGGATCCCGCCACCTACGGTGAGCAGGGCTGGGATGCCAACCCGGCCGACCCTGGCGATTGGCGCGACACCGCTCCCCAGCGCTCGAGCAGCTGGCATGGCACTGCGGTCGCTGGCGTCATCGCCGCTCAGGCCAACAACGAACTCGGCATCGTGGGCGTGGCCCCGAAGGCCGCCCTCGAGCCGATCCGCGCGTTGTCATGGCGCGGTGGCCTGCTCAGCGACATCGCCTCCGCCATCGTGTGGGCCAGTGGTGGTGGCGTGCCGGGCGCATCGCACAACGCCAATCCGGCCACGGTCATCAACCTGTCCTTCTCGGTCGAGACGACCTGCCCTGCCACACTCCAGGCCGCCATCGATGACGCCGTCACACGCGGTTCGCTCGTGGTTGCGGCCGCGGGAAACGCCGGCGATGACGCCGCCCACTACGCACCGGGCAACTGCGGCAACGTCCTGACGATCGGTGCGACCGGTCGCAATGGCAAGCGTGCCGCGTACTCGAACTACGGATCCCGCGTGGACCTGTCCGCCCCCGGCGGCGACATCGCCGGCGACGGTGGCGTGCTCACGACCGGCAATTCCGGAACTACCGTGCCCCAGGATCCGTCCTACGCAGCCGGCGAGGGCACCTCGATCGCAGCGGCCCAGGTGAGCGGCGCTGCTGCGCGACTCGCATCGCTCGACAAGAGCGCGACCCCCGCCGCACTCATGCGCGCGCTCACCGGCCACGACCTCGTGGCACCGTTCGCCGACGGCGCCTGCGATCCCAACAGCGAGAAGTCCTGCGGCGCTGGCATCCTCAGCCTCGCCCAGATCGCCACCACGGCATGCCCGGGCACGTTCTGCGCCTATGACAATGGAAACCTGCGCTTCGGCACCGGCTCGGAGAACTCGGTCAACACCTCGGGCAATCTGCAGCAGCCCTGGTACAAGTCGAACCAGTACTACAAGCTCACCTACAGCAGCTACCCTCTCGATCTCGCCGTTGGCACAGGTACGAACGGGAGCAACTGGTCCGGTGCGACCGTCTTTGACAACCCTGCCCTGAGCGGCCAGGTGCGCGACTACGCGAACTACATCGGCACGGTGTCGGGAGCCGGCCGGGTCGGCTACGGCACGATCAGCTCACAGGGCACCGCGTCGATCAACGGCGCCAACCTCGAGATCCTCAACACCTACTCGCTCGGCGCGTCAGACCGCTATGTCCAGATCACCACGAAGGTCACCAACCTTTCGGCGAACTCCGTAGCTAACGTGAACCTCTGGGTCGGAACACGCGACGACTGGGTCGGTAGCAGCGACGGACCAACCAAGACCAAGGGCAACATCGTCGACGGCGCATTCGTCCAGATCGCGAATGCTGCGACACCCGCGCAAGCTCTCAAGATCACCTCGGGCAGCGAGGGTGTGCTCTTCTACTCCACGAGCCCCGGCACCAACACGTCAATCGACTCCTGCTGCTCGTTCTCCAATGCCTACAGGGTGAACCCCACGTCATCGCCGCTGACGCTGACCGGTGACGGCTCCTACGCCATCAATCTTCCGGTGGGCACCCTCACGGCCGGTGGCTCCACGACACTGACGTGGTTCTACGCAGCGGGTCCCTTGGCCGAGCTCGCCGCAGTGACCCAGGCAGTCGCGAACGCGGCGTCCCCGGCCAATCGGCCCGAGACCGAGTCCGGCAACGGCTCGGTCACGTTGACGTGGACTGCCCCGCAGTCGCAGGACCCGATCACGGACTACGCCTTCCGCTACTCCAACAACGGTGGCTCCAGCTGGAGCACATGGACGCGCGGCACCCCGTCGACAGCCACCACGGAGACGATCACCGGTCTCACCGACGGCGGCAGCTACGTCTTCCAGGTGGCTGCGATCACCGGCACTTCGCCGAACACCGTGCAGGGGGCTTGGTCAGCGTCGACGAATGCGACCGTGCCCGGGATCCCGGATCCGCCCACGGGCCTCTCCGCCACCGCGGGAGACACGAGCGCATCGATCTCGTTCACTGCCGGCGATGCGGGATCCTCCGCTATCACGAACTACCAGTACTCCACAGACGGCACCAACTGGACAGCGCTGTCGCCAGCCGATGCTGCCAGCCCCGTGACCATCCCGTCGCTCACCAACGGCACCGCGTACACGCTTCGCCTGCGGGCGGTGAACTCCTACGGAGTGTCCGGGAGCTCGGGGACGGTATCGGCGACGCCAGTGCGCACTGCGGTCTCGGCCGCCCAGTCCACGATCGCCGCGGGTGCAGCCAGCATCGTGGCCAATGGTTCGGCTACAACGTCAGTGACCGTCACCGTCAAGGACGCCAGCGGCACGCAGGTGCCGGGCGGCGGCTACACCACGAGCCTGTCGACCACACGCGGGTCGATCGGCGCGGTCACCGACAACCACAACGGCACGTTCAGCGCGACTCTCACCGCGTCGACCTCCACCGGCAGCGCGACGATCAGCGCCGTCGTCGACGGCCAGACGCTGGCCAACACCGCGGTCGTCACGTTCACTCCAGGTGCGCTCCATCACTTTGCGGTGTCGGTTCCGGCTGGCAGCAAGAGCGCCGGAGCGGCTTTCGACGCCACGGTCACCGCACAGGACGCCTACAACAACACCGCCACGGCTTTCGCCACTGACGTCACCCTCTCCGCCGACACTGGATCACTTGACGTGACTAGTGCCGGCACGTGGAGCAACGGCGTCGTCGTCCGCACGATCGACCTCACGCGAGCCGGCACGCGCACGATCACCGCCACGGAGACAGGCGCAGGCAGCCCGAAGTCAGGCAGCACCACCGCCACCGTGGTTGCGGCAGCGGCCAGCCAGCTCGCGCTCTCGCGCAACGCTGCGAGTGCAGCCTCCGGCTCCGCCTTCGCAACCCAGCCCCAGGTGGGCGTCACAGATGCCTATGGCAACGTGCGCACAAGCGACAGCTCGACCTCAATCACCATGTCCGTCAGCGCCGGCGCCACCCTCGTCGGCACCACAAGTGCGACTGCATCGAGCGGCGTGGCCACCTTCGCCAATGCGGGCCTCACCGGGACCGCCGGGAGCTCGAACACCCTCACCTACACGTCCGGGTCGCTGACGTCGGCCAGTCAGAGCATCACGGTCACGACCGGCCCTGGATCCGCACTGGTTCTCAGCACGTCCGCCGTGGGGTCTACGTTCGGCTCGACTTTCACCAACCAGCCAGTCGTCCGCGTGCGCGACACCGGCTCCAACACGGTCACTTCGTGGAACACGACCGTGACCGCGACAGTCACTACAAGTCTGGGCGCCACTGCCCTGACATCGACAGCGTCTGTCGCCAATGGCCGGCTCAGCGACGGTGTGGCGACCTTCAGCGGAATGGGCACCGCCCTTGACGCGGGGACCTACACCATCACGTACACCTCGGGTTCCCTCTCGAGCGTGTCGCAATCGGTGACGGTCTCCGTCACCACGCCTTCGCTGAGCGGATTCGCCAACACGGACAAGGACTACTCGAGCGCGCCGTTCTCGCTCACCGCACCAGTGGCCAACGGTCCTGGCGGCGCCGCCGTGGCTGGCACGTTCACCTACGAATCCGCCAATACGGCCGTTGCGACGGTCGTGGGCAATCGGGTGACCGTGCGTGGCGTGGGCACCTCGGAGTTCACGGCGACCTTCACACCGACGTCGGCGAACTACGTCTCGACCAGCACCACCATGACGCTCACGGTGACCAAGGCTGGTCAGGCCACGCTCACGATCACGAGTCCTTCGACCCTGGTCTACGGCTCGACGTTGACGCTTGGTGCCTCTGGCGGCTCGGGAACAGGCGCCCTGGTGTTCACCAAGACACTGGCCAGCGCGTGCACCGTCAGCTCGTCTGGCGGCCTCTACTCACTGACTTCGGGCGGCGTCGGAACGACGTGCCTCATCACCGCCACGCGCGTGGGAGACGACCACTACCTGGCGAAGTCGTCGACACAGTTGTCCGTCACCACCACGCAGGCATCGCAGACGCTGACCTTCACCTCGACGCCGCCCACTCGGCCCGTGCCCTTCGGCACCTTCGTCCCGTCGGCGACCTCGGTCAACAGCTCCACCAACCAGAGTTCGGAGCTGACAGTCACGCTGTCTCTTGCTCCGGCATCTGCTTCGGTCTGCACTATGTCCCTCGGCCAGGTGACGTTCCTGACTGCTGGCACGTGCACGATCTACGCCGATCAAGCGGGGACCAGCAACTACCGGGCCGCCACGCGCGCCAGCCAGGCGATCGTGGTCGGGTCGCTCAACCAGTCGATCACGTTCCCGCAGCCAGATGATGTGGAATACGGATCGTCGAGCAGCTCGATGACCGCGACCACCACGTCGTCGCTGGCCGCGACCTACTCCCTCGGCGAGGGCACGACCAACCACGCCTGCACGGTGTCGGCCCACGGGATCGTCACCCCGCTCGCCGTGGGCATCTGCGAGGTCATAGCCGCCCAGTCGGGCAACGCGGTCTATGCAGCGGCCAGCTCGGTCGTCCGCACCCTCACCGTGGAAGTCAGCCTGCCGTCCGCCCCGCACCTGAACTCGGTGTCGGCGAGCGACAGTCGCCTGACGGTGGCCTTCAGCGCACCGGGATTCACCGGTGGAGCAAACCTCCTCGGCTACGAGGTCGTGGCCAGTCCCGTGGGCACCGGCGACGTCGCCACGACGAATGGGTGCGCAACCGATGCTTCGCCGTTGACGTGCACCATCGACGGACTCGTCAATGGCACCGCCTACACCGTGACCGTCGCTGCGCTCAACAACGCGGGCACGGGCGAGGCGTCGGACAGTTCCAGCTCGGTCACCCCGGCCACGGCCGCATACGCCGTGTCGGGTCTGTCCGCCTCCCCCGGCGACGGCACTCTCACCGTGACTTGGACGCCGCTCGCGGACAACCAGCTCGGTGGCGGTGCGTTCACTCGCTACGCGGTCTCCTTCCGAGCAGCCGATCAGGGGTCGTTCACGACGTGGTCTGATGGCAGCCTCACCAGCCAGGCGGCAACCACGACCGCGATCACGGGGCTGCAGAACGCCATCTCCTACGAGATCCGCGTGGTGGCAATGACGGAGGCCAACGCCGATGCGATCGCCGGCAACACCGCGACCGTCACGCAGTACCCGTCCACCACGCCGTCGGCACCGCGCCACGCGACTGTCAAGGCCCTGACGGCCACGACCGTGCAGCTCTCCTGGAGCGACCCTCGCAACGACGGCGGAGCTGCGTTGTCCGCCACTCCGTTCGTGATCGCCGCGATGTCGACGACACCCGGCGCTACGTCACCCATCACCTGCAGCGTGGAATCTGCAAGCGACCGTCGCTGCATCGCAACCGGGTTGACCAACGGCGCCGACTACACGTTCACCGTTCGCGCCCAGAACCGCATGGGTCTCGGTGCCTCGGCGACGGATGACTACGCGACCCCGAGCGACGACGCCACGCTGAGCGACCTCACCGTCTCCAGCGAGCTCGCGTTGGTTCCGGCTTTTGATGCCCTCGCCGACGACTACTCACTCAAGGTCCCGTTCGGCGTCAGCTCCCTGACCGTCACTCCAACGACGACGGATGCCGAGGCGAGCGTCACGGTCAACGATCTCGTGGTCGACAACGAGTCCGCCTCGGACACGATCAGCCTCGCCGTGGGAGTCACCGTCGTGACCGTGGTCGTGACTGCAGCGGATCCGGACTTTTCGATGACCTACACGGTCACCGTCACCCGTGACCCCGCCCCAGTCTCAGCACCCGTCACCCACTGGTCACCGAGTACTGACATCAGCGAACTCCCCGTGCCCCCGACTCTGGGTTCCGGTAGCAACGACTCCGCCGTCACCCTGAACGGCGAGGGCGAGTTCGACGTGACGATCACGGAGCGACCGCGGCTCAATCAGATTGCGTTCAGTTCGGATGCCTTCCATCTGACAATCGTCGTCGCCGACGGAGCCAATCGGGCAGTCGAGGGCGGCGCGTCCGGTGAGTCGCTGCAGGGCACTCCCGGCGATCACTTCGACTTCGCAGGCGATGGCTACCAGTCCAACTCCTACGTGCGCGTCTACCTCATCCCCCTGAACCATGAGCGTGGCAAGCACCTGCGCGCTGACACGACGGCCTACCTGGGCGAGTTCGCCATATCAGGTGACGGTTCATTCACGACCGCTTCCCTGATCCCAGCATCGACCTCCCCAGGCAGCTACATCCTGCAGGTCAACGGACTCAGCCCGACAAGCCTCGTGCGATCTGTCAACGTCGCAATGAAGATCGTCGAGGCCAAGCGTGACGCGAGGACTGCCCAGCAGGCCGGCTTCTTCGAATCGCGCAGCGCGCAACTGACATCCAAGGGCAAGGCCAAGCTGCAAGAGCTGGTCAGGACCCTTCCGGCCGGGACGTCCACAGTCACGGTGACGATCATCGGCGTGTCGAACTCCATGGCCGATCTGGACCGCAACCTCGCCCTCGCCAAGCGTCGGGCCCAGATCCTGGCCAAGCAGCTCGAAGCGGCCGGAGTCCACGGCACCTACACGATCCAGATCACGACGTCCTTCCAGTCGAAGGCAACCCGGACCGACTCCCCTGCCCCGATCACCTCGTCCTCTGGCAGGCCATTGACGACGGTCATCGTGGAGTTCGGAGCCTGACGGGCGCGAGACCCCTCCGCTGCGCGGCTACGCTCCAATACGTGGACGTCACCA
>JBAXSI010000009.1:0-80682 GCA_037130755.1 Actinomycetes bacterium
CCACCCTAACCACCACCGCCGAGAGGCAAATGCTGGTCGTGAAACTGCCCTCGGAGGGCCGATTTCACGACCAGTGCCTACCTCTCGCTAGAAGAGGACGGTGGCGAACGACCCCTGCTCGCGGAATCCGACCGAGCGGTACGACTTGCGGGCAGCCGTGTTGTAGTCGTTGACGTACAGGGAGATCGTCGGCGCGATCCGGCTTCGTCCGAGCACGACGACCGCCGCCATGCCACCCAGCGAGTTACCTCGGCCGCGGAAGCGGGGATCCACCCAGACACCCTGGACCTGGCAGACCCCGTCGCCCACGGCGCCGACCTCCGCCTTGAACACCACCACGCCGTCCTCGATGCGCACGAAACTGCGCCGCGCCTGCACGATCTCCGCGATGCGGGCGCGATACGCCGACGCAGCGCCCCCGGCTATCGGCGAGACGCCGACCTCGGCGGTGAACATCTCGATGCACGCGGGCACCAGGACGTCGAGATCCTCGGCCGTTGCTTCGCGCACGAGCGGGTCGGGGTCGATGGACGGCGGCCCGTCGATCACCATCACCGGCTGATTGGCGCGGACCTCCCGCGCAGGACCCCACGACGGCTCGAGCAGCCGCCACAGGTCGAGCACCTCGTCCGCGGGGCCGACGAGGGAGGAGCAGCGCCGACCGATGCGACGCAGCCGGTCGGCGAAGGACGCACGAGCGGCCAGATTCGTCGACACGGGGACCAGGTTCGCGCCGCAGTAGACCACCGACTGGAGGCCCTCGGACGTGAAATAGCCGAGGATGTCCCCTCCCAGGCGCCATGGGTCGACGCCGGCCACGCGCACCCGTGAATTCACGAAGCAGTTGGCGACCGGATCCGCGTCGAGCAGGCGGTTCACGCCGGGCAGGTCGGAAGACGTCAGTGGTCGAACGTGCCCCACGGTCTCGGTGATCGTCATGTCGTTCAGGAGGTGATGACGACCGGCTCGCCGGCCTGGTCGCCCATCTGCTCGGCCAGTTTCATGGCCTCCTCGATGAGGGTCTCGACGATCTGCGACTCCGGCACGGTCTTGATGACCTCGCCCCGCACGAAGATCTGGCCTTTGCCGTTGCCCGACGCGACGCCGAGGTCGGCTTCGCGCGCCTCGCCGGGGCCGTTGACGACGCAGCCCATGACGGCCACGCGCAGCGGCACGTCCAGCCCCTCGAGTCCGGCCGTGACCTGCTCGGCGAGCGTGTAGACATCGACCTGTGCGCGACCGCACGACGGGCACGACACGATCTCCAGGCCGCGGGTGCGAAGGTTCAACGACTCCAGGATCTGCAGGCCGACCTTGACCTCCTCGACCGGCGGCGCGGACAGCGAGACGCGGATGGTGTCGCCGATCCCCCGACTCAGCAGTCCACCGAACGCCACCGCCGACTTGATGGTGCCCTGGAACGTCGGGCCGGCCTCGGTGACACCGAGGTGCAGCGGGTAGTCGCATTGCTCGGCGAGCTGCATGTACGCCAGCATCATCACGACCGGATCGTGATGCTTGACCGAGATCTTGATGTCGCGGAAGCCGTGCTCCTCGAACAGCGACGCCTCCCAAAGCGCGGACTCCACGAGTGCCTCGGGAGTCGCCTTGCCGTACTTCTTCAGGAGCCGCTTGTCGAGCGAGCCAGCGTTCACGCCGATGCGGATCGGAGTGCCGTGGTCCTTGGCGGCGCGGGCGATCTCGCCGACCTTGTCGTCGAACGCCTTGATGTTGCCAGGGTTGACGCGCACCGCTGCGCACCCGGCCTCAATGGCCGCGAACACGTACTTCGGCTGGAAGTGGATGTCGGCGATCACGGGGATGCCGCTCTTGCGTGCGATCTCGGGGAGGGCGTCGGCGTCGTCCTGGCTCGGCACCGCCACGCGGACGATCTGACAGCCAGCCGCGGTCAGCTCGGCGATCTGCTGCAGCGTGCTGTTGACGTCAGACGTCAGCGTCGTGCACATCGACTGGACGCTGACTGGGGCATCGCCGCCGACAGCCACCGGGTGGGTGGGGTGCTTCAGGACCAGCTGGCGTGACACGCGCCGCGGTGCGACCAATGGCGCAGGCGCTGACGGCATGCCCAGATTGATGCTCACCGTCCCATTATGGACGCTGCCGCTGGGTCAGCCGAGCGAGATCGGCTTGACGAGGTCTGCCCAGATCACGATCACGCCCATCAGCAGCAGGGCACCGGCCACGACGTAGGCAACCGGGAGCAGGCGGGCCATGTCGACCGGGCCCGGATCGGGGCGACCACGCCAGTAGGCAATCCGTCGCCGAATGCCTTCGTACAGGGCGCCCACGACGTGCCCGCCGTCCAGCGGGAGAACCGGCAGCAGGTTGAACAGGAACAAGAACAGGTTCAGCGAGGCCGCGAGCCCGAGAAACGTCGCGACCTTGGCGGTCATCGGCTCGTCCATCGCCGCGATGTCGCCACCGAGCCGACTGGCGCCCACGACGCTCACGGGACTGTCGGGCGCGCGCTCCTGGCCGCCGATCAAGGTGTCGCTGACGAGGTGATAGAGCTTGACCGGAAGCATCACCAGCGCCTTCACCGACTGGACCGTGAGATCCCACATGTAGGTAGGCACGGCTGACCACGGCTGGCTGACCCAGCCGAACTCAGGACCGATGCCGACGAATCCCGCGGTCACGGTCTCGGACGTGGGGTTGCCCTGCTCGTCGATGGCCGGCCGGACAGCGGTCGCCACGGTCACCGGGATGTCGACGGTCTGGCCGTTGCGGTCCACCGTGAACACCGCGGAGGCACCGGGGTGGGAGCGGATCCACGTGGTGGTGGCCAGCCATTCGGTCGTCGGCTGGCCGTCGATCGCGACGATCGTGTCGCCTGCCTTGAGCCCGGACGCGGCCGCGGGCGACTGCTGGGAACCCTCGGGGCAGTTGCCCGAGGGCAGCGCGGTTCCCGTCGGTTGGGTGGCGGTGGGGACGCACGCGGACACGTCGGCGATCTGCATTGTCGGCTGTGGGATCCCGATCCCGACCAGCACGATCGCGAAGAGGATGAAGGCGAGGAGGAGGTTCATCGTCGGGCCGCCGAGCATGATCACCACGCGCTTGCGCACCGGCAGGCGGTAGAAGGCGCGGTCCTCCTCGCCCGGAAGGATCTCGTCGACGGACTGCTTGCGGGCGTCGTTGACCATGGCGGCGAACCGGCCGGTGCTCATCGACCTTGCCGAACCGTCAGGCGCCGGCGGCAGCATCCCGATCATCCGGATGTATCCGCCGAGCGGCACCGCCTTGAGGCCGTAGCGAGTCTCCCCCTTGACCTTCGACCACACGGACGGCCCGAAGCCGATCATGTACTCGGTCACCTTGACGCCGAAGCGCTTCGCTGGCAGCAGGTGGCCCACCTCGTGCATCGCGATCGAGAAGGCGATCAGCAGGGCGAACAGGACGATGCCCAGCAGTTCAAGCATGGGAGGCCTCCTGTCGTCCTGTTGGCATTGCGCTGCCCGCGATCAGCGCCTGCGCCCGGCTGCGGGCCCACGCGTCTGCAGTAATGACGTCCTGGAGGGTCGTGTTGTTCCCGTCGACGTGCCTGGCGCCCGGATCCCCCATGGATCCGCCGGCCAGGTGCTCCTCGACGACCTCGCTGACCGTCTCGACGATCCGCACGAACGGCAGGTCGCCCGCGACGAATGCGGCCACGCAGGCCTCGTCCGCGCCGTTGAAGACCGCTGGGGCGGTGCCGCCGGCCTTGCCCGCGCGCCGCGCGAGCCGCACCGCCGGGAAGGCCGCGTCGTCGAGGGGGAAGAAGTCCCACGAGGTGGCGGTGCTCCAGTCGCAGGCCGAAGCGGCGTTCGGCACGCGACCTGGCCAGGCCATGCCGAGGGCGATGGGGATGCGCATGTCGGGAGGACTGGCCTGCGCCATCGTGCTGCCGTCGACGAACTCGACCATCGAATGGACGACCGACTGCGGGTGCACCACGACGTCGATCCGGTCGAAGGGGATGTCGAAGAGCAGGTGCGCCTCGATCACCTCAAGGCCCTTGTTCATCAGCGTCGAGGAGTTGATCGTCACCAACGGGCCCATGTCCCAGGTCGGGTGAGCGAGCGCCTGGTCGACGGTCACGGTGGCCAACTGCTCGGCCGTCCAGCCCCGGAAGGGTCCGCCACTGGCGGTGAGGACCAGTCGCCGCACCTCCGCCGAACGACCCGCCCGAAGGCACTGGGCCAGGGCCGAGTGCTCGGAGTCGACCGGGACGATCTGGCCGGGCCGCGCGATCGCCTTGACCAGCGGGCCGCCGATGATCAGCGACTCCTTGTTGGCCAGCGCCAGGACATGACCCTCGTGCAGGGCCGCGAGGGTGGGGCCGAGGCCCGCGGCACCGGCCAAGCCGTTGAGAACGACGTCGCAGGACCACCGGGCCAGGTCGGTGCTCGCATCCGGACCGGCGAGCACGGTCGGCAGCTCTCCGACGGCGCGGTCGCGCAGCGCGCGATGGAGGTCAGCTGAGCGGTCAGGGTCAGCGACTGCGACCGCCTCGACCGCGAACTCGACGGCCTGCTGCGCGAGAAGGGGGATGTCCTGGCCGCTCGCCGAGATGCCCACGACTCGGAACCGGTCGGGGTTGCGTCGGACGAGGTCGAGCGCCTGGGTGCCGATCGACCCGGTGCTGCCAAGGACGACGATCCGCCGGGGTTCGGCCACGCAGTCCTCCGATCGACGCTGTCGCATCAAGGGTAGGGCTTCGGCCGGACCTCGCCGTTCAGCCGGTGCCCGCGCCCACGGCGTTCAGCGCGAACCACAGATCCGCACGGACGGCGGGATCGTCGAGCGAACGACCCAGCACCGCCTCGGCGCGCCGGATGCGGTGCCGCACGGTGTGGCGGTGGATGCCGAGCTGCTGTGCCGCCGCATCGACCTGGCCGTGCTGGTCCAGCCAGGCCTTCAGCGTGCCCATCAGCTCGGGGCCCTCGGGGATCGCCATCAGGTCGCCGAGGTAGCCCTCCGCCCAGGCGGACGTCGTTGCCGCGTCGATCAGCGAGGCCAGCCCGCGCGTCGGCTCCTCGTTGAAGACCTGCAGCCCGGAGCCGAGGGCCGCAGCCCGCTCGGCCTGGTCGACCGCCTGTCGGACGTTGCCGGCATCGGTGAGGTCGAGCGCACAGGACACGCCCAGAGCGTCGACGCCAGGGGCCGCGGCAAGGGCCTGCACCTCGACCGGAAGCTGGCCGGCGTCGTCGACCGGGCTGAAGGCGACCACGCCTCCGGACCGCCGGCAGGCCAGCACTCCGGGGATGGCGGCCAGTTCGGAGAGGGCCCGCTCGGCGATCGGCTTGGTCGCCGTGCCGCGAACGATCAGCGCAACCGCGTGATGCGGCTGCAGTCCGGCGAGTCCTACCTCGTCGAGCGTGTCCGCGTCGAACCCGTCCTGCATCGCCGCCGCCACGAGGAGCCGACGCCACGGATCCATGCCCTCGTCGAGGACGAGCGGCCGCGACACCTCCCACGACATCAAGGACACCGCGAGGTTGATGACTGCCTGGTCGGCTGCGCGGGTAGGCCGATCCGAGCCGACGACGAGGAAGCCGTCCGCTGCGCCCCTAACCCCGATCGGTACGACCACGACGTGCTCGTCCGCGCTCGACACCGAGGACGAGGCGAGCAGTCCGCGCGGCCGAAGCCGCTCGATCTCGCCCAGCAACTCCGGAGCGCGCGCGATCGCCGATGCCGGAGTGGCCGCCACGACCTCGCCACGCGCATTCAGGTGCAGGCAGAAGCCACGCACGTGCTTGGCGAGGACGGCGACCAGTTCGTCGGTGCGCCCGGGGGTCTCCGTCATCGCAGCCCGGATCAGGCGGCGCTGGCATTCGAAGGAGGTCGCCGACTCCGCGTACTCCTGCGCGGTCAGCAGTCGCGACACGGCCTTGCTCACCGCGACGAACGGAACCGGCTGGGGGATCTCCACGACGGGCAGCCCCACCGCCTCCGCACACGACACGAGGCTGGCGGGGATCGCGGCATGGGTCAGGCCCACGCCGAACCCGATGCCGGCCACCTCGGCGGCCATCAGGCGGTCTACGTACGCCGACGACTGATCCGGCTCGTCGGAGATGGCCATGCCCGTGGTGAGAAGGAGATCACCACTGGCCAACCACGGCGTCGGGTCCAGATGCTCGGAGACGGCGACCCAGCGCACCTCACGGTCCAGTGGGGCACTGCCGGTCCGCACGATGATCCCGAGGTCGGGCAGGGCAGCCACCTGGGCCACGGTCAAGGACACGCGCCGCCTCCATGGGCTCCGGCCGGCCGGGGAGGCCAACGAACCGGACAAGACTACGACGGGAGACTGTCCAAGGTGGACTGACGGGTAAGTCCCGGTACGGTCCTAGGCTCAGACCACGACGACCCGGAGGAAACATGACTGCGACGCGTGCTGACATCCCGACCGACAACGGCATCCCCCAGGAGCGCCGGCTTGTGACGAGCATTCCCGGCCCCCTGTCGGCTGCCCTCCATGCGCGCAAGACGGAGGCGGTCTCGGCCGGCATCGGAGTCGGCCTGCCCGTGTACGTCACCCGGGCCGGCGGCGGCGTGCTCATCGACGTCGACGGCAACTCGCTGATCGACATGGGCTCCGGCATCGCCGTCACGACGGTCGGCAACGCCAACCCGTACGTGGTCGAGAACGTCCAGCAGCAGGTCGCGGACTTCACGCACACCTGCTTCATGGTCACGCCCTACTCGGGCTACATCGAGGTGTGCGAGGCACTGAACCGCCTGACGCCCGGCAGCCACGCCAAGCGCTCGGCGCTGTTCAACTCTGGCGCTGAGGCGGTCGAGAACGCCGTGAAGATCGCCCGCGCGTACACCAAGCGTCAGGCGGTCGTCGTCGTGGAGCACGGCTATCACGGCCGTACGAACCTGACGATGGCGCTGACCGCCAAGAACATGCCGTACAAGCAGTCGTTCGGCCCGTTCGCCCCCGAGGTCTACCGCGTGCCCATGTCCTACCCGTACCGCGACCGCGGCGTATCGGGCAAGGAGATGGCGGCGATCGCCTGCACGCGCATCGAGAAGGAGATCGGGGCCGCGAACGTGGCCGCCATCATTATCGAGCCGATCCAGGGCGAGGGTGGCTTCATCGTCCCCGGCGAGGGCTACTTCGCCGGCATGGCCGCGTTCGCGAAGGACAACGGCATCGTGTTCGTGGCCGACGAGATTCAGTCGGGGTTCTGCCGGACGGGCGACTGGTTCGCCAGCGAGTACGAGCAGGTCGTGCCCGACCTCATCACCACCGCCAAGGGCATCGCCGGCGGCCTGCCCCTGGCCGCCGTCACGGGTCGCGCGGAGATGATGGACTCGGTGCATCCGGGCGGACTCGGCGGCACGTACGGCGGCAACCCGGTGGCCTGCGCCGCAGCGCTCGGCGCCATCCGCTGGATGGAGGAGGCCGACGCCAACTCCATCGCCAAGGGCATCGAGTCGATCATGATGCCGCGCCTGCGCGCGATGGCCGAGCAGTTCCCGGCCATCGGCGACATCCGAGGCCGCGGCGCGATGATCGCAATCGAGCTCGTCCGCCCGGGGTCGATGGAACCCGACGCCGACCTCGCGGCAGCACTCAACAAGTTCTGCCACGCGCATGGCGTCGTGACGCTGACCACAGGCACGTACGGCAACGTGTTCCGCTTCCTGCCGCCGCTGACCATCCCTGGCCCGCTACTCGAGGAGGCGCTCACGGTCCTCGAGCAGGCCTTCGAGGCGAACAGCTAGTCACGGGCGCCGCACCGTTAGCCCCAATGTCCCGCGCATACGGGGGCGTTCCGGCTTACCGTGTCGTTAGCACCACGGACGACAGGAGGTCTGACCATGCTTCGAGGAACGGGGCCGCGAGTCATCGCGGCCATCGGCGTCAGCGTGGCACTGGTTCTCGGTGCAAACGTCAGCGCGGGCGCGGCGACGGTTCCCGGTCGACATCAGCCCTCTGCCGCGCCGGCTGCCGCCCAGAAGTACTTCTGGAAGTGGAGCGACGGCTCGCAGAAGACGTCGCGGCTGTTCCGGCAGAAGACCTGGAAGACCCAGGAGAAGATGCCGCACCTTGTCGTCACAGCAGTGCCTGCGACACCGGCCAAGGTCGTGTACCTGCAGTTCAAGCAGAAGGGCAAGTGGGTCGTCGAGAACAAGGTGACGACTGACGCCAAGGGCGTCGCCACCATCAGCCTGAACCCGTTCTGCAGCAACGACACCTGGTGCGACGGCACCTGGTCCTATCGCCTGAAGATCGGCAGCCTCTACCAGAACCTCAAGATCGCCTACTCCGAGAAGTAGCTTTCCAACGGTCACCCTTCCCGGATGCCGTACGGCTGGCCGTAGCCCTCGCTCATCAGGTCGAGGTACGGGACGGCGTCGAAGGCCTCCGGCCCGAGGATGCCCGTGCCCTGCCATGCTCCGGACGCCAGCAGCTCCAGGGCGATGACCGGGTTCATCGCGGTCTGCCACACGACCGCCTGAGTGCCGTACTCCTTCATCGTCCACTCGTTGTCGGCGACGTGATACAGGTAGACCTCCTTAGGCTGCCCGTCCTTGCCGGTACCGGTGACCCACGTGCCGGCGCAGGTCTTGCCGCTCATCTTGTCGCCCAGGCTCTGCGGGTCCGGTAGCGCCGCCGCGACAACGTCGCGCGGACTGACCAGGTGGCCCTTGACGCTGACCGGCTCCGTGCGATCAAGCCCGAGTTTGTGCAACGTCTTGAGCACGTCGATGAACTCGTCGCCGAGGCCGTACTTGAAGGTGACGCGCTTGCAGTCGATCCACCGCGGTACGAGGAGCACTTCCTCGTGCTCGACATTGATGACCTCGACCGGGCCAATGCCGTCGGGGAAGTCGAACACCTCGGGCTCGGAGAACGGTGGCGTCGTGAACCAGCCGCGGTCTTTCTCCCAGATGACCGGCGGGTTCAGGCACTCCTCGATCGTCGTCCAGATCGAGAAGGACGGCGCGAAGTCGTATCCCTCGACGACGAGGTTCGCGCCGTCGCGGATGCCGATCTCGTCGATCTCGCTGAACAGGTGGTCAGCGGCGTACCGGGCGAAGACGTCGGCGAGCCCTGGCTCGACACCGATCCCGCACAGCGCGAGCCGGCCGTTGGCCTTCCACTCGTCCCCCTTCGCGAACTGCTCGTCGCCGAGCTTCACGCCCACCTCGGCGAACGGGTTCGCCGGGTGCGGCCGCGACAGACTCATCGCGGTGTCGAGGTAGTCAGCGCCGGCCGCGAACGCGCCGTCGAAGATGGGCATGACGTAGCGGGGGTCGATGACGTTAAGGACATGAGTGATCTGATGCTCGCGGCACAGCGCCGCGACAGCGTCCGCGTTCGACGCATCGAGCTGAGCTGCGACAAAGCGGTCGTCCTCGATCCGGTCGACCACCGCCTTGGCGCGTGCGGCGTCGTAGTCGGAAACCACCCACGTGTCGAAGAAGCCACGGCGCGCCGCGATCAGCGCTGCCGACGTACCCACTCCTCCGGCCCCAACGGCGAGGACTCGCATCACTGCTCTCCAGGGATCCTGTTGTCCAGCAACGGTTCACGCGGATCCCACGTCGTGCCGTTGAGTTCATCCTTGCGACGCCGCGCGATTGCTGAGAGCGCCTCGAGCACCACGCGGTTGCCCAGCATTGCGGTGATGTCCGCGTGGTCGTAGGGGGGTGCGACCTCGACGACATCCATGCCGACGACGGGGAGTTCGTAGCAGATGCGGCGCACGGCATCGAGGAGTTGCCGGGCCGACAGGCCCCCTGGCTCTGGAGTGCCGGTGCCCGGCGCATGCCCGGGGTCGCAGACGTCGATGTCGACGCTGAGGAAGACGCCGTCGCATTCGTCGACAGCGATCGCGAAGGCCTCGGCAAGGCATTCGTCCAGCCCGCGCGCGACGACCTCGATCATCTCGTAGCTGCGCATTCCCTGCTCGGCCATCCACTGGAGCGTCTCGGGTTCGGGCCAGTAGCCCCGAAGTCCCATCTGTAGGAAGCGATCGCCACGGGCCGCGCCCGACTCGATGAGCCGGCGCATCGGCTGGCCATGACCGATCAGCGACCCGAACGTGATGTCACCGGTGTCGGCGTGTGCATCGAAGTGGATGACGGAGACCTTGCCCCAGCCCCGGGCGCGCGCGACGCCGGTGACGTCGGGCCAGGTGATGGTGTGGTCGCCACCGAGCATCAACGGGATCGCGCCGCTTGCGGCCACCCGCTCGACGGCCTTCTCCAGGCTGGCGCAGGCGGTCACGGCATCGCCGCTGTACATCTCGACGTCGCCGGCATCGACGACCCGGATGTCCTTGAGCCCATCGACCCGCATGGCCAGCGACGGCCGCGAGCCGTCGTGCTCGAGGTAGCAGGCCTGCCGCATCGCCGAGGGGCCGAACCGCGCACCGCTGCGGTACGAGGTGCCGCCGTCGAACGGGGCACCGATCAGGACCACGTCGGCATCGGCGAACGAGGCCGGATCGTCAAGGTCGCAACGATCGACCCCGAGGAAGGTGATGTCGGGACCGAACTGGGAGCCGTATCGGGGCACGGAGCGACCCTAGCGCCCGGACACGGCGCGTGGGCCGTCCATGGTGGCGGGTTCTTCGATCATCGGTTCACCACTCTGGCGTCGAGGACGATCGCGCCGTCCTCGGTGACCAGCACGGGATTGCACTCGAACTCCGCCCATTCGTCGATGGAACTGGCCAGGACCGACAAGGACGCCGCCACGCGGCTGAGGGCCTCGACGTCGACCGCCGGAGCCCCGCGAAAACCGGTCAGGAGCGGCCAGGTTCGCAGCGACTGCAGCAGCCTGAGAACCTGGTCCAGGCTCGCCGGTGCGAGAGTCGTCGCGACGTCGCGGACCACCTCGGCGGTGACCCCGCCGGCGCCAACGGTGAGCAGCGGGCCGAAGCGAGGGTCCCGGGTGACACCGACCAGAATCTCGACCCCGCCGCTGCGCTCGACCATCGGCTCGACCACGCACGCAGCGCCGGGGAACCGCTCCTGCAGGACGTCGTAGCCGTCGAGCAGGGCATCGCGATCAGCGAGGTTCAGGAGCACTCCCCCGGCCTCGGTCTTGTGCAGCTGTCCGGTGACCTTCAGCACGTACGGCGGGGCCAGCGCATCCGCGGCTGCGAGCAACTCGACCTGACTTTCGATCGGGATGCTGGCGGCAACGGGGATGCCGTATTCGCTGAGGAACGCCTTGAGGGCCACATAGTCCTGCGACGGCGGTGGGAGAAGTCGTTCAGGAAGGTCGGGCAGGTCCGCGGGCTCTCGCCGCTCCAGCTGTGCAAGCGCACCCACCGCATCCTCGATCGCGGCGAAGACCGGCACGCCGCCGGCCGTCAGGACGTCCAGCGACGGCGACGGCACGGACATGCTCTGGACGACGACCGGGCGGCCGGTTGACCGAGCGACCTCGACGATGCGCGCAGCCGTTTCCACCTCGCCTTCGGCGAGCGGCGGCGCCCATGACGATTCGGATGCATAGCCACCGAAGTAGCCCGTCATCAGCACGCCGTCGAGTCCTGGGTCGTGCATCATCGAGGACACCACGCGCGCATAGCTGTCGATGTCCTGCTCGCCGAACCCTGCAAGGTCGACCGGGTTGGCGACGCTGGACTGCGGCCACAGCGTGCCCGCCAACGAAGCCTGCTGCCCTGCGGAAAGCAGTGGGACCTCGAGTCCGGCCCGCTCGAGGGCCGACGCGGCCAGGGTGCCGTGGCCGCCACCGTCGGTGAGCACGCCGATCCTGCGACCGGCCAAGCGTCGAGGCTGGTCGAGGGCGAGCAGGGCCTGCGCCAGTCGGCGCGGGGAGTCCACGACGACGGCCCCGCTGAACGCAGTGGACGCAAGGATGGCGTCCAGCCCCGAGGTGAGCGCGCCGGTGTGGGACAACGCGCTACGGGTCGCCGCCGCCCCGGACCCCGCCGGCAAAATGACGACGGGCTTGCCCGCGTCATGAGCGCGGCGGGCGGCGGCGATGAAGGCACGACCGTCACGGAAGTCCTCGGCGTACACGGCTATCGCCGACGTGCTCTCGTCCGCGACGCACGCATCGATCAGGTCAACCACCGTCACGTCCGCCTGGTTCCCGAGCGAGACGAACCGCGAGAAGCCAAGACCGTATGAAGCGAACCAGTGCTGCATCTCCAGGGCGAGGTTGCCGCTCTGCGACAGCAGTGCGAAGTGCCCGACTGGGAACGCCCCTGCAGCGAGGAACACCTCCGAGGAGTTGTCGACGAGCCCGAGGCAATTCGGCCCGATGAGGGCCGCACCCGCCTGCTGGACGCGGGCGACGACGTCGCGCTCGATCGCTCGACCCTCGTCGGCTGCCTCACCGAGGCCCGTGGTGATCGCGAGGATGCCCCGCGCACCGGCCGCCAGTGCGTCGTCGACTACGTCGGCGAAGTGGCTGACTGGGACGCACACGACGACCAGGTCGACGGGCCCGGGCACCGAGGACACCGTCGGATACGCCCGCTGCCCGAGCACCTCAACACGCGACCGGTTGACCAGGTGAACGGGCCGCTCAGCGCCGGATCGCAGTGCGGCGCGGGCGATCCCGTGCCCCCACTTGGCCGGGTCGTCCGTGGCACCGACGATGCACACCGAGGCCGGTGCGAAGAAGGTCGTCAGGTCGCGAGCCGAGGACGGATCGGCTTGACATCCCATGGGCGCGACCCTAGCGTCGATTTGACTGGCGTGTCAGTCAGTGGACGACGGAGACGAGGCCCAATGCGATCCCCAGGAGCGCGGTCATGACCGCGGACGCCGCGACGCCCCGTTTCGACAAGCACCGCCGCGAACGCATCCTCGAGGCCGCCGCGCACCTGATCGCCACCCGCGGCCTGCACGCGGTTCGCGTCTCGGACATCGCCGAGATGATCGGCACGACCAACGGGACGGTGCACTACTACTTCCCCGCCAAGGACGACGTCCTGACCAGCGCCATGGACTGGGCCGTCGAGGCCGCCATCTCCCGCCAGGGCTCGGACCTGCGCGCCTTGGACAGCGCCCGCGACAGACTCGTCCGACTGACCGAACTGCAACTGCCCACCGATCAGCAGGTGACCGAGGAGTGGTCCATCTGGCTGCAGGCGTGGACGGAGGCAGCGATCCGGCCGGAACTGCGAGAGAGTCACCGGCAGTTCCACGACCGGTGGCAGGCGATGATCCGATCGATCATCGAGCGCGGCCAGCGGCAAGGTGAGTTCCGCAAGGGTGACCCCGACGTGCTGACCGACCAGTTCTCGGCCCTGGTCAACGGGTCGGGAACCCAGGTGCTCGCCGGCACGATGACCGCAGATGGCATGCGGAGGGTCGTTATCGACTTCATCGACAACGGCATCGTGGGCGGGCAGAGATGAGCGGGCCAGCCGCCTTCGACCACTTCGCCATCAAGGTCGCGGACGAGTGGATCGACTACAACGGCCACCTGACCGACTACGCATACGCGATCATCCTGGCGGCTGCCAACGAGGAGTTCCTGCTGTCGCTCGGGCTCAGCGAGGGCTACCGGGAGCGCACCGGGCGGACCATGTTCACGGCCGAGTGCCACATCCAGTATCGCGCCGAAGTCGGCAGGGAGTTGGTGCGCGCGACCTCGCACCTTGTCGAGCTCCGTGGCAAGGGCATCCGGGTGCAGACGACGCTGATGCGTGAGGACGGCGTCGAGGCGGCATTCGGCGAGCACGTGTACGTGCATGTCGACGGCGCGACGGGGCGGCCGTGCGAGTTCGACGAGGCGACGCGCACGCTACTGGTGGCCACCCTCAGCGTCGTCGACGATTCCTAGCGACCAGTCCACACCGGCGACCGACCCTCGACGAAGGCCCGAGGCCCCTCCTGCGCGTCCTCTGAGCCCGCGACGCGGGCGTAGGTCGACAACTCCCCTGACCTCATCCGCGCGAAACCCTGCTGGACGGCCATTCCCTCCGTCGACTCGAGCACCTCCAGAACTGCTGCAACGGCGAGTGGGGCCCCCGCAACGGCCGCCTCCGCCAGCGCCAGCGCCGCGTCGACGACGTCCTGCGCAGCAACGGATGCGTTGACCAGTCCCCACCGCGCGGCCTCGGCAGCCGTGACGCGACGACCGGTCAGCAGCATCTCGGCCGCGATGGCGCGCGGAACGCGTTGCGGAATGCGCAGCAGACCGCCACTGTCGGCGACCAACCCCAACGTGACCTCGGGAAGGCCGAACTCAGCATGATCCGCGGCGACGACGAGGTCGCAGGCAAGAGCCAGTTCGAATCCGCCGCCCAGCGCCAGTCCGTTGACCGCACCGACGATCGGCTTGCGGCGGCCGAAGAACTCGGTGATCCCGGCGAACCCGCCCGGACCGAAGTCCGCATCCGCGGCCTCCCCATCCGCGGCGGCCTTGAGGTCCCAGCCCGCGCAGAAGAACCGCGGCCCGCCACCGGTGAGGACGCTTCCGCGGACGGACGGGTCGGCTTCGATCGCCGCGAAGGCCTCGTACAGAAGCACGCTCGTGCGGGCGTCGACGGCGTTCGCCTTCGGACGGTCGAGGGTGACGATCGCGATCTGCCCTCGACGCTCGACGCGCACGGGCCCGTTCTCAACGCCGGCCACGTCACGCGCCCAGAGGTCGCAGCATCGAGCGGGAGATGATGTGCCGCTGGATCTCACTGGTGCCGTCCCAGATCCGCTCGACGCGGGCATCACGCCACCACCGCTCCACCGGCGACTCGCTCACCAGCCCCATCCCTCCGAACGTCTGCACCGCGCGATCGGTCACGCGCCCAAGCGCCTCCGTGGCGAACAGTTTCGCCATGGCGACGTCCTGGTCGGTCATGACGCCGCGGTCGTGCTTGTCCGCCGCCTGCAACGTGAGCAGGTCCGCTGCCTCGATCTCCACTGCGCTGTCTGCCAGCGGGAAGCTGACGCCCTGGAACTTGCCGATGGGCTGCCCGAACTGCTCACGCGTGGCTGCCCAGTCGAGAGTGGCAGCGAGCACGCGCCGAGCCCTGCCGACGCTGTTCGCCGCTACAGCCAGGCGCGTCGCGCCGAGCCACTGCCCCATGAGCTCGAGCCCCTTGCCCTCCTCGCCGAGGAGTGCGCCGTCAGGGACGCGACAGTCGACGAAGCTCAGTTCGCACTGGTGATAGCCGCGGTGGGAGACGCACGCCGAGCCGCGCGTGACGGTCAGCCCTGGCGTGTCCGTGTCCACGAGGAACGTGCTGATCAACGGTCGTGCCCCGCGTGCGGTCTCCTGCGTGCCCGTCACCGCCAGCAGGATCACGAAGTCGGCCCTATCCGCGTGGCTGATGAAGTGCTTGGTCCCGTTGATCACGAAGTCGGACCCGACACGGTCGGCACGCGTCTTCATCGACTGCACGTCGGAGCCGGCACCCGGCTCGGTCATCGCCATGCAATCATGACGCTCGCCGCGGATCGACGGCAGCAGGTAACGCTCGACCTGGTCGCCCACGCACCCCTGCAGGATGTTGCTCGGTCGCGCCACGATGCAGCCGAGCGCATACGACGCGCGCCCGAGCTCGCGCTCGACAAGGGTGAGATTGACGCCGCTGAGCCCGCCACCACCGAGCTCCTCGGGCATGTTCGCGGCGTAGAGGCCGGACGTGATTGCCGCCTGCTGGATCGCCCGAGCGACCTCGTCGGGCACGTCATCGAGACGATCGACGAGGTCCTCGTGCGGATACAACTCCCGCTCGACGAAGCTCCTGACGGTGTCGACGATCATCTGCTGCTCGTCGTTCAGGGTGAAGTCCACGCCTGCTCCTTCGTCATCATCGCCTCACGATGAGGCGTTGCGGGTTCCGTGCACGTGCGTGCTCTCGTCGATCACAGGCCGATCGATCGTCCGATCCATTCCGGACGTGGCAGTTGTGCGTGCGCTGCCGCGATCGCGTCGAGCCGCTCGCGAAGGTCGGGGGGAATGGGCGCCGAGCGCCCCGCTGACGTGTCGACGTGTACGAGCATCTGCTCGGCTGTCGCGATGAGCTCGCCATCGCGGTCGCGGTAGAGCTCGTGGGCGATGTGAACCCGCTTGTCGCCGACACCCAGCACCCACAGCGTCATCGACAGGCCCTCGCCGACCGACGCCTCGCGCAGGTTCCGAAGATGGGTCTCGACAGTGAACAGCGAATGGCCGGACTCGCGGTACGCCTCGTCAATCCCGAAGTACCGGAAGAACGCGTCGGAGTTGTCGCCCGCCACCAGCAGATAGGCCGACTCGGTCATGTGGTCGTTGTAGTCGGCCCATTCCGACACCACCACGCATTCGTGGAGGTGCAGGGGCGCGTCGATGGGCGCCGACGGGTCCCAGCCGGCGTGCGGGCGGCCTTCGTAGGGCGTGCTCACTCCCACGACGCCACCTCCGCTGCCTGCTTGCCCGGTTTGCCGGTCCGACGACCGGCAGTTGCCCTAGGATAATCGACTGACTGACCAGTCAGACAATTCTCACCGTACCAAACCGGGCCAGTCCCGACCACCGAAGCCGGAGAAGACATGCGACCTTTTGCGACCGCCTCGTTCATCACCTGCGCGGTGACCGGATCCGGGGACTCCACCGGCACAAGCGACAAGGTTCCCGTCACGCCCGAGCAGATCGCCGCCTCTGCCATCGAGGCGGCCGAGGCAGGCGCAGCCGTCGTCCACATCCACGTCCGCAATCCCGAGACGGGCAAGGGCGCCCGGGCACCGCACCTGTACCGCGAGGTCGTCGAACGGCTTCGCGCATCGTCCGTCGACGTGGTGCTGAACCTCACCACGGGAATGGGCGGCGATCTCGTCCTCGGCCCGGCCACCAGTCCCCTCCCCCCCGTGGCGGGCACGGACATGGCCGGAGTCGACGAGCGGCTCGAGCACATCGCCGAACTGCGGCCGGAGATCTGCACCCTGGACGCGGGCACGATGAACTTCGCTGCCGGCGGCGAGTACATCATGGTGAACACGCCAGGCATGGTGCGGGCGATGGCGCTGGGCATTCAGGCGCTCGGCGTAAAGCCGGAGATCGAGATCTTCGATACCGGTGACCTCGTGCTCGTCAAGGAACTGATCCGCGACGGTGCCATCGACAACCCGGCGATGCTGCAGTTGTGCATGGGCATCCCCTACGGCGCACCCAACGACCTGCTCACGGTGCAGGCGCTGGTGAACCAACTGCCCGACGACGCCGTGTTCTCCGCCTTCTCCATCGGCCGCTACCAGCTTCCGTATGCCGCACTGGCCCCACTCCTGGGCGGGAACGTGCGCGTGGGCCTGGAGGACAACCTCTACCTGACTCGAGGCGAACTGGCGACCAACGGCCAGCTCGTCAGCCGGGCCAGGACGATCCTCGAGGGCATGAACGTGCGCGTCATGAGCCCCGCTGAGGTGCGCGACTCGCTCGGCCTGGTGCGACATGGCTGACGCAGCCGTGGCAAGGGTCGGACTGCTCGGCGGCGGCGTGATCGGCGGCGGCTGGGCAGCGCGGTTCGCGTTGAACGGTGCCGACGTCCGCCTCTACGACCCGGATCCGGCCGCGGAGCGCAAGGTCACCGAGGTGCTCGACAACGCCCGCGCCGCGACCACACGACTGGTGCGGGTCCCGCTGCCCACGGAAGGCAGCGTGACCGTCGTCGGCACCGTGGCCGAGGCATGCGATGGCGCTGACTTCGTACAGGAGAGCGCGCCCGAGCGGATCGACGTGAAGCAGGCCCTGCTCCACGAGGCCGACGCTGTGCTGGAAGCCGGCGTGGTCATCGGCAGCTCGACCTCGGGCCTGCTCCCCAGCGTGCTGCAGGAGGGCATGGCCCAGCCCGAACGACTTGTGGTCGGCCATCCGTTCAATCCGGTCTACCTGCTCCCCCTGGTCGAGGTCTGCCCCGGCGGTGAGACCAGCCCCTGGGCAGTCGAGCGCGCGACCGAGGTCTACGCCTCGGTCGGCATGCGCCCGCTGGTGCTCGCCAAGGAGATCGATGGCTTCGTCGCCGACCGACTGCTGGAGGCACTGTGGCGCGAGGCGCTGGGCCTGGTGGCGGACGGTGTCGCGACGATGCAGGACGTCGACGATGCCATCCGGTTCGGCGCGGGCCTGCGCTGGAGTTTCATGGGCACGATGCTCACGTACCGCATCGCCGGCGGCGAGGGAGGCATGCGCCACTTCATGAGCCAGTTCGGGCCCTCTCTTCAGTGGCCGTGGAGCAGGCTCACCGACGTTCCCGAACTGACCGACAACCTGCTCAATCGGCTGGCCGAGCAGTCCGACGCCCAGGCCGCCGGCGCATCCATCCGCGAGTTGGAGCGAATGCGGGATGCCTGCCTGGTGTCGGTCATCCACGGTCTCGCGGAGCAGGACTACGGCGCAGGCGCCGTCCTGACGGAGTACGAGCGACGCTTGGCCGAGCCGGACGCCTAGTCCGAATCACGCATCGCGCGGTAGCGCTCGACGAACGCGAAGACCGCGTCGTCCTTCTGGGGCAGCACGCCGTGGTCGAAGCTCATCGACGACACACCTCGCTGCACCCGCTCGCTGACCTCGAAGTCCTGGCGCGCGACCAGTTCGCTGAAGTCGACCACGGGGTCCGGGTCGAAGTCCGGTCGCTCAAGATCACTGGCGACGAACAAGTAGTAGGCGATCACCTTGGTCGAGTCTGGCCCGAGCGGCAGGAGCTGCGAGACGATCGCTCCGGTGCCTGCAATGTCGATGAACATATTAGGGAAGATCATCGCTCCATAGATGGAGTTCGCCTCCAGCTCCGTCATCGTGGGCATGACGGTGAGCGTCGACAGTCCCATCGCCGAGTAGCTGTTCCCGCCCGGCGGCAGCGTTACCCCGCCGTCCTCGCGCCCCTCCTCCGACACCCATCCGGTGCGGTAGGCCTTGACGGTGTCCAAGAGCTCCGGATGCACCGTCGGGCAGTGGAGACACTCGCAGTAGTTCTCGATGATGATCTTCCAGTTGGCCTTCACGATCGCCTCGGTCGTCAGGCCCAGACGCAGTTGGCCGAGCTCGAATCGATCGAGGCTGAGCGGCTCGTCGCGCTGATCTGCCAGCCACTCGCGCAGCGGCACCGGAGTGCCACGGTCGAGGTTGACGTACACCAGTCCCTGCCAGATTTCCACGTGCACGCGATGCAGCGACAACTGCGACCGGTCCAGCTCCTCCCTGTCGACCCGCGGCGTCGCCACCAGCTGGCCGTCGAAGTCATAGCACCACGCGTGGTAGGGGCACATGAGGACGCGGTCGGCGGTGCCAGCCGTCCCGTCGCAGATCTGGGAGCCGCGATGACGGCACACGTTGAAGAATGCGCGCAACTGGCCGTCACCGCCGCACAGGACGATGACGCTCTCCCCGGCCACGTCGACGGTGATCCACTGGCCCGGCTGATCGACATGCTCGGCAAGCCCCGCGAGGTACCACGATCGGGCGAATACCGTCGACTTCTCACGGGCGAAGACGGCAGGGTCCGTGTAGTCCGTGCCGGTCAGCGTGTTGCGCATGGAAGTGCGCCTCCTTGTTGTGGGACTGCCCAAACCCTAGCCGCAGGGGAATCTCTCATGGGTCCAAACGCCTTTTCCATCAAGGCGTTTGCGCCAATGCAACCGATTGCGTCAGCTGTCGAAACCCAGTCCCAGGCGGTCCAGCGTGCGCAGCCAGATGTCGCGTCGACCTTCGTTCTCGTCGGCCCTGCGGATCGACGAGGTCGTCAGGCCGATGGCCCAGGATCGCATCGGCTCCGGCGGGAACGGCACCGGCTTGGTGCGGACCATCTCGAGCTCCGTCCGAACAGTCGGGCGACCATCGAGGAGGTCCAGCATCGTCGCGGCACCGAAACGCGAGGCGCCGACACCCAGGCCCGTATAGCCGGCGACGTAGGCCGTCATGCCGTCGTTCGCCGTGCCCCAGAAGGCGCTGAACCGAGAGCAGGTGTCGATGGCCCCACCCCACGCGTGCGAGAAGCGGATCCCATCGAGTGAGGGGAACGTCTGGAGGAAGTGCCCGGCAAGGCGCTCGTAGGACTCCTGCGAGTGCTCGAACCGCGGGCCGAACCCGTTGCCGCGGTGGTACACCGCGTCGTAGCCTCCCCACAGGATTCGACCGTCGTCGGTCGTGCGGTAGTAGTGGAACTGGTTGCCGGCATCGCTCACGCCCTCGCGACCACTCCAGCCGATCCCCGACCATTGGCGATCTGTCAGCGGCTCGGTCATCAGCACGTAGTCGTACACCGGCACCACGTAGTGCTGCAGGCGCTTCAGCAGGGGCGGATAAGCATTGGTGGCAAGGGCCAGCCGGTGTGCGCGGATCGAGCCGCGCCGCGTCGTGAGCACCATGTGGTCCTCGCGCTGCTCGATTCGCGTGACGGGAGTGCGCTCTCGCACGATGACGCCACTGTCGATGCACGCCCGGCGAAGACCCCAGGCAAGGCGGGCCGGATCGACGAGGGCCACGCCCTTCGGGTCGAGCAGACCGCCGAGGAACGAAGGTGAGTCGACCCTCGCGCGGACGTCGTCTGCGCTGAGGAGCCGGAGGTCCTCGCCGAATGGTCGCGCTTCCTCGGCTGCCGCTGAGATGCCAGCAAGCTGATGCGGCTCCACTGCCACATCGAGCTCGCCGGACCGCAGGAAGTCGCATTCGATCCCGAAGTGCGCAATCGTCGCCTCGATCGCGTCGAGGTTCTCGTGTCCGAGGCGCAGCAGGGCGGGCATGTCGTCCGGCCAGCGATCGAGGCCGTTGCCGAAGCCGTGGGTCAGCGAGGCGGAGACAAAGCCGCCGTTTCGGCCTGTCGCTCCCTCCGCAATGCGACCCCCCTCGACGAGGAGCACCGATCGCTCCGGATCAGCCTGCTTGGCCAGCAATGCGGTCCACAGGCCGGTGAAGCCGCCGCCCACGACGACGAGGTCGGCCTGCTCACTGCCCACGAGTTCTGGCGTGGCGGCCGGGCGCTCGGGTCGGTCGAGCCAGTAGACCGAGCGCGCGGTCCCCTCAAGCGCCCGAAGCGCCGCCGGGGAGGGGGTGCTGCTGAAGAACATGACTACTCCTTGGAAACGATTACGGCGGCTAGCGAGGCCCACATGCCTCGTCGTCCCACCAGTCCCTTCAAGGAGTGAGCGGACTTCACCGCTACTGGATCCCGTGCCTTCGTACGAGGCGAATCGTACCTGCTAGGAGCGCGACATCGCGTCAGCCACCATCGGCGGAGCGGAGGGAACCGCCAGCGGTGCCTCCAACTTCTTGCGTCGCCGGTAGTTGACGAACTGGCCGCCCAGCACGATCGCGAGTGCAATGAGGAACACCAGCGTGGCCAGCGCGTTGACCTGCACGGGAATCCCGCGCTGAGCCGCACCCCAGATGAAGATGGGGAAGGTCACCATGGTGCCCGCGTTGAAGTAGCTGATGATGAAGTCGTCGAAGGACAGCGAGAATCCGAGCAGCGCCGCGCCGAGGATGCCGGGGAGCACGAGCGGGAACGTCACGTAACGGAACACCGCACGCGGACCGGCGTACAGGTCGCGCGCGGCCTCCTCCAGGCGGGGGTCCATCCCCTGAAGACGGGCCTTCACGGTCACCACGACGAACGAGATGATGAACATGATGTGCGCCACGGTGATCGTCAGAATGCCCAGCGGGAACTTCATGTTGAGGAACAGCGCCAGCAGACTGGCACCCATGACCACCTCAGGCGTCGCCATCGGCAGGAAGATCAGCAGGTTCGTCGTGCTGCGGCCCCGGAAGCGGTAACGGACGAGGGCGAACGAGATCATGGTTCCGAGAATCGTCGCGAACAGAGTGGACATCAGGCCGATCTCGACGCTCTTCACGAACGACGAGCACACGCCCGGGACATCGCACAGTCCAGTCCAGGCATCGGTCGAGAACTCGTTCCAGCTGAGGTTGAACTTGCCTACTGGGTTGTTGAACGACAGCACCATGATCACGGCGATCGGGATGAACAGGTAGATCAGGACCAGGATCGCAAAGATCCCGATGAAGTTCTTGCGCAGCCACCTCATCAGACCAGGTCCTCCGTTCCGGCTCGCCGGATGTACGTGAAGACCAGCACCAGGATGATCGCCATGAGGATGAACGACAGGGCACTGGCCATCGGGTAGTCACGGAACTCGATGAAGTTGTTCTGGATCGCGTTGCCAATCATCCGGTTCTTCGGGGATCCCAGCAGCGAGGCGTTGATGTAGTCGCCGGCAGCAGGAATGAACGTCAGGAGCGTTCCCGCAACCACGCCTGGAAGCGAGAGTGGCCAGGTGATCTTTCGGAAGGCAGTCACGGGCGACGCATACAGGTCACTGGCAGCCTCGATGAACCTCGGATCAATCTTCTCCAGCGCCGCGTACAGAGGCAGGATCATGAACGGCAGGAAGTTGTACGTCAGTCCGGCGACGACGGCGATCCAGGTGTTGAGGATGCGACCGTCCGGCAGCAGGTGCAGGTTGTTGAGGGTGCTCGTGATGACGCCGTCGTCGGCCAGGATCGTCTTCCACGCATACGTCCTCAGCAGGAAGGATGCGAACGACGGGGCGACTACCAGCACCAGCATCAACGAGCGCCACTTGCCAGCGCGGAAGGCGATGAAGTAGGCCAAGGGATACGCGATCGCGAGCGCGAGCAGCGTAGCGGTGCCCGCGTACAGGAAGGACCGCAGGAACTGCGGCCAGTACTGGGCGATGGCGTCGGCGTAGTTGCCCACCGCGAAGCCGGGCTGGTACTTGCCGGTCTTGCCCTCGATGGGGGTCTGGAGGCTGGTGGCGAACAGCGTGACCAGCGGAATCGCGAAGAAGACGCCCAGCCAGGCGATGCCGGGGAATAGCAGCAGGTACCCGGTTCGGGACTTGCGAGCGGCGACGGACGACGGTTTGGTGGCCGCCGCCTGCGGGATGACCGCGGCCATCGTCAGCCCTCCACGACGTCGGCCGCCAGCGCCTGGTTGACCGCTTCGAGTTCGAGGACGTCAGGATCCACCCCGACAGACGTGCCGGCGGCGCCGTTGAGCCCGAAGGTGTGGCGAGGCGACCAGTGGATGACGACCTCGTCGCCGACGGCCGACCGATCCCCCACGACCACGTTCTGCTCGAAGACGGTGAGCTCCTGGTCCCAGGAAGTCATGACGAGGTACTGCGTGGACACGCCCATGTAGGACACGTCGGTGACGCGACCGGCGACGCGGTTGTGGTGCTCGGGGATGCCGCCGGCATCCGATGCATCGAGCACCGTCATCTTCTCTGGCCGCACGCCGACGATGATGCTGTCGCCATCGGTGAACGTCCGTGCCGAGGGCACCGCGAAGTTCTGGGCATGGGCGGAAACCACGTAGTCCTCGCCGGAGACCCCGGTCTTGTGCCCCTGGAAGAGGTTGGACTGACCGAGGAAGTTGGCGACGAAGACCGTGCGCGGCAGCTCGTAGATGTCGGCAGGATGCCCCAACTGCTCGATACGTCCGGAGTTCATGACAGCCACGGTGTCGGCCATCGTCATGGCCTCCTCCTGGTCGTGCGTGACGTGCACGAAGGTCGTGCCCACCTCCGTCTGGATGCGCTTCAGCTCGATCTGCATCTGGCGGCGAAGCTTCAGGTCGAGCGCGCCCAGCGGTTCGTCGAGGAGCAGGACATCAGGCTGGTTGATGAGTGCGCGTGCAACCGCGACACGCTGCTGCTGGCCACCGGACAGCTGCGTGGGCTTGCGCCGCGCCATGGAGCCGAGCTCGACGAGCTCAAGCATCCGCTCGACCTGCGGCTTGACGTCCTTGACCTTGCGACGGCGCAGCCCGAACGCGACGTTCTCGAAGATGTCGAGGTGCGGGAACAGCGCGTACGACTGGAAGACCGTGTTGACCGGACGCTCGAACGCCCGCGTGCCGGTGATATCGCGATCGCCGATGCTGATGGTGCCCTCGGTCGGGTCCTCGAGCCCGGCCACCATGCGCAGCGTCGTCGTCTTGCCGCAGCCCGAAGCCCCGAGCAGTGCGAAGAACGAGCCGGCCGGGATGGTCAGGTTCAGGGTGTCGACGGCCGTGTGCTCGCCGAACTTCTTCGTGAGGTTCTGCAGGTGCAGGTCCTCGACCTGGCGGTTCTGCTCGGTCACTGGTTCCTCTTCCCGTCGTGGATGTCGCGAGCCTCAGCCACCGATGGCCTTCTGGAACTGCTTCTGGTACTCGACGTTCTGCTGGTCGGTCAGTGTCATGAAGACGAAGGCCTTCGACAGGGTCTCCGGCGTCGGGAAGATCCACTGATTGTCGGCGAGCGCAGGGTCGATCGACTTCATCTCCTCCTGCGCACCGCTGACCGGGCAGATGTACTGCACGTACGCGGCGACCTGCGCGGCGACCTTCGGGTCGTAGTAGTAGTTCATGATCAACTCGGCGTTCGTCTTGTGCTGGGCCAGCGCCGGGATCAGCATGTTGTCGGTCCAGAGCGTGCCACCGGTCTCCGGGAGGCCCACTCCGAACGCGTCACCGAGCTGGATCATGTCGCCGGACCAGCCGATGACAGCAATGAGGTCGCCGGACTCGAGCGCTCCCGCGTAGTCGTTGCCACTGACCTGTCGGATCTGGCCGTTGTCGACCTGCTGGGTCAAGAGCTCGAGCGCCTTGTTCCACTGGTCGGTGGTGAAGTTCGTCGGGTCGGCGCCCTGGTAGGCCATCAGGATGCCCATCGTGTCGCGCATCTCCGACAGCACGGAGATACGGCCCTTGAGCTTGGGATCGAACAGCTGGTCGATCGAGGTCAGGGTGTCGACCCCGAGAGTCTCCTGCAGCTTCGCCTTGTTCCAGCCCAGCGCGCCGAAACCGGACTGCCACGGCAGCGAGTACTGCCGGCCCGGGTCGAACGAGGTGTAGAAGAACTTGGGCAGCAGGTTGGTCCAGTTCGGGATGAGGCCCTTGTCGAGCTTCTCGGCGAACCCGCTCTGGATCCACTGGGCCGCCATCCAGTCAGTCAGGACGACGATGTCACGCCCGATGTCCTGTCCCTGCTCCAGCTGCGTGCGGACCTTGGCATAGAACTCGTTGTTGTCGTTGACGTCCTCGGTGTAGGTGACGTCGGTACCCGACAGCTTCATGAACTCGTCGAGCGTGGGCCGCGTGCCCGACGCGTCGTCGATGTCGATGTAGAGCGGCCAGTTGGACCAGCTGGCGGTCTTGTCCTGTGCCGAGAGGTCGGGTGCCTCGTTCTGGGGCAGGCCACCGCCGGCCGCGCCACCGGCGCCCGAGCTGAGTGCCTCATCCGACGCACCGCAGGCGCTCGCCACCAAGGCCGCGCCTGTGAGGCCGGCAGCGCCGAGTAGGCGGCGACGCGACAGGGACGATCGCATGGTGCCCGCGATGGCGGCGATCACTTCGGGGTGCTGCGAGATCATGAGGGATCCTTCTATCGGGGCTAGCGGGGCTCGGTGAAGATCGTGCGATGCCAGGGCTTGCGTGCGGCCCCGGTGATGTCCATGGACACGTGCTTGACGTTCGTGTACTCCTCGAACGAGTAGTCGGACAAGTCCTTGCCGAAGCCGGACTGCTTGTACCCGCCGTGCGGCATCTCGCTGACGATCGGGATGTGGTCGTTGATCCACACGCAGCCCGCCTGGATCTCCCGAGACGCCCGGAGGCCGCGGAAGATGTCGGTCGTCCACGCAGATGCGGCCAGCCCGTAGATGGTGTCGTTGGCCAGGGCCAGTCCGTCATCGTCGGAGTCGAACGGCAGCACCACGAGTACCGGGCCGAAGATCTCGTCGCGGGCGATCTCTGAGTCATGCGCGACGTCGGTGACGAGGGTCGGTCGGTAGTAGGCGCCGTTGGCGAGGTCTCCACCCGGGACCTTGCCGCCGGCAGCGATCGTCGCGCCGTAACCGCGGGCGCGCTCGACGAAGCCCGCGACCGCCTGCTGCTGTCGTACCGAGATGAGCGGGCCGAGGTCCGTCGCCGGATCCATCGGGTCGCCCAGGCGCACACCCTCGAACAACTCGGCCGTGGCGGCCACGAAGGCGTCGTACAGCGGGCGTTGGACGTACGCGCGCGTGGCCGCGGTGCAGTCCTGGCCGGTGTTGATCAGCGCACCAGCGACGGCACCGTGTGCGGCAGCCTCCAGGTTGGCGTCATCGAAGACGACGAACGGCGCCTTGCCGCCGAGTTCGAGATGGACGCGCTTGACCGTCTTCGTGGCGATCTCCATGACGCGCTGCCCGACCGGCGTCGAGCCAGTGAAGGACACCATGGAGACGCGCGGGTCGCCGATGAGCGCCTCGCCGACCGACCGGCCAGCGCCCATGACCACGTTGACCACGCCGTCGGGGATGCCCGCGGCGGAGCAGTCCTCTGCGAGCATCAGGGACGTGATCGGGGTCATCTCCGCGGGCTTGAGCACGATGGTGTTGCCGGCCGAGATCGCCGGGAGGATCTTCCACATCGCCATCTGCAGCGGGTAGTTCCAGGGCGCGATCGAGCCCACCACGCCGATCGGCTCGCGCCGGATCATCGAGGTGTGGACGCCATCCCACTCGGCAGCGGCCTTGCCCTCGAGGTGCCGTGCGGCACCGGCGAAGAACGACACGTTGTCGATGGAGCCCGGCACGTCGAACTCCGTGGTGAGCCTGATCGGCTTGCCGGTCTGCTTCGTCTCGGCCTCGGCGTACTCACGGGCGCGGCCCTCGAGGGTGGCGGCCAGGCGGATCAGGGCCGCCGAGCGCTCACCTGGGGTGGCTCGCGACCACTCCCCGAAGGCACTCGCCGCGTCCGAGACGGCCGCGTCCACGTCTGCGACGCTGGCGATGGTCATGCGCTCGACGAGGCTGCCGTCGGCGGGATTCGTGACGTCGAAGGTCTCCCCCGACGTGCCAACTCGCGATCGGCCACCGGAGAAGACGGCGTTAGTCACGTAGGGAACCTCCTCGGCCGGGGCGCTTGACTGCCGAAATCCGGCATCTGCGTCTGGGCATACAAACACGGATACCAAGGCCAAGCAAGCGTTTCGCTCCGAAAAACTCACTAATAGGGGGTCCTTAGCCATGGATATCGTTGTAATGGGAGCAGGAGGCCCCTGCGCCGGCGAGGTCCCTAGACGCCGCGAAGGGTGGGACCCACCTTGGCGGCCGCGGCCAGTGCGGAGATCACGTGCTGCAACTGGTCCGAGTCGTGCTCGTCAAGGACTCCGGTAGTGACGCGGATGTGATTGCTCGGCGTGCCGGCGACCATGAACGGCGCCCCCGGCGAGACCCGGACACCCATGGCCGCCAACGCGATGAGGGCGGCCCGCTCGTCGGCGACCTGCACCCACGCGTTGATGCCGTCGCCCGTGGTGCTCGTGACGCCCTCTCCCGCCAGCCCGGCCCGGACCGCGAGGCTGCGCATCGCGTACGTCGAGCGGGCTCGCGTCACAGCCGCGATCGCCGCCGGGTCCGTCAGGAGTTCCACGAGCACCGCCTGGAGCAGCCGACTTGTCCATCCCGGCCCGAGCATGCGCCGCGACACCAGCGGGTCGATGACATCCGCGGAGCCGCCGACCGCGGCAATCCGCAGGTCCGGGCCGTGCGACTTGGAGTAGCTGCGGATATGGACCGTCCGCTCGGGCAGGTGCCGGCCCAGGCTCACGTCCTGCCCGGTCGCGATGTCGCCGGAGTGGTCGTCCTCGACGATCAGCGTGCGATGCGGCGCGAGCAGCTCGGCCAGCGAGGCACTGCGCAGCATGCTCATGCTCACGCCGGTGGGGTTCTGGGCGCGGGGCTGGACGAACAGCGCCACGGGCTCGTCCTCGAGGGCCGCAGCGAGCGACGAAGGCGTGATGCCCTCATCGTCGAGCTCGACGGGCAGTATCTCCGCGCCGCTGCGCTCGAGCAGGTCGATCAATGGCGGGAAGCCCGGGTTCTCCATGGCGACCCGATCCCCGAGTCGCACGACCTGGTCGACGACGCGGGACAGCCCGTCGAGCGCACCATCGACGACGGTCAGCCGAGCGGGCTCGAACGGCCAGCTGGCTCGCAGGAGGGCGTCGAGCTCTGGCAGGACGGGATCGTCGAGATAGCTGGTCGTCCACGAGCGGGAGCGCTCGAGGACGCGCTCCAATGCCTCGCGCAGGGGCGGCAGCAGGGCCGGATCGGGCGTGCCGGTGGACAGGTTGATGCCTTCGGCCAGAGGGGCGCCGCCGATGCCCAGGTACCGGGTCGGCCGCGTCGGCTCGACCGTGTCCTGCACGAAGGTACCCGCGCGGCCTCGGGCCCTGATGGCGCCGACCGCGCCCAGCGCCTGCCACGCCTCGCTGACGGTCGCCGGGCTGACCCGGAGCTCCTTGGCCAGGTCGCGCACCGTGGGCAGCCGGTCCCCCGTCTTCAGTTTGCCCGCCCGGATGAGTCGGTGAACTGCCGCCGCGATCCCCTTGGGACTGCGATCGAGCACCGACCCGGCCACCAGTTCGATCATGGGATCAGTGGTCGCGTCGTCGGGCACGATGCTCAGCGGCATGCTGCCCTCCCGCCTGTGACCTGAGCCCTCGCCTGCCAGGACGGCATCCTGAGGGGTTTTTTGTAGAAACGTCGTTGTAACACATCGGAAAGTGTCTAAGGTCCAGAATCACAGAAACCGTCGTCTACCCCGCCGCGCGCGAGCTCGGCCCGCGGCGAGAAGGAGGAACGCATGACCGTCGTTCGCGCGGCCCTGGTGCAGACCAACTGGACCGGTGACAAGGAGTCGATGATCCTGGCGCACGAGCAGTACGCGCGTGACGCGGCCGCGCAGGGTGCGCAGGTCATCTGTTTTCAGGAGCTCTTCTACGGGCCCTACTTCTGCCAGGTGCAGGACAAGCAGTACTACGAGTACGCCGAGTCCATCCCCGGCCCGACCACCGAGCGCTTTCAGGCGATCGCCAAGGAGCTGGGCGTGGTCATGATCCTGCCGATGTACGAGCAGGAGCAGCCGGGCGTGCTCTACAACACGGCGGCTGTCGTGGATGCCGACGGCACCTACCTCGGCAAGTACCGCAAGCAGCACATCCCGCACGTCAAGGGCTTCTGGGAGAAGTTCTACTTCCGTCCCGGCAACGGCGGCTACCCGGTGTTCGACACCGCCGTCGGCAAGATCGGCGTCTACATCTGCTACGACCGCCACTTCCCCGAGGGCTGGCGAGCGCTGGGCCTCAACGGCGCGCAGATCGTCTTCAATCCGTCGGCGACCTCGCGCGGGCTGTCGCAGTACCTGTGGAGCATCGAGCAGCCGGCGGCCGCCGTCGCCAACGAGTATTACGTCGGCGCCATCAATCGCGTCGGCATCGAGGACCTCGGCGACGACGACTTCTACGGCCAGTCCTACTTCATCGACCCCGAGGGCAACTACGTCGGCGAGAAGGGCGATCCCTACCAGCCCGAGCTCATCGTCCGCGATCTTGACATGGACCTCCTGAGCGAGGTTCGCAATCGCTGGCAGTTCTACCGCGACCGCCGTCCGGACGCCTACGACGACCTCGTCCGCCCGTAGCGAAGGGATCAGTCATGACCATCCTGATCAGGAACGGCAGCGTCGTCTCCGCACAGGGGATCAACCAGGCCGACGTTCTCATCGACGGGGAGAAGATCGCCGCGGTCATCGCGCCCGGCGACACCTCACTGGGCGCCGACCTCGCCGCCTCGGCGGAGAAGGTGATCGACGCGTCAGGCAAGTACGTCATCCCCGGCGGCATCGACGCTCACACCCACATGGAACTGCCCTTCGGCGGCACCTTCGCGTCGGACACGTTCGAGACGGGCACGCGGGCAGCCGCGTGGGGCGGCACCACGACGATCATCGACTTCGCCGTGCAGGCACAGGGCACCCGCGTCCAGGACGGCCTGGCCGCCTGGCACACGAAGGCAGACGGCAACTGCCACATCGACTACGGCTTCCACCAGATCATCGGTGGCGTCGACGACGACTCACTCAAGGCGATGGACGAACTCGTCGACGAGGGCATCACGAGCTTCAAGCTCTTCATGGCGTACCCGGGCGTCTTCTACAGCGACGACGGACAGATCCTCAAGGCGATGCAGACGGCCGCGTCCAACGGATCCATGATCATGATGCACGCCGAGAACGGCATCGCGATCGACGTCCTGGTCGCGCAGGCGCTGGCCGCAGGCAACACCGACCCGATCTACCACGGCCTGACCCGGCCCTGGGAGACCGAGGCCGAGGCGACGAACCGCGCGATCATGCTCGCGCGGCTCACGGGCGCGCCCCTGTACGTCGTGCACATGTCCGCGAAGCAGGCGGTCGCCGTGCTGCAGGCGAACAAGGACGAGGGCTGGAACGTCTTCGGCGAGACCTGCCCGCAGTACCTGTACCTCTCACTCGAGGAGCAGTTGGGCGCGCCTGGTTTCGAGGGCGCCAAGTGGGTCTGCTCCACACCGCTTCGTGCGAAGGCCGAGCATCATCAGGACGAACTGTGGCGTTACCTGCGCACTAACGACTTGTCGATCGTGTCGACCGACCACTGCCCGTTCTGCTTCAAGGAGCAGAAGGAACTCGGGCTCGGCAACTTCTCCAAGATCCCCAATGGGATCGGGTCGGTCGAGCATCGCATGGACCTGATCTACCAGGGCGTGGTCGACGGCAAGATCAGCCTGGAGCGCTGGGTCGAGTTGTGCTCGACGACGCCGGCCCGCATGTTCGGGCTGTACGGCCGCAAGGGCGACGTGCTGCCCGGATTCGACGCCGACGTGGTCGTCTACGACCCCTCTGGCCGCACGGAGATCGGGCTCCACAAGACGCATCACATGAACATGGACCACTCTGCCTGGGAGGGCTTCGAGATCGACGGGCACGTCGACACCGTCATCTCCCGCGGCCAGGTGCTCGTCGAGGACAACGAGTACCACGGCGTGAAGGGTCACGGCCGCTACCTCAAGCGCGGCCTGTCGCAGTACCTGATCTGACCCGGATGGCGCCGGGCCCGGTTCGAGTGGGCCCGGCGTCGCCAATCCACCACGGAGGAGCACTCGTGCGCACGATCGACCACTGGATCAACGGAGCACTCGTCCCATCGACCTCCGGACGCACCGGACCGGTCTACAACCCCGCCACCGGGCAGCAGCAGGCCGCGGTCGGTCTTGCCTCGATCGAGGAGGTCGACGCGGCCGTTGCGGTAGCCAAGGCCACCTTCCCTTCGTGGCGCAACGCGTCGCTCTCGAAGCGGTCCGAGGTCATGTTCCGGTTCCGCGACCTCGTGGTCACGCACCGCGACGAGATCGCCGTGCTCGTCTCTTCAGAGCACGGCAAGGTCCCCAGCGACGCCGCCGGCGAACTCGCGCGTGGCATCGAGAACATCGAGTTCGCGTGCGGCATCCCGGCGCTGATGAAGGGCGGTTACTCCGAGGGAGTATCAGGCGGCGTCGACGTCTACTCGATCAAGCAGCCGCTCGGCGTGGTCGCCGGCATCACGCCGTTCAACTTCCCGGCCATGGTGCCCATGTGGATGTTCGCCAACGCGATCGCCACGGGCAACACCTTCATTCTCAAGCCCAGCGAGAAGGACCCCTCGGTCGCACTGCTCCTTGCGGATCTGCTCAAGCAGGCCGGACTGCCCGACGGCGTCTTCAACGTCGTGCAGGGCGACAAGACGGCAGTGGACCGGATTCTCGACCACCCAGACATCGAGGCCGTCAGCTTCGTAGGCTCCACGCCGATCGCGCAGTACATCTACTCGACCGGCACCGCCAACGGCAAGCGAGTCCAGGCGCTCGGCGGAGCCAAGAACCACATGGTCGTCCTGCCCGATGCGGACATCAACATGGCCGCCGACGCCGCCGTGAGCGCGGCCTACGGCTCGGCCGGCGAGCGGTGCATGGCCATCTCCGTTGTCGTGGCGGTCGGCGGCGTGGGCGACAAGCTGATCGACGCGGTCACGGAGCGGCTGCCCAAACTGAAGGTGGGCCCGGGCACCGACCCGGATGCCGAGATGGGCCCGCTCATCACGCGCGAGCACCGCGACAAGGTGGCCTCGTACCTCGCCGGTGCGCCGGCCGAGGGAGCAACGCTTGTCGTCGACGGACGCGACGCCGACCTACCCGCCGACGGCTTCTTCCTCGGCGTCTCGCTCATCGACAACGTCAAGCCCGGCATGAAGTCTTACGACGACGAGATCTTCGGCCCGGTCCTCTCGGTGGTGCGGGTCGACACCTATGACGAAGCCGTCGACCTCATCAACCGCCACCCGTACGGGAATGGCACAGCGATCTTCACCCGCGACGGTGGCGCAGCGAAGCAGTTCCAGTACGACATCAAGGTCGGGATGGTCGGCATCAACGTCCCCATCCCCGTGCCGGTCGCGTACTACAGCTTCGGTGGCTGGAAGGCGTCGATCTTCGGCGACTCCAACATCTACGGCCCCGCCGGCGTGGAGTTCTACACGCGCACCAAGACAGTGACGTCGCGCTGGCCCGACCCGGCCACCTCGACCGTCGACCTCGGATTCCCCCGTACGCGCTAGCCGCAGACCTACGAACGAAAGGCCTTCGATGGACATCGGCGTCGTCCTGCAGTGCACTCCCCCGGCAGCTCGCGTGATCGACCTGGCGAAGCGGGCCGAGACCTACGGCTTCTCCTACGTGTGGACGTTCGACTCCCACATCCTGTGGGAGGAGCCGTACGTCCTCTACAGCAGGATCCTCGACGAGACGCGCAATGTCATCGTGGGGCCGATGGTCACGAACCCGGCCACGCGCGACATCACCGTCACCGCATCGGTGTTCGCAACACTGAATGAGATGTACGGCAACCGCACCGTCATCGGCATCGGCCGCGGTGACTCCGCCGTTCGCGTCACCAACGGCAAGCCGGTGAGCGTTGCCGAGCTTCGCGAAGCCGTCATCCAGATCAAGGGCCTGGTCAACGGCGAGGCGATCGAGTACAACGGCAACCACATCCGGCTGCCGTGGGCCGGTCGCAGCCGCACCGACATCTGGGTGGCGGCCTACGGCCCGAAGGTCCTCGCCCTGGCCGGCGAGGTCGGCGACGGCTTCATCCTCCAGTTGGCCGACCCCTCCATCGCGGAGTGGACGATCAAGGCGGTCAAGGACGCTGCCGCGGCCGCGGGCCGCAACCCCGACGACGTCTACATCTGTGTGGCAGCACCCGCCTATGTCACTGACGGGTCTGAGGAAGCCCATGCCCGGGCGCGCGACCAGCTCCGGTGGTTCGGCGGCATGGTGGGCAACCATGTCGCTGACATCGTCGCCCGGTACGGCGAGAACGGCGGCGCAGTGCCGCAGGCCCTGACCGAATACATCAAGAACCGTCAGGGCTACGACTACAACGAGCACGGCCAGGCAGGGAACACCCACACCGACTTCGTCCCCGACGACATCGTCGACCGCTTCTGCATCATCGGGCCGGTGGAAGAGCACGTGCGGCGGATCGAGGAACTGAAGTCCCTAGGCGTCAACCAGTTCGCCGTCTACCTTCAGCATGACGACAAGGACCACACACTGGCGGAGTACGGCGAAAAGGTCATACCCGCCGTTCAGGAGCACCTGAAGGCACGGGTCTGACACACGCGAATCATCGAGTTAACGGGAGCGAAACCTAGGTGATCGAGTCTTCACAGGTGGCGGTCGCAGTCGATGCCCCGGCAGCCGGAAAGCGCCCCGCGCGCACCGGCACCGTGGGCCGACGCGTACGACGCGGTGCGATCTCGTTCCTGTGGGCGCTCGGCGGTATCGCGCTGACGATGCTGATGTGGGAGCTGGTGAAGTGGCTGGGCTCGGTCATGACGCTTCCCTTCGACTCCAGCGACGCGGCCATGCCGCACGTGTGGACGATGTTCCAGGGGTTCGGCCAGCCGGAGGTGCGTGGCTCACAGACCACCGTCTTCCAGGCGGTCATGGCCGCGACCTTGTACTCGCTGCTCGTGGCGATGGGCGGCTTCGTGATCGGCGTCTCCGTCGGCCTGCTGCTGGCCATCGTCATGCAGCGCTTCGCGTTCATGGAGCGAGGCCTGCTGCCGTTCGTCATCGCGTCGCAGACGGTCCCCCTCATCGCACTCGCTCCGCTGATCACCGGCCTCGGCAACCGCATCTCGGTCGGGTCCTTCCAATGGGGCACTACGCAGTCAGTGATGTTCATCGCTGCCTACCTCGCGTTCTTCCCCCTCAGCGTCGGCGCACTTCGCGGGCTGAAGGCGCCCACGGCGACCGCGCTCGAGCTGATGCGGTCCTACGCGGCCACGCCGCGACAGACGCTGTGGAAGCTCCGTTTCCCCGCTTCCATCCCGTACCTGATCCCGGCGATGAAGGTCTCAGCCGCGGCAGCCGTCGTCGGCACGGTCGTCGCCGAGATCTCCACCGGCGTGCGCGGGGGCATCGGCCGACTGATCGTGGAGTACGCGAGAGAGGCCACCAGCCAGCCAGCAAAGGTCTACGTCGCTGTCTTCGGCGCGATCGTGCTCGGACTGCTCGCCGCCGGCCTCGTCACCATGCTCGACGTCTACCTGACTCGCAACCTCCCCAAGGAAGGACAGGCATGACCGCCCCCGCACCGTCCAGCCACCCGGCCGTCCATGCCAGCGGCGTATGGAAGATCTTCAACGAGGGTCTCCCGAACGAGGTGACGGCCCTGCAGGACGTGAGCGTCGAGGTGGGCGAAGGCGAGTTCATCTCCCTCATCGGCCCTTCCGGATGCGGCAAGAGCACCTTGCTTCGGTGCATCGCCGACCTCACGCACGCCACTCGCGGCGAGATCAAGGTCGCCGGCCTGTCGGCGGGAGACGCACGCCAGCAGCAGAAGTACGGCATGGCCTTCCAGCAGGCCGCGCTCTTCGACTGGCGGACGGTTCGCCGCAACGTCGAGCTCCCGCTGGAACTGCAGGGCTGGGATAAGGCCAAGCGCACAGCCCGTGCCATGGAACTGCTGGAGATGGTTCAGCTCGCCGACTTCGCCGATCATCGCCCGTGGGAGCTGTCCGGCGGCATGCAGCAGCGCGTCGCGATCGCCCGCTCCCTGGCCGTCGATCCCCCGCTCCTGCTCATGGACGAGCCGTTCGGTGCACTCGACGAGATGACCCGCGAGCGCATGCAGAACGAACTGCTGCGCATCCGCAAGGAGACCGGCAAGAGCATCATCTTCGTCACACACTCCATCCCCGAGGCCGTGTACCTCTCCGACCGTGTCGTCGTCATGTCGCCGCGCCCGGGTCGGATCACTGATGTCGTGCCGATCAACCTCGGCGACCGCAACGAGGACACCCGCGAGGCCGAGGTCTTCTTCGCCGGCGTGACGGCAGTCCGCGAGGCGCTGCGGGGCCGCACGTCCGGCGGCGGGATCCCCGCCCGGGTGGGCGAGGTCTAGATGAGCCACCGACTCCGCGCAATCTGGCCGCCGATCCTGATCGCGGTCATCTTCCTCGGTATCTGGCAGCTCTTCGTCGTCCTGAAGGACATCAAGCCGTATCTCCTGCCCGCTCCGAGCCTGATCTTCTCCAACTTCTTCGGCAGCCTGAACCTGATGCTGTCCACGTCGATCTACACGGCGACGACGGCATTGCTCGGCCTGTTCTTCGGCACCGTCGTCGGCCTTCTCCTGGCGCTGCTGGCCCAGCGGTTCATCGTCGTCAACCACCTCTTCACGCCGTTGGCGGCTGGCCTGGCGGCGGTGCCGATCGTGGCGCTGACGCCGATCCTCAACAACATGTTCAACATCACCAGTCGCACGCCCCGCGTGCTCGTCACGATGATCATCGTGTTCTTCCCGGTGTTCGTGAACGTCACCCGCGGCCTCGTGCAAGTGCAGCCCGTGCAGCTCGAACTCATGCGCTCGATGAACGCCCAGCCGCGCACGGTGCTGCGACTCCTCCGCATCCCGAACGCCATCCCCTTCTTCTTCACCGCCATGAAGATCGCGGCCCCCCTTGCCGTCATCGCCGCCTTGGTCTCGGAGTACTTCGGCGGACCGCAACTCGGACTTGGCAGCAGGATCGCTTCTTCTGCTGCCAACACCGCCTACGGCCGAGCGTGGGCGTACGTCGTCGCATCGATCATCGTCGGGCTGCTGTTCTACTTGGCAGTCCTCGCCGTTGAGCGATGGGCGGCACCCTGGACGGGCCGAGCTCGATCGGCCTGACAACCATCAATAGGAGGAAGAATGCGACAGATCGCGCGCAGTCGATGGGCCGCCCTCACGGGCGTCGCCGTCGTCGGTGCTCTCACGCTCGCCGCTTGCGGCAGCAGCACCAGTTCGTCCGAGTCGACGTCTGCCGCAGCGGCAGCGTCGTCAGCGGCGGCCCCGGCCTCGTCGGCAGCGGCCCCAGCCTCGTCGGCAGCGGCCCCGGCCTCCTCAGCTGCAGCGGCAGCGTGCACCACTCCGGCACCGGTCAAGCTCCAGTTGCAGTGGTTCGCCCAGGCCCAGTTCGCGGGCTACTACGCGGCGAAGGACAAGGGCTTCTACAAGGACCAGTGCCTCGACGTGACCATCCTCGAGGGCGGCGTCGACATCGTCCCGCAGACCGTCCTGGCACAAGGTGGCGCTGACTTCGCGATCGCCTGGGTGCCCAAGGCCCTCGCCTCTCGCGAGCAGGGTGCCCTGATCACCAACGTCGCACAGGTCTTCCAGAAGTCCGGCACGCTCCAGGTCTCGTGGGCCGACTCGAACATCAAGACCCCCGCAGACTTCAAGGGCAAGAAGATCGGCAACTGGGGCTTCGGCAACGAGTTCGAGGTCTTCGCGGCGGTCACCAAGGCTGGTCTCGATCCTGCGGCCGACGTTGAACTCGTGCAGCAGCAGTTCGACATGAAGGGCCTGCTCAGCAAGGAGATCGATGCTGCTGAGGCCATGACCTACAACGAGTACGCGCAGCTGCTCGAGACCAAGAACCCCGCCACCGGCAAGCTCTACCAGCCGGAGGACTTCACCGCCATCAGTTACGAGACCGAGGGCGTGGGCATGCTCCAGGACGCCATCTGGGCCAACCAGGACAAGCTCGGCAGCGATACTGCGTACCAGGACCTCACCCAGAAGTTCGTGCAGGCATCGCTCCAGGGCTGGATCTACTGCCGCGACAACGCGCAGGAGTGCGCCGACATCGTGACGACGAATGGTTCGAAGCTCGGCGCCAGCCACCAACTGTGGATGATGAACGAGATCAACAAGCTGATCTGGCCGTCACCGCTGGGCGTTGGCGTGATCGACCCGGCCAAGTACACCCAGACCGTGACGATCGCCATGAACACCAAGAACCTCGAGGGTTCCACGGTCATCACCAAGGAGCCGGACGCCGAGGCGTTCACCGACAAGTACGCAGTCGCGGCGAACACGGCGCTCACGGCTGCCGGGCTGAACACGACCGGTGATGCGTTCGCACCGATCGCCGTCACCTTGAACGAGGGTGGCAACTAGCAGTACCCGTCGAAGGGGCGTGGGCGCGATGCCTGCGCCCCTTCGGCATGCCCGCCCTTTCCGCTGGCTCGGCATCAGGGGGCGGTGACGAAGTCGATCAACTCCTCGACCCGGCCGATGAGACTGGTCTCGAGGTCGGTGTACGTGGTGACCTTGCCGAGGATCCGTCGCCATGCGCGCCCGGTTTCGGCGGGCCACCCCAGCTCGGCACAGACCCCCTCCTTCCAAGGCTGACCCTTCGGAATGACGGGCCACTCCCGCAGCCCGATGACCGACGGCCGGACCGCCTGCCAGACATCAATGTAGGGATGCCCAAGGACGAGGACGTCACCGCCGAAGCCCGTCATGACTGCCTCGGCGATCCGGGTCTCCTTCGACCCGGGCACGAGGTGATCCACGAGCACACCCACGCGGTGTCCGGCATCGGGTTGGAACTCCCCGAGCCGATCGACCAGCTCATCGATGCCACCGAGCTGTTCAACGACGATCGCCTCGTTGCGCAGGTCGGCGCCCCACACCTTCTCGACGAGCTCCGCGTCCTGAGTGCCTTCGACCCAGATGCGCGAGCCTTTGGCCACGCGGGCCCGCTGCGAGGGTGCGGCCACCGAGCCGGAGGCGGTGCGGGCAGGACGGGTCACCAGTGGCGATCCAGCCGGCCGGACGAGGGTCACCGGTATGCCGTCGAGGAGGAATGCCGCGGGCAGCACGGCGAACGGCCGCCGGTCGCCGTGCCTGTCCTCGAGAACTACGGCCAGGCCGCTCGCGCCCTTGTCCCAGCCCACGACCGCGCCGCACCAGCCCGTCGACGCGCACTCGACGACCAGGCCGAACTCCGCGTCGACGGAGGGCACGCTGCGCCTGGGGTGCGGGTCGGAGGACAGCACATCGGATCCGTAGCGGTCGGGCACGGCGTAAGGCTAGGCGCGCGAGCCGACAATCCCCCCACCACCACCCCGCCGCCCCAAGGCCGGCGCACGAAATGCTCGACTCGGTGAGAGCGACGGATTGTGCCTCGAATCTGGATCCCGGACACGAAATCCGTTGAGATTTGGGTAAGATACCGCGGAATCGCTTGCCATGACTGGTGCAGGTAGCCCATTATGTCCGTCATGCCGCCACGCGACCGGGTTCCGAGCACCCCCCTGGACGATGTCTCCAAGGCGATCATCGAACAGTTGCAGCAGGACGGGCGCCGACCCTATGCGGCCATCGGCAAGGCGGTGGGCCTGTCCGAGGCCGCCGTCCGGCAGCGGGTGCAGCGCCTGCACGAGTCGGGCGTGATGCAGATCGTGGCCGTCACTGATCCGATGCAGGTCGGATTCGCGCGAGCGGCGATGATCGGGATACGTGTTGACGGTGACGCCGAAGTCGTCGCCGACGACCTGGAAGTCATGCCCGAGGTCGACTACCTCGTCGTGACCGCCGGCAGCTTCGACATCCTCGCGGAGGTCGTCGCCGAGGATGACGACCACCTGCTCGAGGTCATCAACCGCAAGATCCGGGCCATCCCCGGAGTGCGCTCAACCGAGACGTACGTCTATCTGAAACTGCGCAAGCAGATCTACACCTGGGGTACACGATGACAAGCACGCCGCAGCCCATCACCGAGCCTGGCACCGACTTCATGGCCGACAAGGCCCGCGACCACCTGTGGATGGCGTTCACCCGCCACTCCCACTACTACGACGGCAGCGGCCACGTCCCTGTCATCGTGCGCGGTGAGGGCGCCTACATCTGGGACGACCAGGGCAACCGCTACCTCGACGGGCTCGCTGGCCTATTCACCAACCAGCTCGGACACGGCCGCACCGAGATCGGTGACGCGATGGCCAAGCAGGCCTCCGAGCTCGCCTTCTTCCCCATCTGGTCCTACGCGCACCCGCGCGCGATCGAGCTTGCCGAGAAGCTCGCGAGCTACGCCCCCGGTGACCTCAACCGGGTCTTCTTCACCACCGGCGGCGGCGAGGCAGTCGAGACGGCGTGGAAGCTCGCCAAGCAGTTCTTCAAGATCACGGGGAAGCCGAGCAAGACCAAGGTCATCAGCCGGGCCATCGCCTATCACGGCACACCGCAAGGCGCGCTGTCCATCACCGGCATCCCCGAGGCGAAGGTGGCCTTCGAGCCGTTGGTGCCCGGTGCGATCAAGGTGCCCAACACCAACTTCTACCGGGCTCCCGAGGAGTTCCGCCACGACGAGAAGGCCTTCGGCCTGTGGGCAGCCGAGCGCATCGCCGAGGCGATCGAGTTCGAGGGTCCCGACAGCGTCGCCGCCGTCTTCCTCGAGCCGGTGCAGAACTCGGGCGGCTGCTTCCCGCCGCCGCCCGGATACCTCGAACGCGTTCGGGAGATCTGTGACGAGTACGACGTCATCATGGTCGCCGACGAGACCATCTGCGCCTTCGGCCGCATCGGTGAGATGTTCGCGATGAGCCGGTTCGGCGTGACGCCCGACATCATCACGTGCGCCAAGGGGATGACCTCCGGCTACGCGCCCATGGGCGCCATGATCGCCAGTGACCGGCTCTTCGAGCCGTTCAAGCACGATCGCAACACGTTCCTCCATGGCTTCACCTGGGGCGGCCACCCGGTGGCCGCGGCCGCCGCCCTGGAGAACCTGCGAATCTTCGAGGACGAGGGCATCCTGCAGCACGTCCGCGACAATGAGCCGCGGTTCCGCCAGACGCTGGAGAAGCTCGCGGACCTGCCTATCGTGGGCGACATCCGCGGCGCCGGCTACTTCTACGGCATCGAGCTCGTCCGCGACAAGGTCACTCGTGAGACATTGAACGACGACGAGTGCGAGCGAGTGCTCCGCGGGTTCTTGTCGAAGGCCCTCTTCGATGCCGGTCTGTACTGCCGCGCTGACGATCGCGGCGACCCGGTCGTGCAACTGGCCCCACCGCTGATCATCGGCCAGCCGGAGTTCGACGAGATCGAGCAGATCCTGCGCTCCGTCCTGACGGAGGCCTGGGCCCTTCTGTGACCAACAGCCAGCCGATTGCACCCGGGTCCACCCAGCGGACCCGGGTGCGTCGTATTCCCGAGCGCACGGTAACCGAGGTAGGCGCTCTGCACGACGTGCTCGATGCCGGCTTGGTCGCGCACGTTGCCGTGCACGACGCGGACGGGCAGCCGTACGTCATCCCCGTCGCCTTTGCCCGTCGCGCCAACGAGGTCGTGTTCCACGGCTCGACCGGGTCGAGGCTCTTCCGGTCCTTGGCAGAAGGCCAGCCCACGTGCCTGACCGTCACACTGCTCGACGGGCTGGTGCTGGCACGCAGCGCGTTCGAGTCGAGCATGAACTACCGCAGCGTGATGGTGCTCGGCGTCGCGCGGCGCCTCGACGGTGACGACGAGCTCGATGCGTTGCGGGTCATCACCGAGCATCTCCTGCCAGGACGCTGGACGGAGTGCCGCCAGCCGAATGCCAAGGAGCGTGCGGCGACGCTGACGCTTGCGCTGAGTCTCGACGAGTGCTCGGTGAAGATCCGGACGGGTGGCCCCGAGGATGTGCCCGAGGACATCACCGACCCGGTCTACTCGCGGGTGTGGGCCGGGACCGTCCCCATGTACGAGTCGTTCGGCACGCCGATCCTCAGCGACGAGGCCCTCCCCGATACACCTGTGCCGGCGTACATCAACGAATGGAGCCGCTCGTGAGCACCGATCTGCGGACGTTGTCCCTGTGGTGGGACACGCTTCCGAACGAACTTCAGCAGCCCCTCGGTGCACCGCTCAGCGGCGATGCCACGGCCGATGTCGTCATCGTCGGCGGCGGGTACACCGGGCTGTGGACCGCCTACTACCTGATCAAGGCCGATCCGTCCCTGCGCATCACGGTGCTCGAGGCCGAGGTCGCCGGGTTCGGGGCGAGCGGCCGCAATGGCGGATGGGCGTCGGCGCTCTTCCCGGCAAGCCTTGCTGCCCTCGCTCGTGCGTCATCCCGCGACGCTGCAGTTCGCATGAAGCGTGCAATGAACCAGACCGTCGACGAGATCGGGCGCGTGGCGCACGAAGAGGACTGGAACATCGAATGGGAGAAGGCCGGCACGGTCGTCCTCGCCCGATCGCCGCTGCAGTGGCAGGAGGCGCAGGCCGAGGTCAAGGAGCTCCGCTCCTGGGGCTTCGGCGACGACGACCTCCGGCTCCTCGACAAGGACGAGGCAACTCGTCACGCCAACGCCACAGACGTCCTCGGTGCGACGTTCAACCCGCACTGCGCAGCCATCAACCCCGCTCGACTGGTACGCAGCCTGGCAAGGACGGTCGTCGGACTCGGCGTGACGCTGCATGAGGGCACCCGCGCGGAGTCGATCGAGCCGGGCATCGTGCGTAGCCCCCAGGGCAGCGTGCGCGCCGAGTACGTCGTACGCGCGACCGAGGGCTACACCCGGACGATCAAGGGACACACGCGCACTCTCGCCCCGGTGTACTCATTGATGCTGGCCACCGAGCCGCTGCCCGCCGAGACGTGGGCGAAGATCGGACTCGAGGGTCGGCCCACCTTCGCCGACGGCCGGCACCTGATCATCTACGGCCAGCGGACCGCCGACGGACGGATCGCGTTCGGCGGTCGCGGGGCGCCGTACTTCTTCGGATCGAAGATCACCCCCGAGCAGGACCGCAACCCCGCTGTGCACGCCGCCCTGTGGGAGGTCCTCACCGATCTGTTTCCCGCCGTCGCCGGCGCTGCCGTCACCCATACCTGGGGCGGGCCACTGGGTGTTCCGCGCGACTGGTGGGCATCCTGCGGCCTTGATCGCGCGACGGGGCTGGCATGGTCCGGCGGCTACGTCGGCGACGGCGTCGGCACCTCGAACCTGGGCGGGCGAACGCTTGCCGACCTCATCCTGCAGCGGGAGACCGATCTCGTATCGCTGCCGTGGGTCGGTCACCAATCCAAGAAGTGGGAGCCCGAGCCGCTGCGCTGGGTGGGAGCGAATGTCGGCTTGCGCGTGATGACCAGCGCCGACAACGTCGAGGCGCGCACCGGCAAGCCGTCACGTAGGGCAGCGTTGTTCGCCCGCAAGATCGGGCACTGACGCCTACGAGTAGTTCTCGCTGTGGTTCATTCCATGACAGGTGAGGGTGCACGTACCGGTGATGTTGCCGCCGTTCGCCGGAACCGTTCGCGTGTAGCGCAGTGTCCCGCCATTCGGAGTCACGGTGGGCGCGAAGTTCACCCCGCCGCCGCCGTCGAGCGTCTGCGTGCCGCCACCGGTCGCCGGCAGAGCGGTCGAATGCGGGCGGTAGTGACACTCCTGGCACGTGAATCGCCAACTGGTCACGTGGTCGTAATGGCGGTTGAAGTTCGTGGCCGGACTGTTCGCGCCATTCACGGTGGTCCCGGTCCCGGAGATGAAGGGCGAGTTCGTGTGGCAGGTGAAGCACAGTGCGTACTGCGCCTCGGAGAAGGTCACGGTGCCGTCAGATCGGTTGTACGGCGCCGTCAGGACGCCATAGTTCGGGACGGTGTTCTTGGCCACGGCGTGCGGCGCGGCAGTCTGGCCACCACCTTGCCCAAGCACCATCGGCGAGGAGGCATGGCACTGGGTGCAGCGGATGGTCTGTGCGGTCGTTCCGTCCCAGAGTTTGTAGGTGGAGGCTCCGCTCAGGCTCAGTCCCATGGCAGGCGTCTGGTTCTTGCCCGGTGCCTCGACGGGGTGCATCGACTTGGCGGCGGGGTTGAACTCGACGGCGGCGTCCAGCAGGTACTGACTCTCCGGGAAACCGGCGTTGGACGGCAGCGTGGTGTAGCTGGAATGGCACTTCATGCACAGCTGGTACTCGGCGGTGGCCTTGTTCGTCACACCGTCGAGGAACTGGTAGATCGGTGCCTGGGTCGTGGGGTTGTACGTGACCTTGACTGCGGAGACGCCGGTCATTCGACCCGACGGCGTCCATGGCGTACCGAGCGGACTCTGCACGGATGGCGTGGCCGAGTCCGAGTGCGGGTTGTGGCAGTCGGTGCACTCGGAGTGGCGGTTGAGCACCCCTGCGAACTCATCGACCGGTGCCGAAGTGCCGCTGGGTGCCATCGTGGCCGTCGTATGACGGGTGTTCACGGCGCTCACCGAGTCGTGGGTGTAGTACTGACGGGTCGTGGCGTTCACGACGTTGACACCGCCAGAGACGTATTCCGCCTGCACCGTGTACTTCGAACCAGTGCCTGAAGCATCGTGGCAGGTGAAGCAGAGTGTTGAGATCTGGCGCGGGTTGCTTGTCTGATTGCCCATGAACGTGGGGCGCGTCTCGGCATGGATGCGATGGCACGATGCGCACGATCCCGTCGTGGGTCCGTACGGACCGTGGATGTCGGCGTCGCCCTTGAGTCGCAGGCTCCGGTTCACGGTGCGCAGGTTGGGATCGACTCCGTGTCGACCGGTGCCGATGTCTCCAATCGGGCGCAGGCATAGATCCGGCAGCACGTTCTCCCCCGAGATGACCGACGGGCACGCCACGATGATCGTGAGCTCGGAGGTCGCGGCGGTCGCGCCGTCGAACGCGAATACCGTGAACAACGTTTCCGTGGGCGCGTCCGAGAGCTGACCGGAGATGATGCCCGTCCGGAAGTCGATGGTCAGGCCACCCGGCAGTTCCGGCCTGGTGAAGTACATGGGGCTCGAACGAAAGCCGATCCACGTGAAGGCAGTCGTGGGCTCAACCGGCTCGCCGATCACGGCGCGGACCGTCTGCTGTGCCGGCTCGATGATCGGACCGTCGAGCACGGTGATGCCCAGGGTCGCGATCGCCTGGTGCGTCCCGTCATCGGCAGTCACCACATAGGCCGTTGCAGGCTGCGCGAGTTCGGGCGTGCCGGAGATGACTCCGGTGCTCGGATCCATGGTCAGGCCCGCGGGTACGTCAGGGGCGATCGCAAACGTCACGGTCGAATCCGCGCTTGCTGCGAAGTTCGTCGTCAGAACGGACGAACTCGTCATCGACTGGCCCTTCACCGCCACGATCTTCTGGACGGCTGGGCTGACCTCGTAGACCACCTCGGTCGGTGACGGAGTCGGCGTCGCGCACGCGGCCACTGTCGGCCAGACGCCTGTGGGATCCGAAACAGCGGGACTGGGACTCTGCGATGCCGGTGCGCAGTCACTGGGAATGGGTGTAGCCGAATCACTGGGTGACGAGGTTGGGACTGCTGAGCCACTCGCCGATGCGATAGGCGAGTTGCTTGGCAGCGGTTGCGTGCTGGCAGAGCCGGATCCGCTTGCCGAGGGCAGCGGAGTCGATGGCGACCCGGGTGCCGAGTCCGCCGGTGAGGCGCCCGGGTTGGGCGTTGGCGACACCGCGGGGCTCGCCACGAGATCCGGCGTGAGAAGCAGGGGCGGCGGCACCTGTCCACCGTCGCCCACGGCCATTGCCAGGCCGCCCGATGTGGTCAGGCCCGCCAGGACGATGACGACCGCGCACAGCGAGAACAGCAATGAGCGCCACGTGGCCGTCGTGCCCACGCGCCGCTCCTCGCTCCCTCGACCGGTCGGCCGTCGGTTCATCAGTAGCTCCAGACCTGCAATCTGCCGTTCTCGCGATCGGTCACGTAGAGACGGCCCTTCGTGTCGACTGCAATCCCGTTCGGGTACTCGAAGGTGCCATCGGTGCTGCCTTCAGTTCCGAATGAGAACTGGTACTTCGGTGGTGTGGTCTCACTGGGATCTTGATGCCCGTATACCCGAACGGTGTGGTTGGAGGCATCGACCACGTACATCCGGTTCGAGTCATCGACCGCGAGTCCGCGCGGAAGTCCAAGTGGTGAGTCAGCATCTCCGCGGGTCAAGGCCCCCACCAGCCCACCCTTGCTGTCGTAGATGACGACCCGGCCGTTGTTGGAGTCGGCCACACCGATGTCGCCGTTGGCGTCCCCCACGACACTGTTGGGGAATTCGAACTTCTCCTTGGCTCCGAGTCGCTGCACCACGGTGCCATCAGGGTTCATCACCAGCAGGGTGTGAACGTCGCCGCTGACATCGGTGACCAGGACATGCCCTGCATTGTCGAAGCCGATCCCGAGCGGCGTCCACTGGTTGCTCCCCTTCGGGACGATCGTGCGCACGTAGCCACCCGTGCTGTCGTAGACGTAGACCGTCGATGTGCCTCGATCCGTCACGTACACATCGCTCGTCTTCGGGTCGACCGCTACGTAGACCGGCACATGGAGCTTGCCGGTACCCTTCGGGGCCTCTAGGTTGCCGATCTTGTTGCCCGCCCGGTCGAAGACCACGACCTTCTGGTCGCCACCGGACTGTGTGACGTAGACACGATCATTCGCATCGTCCACTGCGACGCCGAGAGGCTGCACCAGGTCGTACATGGAGAACAGGTAGTGAGGCGGCGCCGTTCGGTTGAGTACGGGGAGCATCGACACGGGCTTGCCGGTGTTGAGGTACCAGAAGAAGGCTCCGGCGACCCCGGCCAGGATCACTCCGACAAAGGCGATGGCGAGGATGAACAGCAGCCGGCGCCGCCGACTGGGCTCGTCCTCGTCGTCCTCGTCGTCCAGTTCCCACTCGTCGTCGACCGGGACGTCGGCATAGTCCACTCGGGGCGCGTCAGCCGCCTCCGTGATGACGGCCTGCGGGACGTCGGCACCCTGCGTGAGCCGGTCCACCCAGTCCTCGGGCTCGCTCATCGTTGTCCTCTGCCTCCTGCCGACGGCGTCCTGTCGCCGGCTTCCTTGGGACCCCCTTCGCAACCGCTGCCCCTTGGTATTCGACTGGGCGCAGGCCCAACCTGAGGGGCTTAGGTCATGAAGCAGGAGCCGCCGTGCCTGATGTGCTGGACGTGCTCGTGGGGCCGGACGACACACCCGACTGGAGCCGGGAGAGGGCGGTCAGCGCTGCCACGTTCTTCGGCTCGATCGCGGTGACCTGGCTGTACCAGTCGACCGCACCCGTGACGTCTCCTGAACTCTCGGCCGCCAGGCCGAGGCCGAGGAGCCCCTGGATTCGGTACGGCCCGGATTGAAGGGCCTTGAGGCTGGCGACGCCGTCCTCGCTCTTGCCCTCACACACCTTGGTCATGGCCGTTGCGTACGCGACGCCGTCCTTGTCGCCCAGCTTGGTGTAGGCCGCCTCGAGTCCGGTGTACGGATCGCACCAGCCCCAGGGGACGAAGGTGAGCGCCTGCGCGTACGCCTGTGCGCCCCTCGCAGGGTCACCGTTGCGGACCTGGGCGTCGCCGAGGTAGTACCAGGCGTCGGAGTCGGTCTTGTCGATCTTGAGCGCCTTCTCCAGTGGATCGATGGCGCCCTTGGCATCACCCTTCTCCAGGGTGATCCGTCCGACGTAGTAGAGCGCCTCCTCCAGCTGCGGGTCGGCTGCGGAGAACTCCTCGCCGCCAGAGACCTTCACAGCAGACTGGAACTGCTCCAAGGCCTTGGGCAGGTCTCCCTGGGAGTAGAGGATGAATCCTGCTCCGAGCATGGCGTCCCGGTTGGACGGATCGGCCTTGGTGATCTCGGCGTACTGGGTCAGGGCCTCGCCGGGCCGTCCCGCATCGCCGTAGGCCTGGGCCAGGGCCAGGCGCGCACCCAGGCTGTTGGGATCCGTGCGCACCTTCTCCTCTGCTGACGAGATGGCGCGCTCGCTCAGCGTGGGGCCGGCGTTCGTGCGCTGTCCGACGTAGTAGACGACACCGAAGAGCACGACCAAAAGCACTGTCGCCTCGACCATGATGATGAGGATCCGGCGGAGGTTCTTGTCCTTCCCGCGAGGCGCGCGACGAGTGGTTTCCAGGGTCGCGTCGCCGTCACCTGACGCATGCGGGGCGCGCGTTCTCATACCTCATGGGTCGGCCCATGAGGGGATCGAAAGGCAGGAACATCGGCCGCGAAAGACGGGACCTTAGTCCCTCCGGCGACCGCGGCCACCGCACGATAACTGGGGCATCTCGCGGCGTTCGCAAGGCGCAGATCGAGATCCGCGCAAGAGGGGGTTCGACACCATGAAGTGGACATCTACACCGGTGAGGCTGGCGGGCGGCATCGCGGCCGGTGCTGGACTCGCGTTCGTCGGCGTCGTGTTCCTCGCCACTTCCCCAGCGAGTGCCGATGCCGGACCGCACGTCTCGACCGCCGGCACTGCCACGGTGGACCGCTGTGCGGGCTGCCATCGAGCTCACTCCGCAAAGGCCGCCAACCTGCTGCTCGTCAGCGAGGTCTCCTTGTGCACGACGTGCCACGGCACAGCGGGCACCGGAGCCATCACCGACGTGATGGGCGGCGTCGCCTACAACAACACCGCTGCGGCGCCGAACACGGTCCGCGGCACCACCGTCGCCGGCGCCCTGCGCTCAGGCGGCTTCACGACCTCTCGCATTGCCTCGGCAACCGTCAACCTCACGAACAAGACGGTCGGCGTTGCAGCCGCATCGGCGACCAGCACGTCGGCGCACAGCATCGACGGCTCACTGCAGAAGGCCTGGGGCCTCGGCGCCCTCGGCACTGCCGCGACGGGATCCAACGTGAGCCTGATGTGCACCTCGTGCCACGACCCGCACGGCAACGGCAACTACCGCATCCTTCGCCCGATTCCCACGGGCTCCGGAGCCACCGGCATCACCATCGCCGACTCCACAGGCGCCAAGGTCTACACGACGACCAACTACTGGTCGACCGCCCCGACCGACACCGGTGCCTCCACCGCGTACATCACCAACGTGTCGCAGTGGTGCTCTACCTGCCATACCCGCTACCTCGCGGGCAGCGGCGCAGCTGATGCCGCATCCGGCGATGCCACCTTCAGCTTCCGCCATATGTCGAGTGACAACACGGCCGGTGGGCCTAACTGCATCACCTGCCATGTCTCACACGGCTCCAACGCGTCGATGACCGGCGAGTCCGGCAACGTGCTCAATCCGGATGGGGCAGGCGCTGGCAGCAGCCGGCTGCTCCGCATCGACAACCGTGGCACATGCGAGATGTGCCACAACAAGTAGCACCACCCACCAGGGGCCCCGGCGCAAGCCGGGGCCCTCGCCATGTGCCCGAACGTCCGGAGTTGCCGGCGGCCCTCCAAGCCCCCCAAGTACGCTGGCGACCTGAACTCCCGGGAGGCTCGATGCAGGTCAAGGAACTCGGTCACCTCGTCCTCTACGTGCGCGACCTCAGGACGTCGGCGCACTTCTACCGAGAGGTGCTCGGCTGGCAGCCGATCTCTGACGACGACGTGGACGCCCTGCCCTTCCCGGCGATGGGCTTCAGCGCCCCGTCGCAACGCACGCACCACGAACTCCTGCTGATCGAGGTCGGACCCGATGCGGCCCGCACGCCACCTGGCCGACGGCTGGGCCTGTACCACTTCGGCCTGAAGATCGGAGACAGCGACGACGACCTGCGCGATGCCTTGAAGACCTTGGTCGACAACAACGTCACGATCATCGGCGCCAGTGACCACACCGTCACGCACAGCATCTACATCGCCGATCCCGACGGCAACGAGATCGAGCTCTACATCGACGTGCCGGGGGTCGACTGGCGCAGCGATCCGACCTTGATCACCAGCCCGATCAAGCCGCTGCGGCTCTAGCGGACGAGCGTCAGCCCGCGACGATCGGGTTCGTCGTCGGCGGGGTCACGCTGCGATGCTATGGGACTACGGCGTTCCGGGAAGCGTGTAAGCCGTCTTCGACGTCGTGAAGAACTCCACCGCACCAGTCCCCTGCTCGCGCGGACCATAGCTGCTCTCACCTCGACCACCGAACGGCACGTGGAAGTCGACACCGGCCGTCGGCAGGTTCACCATGACCATGCCGGCCTTGGAGTTGCGACGGAAGTGCGACGCCTCCGCGAGGTCCGTGGTGCAGATGCCCGCGGACAGGTTCATGGTGCTCGCGTTCGCGCGCTCTAGGGCCTCGGCGTAGTCAGCCGCCCGGATCACCGACATGACCGGACCGAAGACCTCCTCGCGGTTGATCGTGTCGGTGGCCTGAGTGCCCAGGGCGAGAGCTGGCGAGAGGTAGTGCCCCGAGAGTCCACGAGTCAGCAGTTCCCCGCCGACGACCGTGGCACCTTCCTCGCGGGCGACGTCGAGGTAGCGCAGGTCCTGCTGCAATTGGCTGTCGTCGACGACCGGCCCCATCTCGATGCCGGCCTCGCGGGCGTCGCCCACCGTCCATCGGGCCATGCGTGCCTGCATCGCGTCCACGAAGGCGTCGTGAATCCCGTTGGTGACCACGAGGATCGACGAGGCCGTGCAGCGCTGGCCGGTCGACCCGAAGCCACCTTGAACGGCGGCCTCGACGGCCACCGCCAGGTCCGCGTTGTCGGTGACGATCAAGGGGTTCTTGCCGCCGAGCTCAAGTTGCGCCTTGGCGCCGCGGGCGACCGTCTCCGCCAGCACTCCCTTGCCGGTGCTCACCGATCCGGTGAAGGTCACGGCGTTCACCAGCGGATCACCGGTGAGCACCGGACCCACCTGAGACCCCCGGCCGAGCACGAGGTTCAGGACGCCGGCGGGCAGCCCTGCGCGATTGAGGATGTCGACAAGTTCCCACGCCGACGCGGGAACGAGGTCGGCCGGCTTGAACACCACGGTGTTGCCGAATGCCAGGGCGGGCGCGATCTTCCATGCAGGGATGGCAATCGGGAAGTTCCACGGCGTGATCACGCTGACGACGCCGACCGGCTCGCGGGTGACGGTGATCTCGATTCCCGGACGCACGGAGTCGAGCGCCAGCCCGTGCGGCTGAAGGGCTACGCCCGCGAAGTACTTGAGGATCTGCGCGGCACGGATGACCTCGCCCCGCGCTTCGGGGAAGGTCTTTCCCTCCTCGCGAGCAAGCAGGTCGCCCAGCTCGTCAGCGCGAGCAATGACCTCAGAGCCGGCTCGATCGAGCACCTCAGCGCGCTGCCACGGTGTCGTACGCGACCATGCACCGAAGGCCGCAGCCGCTGCATGCACGGCGTCCGCGGCCACGTCAGGGCCGACGATGCTCGCCTCGGCGACGACGTCGCCAAGGTCCGACGGGTTGATGTCAGGACGTGCGTAGTCGCCTACGACTGGAGTGCCGTTGACGACGGACGTCAGGACCCGCGGAACGCTCATCGGTAAGCCGCCATTCCCGTCAGCGCCTCGCCGACGACCAGTGTGTGCATCTCATTGGTTCCCTCGTATGTGAGCACGGACTCGAGGTTGTTCATGTGTCGGATGACGGGGTACTCGAGGGTGATGCCGTTGGCCCCGAGGATGGATCGGCACTCGCGGGCGATGGCCAGGGACTCCCGCGCGTTGTTCAGCTTCCCGAGGCTGACCTGCTCGGGCTTGATGAGGTGATCGTCCTTGAGCCGGCCAAGGTGCAGGGCGAGAAGCATGCCCTTGCCGAGCTCGAGCGCCATGTCGGCGAGCTTCTTCTGCGTCAGTTGGTATCCGGCGATCGGCTTGTCGAACTGCTCGCGATCAATGCTGTAGGCGATGGCGGTCTCGAGGCAGTCGCGGGCGGCACCGAGTGTGCCGAACACGATGCCGAACCGTGCCTCATTAAGGCAGGACAGTGGTCCACGCAGGCCCACGACGCCAGGCAGCACGGCATGGTCCGGTAGTCGCACGTTTGTCAGCACGAGCTCGCTGGTGACCGAGGCACGCAGCGACATCTTCTTGTGGATCTCGTTGGCCTGGAATCCAGGAGTGCCGGTCGGCACGACGAAGCCGCGGATGCCCTCATCCGTACGCGCCCACACCACGGCCACGTCGGCCACGTTGCCGTTGGTGATCCACATCTTCGAGCCGTTCAGGACCCAGTCCGAGCCGTCCTTCTTCGCCGCCGTGCGCATCCCTGCGGGGTTGGAGCCGAAGTCGGCCTCCGTCAGACCGAAGCAGCCGATCCCCTCGCCGGCCGCCATCTTCGGCAGCCACTCGTTCTTCTGCTCCTCGGACCCGAAGGCGTGGATGGCGTACATCGCGAGCGAGCCCTGCACGCTGACCAATGAGCGGATTCCTGAGTCGCCCGCCTCGAGCTCAAGGCAGGCAAGGCCATAGGCGACCGCGGACATGCCCTGACAGCCGTAGCCCTCCAGGTGCATGCCGAGCAGGCCGAGGCTCCCCATCTGCTGCGCGAGCTCCCGCGCCGGGATCTGCCCCTCATCGAACCAGTCGGCGACGAACGGCTTGATGCTGTCGTCGACGTACTCCTTCACCACGTCCCGGATGGCCCGCTCCTCCTCGCTGAGCAGATGGTCGATGGCGAACAGGCCGAAGGGGCTCTGCGGGGTGCGGGCCATGCGGTCCTCCAGTGGTCGTCGTGCTTCATGCGGGCTGGATTGGATCCAATCTAGTGGATTGTATCCAATTCTGGGGTGGGACGGCCTTCCAGGATCGAGCGGACGGTTCCGACGCTGTGGTTGCGGTGCTCATCGTGCAGGCGAACGAGCGCCGAGGCATCCCGCTTGCGCAGAGCCGCGATCATTCGCGCATGCTCGCGGGCCACCCGAACCCGGTTGGGCGCCTGCTGGAAGTACAGCGCGCGATAGGCGTCGGTTGCATCCCACAGCTGGTTGAGCAGCCGCGTCAGACGGGGCAGGTCCGCAGCATCGAAGATGGCGAAGTGCAGACGTCGATTCGCCGCCGTCATCGCGATGACGTCTCCCCGCTCGGCCGCCCTATCGACCTGCTCCGCGATCTCCGCGATCGCGTCGACGTCCGTGTCGGACAGGCAGGGCACGCCGCGCTCGATGGCCTCCGCCTCGAGCAGTTGACGGAGCCGGTACACCTCGAGCAGATCCGGCACGCTCAGTTCGGCAACGAAGTAACCGCGGTGCGGGTGATAAGCGACCTGACCCTCGGCCTCCAGCATCTTCAGCGCCTCACGGACCGGGACCCGGCTGACTCCGTATCTCTCGGCGAGCGTCTGCTGCACGATCTGGTCACCGGCCACGAGTTCCCCGGTGAGGATGTCGGTCCGCAGTGCGGCGAGCACGGCATCCTGCGCGGTGGTATGGCGTTGGTCAGTCATCGCGTCGGCCCGTCGAGGTCGAGCAGGGTCAGGACGGCCGCACGGTCCTCCCCCACGCTCGGCGGTGCGCTGCGATAGGTCGCCGGCGTGCGTGAGTACTGGGCCGGGTTGGCCACCTGCGGCTGCGGGGCCGAACGACGGTCATCGGCGACATCGACGACCGGCTCGAGGCCCAAGCGCTCGGCGAGCGCGAAGCCCTGCGCGATGTCGTTGATGGGGCCGCAGGGAACGCCCGCGGCGGTGATGGTTTCCTGCCACTCGTCGGCTCCATGAGCGGACAGCAGATCCTCGAGGGTCGCCTTCAACTCACCGCGGTTGGCCACGCGTGCAGCGTTCGTTGCGTAGTGCGGGTCCTGCGCGAGACCTTCCGCACCGAGCACGGAGGCGAGCTTGACGAACTGGCCGTCGTTGCCGACGGCGATGATCATCGGCCGGCCCCCCGTGGCGAAGACCTCGTACGGTGCGATGGACGGATGGGCATTGCCCATGAACGCCGGCACGCTGCCGGCTCCGACGAAGCCGGACGCCTGGTTGACCAGCGAGGACAGCAGCGCCCCCAGCAGCGTCACCTCGATTCGCTGGCCTTCGCCCGTCGTATCGCGGTGGAGGAGAGCCGCGAGGATCGCAACGCTCGCATGCAGTCCGGTCAGGACGTCGACCACCGCGACCCCGGCCTTGGTCGGCTCCGAGGTTCCGGTGATGCTCATCAGCCCGCCCATCGCCTGCACCAGCAGGTCGTAGCCGGGCAGGTCCTTGCCCTCGCCCGAGCCGAAGCCGCTGATCGAGCAGTACACCACCGCGGGGTTCGCCTCGCGGACCTGCTCGTAGGCGAGTTCGAAACGCCGAAGGGCACCGGGCTTGTAGTTCTCGACCATGACGTCGGCCCGGGCGGCGAGCCGCCGGGCGACGGAAGCGTCGTCGGGATCGGAGAGGTCCAGGTCGATCGACAGCTTGTTGCGGTTGACCGACTGGAAGTACGTGGATTGGCCGTCGGCGGCGAACGGCGGGCCCCAGGCCCGAGTGTCGTCGCCGACCCCGGGTCGCTCCACCTTGACGACCGTCGCACCCAGGTCACCGAGCAGCATCGTCGCGTACGGCCCGGCAAGTACACGGGAGAAATCCGCGACGACGATCCCGTCCAGGGCACCAGGCACCCGCGGATTGTATCCAATCCGCGGGCCGGACGTCAGGACGTCAGCAGCGGCGTGATGGCGTCGAGGACGCGGATGTCCTCGATCGTGCTCGGCACGGGCTCCGGTCGACCGTCCGCGATGCCCCGCATGGTGCGGCGCAGGATCTTGCCGGACCGCGTCTTGGGCAGGCCGGGGACAATGACGACCTCCTTGAGCGCGGCCACCGGGCCGATCTGGTCGCGAACCGCAGCGACGATCTCCCGCTGGAGCACCTCGGGGTCGGCATCCGCTCCTGACTTGAGCACCACGAAGGCCCGTGGCACCTGGCCCTTCAGCTCGTCGTGGACGCCGATGACCGCACACTCGGCCACCATCGGATGCGCGGCCACGACCGCCTCCATGGAGCCGGTCGACAGCCGGTGTCCGGCCACGTTGATCACATCGTCGGTGCGGCCCATGACGTAGATGTAGCCGTCCTCGTCGATGAAGCCGCCGTCGCCGGTCGTGTAGCAGCCGTCGAAGACGCTCAGGTACGAGTCGATGTAGCGCTGGTCGTCGCCCCAGAGCGTGGGCAGGGTGCCCGGCGGCAGCGGGAGCCGGATGACGATCGCACCGTCCTGGCCGGCAGGCAGGTCATTGCCCTCGCCGTCCACCACGCGCACGTCGTAGCCCGGCACCGGAACGCTTGGCGATCCTGGTTTGATCGGCATGGGCTCGAGTCCGCGCAGGTTCGCGGCGATCGGCCAGCCGGTCTCCGTCTGCCACCAGTTGTCGATCACCGGCACACCGAGTCGGTCGGTGGCCCAGTGGTACGTGTCAGGGTCCAGGCGCTCGCCGGCGAGGAACAGCGAGCGCAGCGACGAGACGTCATGCTCGGCGAGCAGCGCCGCGTCCGGGTCCTCCTTCTTGATCGCACGGATGGCCGTGGGCGCGGTGAACAGCGCATTGACTTTGTGGTCAGCGATGACCCGCCAGAATGCCCCGGCATCCGGCGTGCCGACAGGCTTGCCCTCGTACATGATCGACGTGGCCCCGGCGATGAGCGGCGCGTAGACGATGTAGGAGTGCCCGACGACCCAGCCGACGTCCGATGCGGCCCACCACACGTCGTCCGGTCCCATGCCGTAGACGTTCTCGAAGGACCAGGCCATCGCCACCGCGTGACCGCCGTTGTCGCGCACGACGCCCTTCGGCTTCCCGGTGGTCCCCGACGTGTAGAGGATGTACAGCGGATCCGTCGCCTTCACGGGCACCGGGGCGTGTGGGCTGGCAGCGGCCATCGCCTCGACCCAGTCAACGTCCTTGACGCCCATCACGGCCGCCTCCTGCGGTCGCTGCAGGACGACGGTGGCGCCCGGCTCGTGGACGGCAAGGCGAAGGGCCTCGTCGAGCAGCGGCTTGTAGGGGATCACCCGGGCCGCCTCGATGCCGCAGCTCGCGGTGACGATCACCGTCGGCGAGGCGTCGTCGATCCGGATGGCCAACTCGGCAGGCGCGAAGCCCCCGAACACCACCGAGTGAACTGCGCCCAGCCTTGCGGTAGCGAGCATGGCCACGACGGCCTCGGGGATCATCGGCATGTAGAGGAGGACGCGGTCGCCGTAGCCCACCCCGAGCTCCGACAGGACACCGGCAAAGCGGGCGACTTCGTCGAGCAGTTCGGCGTAGGTGATCGACCGCTGCGTTCCCGTGACGGGGCTGTCGTAATGGATGGCGACGCGGTCTCCACGACCCGCTGCGACGTGCCGATCGAGCGCGTTGGCAGACGTGTTCAGGACGCCGTCCGGGAACCAGCGGTAGATCGGCGCCTCGGAGTCGTCCAAGGCCGAGGTCGGCGCTTGGATCCAGTCGACTCGTGCGCTCTCCCGCAGCCAGAAGCCCTCGCGATCGCGGACGGCCTCGTCCCTGATCTGCCCGTACGTGCTCACGGATACTCCTTCGCTCGATGATCAGCCGACTTGGTCGCCCGATGCCTTGCCCTCGGCGTCCTGCTCGGCGCGCATGAGGAGGGCCTTCTTCGCAGCGCCGCCCATCACTCGGATGAGCACGGCGATGAACGCGATGTCGAGAGCCATCTGGATCATCGTGACCGACCGGGCGGGAACGGTGTTCGGAGCAATGTCACCGAACCCGACCGTGGCCAGGACGGTCAGCGAGTAGTAGTAGGCAGAGAACGAGTCGAGTGGCTCGCTGAACGCGCCAGAGGTATCCAATGAGACCATGACGTAGACCATCGCGAAGATCGCCAGGAACATGGCAGCGGTCAGGATCAGTGCCTCAGTCGCCCGCAGCGTCGGGTAGCGCGCCTTGTAGACGCCGCGGACCTGTCGGATGAAGAAGATCACGTAGATGGCGATGCCCACGAGGGCGAGGATGGCTGGATAGACAATCGAATCCTCGGCCGTCGTCGGCGCCAGAGACATCACCCACCAGATGAACAGGAAGCCGATCCCGAGCCGGGCCACCGTCTGCAGTGCCACGAGGATGAGCTGGCGCTTGCCGATGTGCTCGCCCTGCGGGGTCGGTGTGGCGTCGGCGTCGGGAATGCCCCCCATAGAGGAGATCGTCATGCCCGGAGTCTGCCATGCGGGCGGTAGGCAGGTGCTACGTCGACGCAGCCAACTGGCCGCAGGCGCCGTCGATCTCCCGCCCGCGGGTGTCGCGCACGGTCACTGCCACGCCGCGTCGCTCCAGCGCGCGCACGAACGCCCGCTCGCGCTCAGGAGTCGAGGCTGTCCACTTGGAGCCAGGCGTCGGATTGAGCGGGATGAGGTTGACGTGGACAAGATGGCCGACGAGCAGGTCGGCGAGCAGATCCGCGCGCCACTCCTGGTCGTTGATGTCCTTGATCAGGGCGTACTCGACGCTGATCCGTCGGTGGGTCGCATCGGCATACGCCCAGGCGGCATCGAGGACCTCGGCGACCTTCCAGCGGGTGTTCACGGGCACAAGGGTGTCGCGCAGTCGGTCGTCCGGTGCGTGCAGCGAGATGGCCAACGTGACGGGGATGCCCTCGTCCGCCAGCTGCCGAATCCGCGGAACGAGGCCAACGGTGGAGACGGTGATGCCGCGGGCGCTGATGCCCAGCCCTTCCGGCTGGGGGTCGCTGATCCGGCGGACCGTCTCGATGACGGCGTTGTAGTTCGCCATCGGCTCGCCCATCCCCATGAAGACGATGTTGGAAACCCGTCCGGGGCCGCCAGCGATTTCGTCGCGAGCGAGCGACCGGGCACCTGCGATCACCTGCTCCACGATCTCGGCCGTGGACAGGTTGCGCGTGAGCCCGCTCTGCCCGGTTGCGCAGAACGGGCAGTTCATGCCGCAGCCGGCCTGCGACGAGATGCACATCGTCACGCGGCCCGGGTATCGCATCAGCACGCTCTCGACGAGCGCACCGTCGAACAGCCGCCACACGGTCTTGACCGTCTGCCCCTTGTCGCAGTCGATCGAGCGGACGGGAGTGAGCAGCGCCGGCAGCAGTGCGTCGGCGAGCACCTGCCGGTCGGCGGCCGGGATGTCGGTCCAGTCCTCGGGTCGGTCGCTGAGCCGCGTCGTCCACTGCCGCGACAGTTGATCGGCCCGGAAGCCGGCCAATCCCAGCTCTTGGACGGCCGCACGGCGGCCCGCCTTGTCGAGGTCCATGAGGTGGATCGGGGGCTTGCCGCGGCGAGGTGCCTCGAAGACGAGCTCGCCTGGCTGAGGAGTCGGCATGACCGGGGTCGACCTACGCGATTCCGCTGCCGAGGAAGATCGTGAACAGCGCCCACGAGGTGAACGCGTTCGGGATCAGCGAGTCGAAACGGTCCATCATGCCGCCGTGGCCCGGCAGCAACGAGCCCATGTCCTTGACCCCGAGGTCGCGCTTGATCGCACTCTCCGCGAAGTCGCCCGCGGTGGCCGTCACCGTCATGACCAGTCCAGCGATGAGCCCCTGCCACCAAGGCGCGTCGAGGAGGTAGACGAAGCTCACGACGCCGACGATGCCCTGCAGCAGCACCGAGCCGGCGAACCCCTCCCAGGACTTCTTCGGACTGATCTGCGGCGCGATCGGGTGCTTGCCGAACAGCACTCCCGCGGCGTAGCCACCGATGTCGTTGCACACCGTGAGCAGGATGAAGACGACGACCCGCATCGGACCGTCGTCGGCTGCAAGCGTGAGCATGAGGAAGCCCGCCATGAACGGCAGGTAGGCGATGATGAACATGCTCGCCGTGACGTCGCGGACGTATCCCTCGTACCCGCGACGGATCCGCCAGATGAGAACGGCAAGGACGGCGAGCCCGGTGCCCGCAAGCAGCGCCGGCATCCCCCACACGTATGCGGCGGCAGGCACTCCCACACCGGCCGCGTAGACGGGCGTCCGTGCGATGCGGATGCCCACGCCCTGGAACGCACCCACGAGTTCGTGCACGGCGACCAGCAGGGTCGCGATGACGACGACCGCGAACAGCCACTTCACGAACAGCAGGCTCAGGACGACGACGGCCGCCAGCACGACGCCGGAGGCGATCGCAGCAGGCAGGTTGCGGCCCGCCCGAGAGGCCGGCGCTGGAGCCGAGTCGGCGTCACCCACGAGGATCAGACCTCGAGCAGTTCTGCTTCTTTGACCTTGAGGATCTCGTCGATGTGCTCGACGTGCTTGTGCGTGATGTCGTCGAGGTGCTTCTCCGCGCGACGCACGTCGTCCTCGCCGGCCTGCCCGTCCTTCTGCAACTTGTCCAGGCCGTCCTTGGCGTGGCGGCGGATGTTGCGGATCGATACGCGCGCCTCCTCGGCCTTGTGCTTGGCGACCTTGGCGTAGTCGCGGCGACGCTCCTCGCTGAGCACGGGCAGGTTGACGCGGATCACCGCACCATCGTTGTTGGGGTTGATGCCCAGGTCGCTCTCGCGCAGCGCCTTCTCGACTGCGGCGAACGAGCCCTTGTCGTAGGGCGTGATGAGCACGGAGCGGGCCTCGGGGATCTGGATCGATGCAAGCTGGTTGACCGGCGTGTAGGTGCCGTAGTAGTCGACCATGACTTTGTTGAACATCGCCGACGTCGCCCGCCCGGTACGGATGGTGGCGAAGTCCTCGCGCGCAACGGCAATCGCCTTGTCCATCTTCTCCTCGGAGTCGAGGAGGATGTCGTCGATCTGGTCGCTCACGTTCACTCCCTACGGTCGTGATCCCGCCCGCGCGGGTCGGTCAGTTGTCTGCTGAGACTAGCGTCCCGATCGGCTCGCCCCGGACGGCACGGGCGATGTTCCCCTCGACCAGCAGGTTGAACACCACGATCGGCAGGCTGTTGTCCTGGCACAGACTGATGGCGGTCGCGTCCGCGACCTTCAGGCCACGTGAGAGGACCTCGGCGTTGCTCAGCCGCTCGAACCGCTTGGCGGCCGGGTTGGTGCGCGGGTCGTCGTCGTAGACGCCGTCGACACCCTTGGCCATGAGGACGACCTGGGCGTTGACCTCCAGCGCACGCTGGGCCGCCGTCGTGTCCGTGGAGAAGTACGGCAGGCCCATGCCGGCGCCGAAGATGACCACGCGACCCTTCTCCAGGTGTCGGATGGCCCGGCGCGGGACATAGGGCTCGGCCACCTGGCCCATCGCGATCGCCGTCTGCACCCGCGTCTCGACCCCCGCCTTCTCGCAGAAGTCCTGCAGGGCCAGGCAGTTCATGACGGTGCCGAGCATGCCCATGTAGTCCGCGCGCGCCCTGTCCATGCCGCGCTCGGACAACTGCGCACCACGGAAGTAGTTGCCGCCGCCGATGACCACCGCGACCTGCGTGCCGTGGCGGACGACGTCAGCGATCTGGGCTGCGATGGAGGACACGACGTCGGGGTCCACGCCGAGGCCGCCGCCGCCGGCGAAGGCCTCACCGGAGAGCTTGAGGAGGACGCGGTGCCAGCCACCCTCGGGTGCCTCGGGCCACCGGTCGATGGTGCCCTCCAACGACGGCTGGACGGCGGCGGGGCGGGAAGCCTGCTTCGTCAGATCCATGTCCATCTGTGCCTCCCGTGTGTGCCCCGGCGCCGCCCAGTATGTCGTCTAGGCCTGGCCGGGCTCGAACCGGGCGAACGCCGTGACCGACGTGCCCCCATCGGCGAGCACCTGCGCGACGGTCTTCTTGTTATCTACCACGCTCGGCTGCTCCAGCAGGACGTTGTCCTTGAAGAACGCGTTGACGCGGCCCTCGATGATCTTCGGCATGGCCGCCTCCGGCTTGCCCTCCTCCTTGGCCGTCTCCTCGGCGATGTGGCGCTCGTTGGCGACGACGTCGGCCGGCACCTCGTCGCGGGTGAGGAACTGCGGACGCATCGCGGCCACCTGCATGGCGGCGCCTCGGGCGACAGCCTCGTCGCCGGTGTAGGCCACAATCACGCCGACCTGCGGCGGCAGGTCGGAGGCGCGGTGGTGCAGGTAGATGACGGCCGGCGTGGGCAGGACCGCAACGCGACCGAGCTCCAGCTTCTCGCCGATGACGCCGGCCATCTCACCGAGCGCACCCTCCACGGTGCGACCGTCGGGCAGGGCGGCGGCCAGGACAGCCTCCCTGGTGCCCACCTGGCCGTCGTTGGCGGCAGCTGCGACAGCGCCCGCGAGCGCCAGGAAGTCGGCGTTCTTGGCGACGAAGTCGGTCTCGCAGAGCAACTCGATGAGGGCGTTGCCCTCGGCCGCGACAAGGCCGTTCGATGCCTCGCGCTCGGCGCCGCGCTTGGCGGCCTTTGCCGCGCCGGAGATGCGCAGCAGTTCGACGGCCTTGTCGAAGTCGCCGTCCGACTCCTCAAGGGCCTTCTTGCACTCCATCATTCCCGCGGCGGTCAGGTCGCGGAGCTTCTTGACGTCAGCGGCGGAGATTGTCGCCATGGTGAATCGTTGTCCTCCAGGTAGGGCGGTCAGATCAAGGCAGGCGGCCGGGAACGTTCGGGAGCAGTAAGGCTCCCGAACGCCACGGACGGACTATTCGACCGAGTCGGCAGCCGCGTCAGCGGCGGTCTCGGCGACGGGTGCTGCGGTCTCTTCGACGATCTCGACGACCTCGACCGGCTCGGCCACGTCAACGATCTCGACGACCTCCACGGCCGCTGGGGTCTCGACGACCTCGACGGCCTCGACCGGCTCGGCCACGTCAACGATCTCGACGATCTCGACGACCTCCACGGCCTCCACGGCCTCCACGGCCGCTGGGGTCTCGGCGACCACGGGAGCCTCGGCAGCCACGGGGGTCTCGACGACCTCCGAACCGGCGAGCAGCTCACGCTCCCAGTCGGCCAGGGGCTCCTCGACGGTCGTGCTGTCAGCCACCGCACCACCGGCGCGGGCCATGAGGCCAGCGGCGACGGCGTCGGCGATGACGCGGGTGAGCAGGGCGACCGAACGAATCGCGTCGTCGTTGCCCGGGATCGGGAAGTCGACCTCGTCGGGATCGCAGTTGGTGTCGAGCACCGCGATGACCGGGATGTTCAGCTTGCGGGCCTCACCGACGGCGATGTGCTCCTTCTTGGTGTCGACGATCCACACTGCGCTGGGCACCTTGGTCATCTCGCGGATGCCGCCGAGGGTCTTGACGAGCTTGTCCTTCTCGCGGCTGAGGACGAGCAGCTCCTTCTTGGTCATGCCCGAGCCGGCCACGTCGTCGTAGTCGATGAGCTCGAGCTCCTTGAGGCGCTGGATCCTCTTGTGCACGGTCTGGAAGTTGGTGAGCATGCCGCCCAGCCACCGCTGGTTCACGTAGGGCATGCCGACGCGCGTCGCCTGCTCGGCGATGGCCTCCTGGCCTTGCTTCTTGGTGCCGATGAACATGACCGTGCCACCATGGGCGACGGTCTCCTTGACGAACTCGTAGGCGCGGTCGATGAACGACAGCGACTGCTGGAGATCGATGATGTAGATGCCATTGCGCTCGGTGAAGATGAATCGCTTCATCTTCGGGTTCCAGCGGCGGGTCTGATGCCCGAAGTGGACACCGCTTTCGAGCAATTGACGCATGGTCACGACGGCCATGGATGCACTCCTCTTTCGCGCAGGCCCCAGTGGAGCCGACGCAGTCGGTTGTCGGCTCCGGACGGGTGTCCGAGGCCCCTGAGGACCCCCGGTGCTGCGCACCCGCCGAGGCGGGACCGACCAGCACGCGGCCGCGGGACGTGCCCGCGGATACGGGTCATGCGAATTCCCTCGTGGCCGGAAGGCCCTTCGGGTTCCCCCATCCTACGGGCTGGCCGCCCATGCTCTGTCCACAGGGCGTCCCAGGGCCTGGCCCGGGCCCCCAGCAGGCGCCGACGACGAGCGGCGGGCCCCTGAGACGGGCCACGGTGACCCGATGGTCCCCTCCTGCCTGCTCCTCACCCTTGCCCTCGGCCTGGGTGCGCCCGCGGCTCCCCTCCCGGCCCCCGGCCAATGGCCGGTGGATCCGCCCACCATCGTCCGGGCGTTCTCGCCGCCGGCCGTCTCCTGGGGAGCCGGCCACCGAGGAGTCGACCTGGCTGCCAGCACGGGGCAGCCGGTCAGGTCGATGGCGGCCGGCGTGATCGGGTTCGTCGGCGTCGTGGCGGGCGTGCCCGTGGTCGCGGTCGGCTATCCCGGCCAGCCGGGTCTTCGGTCGACCTACGAGCCGGTCGTGCCTCTAGTGGCCGTCGGCGACGACGTCGAGGCCGGCACCGTGATCGGAACGGTGGCGGACAGCGGCGGCCATTGCGGAGGCGCGGCCGGCTGCCTGCATGTCGGCCTGCGGACCGACTCGCGCTACCTCGATCCGCGTCTGCTCGTCGCCCGCGTGCCGGCCATCCTCAAGCCACCGTCCCGAATGGCCATCCGAACTCGCCAGGCGACGGGCTCACTCCGGCTCGGACTCCAGGGCGGCCCGCGGGTGCGCCTGGGCGAACGTGGCCCGCAGTCGCTCCACCGACACATGGGTGTACCGCTGCGTGGTCGCCAGCGAAGAGTGGCCGAGCAGTTCTTGCACGGTGCGCAGGTCGGCCCCACCTTCGAGCACGTGCGTCGCTGCGGTGTGCCGGAGTCCGTGCGGGGCGATGCTCGGCACGCCTGCGTCCGATGACAGTCGATGGACCACTCGGCGCACCGTCCGCTGGTCGATGCGCGAGCCGCGGGCGCCCACGAAGAGCGGGCCACGCGGTCCCGACGCGGGTGTCAGCGATCCGCGAACAGCGAGCCAGTCGGTGAGCGCCCGCTCCGCAGGGACGCCATAAGGCACCGTCCGCTGCTTGCCGCCCTTGCCCAGGACGCGCAGTGTCCGGCTCCCCGGATCGACATCATCGACGTCCACCGAGCACAGTTCCGCCACGCGGATTCCCGTCGCGTACAGCAGTTCCACCATGGCTCGATTGCGAATCGCGACGGGGTCGCCGTCGTCGGCCGCCACTGCCGCGACGTCCATCACTGCCGTCGCCTCGGCGGCGTCCAGCACGGTGGGGAGGGTGCGAGCCACGCGCGGACTGGCCAGCCGCTCCCCGACGTCGGTGTCGGCGAGGCCTCGCCTGGCACACCAGCCCGTGAAGGCTCGGGCCGACGCCGCCCGCCTGGCGATCGTCGCCCGTGACATGCCGTGCGCGCCGTGCAGAGCCAGCCAGGCGCGCAGGTCGCCGAGGGAGATCGCGCCGGGAGACACGACCCCGCGAGCTGTCACGAACGCGAGCAGGTCACTCACATCGCCGGTGTACGCCCTTACGGTGTGCGGACTGCGGCCGCGCTCGTCGCGCACGTGCGCGACGAAGCCCTCGAGCGCCTCGGCCAAAGCAGTGGGCAGGCGAGCAGGCTCAGCGGCTGGCTCGGCGGCGGTCACCTCCCCATGGTGACAAGGCCGCGGCGGATCGCTCGTCAGGCGCGCGGCCAAGTGTGGATTCACGCGTTGGCCTTCCGACCCCAATGACGTCAGGCGCGCCCCGGGGCCAGTCGCCATCCGCCCGGCTCGTGCGTGACCCAGCCCGCGGCCTCCAGCACACCCAGTGCGGCCCACGTGTCCTCGGCTGCCAGGCCTGCCAGCCGGCTGGCCTCCTGGGGGTCGACTGCCCGGCGACCGGGCAACGCGTCGAGCACTCGACGTTCGACCACGGTCAGCGCATCGCGCTCGGACCTGCGGCCATGGCCGCCTCCCTCCGGCCTGCCGAGGTCGAGCATGCCGAGGATCTCGTCGACCGAGCCGACCAGAACCGCCTGCGCATCCCGGATCATGCGATGACAGCCGGCGGAGGCCGGGGAGGTCACTGGCCCGGGCACCGCGAACAGTGGACGGTTCATGGCGGTGGCCGCTTGAGCCGTGGCCATCGTCCCCGATCGCTCTGCTGCCTCGACGACGACGGTGGCCCGCGTGAGGGCCGCGATCACGCGGTTGCGGGTGAGGAATCGCTGCCGGCGCACGGACTCCCCCATCGGCGACTCGCTCACGACCAGCCCGTCATCGGCGATCCGGGCGATCAGCGCATCGTGTGCGCGTGGGTAAGGCACATCGACCCCGCCGGCCAGCACGCAGCCCGTCATGCCGTCGGCGGCGAGTGCTCCACGGTGCGCGGCCGCGTCGATGCCGAAGGCGCCTCCCGACACGATGGCCCAGCCCTCGCCCGCGAGTTCCGCCGCCCAGCAGCGGGCCACCTCCTCGCCGTAGCCCGTGCAGGCGCGAGCCCCGACCATGGCGACACTGCGCAGGGCCGCCAGACGGAGGTTCGCCGCTCCTGCCACCCATAGGGCGTAGGGCGCCGCCTCACCGAGATCGTCCAACTGCGAGGGCCATTCACGATCTGCTCGGGTCACGATCCGCGCCTGGCAGGACGCTGCGCGTTCTTCGGCAGCAAACAGCGCGACCGAATCGAGTCGGGCCGCCAGTGCTCCTTGATGGCGCAGCCCCGTGGTGCCGTCGACGATCCGGTCGACAACAGCACGCGGCCCCTCCGACAGCACCAGGCGGCCCACCTGCCGGTCCCCGGGTTCGACCACGTGGGCCAGCGCAATCCACGCCTGCCGCTCCAACGACTCCCCTTCCACCGACGTCACCCCGTCCAGGGCAGGGCCGCGCCCCGCAGCGTGAGGGCCCTCGCGACGTCGTCGCGGCTCGGGGCCTCCCGACCGGCGAGGTCCGCGATCGTCCAGGCCATGCGCAGCACTCGGTCGGGTCCGCGCAGGTTGGCAGCCCGGCGCTCCACGTCTACAAGGAAGTCGGCTGCAGCGCCCGACAGAGGCCAGCGGCGACGCAGTTCGCCGGCGGGCACTGCCGCGTTCGTCGACCACCGGCTCCCGCAAAGCCTGGCCCGGCTGCGATCACGGGCCGCTTCGACCCGGACGCGCATCGTGGCGCTGTCGTCGGGCGCCCGAACGGCGGCGAGCTCCGCGGTGGCCGGGCGGGTGACGGCGAGACGGATGTCGACCCTGTCGAGGAGGGGACCGGACAGCCGGGCGGCGTAGCGCCGCAGCGCAGCGGGCGGGCACGAGCACTCGTGCCCTGCACCCACCCTGAGTCCGCACGGGCATGGGTTCGCGGCGAGCACCAGTTGGAATGTCGCCGGCAACAGCCCACTCCAGCCGCTGCGGGCAAGCCGGATCAGCCCCGACTCCAACGGCTGCCGCAATCCCTCGAGCACGGGCCGGGCGAACTCCGGGGCCTCGTCGAGGAACAGCACGCCGCGATGGGCGAGCGTCACTGCGCCGGGGGCGACTCGCGACCCGTGCACCGCCCCCAGGATCGCCGCCGTCGACGCGGAGTGGTGCGGGGCCTGAAACGGCGGGCGCGTGAAGCACGACGCCGACCGCGATCCCCCGGCGACAGCCGCGATGGCGGCGACGTCCAACGCCTCGTTGTCGTCCAGGTCAGGCAGGATGCCGGGCAGCCGCTCGGCGAGGAGAGTCTTTCCGACGCCAGGCGGGCCGACGAACGCGACGTGGTGACCGCCGGCGGCCGCAACCTCGAGTGCGAAGCGCGCGTGCTCGTGCCCCCGCACGTCACGGAAGTCCGAGCCCAGAGTCGCATCGAACGCCGGCTCGGACATGACCGCCTCCCCTGCGTCGCGACCGCTGACGATCTCGACGACCTGCGCGAGGTCACGCGCAAGATGGACCCCCACGCCCGAAAGCCGGGAGACGTCGGCGGCCCCCTCGACGGGCACGATCACGCGAGCAAGGCCCGCCGCCCGCGCTGCCAGCGCACCGGCGAGCGCACCGCCGGTGCCGTGCAGCCGGCCGTCGAGCCCCAATTCACCGATGAAGGCAACGTCACTCACATCAGGCCCCTGCAACTGACCGCTGGCCAGCAGCACACCGACGGCGATGGGCAGGTCGAGGCCAGCGCCGAGCTTGCGCACCTCTGCTGGCGACAAGTTGATGGTGACGCGCTGGTTCGGCCACGTCGCCCCGACTGCCGTGATCGCCGACCGCGCACGCCATCGCGACTCGTTCACCGATGCGTCAGGCAGCCCCACGACTCCGACGCTGGGCAGGCCCGTGGCGACCTCGACCTCGACGCGGACCATCGCTCCCCGCACGCCCGAGAGCACGACGCCGTTCACGTGTGACAGCGCCACCGGCTAGGAGATCCCGCGCAGGTGTTGCAGGGTCGGTGCGCCCACGAGGGGCTGGATGATGCCGATCACGTCGAAGCGGATCTCGGGCACGTGCACCTGCTGCTCGTCGAGCCAGCGGATCACCAGCTGCCGCATGCGTCGGACCTTGCGCGGGCCAACGGCCTGGAACGGGCCGCCGTAGTCATTGCTGCGACGGGTCTTCACCTCGCACACGACCAGGCAGCCGCCGTCGCGGGCGATGATGTCGAGCTCGCCCACCGAGCAGCGCCAGTTGCGGGCCAGCACGATCAGCCCGGTGCTCTCCAGGTACTGCGCGGCGATGTCCTCGCCGTACTTGCCGAGTGCATCCTTCGCCCGCACGGGCCTCACCTCCGCGTGCGAGCCTCGCGGAGTGCTGCGCTATCGGACAGGTGCAGTGGGCAGCCTGTGGACGCACGCCATCAAGCGGTCTTGCTGTGGACGTCGGCGGCGGGCCAGGACAGCCACCGCCAAGAGTCAAGGCCGCGCTAGGTGGCCGGGCCCTCCGCCAGAAGTTGGTCGCGCACCTGCCCGAGGTCGGCCTTGGTGGCGGCGTCGACGACCGGGAACTGGGGATCGATGGTCATCAGCGTGTGCGCCATGATCGCTGATACGCAGATCCGGGCGAACCACTTGTGGTCGGCCGGAACCACGTACCAGGGCGCCCACTCCGTGCTCGTGTTGGAGAGCATCTCCGAGTACGCCTTCTGGTAGTCGTCCCAGTAGCCGCGCTCCTTCACGTCGGCCGCGGAGAACTTCCAGTTCTTGTCCGGCACGTCAAGGCGCTCCAGGAAGCGCCTGCGCTGCTCCTCCTTCGACAGGTTCAAGAAGATCTTCACCACGACGAAACCGTTCTCGACGAGGTAGTGCTCCCACTCGTTGATCTGGCGGTAGCGCCGCTTCCACACGTCCCTGCCGCGTGCGGCCTTGGGCAGCTGCTGGTGCTCGAGGATGGACGGGTGCACCCGCACGACGAGGACCTCCTCGTAGTGCGAGCGATTGAAGATCGCGATCTCGCCGCGACGGGGCAGCGCCTTGTTCGTGCGCCAGAGGTAGTCGTGGTCGAGCTCCTCCGTGGACGGCGCCTTGAAACTGTGGACTGAGACGCCCTGCGGGTTGACGCCGCTCATCACGTGACGGATGGTCCCGTCCTTACCCGCCGCATCGAGGGCCTGAAGGCACATGAGGACGCCGTACGTGTCCTGGGCGGCCAGCCGCTCCTGGTACTCGGACATCACCTCGACGCCGCGCTTGAGCAACTCGACGCCGTCCTCCTTCTTGACGAAGCTGGCCTTGTATCCCGAGTCGAAGTCCTTCGACAGCACGATCTTCTTCCCGGCAGGTACCCGCAGTGGCTCGATGAACTTCGCCAACGCCGCGTCGCGCTTGTCGACCATGTCATGTCCTCCCGTTGGGGTCCGCTTCCTCGCGGTCCGGTAGTCGCCAACTTCGTCGATGCTGATCGCAGGTGCCGCGCAGCCGGATCGCCTCGAGGTGCTCCGGCGTGGCGTAGCCCTTGTTCTCGTCCCAACGGTAGTCCGGATGGACGTGCGACAGGGTCATCATGAGGTCATCTCGCTCGGTCTTGGCCAGCACGCTTGCGGCAGCGACCGAAGAGCACGTCATGTCCGCTTTGACCCGTGTCACGACGGGCGCGACGGACGTCACCGGTCCCGGCTCATCGAACATGGACTCCTGTGCGGGTGGGGTCAACCAGTCGTGGCTGCCGTCGAGCAGGATGACGTCCGGCTCCTCGCCCAGGGCCGCCAGCGCCCGGTGCCCGGCCAGGCGGAGGGCCGCGATGATCCCCACGGCATCGATCTCACTTGCCGAGGCGTGCCCCACGGCGTAGCCCAAGGCCCATCGGCGGATCCGCGGAGCGAGCACCTGGCGCCGCTCGGGTGTCAGGAGCTTGCTGTCGCGCACTCCGGCAGGGGCGCTGCGGACGGTGGCATCGATGAGAACCATCCCGACAGTGACCGGACCGCTCAGCGCGCCACGCCCCACCTCGTCGACCGAGCACAGGAGCCTTGCTCCCGAGCCGAGGAGCTGACGTTCGTACCGCAGCGTCGGCGCGGACGATCCGGACGGCACCGCGCTACTCCGATGACCCGTCCGACGATCCCGAGGATCCCGGGGTGCCCATCTGGGCCGGCGTGGTCGGCGCCACGCCCAGCGGACCGTCGGCGATCGCGGGCGTGCCGAAGATGTCAGGGATGGGCACCGTCGAAAGGTGGGCGAGCGGCCACAGCACGACGATCACGCGCCCCACGACGTCGTCAACGGGGACGGCCCCGTTGTTCGTGTCGAGGTGGTAGCGCGAGTCGCGCGAGTCGCCGCGATTGTCACCCATCACGAACACGCTCTTGGGCGGCACTACGACATCGAACTTCACTTGGTCGGTGGGCGCCTTGATGTAGTCCTCGAGCAGCGGAACCCCGTTGAGGACGATGTGGCCTTGAACGTCGCAGCACTGCACGCGATCGCCCGCGACTCCGATGGCTCGCTTCACGAGGTCCTGGCCGGTGTCGCTGGGCAGCAGGCCGATGAACGTCAGCGCCGTGCGCACGGTCCCGCGCACGCCTGCGGCCGGTGGCGGTGGGGCCTCGAGCCAGCCGCCGGGGTCCTTGAAGACGACGACCTCGCCGCGGGAGACGCCCGACATGGTCTTGGTGATCTTGGAGGCGATGATGCGGTCGCCGATCAGCAGCGTGTCCTCCATGGACGCGCTCGGAACGTAGAAGGCCTGCACCAGGAAGGCGCGCACGAGTGCGGACAGGACCAGCGCCGAGATCACGATGATGGCGGTCTCGCGCAGCCACCGGCCGGTCCCGCCACCGGACGGCCGCGGTGACTGGCCGCGCGCATGCCGTCCGCGTCCCTGCGGGGCATCGGGCAACTGCTCGCGCGGGTCACGCGCCGAGACCGCCACTAGGACGCCGATCCGGAAGGTGCTGGCGCGGGAATCCCGGCGAAGGTCTTGGGAATCGGCAGTGTCCCGAAGCTGGACAGCGGCCACAGCACCGTCATCGCCCGCCCGACCACCTTCCCCTCGGGGACGAAGCCGCCACCCGCCTCACCAGTATGGGAGCGCGAGTCCGCGGAGTTGGAACGATGGTCACCCATGACCCATAGCGTGCCCGGTGGAACGACGACGTCGAAGTCGGTGCCGCTCGGCGCGTCGCCCGCGAACAGGTAGGACGACTCGTCGATGGCCTTGCCGTTGACCGTGACCTGCAGGTTGGTGTCGCAGCACTTCACGTGGTCCCCGCCGACCCCGATGACGCGCTTGATGAAGTCCGTCGAGTCCGGCGCAACGAGGCCGACGGACTGGCCGAACCAGGTCAGCGCTCCGACGAGTGGATTGCGCTGGGGGATGTCGCTAATCGGCACGAACGAGTCCGAGCCGTCGAAGACGATGATGTCGCCGCGCTCGATCGGCCGGAAGTGGTAGACCGCGCGGTTGACGAGGACGCGATCACCGATCCTGAGGGTGTTCTCCATCGACCCTGACGGGATCGAGAACGGCTTGGCAAGGAAGGTGGTGATCACCAGCACAATGCCGACAGCAACGGCAATGGTGACGGGGATATCCCACCAGGACTGCCGATTCTTGTCGGCCAACCGGATCAGTCCTCGGTCTTGACGACGTTCTCGCGACGCTCGCGGATCTTCGCCTTCTTGCCGCGGAGGTCGCGCAGGTAGTACAGCTTCGCACGACGAACGTCGCCGCGGGAGACCACCTCGAGCTTCTCGATGATCGGCGTATGGAGCGGGAACGTCCGCTCGACCCCTACGCCGTACGACACCTTGCGGACCGTGAAGGTCTCGCCGACGCCCGATCCGGAGCGGGAGATCACGACGCCCTGGAACAGCTGGACTCGGGTCTTGTTGCCCTCGACGACCTTGACGTGCACCTTGACGGTGTCGCCGGCCCGGAACTCCGGTCGGTCGGACTTGAGGGATGCCGCATCAACGGCGTCGAGCGTCTTCATTTCGGTGTCGCTTCCTGCAGGCGCCACAGGTCGCCCACGTTCGTGGGGATGTCAGGTACTTCAGGCAGGTGCCGGGCCCGTGACCGCACCGCTTCCCCTGTGGCGGGGCGGTGCGTGGCCCCGCCAATGCAGCGGGACCGTTTCTCGAGCCACCGTAGTCTGCCACGATGGGCGCTCGGGTCCCAAACCCGGGCCAGCCAGTCGTCAGCCGAAGGACACCCCATGCCAGTGCACGCCCGCGCCGGGCAGCCGGCCCAACCAGCCGACCTCGTCAACGTCGCCGCCCTGGTGACGGCCTACTTCGCCGTCCATCCGGACCCGTCCGACGTCGGCCAGCGGGTCGCCTTCGGCACCTCCGGGCACCGTGGATCAGCCCTCGACGGCGCCTTCAACGACGACCACATTGCCGCGACGACCCAGGCGATCTGCGATCACCGGACCCTGGCTGGCATCTCGGGCCCGCTGTACCTCGCGCGCGACACTCACGCCCTGAGCGACCCCGCCTGGACCACCGCACTTGAGGTGCTCGCCGCCAATGGCGTCCGCGTCCTCATCGACTCCCGCGACGCGTACACGCCCACACCGGCCCTGTCGCACGCCATCCTCGTGCACAACCGCGGCCGGGCGATCGACGACGCCGGACGGGCCGACGGCATCGTTGTCACGCCGTCCCACAATCCCCCGCGCGACGGCGGCTTCAAGTACAACCCGCCGGACGGCGGACCTGCCGGCGGAGACGTCACCGGACCCATCCAGGACCGGGCGAACGCCTTTCTCGAGGACTCGCTGCGCGGAGTTCGCCGGGTCACGCTGGCCCAGGCGATGGCGGCCGACACCACAGCGCGCTACGACTTCCTGGCGTCGTATGTCGACGACCTCCCGAACGTGATCGACCTGGACGCGATCCGCAAAGCCGGCGTGCGCATCGGCGCGGACCCCCTCGGCGGCGCGAGCGTGGACTACTGGGGCGCCATCGCCGAGCGGCACGGCCTCGACCTGACGGTCGTGAACCCGCTCGTCGATCCGGCCTGGCGCTTCATGACCCTCGACTGGGACGGCAAGATCCGCATGGACTGCTCGTCGCCGTACGCGATGGCGTCGTTGATCGGCCGCCGTTCCGAGTTCGACATCGCCACGGGCAACGATGCCGACGCCGACCGGCACGGCATCGTCACCCGAGACGGGCTGATGAATCCCAACCACTTCCTTGCCGTGTCGATCGACTACCTCATCAGGAACCGTCCGCAGTGGCGGCCCGACGCCGCCGTGGGCAAGACAGTCGTGAGCTCGTCGATGATCGACCGCGTGACGGAGGGCCTGGGCCGACGGCTGTGGGAGGTGCCGGTCGGGTTCAAGTGGTTCGTGCCCGGCCTCATCGACGGATCGGTCGCGTTCGGAGGGGAGGAGAGCGCCGGCGCGTCCTTCCTGCGGCGTGACGGATCGGTCTGGACGACCGACAAGGACGGAATCATCGCCGCCCTGCTCGCGTCGGAGATCCTCGCGGTGACGGGCATCTCGCCGTCCGCGCACTACCGGTCACTCACTGATCGGTACGGCGATCCGGCCTACGCACGCGTTGACGCAGCTGCAACCAGGGAGCAGAAGGCCTCGCTCGCGGGACTGTCACCGGACCAGGTCAGGGCCACCGAGCTCGCGGGCGAGCCGATCACCGCGCGGCTCACGAACGCGCCGGGCAACGATGCCCCCATCGGCGGACTGAAGGTGACGACGGAGAACGGCTGGTTCGCCGCCCGTCCGTCGGGCACCGAGGACGTCTACAAGATCTACGCGGAGTCCTTCCTCGGCCCTGATCACCTGGCCCTCATCCAGGAGGATGCCAAGGCCGTCGTCGCGGCAGCCCTCGACTAGCGGGTGCCTGCGGGACGCCAGTCACGGGGCGGGTCCTCGCCGACCCGACCGTCCACGGCCTCGCGCAGGAGGTCGGCATGCCCGGTATGGCGGCCGTACTCCTCGATCAGGTCGAACACCAACCGGCGCAGGCTGGCATGTTGCCCGTCGTCATCCGAGATGTGCACCCGCTGGTCGAGGCCACCGGCTGCCACCGCTGAGTGCAGTCGGGTGCGGGACCTCGCCACAGCCTCGTCCCACGCCGCGTATAGGCGGCGCGGCTCATCCTCGACTGCTGATGAGAAGAACCACTCGTCGGTTCCGTCGTAACCCCACCGGCCCCAGTCTTCGCCGGCCCACTCGCCGGCCAACTTCACGCTGAAGGTGTAGTCCTCGACGCTCGCCAAGTGCTTGAGCAATCCGCCGAGCGACAGTGTCGACGCACCGATGCGCAGGCGCAGGCCGGCCGCGTCGAGGGCGTCGACCTTCCAGCGGAACGTCGCCCTCAGTCGCTCCAGAGCACCCACAAGGTGATCGAATTCCGAGCCTGCGAGGGGCGGCTCCCAAGGTGGCTGGGTGCGTTGCGTGTGTGTCATGACGACACGGTAGGCCGCTGACGGCACCCCGGAAGGTGGATCAATCACCCAGCAGGTCAGGTCGGTTCGCGCGCGTACGCTCCTCGGCCCGCTCGCGACGCCAGTCGGCGATCCGGCCGTGGTGGCCGCTGAGGAGGACCTCGGGAACGTCGAGGTCGCGCCACGACGGTGGCTTGGTGAACACCGGCCCCTCGAGCAGGCGCGCCATCGGGCCGTCGGCGAACGAGTCGTCGCGGACGCTCTCCGCGTTGCCCAGCACCCCCGGCACGAGGCGCACGACGGCCTCGACCATCACCAGAACGGCCGCCTCCCCGCCGGCGAGCACGAAGTCACCGATCGATACCTCGCGGACACCACCCCAGTCAGAGCGCTGCGAGTAGTGCTGCATGACCCGAGCGTCGATTCCCTCGTATCGCCCGCACGCGAACACCAGCCAGTCGTCGTTGCTCCACTTCTGGGCAGTCGCCTGCGTGAAGAGCCGTCCGGAGGGCGTCGGAACCACGAGTACGGGTGTGCCGAGCGCGTGGGACTGACGGATCTCGTCGAGTGCCTCACCCCAGGGCTGCGGACTCATGACCATCCCGGGTCCACCGCCGTAGGGAGTGTCATCCACGGTGTTATGGCGATCGTGCGTGAACTCCCGCAAGTCGTGCAGGCGCAAGTCGACGACACCCGCATCGATGGCCTTGCCGACAAGGGACAGGCGCAGCGGCTCGAGGTAGTCAGGGAAGATGCTGACGATGTCCAGCCGCATCGTCACTCCTCGGGATCCAGCAGTCCGCCGGGCGGGTCGATGACGATTCGACGCGCGGGCACGTCAACGCTCGGCACGATCGCCTCGACGAAGGGGACGAGCACCTCGCGGTCGTCGGCAAGCCGCACGACGAGCAGGTCCTGAGCGGGCAGGTGCACGACATCGGCGACCTCGCCGATCACCGTGCCGTCCAGGAGTTCGACCGCGCAGGCAAGGAGCGCACTGTCGTAGAACTCGTCGGGGTCCTCGGGCAGCTGGTCAGGATCACGGTCCACGTGAAGCAGCAGGCCACGAAGCGCCTCTGCGCCGTTGCGGCCCTCGACGCCCTCGAAGTGGACAAGCAAACGCCCCGAGTGCCAGTGCGATCGCTGCACGACCAGTGAGTTCACTGGAGCGTCCACGATCAGCGTGGCACCCGGGGCGAAACGCTCATCGGGCTCGTCGGTCCGGGTCTCGACCGTCACTTCCCCACGGATCCCGTGGGGACGGCCGATGCGCCCGACGACGACGCGCATCGGAGGACTAGCGCTCGACGACGTCGAGGAAGTCGATCCGTACGCCGCGGTCGTCGTTGAGCGCCGTGACAACGGTGCGCAGGGCCGTGGCGGTACGACCTGCGCGGCCGATCACCCGGCCCATGTCGTCCGGGTGAACGCGCACGTCGAGGGACTTGCCGCGACGATTCGTGCGCATGCGCACGTCGACGTCGTCCGGGTGGTCGACGATTCCGCGCACCAGGTGCGCGAGTGCATCCTCGAGCATCAGACGGACGCCTCGCCGGCAGCCTCGTCGATCGCCTCGACGACGGCCTCTTCGGCAACCACGTCGGCGACGTCGGCCTCAGCAACGGCGACCTCGGCGACGGCCTCAGCCTCGATCGCCTCGGCGACGGCTTCTTCAGCGGCAACCTCGGCCTCGACGGCCTCAGCAAGCGCCTCCTCGGCGATCTCGCGAGCCTCGACGGCCTCAGCAACGGCCTCTTCGGCTACGACGTCGGCCACGATCGCCTCGGCGACGGCCTCGTCGGCGATCTCGTCAGCAACCTCGGCGACGACCACGGCCTCGACGGCCTTCTCGAGCTTGGGCCTGGGAGCAGCCTTGGGTGCCTTGGCGGCCTCCTGCACGGCGGCCTCGAAGGCAAGTGCCTTGCTCGGCTTGGCCTCAGCCACCTGCAAGGTGCCCTCGGCGCCCGGCAGGCCCTTGAACTTCTGCCAGTCGCCGGTGACCTTGAGGATGGCAGCGACTGCCTCGGTCGGCTGCGCGCCGACGCCGAGCCAGTACTGGACCCGCTCGGAGTCGACTCGAATGATGCTCGGGTTGTTCATCGGCTGGTAGACGCCGATCTCCTCGATGGCACGGCCATTGCGGGCGGTGCGGGAGTCGGCAACAACGATGCGGTACTGCGGGGCATGGATCTTGCCCAGACGCTTCAGCTTGATCTTGACGGCCACGGGTGGCTTATCTCCTGTTGTGTGGGTGCGGTGCACGTACTCAGTCGCGTGGGGACACGACCGATCACGAAAACCTGTTGACTGTCGGACCCGGCCGGGTAGAGGGCCGATCGGGCGACAAGTGCCCCCGTATTCTGCCAGACGACTGCCGGGCCGCCGACCATGCCCTTCACCGGCCCCTGCGCCGACCCTGCTCAGGGGGACCGCCGGGGCTATCCCAGCAGCTTCTTGAACTCCGGGGGAAGGTCGGACGGGTCGAAGGCGGGTGCCGCTGCGGGCTCAGTAACCGGGCTCGAGTCCACGGCCGCGCGCTTGGACGGGTTGCCGCTGCGACTCTTGCCCTTGGCGGGCTTGCTCGCCTTGGCCATCTTGCCCTTGGCCTTCTTGCTGCTGCCGCCGAAGCCCGGCATCCCGGGCATGCCCGGCATTCCACCGCCCTTGCCCATCTGCCGCATCATCTTCTGGGCCCCGGCGAAGCGCTCGATGAGGTCGTTGACTGCGCTCACCGAGGACCCGGAGCCCCGGGCGATGCGCGACCGACGTGAGCCGTTCAGGATCTTGGGGTCCTGCCGCTCGGCGGGCGTCATCGACTGGATGATCGCGGCGACGCGATCGAGGTCCCGGTCGTCGACCTGGTCGAGCTGGGCCTTCATCTCGCCCATGCCCGGCAGCATCCCGAGGATCTTGCCAAGCGAGCCCATCTTCTTGACGGCCTGCATCTGCTCGAGGAAGTCGTCGAGGGTGAAGTCCTCCCCCGCCGACACCTTCTTCGCCATGCGCTCGGCCTGATCGGCGTCGAACGCCTTCTCGGCCTGCTCGATGAGGGTGAGCACGTCGCCCATGTCGAGGATGCGCGAGGCCATGCGGTCGGGGTGGAAGGTCTCGAAGTCGGTCAGCTTCTCGCCGACCGACGCGTACATGATCGGCCGTTCGGTGACCGTGACGATCGACAGTGCCGCGCCGCCGCGCGCATCGCCGTCGAGCTTGGTCAGGACCACGGCGTCGAAGCCGACTCCCGACTGGAACTCCTCAGCGGTGCGGACGGCGTCCTGCCCGATCATCGCGTCGACGACCAGCAGGGTGTTGTCGGGCTGCGCCGCATCGCGAACGTCGCGCAACTGCTGCATGAGGTCGGAGTCGACCGCCAGCCGGCCAGCGGTGTCGACGATGACGACGTCGTGCAGTTTCGTCTCGGCGAACTGGCGAGCAGCCCTGGTCACGGCGACGGGATCGCCGACGCCATTGCCAGGCTCGGGCGCGAAGACCACCACGCCGGCCTGCTCGCCGACCACCTGCAACTGGTCCACCGCGTTGGGTCGCTGGAGGTCTGCGGCCACCAGGAGCGGCTGACGCCCCTCGTTGCGCAGGTGCAGTGCCAGCTTGCCGGCCAGCGTCGTCTTGCCAGCGCCCTGGAGTCCAGCCAGCAGGATGACGGTGGGGCCGGTCTTGGCGAAGGTCAGTCGCGCCGTCTCCCCGCCGAGAACGGTGACGAGCTCCTCGTGGACGATCTTGACGACCTGCTGCGCCGGGTTGAGCGCACCGGAGACCTCCGACGACAGCGCCCGCTCCTTGACCGAGGCGCAGAACAGGCGCACCACCGGCAGCGCGACGTCAGCCTCGAGCAGTGCCGTGCGGATCTCACGAACGGTCGCATCGACATCCGCCTCGGACAGCCGTCCCTTGCCACGAAGACCCTTGAAGGTGGCGGCAAGTCGGTCGGAGAGGGTGGCGAACACGGGCGTCAGCGTAACTGCCGAGCGCCGGAGCAGCTGACCGTGCCCTGTCGGTGGGTCGTCACCTCAGCGCAGCGAGGACCGTAGTGCGCAACGCCGCCTGGTGGTCCTGGGACAGCTGGCGACCCTGCCGGTCGGTGACGAAGAAGACGTCCACCGCGTCGGAGCCGAGGGTCGAGACCTTCGCCCCGAGGATCATGGCATCGGCGGACGCCACGGCAGACGCCACGCGGTACAGCAGGCCAGGAGCGTCGTGCGCCCTGACCTCGACGACCGTCGACGTGCCCGACAGTCCGCTGCTGATCACCACCACCGGGTCCGGGTGCTCGATGTTCGGCGACACCGCATAGTCCGAGTCGCGGCGGGCCAGGCGTTCGGCCACGTCATACGTGCCCTCGATCGCCCTGCGGATGTCGCCGCTGAGCTGCTCCACCGACGGCGGCTCCCCGAAGGACGGACGCACGGTCCACTCCTGCACCGCTCGGTCGTCCACCGTCATCACGCGGGCCGCCAGGACGTTCAGCTTGTTCAGCGACAGCACGCCGGCGACCAGCGCCAGCAGTCCGATGCGATCGGGTGCAGCCACCGTGACGACACAGGTGTGGTCCTTCACGTCCATCAGCACCCACACACCCGACTGCGCGAGGGCGACCGCCTGATGCTCAGTCAGCTCAGGCGGCTGCGGCAGTGGCCGGCCGGCCATCACGGCGCGCACCCGGTCGACGAGATCGTTGATGAGTCCGAACCGCCACTCCGTGCAGACGGTCGGTCCGGTGGCCAGCGAGTCCGCGACCGTCAACTCGTGGAGCAGGTCCAGTACTTCGACTTCGCCGAGACGCTCGGCGACCTCCGCGATCACGGCCGGGTCCTCGAGATCACGCCGCGTGGCCGTGTCAGCGAGAAGAAGGTGATGGCGCACCAAGGTGACGATCACTTCGACGTCGTTGTCGTCGAAGCCCATTCGCTCCGCCAGTTCGCGCGCGATGCCCTCACCGACGACGCTGTGATCGCCGCCGCGGGCCTTTCCTATGTCATGGAGCAGGCTGCCCACCAGCAGCAGGTCGGGCCGCTCGACGTTGCGCGTGAAGGACCCCGCGTGCACGGCCGTCTCGACCAGGTGTCGATCGACGGTGAACCGGTGAAGCGCATTGCGCTGCGGCGCGGATCGGATGACGTCCCACCCCGGGATCAGGCGACTGATCGCACCGCGCTGGTCGAGTGCCTCCCATACGCCAACCATCGCCGCCCCGGCGCCTAGCAGCGACACGAACGACTCGCGCACGTCACGCGACCACGGCACTTCAGGGTCGGCTGTCTCAGCCACGAGGCGATCGGCCGTGTGCGGCGCGAGCGGGATGCCGGACTGAGCGGCGGCCGCCGCCGCGCGCAGGAGAAGTCCCTCATCGCGACCGGGCTTGGCCTCGAGTGCCAGGACTGCCTCACCATCCTGCATCACGACGCCTTCGGCCAGCGGCAGCCGTGACGGCGTGCGGCGCTTGATGGGACGGAACGAGACCTTGCGCCGATCGCGTTCAAGTCGGTCCACGCGATGCCATGTCACGTCACTTGCGTAGGCGATGTTGCGCGCGCTCTCGTAGACGGCGCGCAGCAGGGCATCGGGATCCGGCACGCCGACGAGATCCTCGGCCACAGCCGCCTGCTCCTGCATGACGAGGCGATCGCTGCTCTTGCCCGTGATCCGATGCAGGGAGTCGCGAACGTCGAGCAGGAAGTCGACGGAGTCCGCCCAGCCCTGGTGAGGCACGTCGGTGACCCAGGATGCGGCGATCCCCTTGAGGATCACGGCGTCCCGAAGCCCGCCGTAGGACTCCTTGATGTCGGGCTCGAGCAGCTGCGATGCCTCTCCCTGGCGTTGGCGTCGGTCCTCGACCATCTCGCGCAGCGCGGGCAACCGGCGATCGGCCATCGCACGCCAGTCGGAAAGCACGGCCGCCTGGAGCTGCTCGGCGAGCGCGCCATCCCCCGCGATGACGCGCGCATCGAGCAGCCCCAGGACCACCTTGATGTCGTCGCTGGCAAGGCGTCGGGCCTCGCTCACCATCCGAACGCTGTGATCGAGCTTCACTCCCGAGTCCCAGACGGGGTACCACAGAGCGTCGGCGACATGACTGGCCTCAGTGCCCGAGGCCTTGTGCAGGAGCAGCAGGTCGAGGTCGCTGCCCATGGTCAGCTCACCCCGGCCGTACCCGCCCACGGCGACGAGGCAGAACGGATCGGTGACCGACGTGATCGCGGCCGAGAAGGCCTCGGCAAGCCACGCATCCGTGATGGACGTGAGCGCAGCGCGTCGCCCCGAGCCGTTGAGCCCGGGGCGACGCGCGAGTTCCTCCCGCGCAGCGGCGTACGCCGACGATGTGACGCGCGGTTCCACGAGGGTCCCCTCCTACAGCGCCTCGAGGCCGCGTTCGCCGGTGCGCACGCGGACGATCGTCTCGACGTTGCTGACCCACACCTTGCCGTCGCCGATCTTCCCTGTCTGCGCGGCCGCCACGATCGCCTCGACAACACCCGGGGCTGCGTCGTCGTCGACGACGACCTCCAGGCGCACCTTGGGCACGAGATCAACGGTGTACTCCGCGCCTCGGTAGACCTCGGTGTGGCCCTTCTGCCGACCGTAGCCGGACGCTTCGGAGACCGTGAGTCCGTGAACGCCCAGGCCTTCGAGCGCAACCTTCACGTCCTCGAGCTTGAACGGCTTGATGATTGCAGTGACGAGCTTCATCAGTTCTCCTCCGCACTGTTGCGAGCAGCATGTCCGACGCCGGCGAAGACGCCGCCACCGCCAGTGTCACCCAGTTCGTAGGCGCCCTCAGCGTGAACTGCGAGGTCGATCCCACCGATCTCATCATCCTGGCTGACGCGCAGCTTGACGGTCGCCTTCAAGATGAAGGCCAGGATCAGCGTGACGATGAAGGAGTAGGCCAGTACAGCGCCTGCTCCGATCGCCTGTGTCCACAGGACGCTGAGCCCGCCGCCGTAGAACAGGCCGTCCTTGCCCAGCGAGTTCACCGAGGTCGTGGCGAAGAAGCCGATGAGGAGGCAGCCAATGATGCCGCCGACCATGTGCACGCCGACGACGTCGAGTGAGTCGTCGTAGCCGAGCCGGTACTTCAGCGTCACAGCGAACGCACAGATGATGCCGGCGATCGCACCGACCGCGATGGCACCACCCGGCGTGACGAATGCACACGCGGGGGTGATGGCGACCAGTCCGGCTACCGCGCCCGACGCTGCGCCAAGGCTGGTCGCATGGCCGTCGCGCAACTTCTCCACGATCAGCCACCCCAGGATCGCCGCAGCCGTCGCGACCATCGTGTTCGTGAACGCCACAGCCGCGAGGTCATTCGCACCGAGCGCAGACCCGGCGTTGAAGCCGAACCAGCCGAAGTACAACAGCGATGCACCCATGATCACGAAGGGCAGGTTGTGCGGCCGCATCGGCACCTTGCCGAAGCCGACGCGCTTGCCCATGACGACGACGAGGGCGAGGCCCGCTGCGCCCGCGTTGATGTGGACCGCCGTGCCTCCTGCGAAGTCGAGGACCCCGAGATTCGCAAGCCAGCCAGCACCCGGACCGCCCAGCTCGGTACCGCCGAAGTCGAATACCCAGTGCGCGACCGGGAAGTAGACAAGAGTCGCCCACGCCGCCGCGAAGATGATCCACGCGAGGAACTTCATGCGATCGGCGACAGCGCCGGAGATGAGTGCCACGGTGATGATCGCGAACATGAGCTGGAACATGGCGAAGGCCAGCGCCGGGATCGGGTAGGTCCCGCCGTTGTCGGCGAGCTTCCCCACGAGATCGGACAGGCCCGCCGCCGAGAAGTCACCGACGAAGCCATTTCCTCCGTCGCCGAAGGCGAGTGAGTAGCCGAAGGCCACCCAGAGGATCGAGACGATGGCGATGGCGAGGAACGACATCATCATCATGTTCAGCACGCTCTTCGAGCGCACCATTCCGCCGTAGAAAAACGCCACACCGGGCGTCATGAGCAGCACCAGGGCCGCGGCGGTCAGCACCCAGGCGGTATCTCCCGCGCTGAGTTCCATAGAACCAGCCTCCTTGAAACGTCTGGATTGAATGGAGTCGCCGTTGACCCCTGGACGATCGGAAGTCTGGGTGCGGCGCGTTGCGCTGGGCGACCGGGCATGTTTCCGGCAGGTCACACGGGCACCCGGCCGGTTACATCTGTGTTAGCGCACCCGACACGGGCGAGATCGGACGCCAGAGAGCCGGACTACTCCTCGATCAGGGCATCCCTATCGCCCTGATCCTCCGGGGCTCGCTCCGCTCACTCCTCGATCAGGGCATCCCTATCGCCCTGATCCTCCGGGGCTCGCTCCGCTCA
>JBAXSI010000090.1:0-7550 GCA_037130755.1 Actinomycetes bacterium
GAGCCGATGACCACGCCGGTGAACGCGCCGCCCAGGAGCATCCCCTCGATGCCGATGTTGACAACACCCGACCGCTCGCACAGCACGCCACTTAGCGCACCCAGGGCGATCGGTGTCGAGCGAGCCACCGTGGCCACCAGCATGGACTCGAGGTTGAACTGTGCGCCGGCCGTCGCCCAAACCATGAGCGCGACGGTGAATATCGTGAACGCGATGCCGACGATGATCGTCGACTTGGACTGGAACCCCTTGATGAACTGGAGCCCACCGAGGAAGGCCAGCACCCCGGCCAGCAGCCACAGTGACGCCTGCGCGGGCACGGCCAGTGGGCTGAGTTGGACGGCCTCGCCGCTGAGACTGAGCCCGAAGGTCGAGTCGCCTTCGGCGCTCGGGACGAAGTAGAACGCCACCACGGCTGCCAGGGCGATGAGCACGACGCCCGAGATCTGCGCCCTGCGGATCTGCCCCTTGGTGAGTTCCTTGGTCTTGGGGGCGGTGAGCTCGTAGCTCTCCACCGGCTCCTTCGCGAACTCGGTACTCATGACGCCCACCCCTTGGTGATCTGGGCGGACGTACTGGGTGCCTTGAGGCGGTACATGGTCGTGATGAGGGCCGGGGCGGCCACGAACATGATGATCAGCGCCTGCATCACGCCGATGAGATCGGGGCTCACGTGAGCTGCGACCTGCATCTCCTGGCCCCCCGCCTTCAGCCCGCCGAACAGCAAGGCCGCCGCCACGACGCCCCAGGGATTGGACCGGCCGAGGAGGGCCACTGCGATGCCGTCGAAGCCAAGACCAGGACCGGAGAAGCCCGGAGTCGCACGACCCAGAACGCCCAGGATCTGATTCGCCCCGGCCAGGCCGGCGAGCGCGCCCGCGATGACCATCACCAGGACATAGACCCGCGGTACCGAGATTCCTGCGTAGCGTGCAGCAGCGGGATTGGCGCCCACGGCCCGGAACTCGTAGCCGAGCGTCGTGCGGAACAGCAGCCAGTTGATGACGAAGGCGGCGATGAGGGCGACGATCAGGCCCAGGTTGACTCGCAGGGCGGGATTGATCCAACCGAGCAGTTGCGGAAGCACGGCGCTCGGCTCGACGTTCTTGGACACCGGATCCTGGCGGCCTTCGCGCTGGAAGAAGGTCGTGGTGAGCAGGAACTGCACGAGGAGCACTGCGATGTAGTTGAGCATGATCGTCGTGATGACTTCATGGGCACCCGTTCGCGCGCGCAGGAAGCCGGGAATGAAGCCCCAGGCCGCACCACCCAGCATCCCGGCCAGGAGGGCCATCGGCAGGTGGACGATCCACGGCAGGCCGGCGAAGGAGAAGCCGACCACGACCGCGACCATCCCGCCGATCAGCAGCTGGCCCTCACCACCGATGTTGAAGAGCCCGGCACGGAAGGCGAGCGCAACGGAGAGGCCGGTGAGGATCAACGGCGTGGCGTTTGTGAGGGTCTCGGAGATGGCCTTGATCGACCCGACGGATCCCTTGAACAAGGCCACGTAGGCCTCGATCATCTGGGTGAACGGCACCCCGGTGAGCATCACGATGATGCCGCCGATGACGAACGCCGTGAACACGGCGAGGAAGGGGATGAGGATCGCCGAGCGCCAGTCCTGAGCCACTGCGAGCCGCTGGACGAATGTCTGGCCGGCGGTGGGCTCAGGCGGGCCGCCCTCTGGCATCTGGGGAGTCGTGGTGCTCATGCCGTCCTTCCCGCCATGAACAGGCCGATCTCGGTAGGTGTGGTCTCCCCCGCTGCGCGCTCGGCGACGATCTGCCCGTCGTACATGACGAGGATGCGATCGGACAGCGCGAAGATCTCGTCGAGTTCCGTGGACACGATGAGGATCGCCTTCCCCTCGTCGCGCTTGCGCACGATCTGCTCGTGGATGTACTCGATCGAGCCGACGTCGATGCCTCGGGTCGGCTGCGCACAGATGACCAGCGGAACGTCACGGCTGAATTCCCGGGCCACGATCATCTTCTGCGCGTTGCCGCCGGAAAGCGCACTGCCGGTGTTGTCGATCATCGGTGGACGGACGTCGTAGGCCTCGACCATCTGCTCAGCGGCCGTCTCGATCGCCCCGTCGTTGAGGACCCCCCGCCGGGAGAACGGCTCGGCGTAGTAGTTGTCGAGGACGAGGTTCTCCTTGATCGTGAAGCTGCCGATCATGCCCATCTCGTTGCGGTCCTCGGGCACGTGCGCAATGCCGATCTGGTGGCGCCTTCGAGGCGAAGCCTTGGTGATGTCCTCGCCCAGCACCTCGATCCTCCCGGAGGCGATCGGGAGCAGGCCGGTTATCGCCTCGACAAGTTCGGTCTGGCCGTTGCCCTGAATGCCGGCGATGCCGACGATCTCGCCAGCCCGCACGCTCATGCTGATCGACCGCAGTAGGGGCCGCCCGTAGTCGTCCAGCATCGTGACGTCGTTGAGGGTGAGGACGTCCTGTCCGGGCTCCGAGGCGGTCTTGTCGACGGTCAGGTCGATGTCGCGCCCGACCATCATCGCCGCGAGGTCCTCCGGGGTGGCGGTCGCGGGATCGGCGTTGCCCACCACCTTGCCGCCGCGCAGCACCGTGATGTCGTCGGCGATCGCAAGTGCTTCCTTGAGCTTGTGCGTGATGAAGATGATGGTGGCGCCGCGGCCCTTCAACTCGGCGACGATCCCGAAGAACTCCTCGACCTCCTGCGGGGTCAGCACGGCGGTCGGCTCGTCGAACACGAGGATCTTCGCGCCGCGGAGCAGGATCTTGATGATCTCGACACGCTGCTGGATGCCTACCGGGAGTTCCTCGACGAGCGCGTCGGGGTCGACTGCGAGGCCGTATCGCTCGGAGATCTCCCGGACCTCGATGCGCGCCTTCTTGCGGTCCAGGACGCCCATGCCCTTGACCGGCTCGACGCCGAGCACCACGTTCTCCGCGACGGAGAACACCGGCACCAGCATGAAGTGCTGGTGGACCATGCCGATGCCTGCCTTGATGGCATCGCCCGGGTCGTCGAAGACCTGCTGCACGCCGTCGATGTAGATCTCGCCCTCATCCGGCTGGTACAGGCCCGACAGGACGTTCATCAGCGTGCTCTTGCCGGCGCCGTTCTCCCCGATCAGGGCCAGGACCTTGCCCGAGCGAGCGGTGAGGGAGACATCGTCATTCGCGAGCACGCCGGGGAATCGCTTGGTGATGCCCCGCAGTTCGAGTTCCATCCAGGTCCCTTGCCTCGCGCCTCGGTACGACCAGCCCAAACCTAGTCCCCAACAACGAAGGAGGGGCCCGAAACCGGGCCCCTCCCCCTGCTTGCTGTGCGAGGTTCTACTGGGCAGCCTTGACGCTGACCGAACCGTCGATGATGCCAGCCTTCAGCGCATCGATCTGGGCCTTGAGATCAGCCGGGACCGTCGCGTCGAAGTCGTGGTACGGAGCCAGGCCAACACCCTCATTGGCCAGCGTGCCGACGGTGACGCCACCCTTGAAGGTGCCGTCAACGACCGACTTGATCGCGTTGAACGTCGTGACGTCCATGTTCTTGAGCACGGAGGTCAGGTAGACGCTCTGGTTGGCTACGTCCGACTCGAACTGGTCGCTGTCGACGCCGATGATCATGAGCTTCTCCGGGCCGAGCTGCTTGGCCAGAGCGGCCGAGCCGAGACCCACCGGGCCGGCGACGGGCATGACGATGTCTGCACCCTCATCGACGAGGTTCTGGGCGAAGGTCTTGCCATCGTCCGTCTTGTCGAAGTTGCCGGTGAACAGGCCCTGCTTCGGCTTGGCCGGATCCCAACCAAGGACCTCGACCTTCTTGCCGTTGTCAGCGTTGTACTTCTGGACGCCGTTGTAGAAGCCGTCCATGAAGATGGTGACCGGCGGGATGTTGACGCCACCGAAGGTGCCGACCTTGCCGGTCTTGCTCATGCCGGCCGCGAGGTAGCCCGCGAGGAACGCGGCCTCGTCGGTGTTGAACACCTGGCCGAGCACGTTGTTGTTCGTGATGTCGCCATCGGCGTACGCGAAGTCGACGATCGAGAACGGGATGTCGGGGTTGGCGTTGGCCGCAGCCTTGGTGCCGTCACCGAGCAGGAAGCCGACCGTGACGATGATGTTGCACTTCTGGTCGACGAACGACTGGATGTTCGGGACATAGTCGGTCTCGGTCTTGGACTCAAGCAGGACTGCCTCGACGCCGAGCTGAGCAGAAGCGTCCTCGACGCCCTTCCATGCCTTCGCGTTGAAGCCCTTGTCATCGACGCCACCGACGTCGGTGACCTGACAGGCCTTCATGCCGGCGCCCGCACCCGCACTGGCGGCGGCCGAACTGGCCGGGGCCGCACTGGCCGCGGCGGAGCTGGCCGGGGCCGCACTGGCCGCGGCGGAGCTGGCTGCCGCGGAGGCCGCTGCGCTGGTCGATGAGCTGGTGGTGCTCGAGCTGCAGCCCGCCAGCGTCATCGCCCCGACGGCAAAGACGGCCGCGACGATCTTGAGGTTGCTCTTCAATGTCTCTCCTTGTTTAGTGGCAGGTCGCCGTCATGGCGCTCGCACATTCCCCCACCCTAACGAGTGACCCACTGTGATGGAGAGCACGACCGACCTCTCGGCCAGATCGTTATCCCACGTTCACCATTCGAGCGGGCACGCCTCAGGGAAGGCCGCTCAGATGCTCCAAAAGCATTGTTACGAAACGATTACGGTCGATATCGAGTCCGACGGCGGCATTCGGCTCGCGGTCCGTCACCGCCCATCTGTCAGCCACGGTGCGGCCCAGGCACAGGGGCGACTCCGTTTCGATCTGAACATTCATCGGCAGCACCGTCACGAGCTTCGGGTCGATGAGGTGCGCGATCGTGACGGCGTCATGGATCGGCCCGCCCTCCCAGCCGAACCGGGTCTGGTGGAAGCCCACGAAGTGGTCGAGGAGTTCTGCAACAAAGAGGCCAGTGTGACCTGTGTGACGTAGCGCGTCGGCATGCTCGTCCGTCAGCCAGGCCTTGTGCGTGACCTCGAGCCCGATCATCGTCAGCGGAATGTGACGCTGCTCACCACGGTCCGCACCCGGCACGCAGGCAGCCCTGAACACGATGTCGGCAGCATGGGGGTCCACCCAGATGTTGAACTCGGCGGCAGGTGTCCAGTTGCCGAGGTCGACTGCTCCACCCATGATCACCAGCTCGCGGATCCTGTCCCGCAGGTGGGGAAGACGCTGGACGACGTCGGCCATGTTGGACAGCGGCCCGGTGGCGACCAGTGTGATCGGCTCGTCGGCATCGATCAGCACCTGCTCGATCAGCTCGATGGCGGGCACATCGAGGGCCGGCCTGCTCGGTTCCGTCGGCAGCGGTCCTGCCAGCCCGCCCTCGCCGTGCATGAGCTCTGCCGTCGACAGTTGACGGACCAGGGGCCCGGAGCGCCCGCGGGCAACGGGGATGTCCGCCCGCCCTACGAGGTCCAGGACGCGGAGCGCGTTGCGCGTGGTGTTGTCCAGCGAGGTGTTGCCCGCGACGGTCGTCACCGCGCGCAGGTCGATGCCAGGGTCCGACACCGCGAGCAACATCGCGATCGCGTCGTCGTGGCCGGGATCGCAGTCAAGGAGGACGGGGCGAGGAGTGCTCACCCCGTCTTCCTACCAGAGCCGGAGTTCATCCGGATCGGCTCACCGCTTCTTGGTGGCCGGCTTGACGATGAACCGCTGGCTGGACTGCAGCGGCTCGTACATCCGGCCCTTGTACAAAGTCGCGGGAGCGGACGCCGTGAGGATGACGCACCCCGACTTCTTGCCCTTCTTCAGCGTTGCCGTCAGGAGGTACGCACCCTTGTTCGGGCGCTTTTGAACAACGACCGACCTGACGCTTGGCGACATGTAGGCCACTTCGAAGGTGACCTCCTGAGCAGCATTCGTGATCAGGCCGGTCTTCTTCTGCACCGTCAACGCCTTCCCCGAGATGAGGATGACGTTGGCAGGCCACTTGGCGTCGACCGTCTGGCGCAGAGTCGATCTGTCGGCATCGGCGTCCAGCGATCCATCAGCGTTCGCGCCATGGGCAGCAGGCGTGATGTCCGCCGGCTTCGGCGCCGGTCCAGGCGTCGGCGTCGGCGGCGACGGCGGGGCAGGTGTCTGAACGGTCAGCGAGACCGCAGCCGAGGACCCCATCGCGTTGTTGGCCCGGACCGAGAACGTGTAGTCCGTGCTCGCGGCGAGTCCGGTGACCGAGGTCGACGTCGAGTCGACCTTCAACGACTTGCCTGCCCCCCAGGTCACCGTGTAGTCGGTGATGGGATTCCCACCGTCACTCTCCGGGCGCAGCCACGCCAGCCCGACGGATGTCGGCGTCACGCCGGTGGAGATCAGGCTGCGGGGGGCCGTCGGTGCCGTGGGCTCAGGCACCGGCGGATAGTGCGTCGTGGCCTTCACCGACACCGGATCGGAGAGTCCCATCTGGTTCTTGGCCTGAATAGTGAAGGTGTACTCGGTCGCCGGCAGCAGGCCCTGCGCCGTCACGGAGGTCTCGGTCACCACGGCGCCTTGTCCGCCGTCCCAGCCGACGAGGTAGAACTGGACCGGGCTTCCCCCATCGGACGCAGGCGGCAGCCAGCCCATTTCGATGGCAGTCTGGGACACGGCGATCGCTCCCGCCTCCAGCACTGTGGTCGGCGCCGTTGGCCTAGGCACCGGCGGGTAGTGCGTCCACACGGAGATCTCCGCAGGCGGATCCGAACTGCCCATGACGTTGTCCGCCGTCACCTTGAAGGTGTACTGCGTGGCCGCCGTGAGACCGGTGATCTCAGCCGACGTCGAGGCGGGATCGACCGACTTGCCGGTACCTGTCCCCCAGGTCACCGTGTAGCTGGTGACCTCGGCACCGCCGGTGCTGGCGGGTGGCAGCCAGTCCAGGGTGACCGTGGTCTGGGTCACGCCGGGTGCTGCCAGTTCGCGCGGCGCCAACGGCACGGTTGGGCGCGGGACCGGATTGAGGATCGTCCGCGCATCGATCTTCGCTTGGTCGCCCGCACCCTTCTCGTTCCGCGCGGCCACCGTGATCGAGTATTTGTGCGCCGGCTTGAGGCCGTTCAGGACGATCGACGTTCCCGTCGCCGAAGCCGAGGTTCCCTTCCCCCATGACACGTCGTAACTGGTCACCGGACTGCCGCCATCGTTCAGCGGCGGCTTCCAGGCAAGCGCGATGTGGTCGGCTGCGGTCTCGGTCGCCGCGAGTGACTCAGGTGCGCCCGGCAGGGTCACCTCGGTCGTCTTCGCCGAGGTGGCTGCGGGGATCGAGTCTCCGACATCGTTGACGGCCCGCACCTCGATGCTGTACTTGGTGTTCGCCTTGAGATTCTTGACCGTCGCCGACTCGGCAGTGGTGTAGTCCTTGTACTCGTCGTTGGCGAAGAGCTTGTAACCGATGACGGGGCTCCCGCCGTCGCTCGGTCGAGTCCACTTGAGAGCCACCGTCGACTGAGTCACCGCGGTCGCGCGCAGGTTGCCAGGGCGATCCGGAGGCATCACCTTCGGCAGTGTCCGACCCGTCGCAACAGCCGCAGATGAAGG
>JBAXSI010000091.1:0-7172 GCA_037130755.1 Actinomycetes bacterium
CTGGTGCCCCGCGACCCAACCCCGGCACGATGCCGCCGCGGCCAGGACCGCCGGGGCCGGCCGGTCGGCCCGGTGCGCCCGCGGGTCGCATGGGCCGGGGCGGCATCGTGCCGGGGTTGGGGCGCGGGGCACCAGGAACGGCGGGCGCCGTGCGACCCATGCCGGTGCTGCCGCTGAAGGGGTTGTTGCCCGGTCGGGGGCCGGCGGGCCGACCCATACCGGTGCTGCCACCGAACGGGTTGTTGCCCGGTCGCGGGCCGGCAGGCTTGGGAGCCGCGGTCTTGGCGGCGTCGTCAACGTCGGCCGATGCGGCGGGAGCAAGAGGCGCTTCCGGAGTGGCCGGTGCCTGGGGCGTTGGAGCCACCTCGACCGGTGCGGCGACCTCGACGGGCGCCGGAGCCGGGGCGGCAGGTGCCTCGACGGGCGCAGGAGCAGGTGCCTCGTCAACCGCGGAAGCGGCCACCTCGGGCGCTGCAGCGGCCTTCTTGGCGGTGGTCTTCTTGGCGGCAGGTGCCTCAGCCTCGGCCGCGGCCGGCGCAGCAGGCATCGCCTCGCGCAGTTTGCGGACGACAGGCGCCTCGACTGTGGATGATGCCGACTTTACGAACTCACCGAGTTCTTGAAGCTTGGCAAGGACTTCCTTGCTGGAAACCCCGAGCTCTTTGGCGAGCTCATGGACCCGAACCTTTGACACGTCTCTCCTGTCTTGGTCCGGGCGGGGTGCGCCGGACCGTCAGTGCGAACGCTGCATATTCATGCTCGCGCGCTCATGGGGTGTTCATCCTCGAATCACTCCCGATCCGCTTGCGCCGGCGACTAGTCACCGGTCCTGGAAGGTCCCGGGCGGTCGCCCGGTGCCGCTTGCCGTTCAGTCGTTCGCCTGACCGATCTCGTCCCGGAGGGCCGACAGGTCCAGTGGACCGTCTACCCGAAGGGCCCGGGTGAATGCCCGCCGCCGCTCGGCGGCTGCGAGGCACTCAAGGTCGGGGTGCAGGTTCGCTCCCCGGCCGGGCAGCCTTCGCTGGGGATCCGCTTTCACGGTTCCGTTCACGATGACGACCCTGAGGAGGTCAGACGCGGCAACTGCCTTCCGGCACCCGATGCAGGTGCGCACCGGACCGGACGGGCTGCTCGGCAAGGAGTGTACCTCGCCGCGCGTCATGGTCGGACGACCGGACACGCGCCGGTCACTCAGCGGGGCCGGGTCGGTCCTCGCCGGCGCCCGCCTGAGGGGCCGCCTCGGCGGCGGGGCCGGCCGTGTCGGGCCGGATGTCGATCCGCCAGCCGGTCAGCCGTGCGGCAAGCCGGGCGTTCTGTCCCTCGCGGCCGATCGCGAGCGACAACTGGTAGTCCGGGACGATGACGCGCGCGGCCCTGGCCACCGGGTCGACGATCAGCACCTGCGAGACCCGGGCCGGCGAGAGCGCGTGCCCGATCATCTCCGCGGGATCGTCGCTGAAGTCGACGATGTCGATCTTCTCCCCGTTCAGCTCGGACATGACCTGACGCACACGCTGGCCCAGTGGCCCGATGCAGGCGCCCTTGGCGTTGACGCCCGGCACGGTGGAGCGGACCGCGATCTTCGTGCGGTGCCCGGCCTCCCGGGCGATGGCCAGGATCTGGACCGTGCCGTCGGCGATCTCGGGCACCTCGAGGGCGAAGAGGGCCTTGACGAGGTTGGGGTGGGTCCGCGACACGGTCACCTGCGGCCCCTTGAAGCCCTTGCGCACTCCGGTGACCAGGCATTTGATGCGCGTGCCGTGCGGGTACGACTCCCCCGGCGCCTGCTCCTCGGGCGGAAGGTTCGCCTCCACCTTGCCGAGATCCACGCGGACCATCCGCGGGTTCGTGGTCTGCTGCACGACTCCCGAGACCAGGTCTCCCTCGCGACCGGAGAACTCGATAAGCGTCGCGTCACCCTCAGCCTCACGCAGCCGCGAGAGCAGCACCTGGCGGGCCGTCGTCGCGGCGATCCTGCCGAACCCATCGGGCGTGTCGTCGAACTCGCGCACGATGACGCCGTCCTCGTCGGTCTCGGCCGCCCAGACCGTGACATGACCGCTCTTGCGGTCGACGACGACGCGCGCCTTGGCCGCCGCCCCCTCGGTGCGGTGGTAGGCAACAAGCAGGGCCTGCTCGATGCTCTCGACAACCAGGTCGAGCGACAGGTCCTTCTCTCGTACCAGCGCTTTCAGCGCACTCACGTCGATGTCCATGGGCTTCCTCCCTTCGCCTAGTCCTCGTCGATCCGGGTGAACTCGACCTGCACGACGGCACGGGTCACGTCGGCGATCGCGATGGTGGTGGCGGTTCCGTCGATGTCGAGGACGACCGTCTCGTCGGTGAGCACCTCGCGAACCCGACCGTGGTGCAGGGTGCCGTCCTTCATGGTGGCGTCGACCAGACGACCGGCGGCTCGCCGCCAGTGACGAGCCAACGTGAGGGGTCGGTCGACTCCGGGCGAGGTCACCTCCAGGACGTAGGGCCCGGGCACATGGTCGCTCAGGTCCGTCTCGTCGAGCACCGCCGAAGCGCGCTGGCTGACGCCCGCGACCAGGTCGAGGTCCACGCCGCCGTCCTTGTCGACCACGATCGTGACCACATGCCGACGGCCCGCCTTGTGGATGGTGACTGCCTCGACGTCGACCCCGAGCTCTGCGAGCGGCTCCATCAGGCCTGCCGCCACCGCCTCTTCCGATGCGGACACGTCGCCTCCCGGGGTTTCTGTTGTGGTCGAGCAGTTGTGGCCTTCGTCGGAAGGGTAACCCCTGCGTGCCATCCTTGGCACATGACCGAGCCGTCGACGACCCCGACGACCCGCCTCCTGACCCGCCGCCAGGGCCTCTTCGCCATCGCGATCGCCGCCGGCGGCACGGTGATTGCCGCGTGCAGTTCGTCGCCCGAACCGGCCCCTACCGCGGCGCCGCCGTCGAGTGCCGCGCCCGGGTCGGAGACGCTGGCCAACGAGCAGGAGTTGATCGCCAAGTACAACGTGGCCATCGCCGGCCTGCCCACGCTCGCCAAGGAGCTCACGGCCCTGCGCGACCAGCATGCCCAGCACGTCATCGCGCTGGGCGGCACGCCGCCGGACACCTCACCGTCCACCGCCGTGGTGCCCGGCTTCCCCGGTCCGTCGGCCGGGCAGCAGTCGATCATCCAGGCGTTGATCGTGGCCGAGCGCTCCGCCGCATCACAGCGCGTCGAGGCCTGTGTGGTGGCCACCGACGGGGCCATGGCCCGGACGCTGACCTTCATTGCGGCATCCGAGGCCTCGCACCTGCCGGCGTTGAAGGACCTGCAGGCATGACGGCCGCTGAGGCGCTGTCCGCGCTCTGCAGCGGAGAGGATGCGGCGATCTATGCCTACTCGGTCGCGGGCGCCCGGGTTGCGGGCGCACGCCGTCGGCGCGCCCTCACCGCTCTCGACTCGCATCGGGCGCACCGCGACCGCATCGCCAGCATGATCGTCGCCGCCGACGGCACGCCGCCAGGCTCGGCCGTTGCCTACGCACTGCCGGGCCCGGTCGGCACTCCGGCTGCGGCGCGTGAGCTCATGGCCCTGGTCGACAACGGCCTCGTCGGCCTCTATGCCGATGCGGCGGCGACCCTCACCGGGGCCGATCGCCGCTGGGCTGTTCGCACTGCGGCTGAGTGCGCCGTCAGCGCGGTCGACTGGGGTGCGCAGTCGCAGGCATTCCCGGTCGCCGGCACCGTGGCCGCGTCGCCGACGAGCCCCGCGAGTCCGGCTGCCAGCGCCGCCCCTGCCCCGTCGGCGTCCACGCCACCTGCAGCGTCGACCGCAGCGCCGTCAGCGCAGTAGGTCCCAGCCGAGCCGCAGGATCAGCAGACCGACGACCGTCAAGAACACCACCCGGACGAACTGACTGCCACGGCTGATCGCCATTCGGGCACCGATGACGGCCCCCAGCACGTTGCACACGCCCATCAGCAGGCCAAGGGCCCACATGACCGAGCCCGACAGGCCGAACACGATCAGCGCGGCAACGTTGGTTCCGAGGTTGACCACCTTGGCGGTCGAGGAGGCGTTCAGGAACGAGTACCCCAGCACCGCCACCAGCACGATCAGCAGGAAGGATCCCGTGCCCGGTCCGATCATCCCGTCGTAGAAGCCGATGGCCAGGCCGGCAAAGGTAGCGACCGCATAGTGCCGCCGACTGCCGTGCCAGCGAAGGTCCTGCGCCTGCCCCATCGCGGGGTTGACGAGCGTCCACACCCAGACGATGGCGAGCATCACGACGATGACCGGACGAAACGCCGCAGCCGGCACCCGGCTGGCAACCAGCGCCCCGGCGGCCGCGCCCGCGAAGGCGGCGACCGCCATGGGCAGCGCGGTTCGGACATCGGGACGCGCCTTGCGCCAGTAGGTCGCCGTCGCAGCGCTGGTACCCATGATCGAGCTGAGCTTGTTGGTGGCCAGGGCCGTCACGGGCGCCGCAGTCGGAAAGGCCAGCAGCAGCGCGGGCAACTGGAGCAGGCCGCCTCCGCCCGAGACGGCATCCACCCACCCCGCGGCAGCGGCCGCCACGCACAGCGCGATGACGACCCAGGTGTCGGGAAGCGCGAGAGCGGACACTCCTACGGGCCGGCCTCGGCGGCCTGCCAGTCCGCGACGATCGCATAGACGTCGAGCAGTCGCGCGGCGGTGGCGTCCGGCGTGGCCGACCCGTCGGGAACCTGCTCGGACGGGATTCGCGAATGCGGAATCCAGATCGTGCGCATCCCAACCTGCTGCGCGCCAAGCACGTCGTCCCAGAGCCGGTCGCCGACGAACACCGACTCCTCGGGCAGCACGTCAAGGGCTAGGGCGATCACATGGAAGGCGTCCGCGTGCGGCTTGGCCACCTCGAGTTCGCTGGTGTATACGGCGGCGTCGATGAAGTCATCGAGGTCATCGCGCGCGAACACCTCCTCGTGGTGCGAGCGCGGCCACATGGTGTTGCTCAGGACGCCGACCCGGAATCCGCAATGCTTCAGTGCGGCCATGACGTCTGCCGCGTCAGGCTCGGCGTAGGTGTGCGGTGCCCAGAAGTCCAGGTAGCTGCCGAGTGCGCGCAGATGACGCGCACCGTTGATGTCTATCCCCTCGTCAAGGAACAGCGAGTCGAGCGCACCGGTGCTGATCGCCCCGTCGGACTCGCGCTGCGCCCGCCACCGCTGGTCCTCACGCTCCTTGAGGCGTCGGGCCAAGGTCGCGGCATTCTCAGGGTCGTAGACCTCCGCGTATGCGTACCACTGCGCGACCAGGTCGACGTCGTGCCAGGGCGTGAGAGTGCCGCCCCAGTCGAAGATGACCGCGCGAATGGCCATGTCAGCCGACCGCGTTCACCAGCGCCGTGATGTCGTCGACCGCGGAGCCGATGGCGATGTCCGAGCGCTCGCCGCTGCGACGATCCTTGACCTCGACGAAGCCGTCGGCCAGGCGCTTGCCGACCACCACGATCGTCGGCACGCCCAGCAACTCCGAGTCGTTGAACTTCACGCCCGGGGAGACACCACGACGGTCGTCGAGCATGACGCGGACTCCGCGCGCTTCGAGGCTTGTCGCAAGCGCCTCTGCTGCCTCGAACGGCTCGTCGGTCTTGCCGGTCGCCACGATGTGGACGTCGGCGGGCGCGACCTCGCGAGGCCAGATGAGTCCCTTGTCGTCGTGCGACTGCTCGGCGATCGCGGCGACGGCGCGCGATACGCCGATGCCGTACGAGCCCATCGTCACCGTGACGAGCTCGCCCTTCTCGTCGAGCACCTTCAGGCCCAACGCATCGGCGTACTTGCGGCCGAGCTGGAAGATGTGGCCTATCTCGATGCCGCGTGCCAGCGACAGGCCCCGACCGCAGTCGGGGCAGGCGTCGTCTTCACGCACCTCAGCGACGTCGATGACGCCGTCGGCGGTGAAGTCGCGTCCAGCGACGAGGTCGTAGACGTGGTGGCCGGGCTTGTTCGCACCGGTGATCCAGCGAGTGCCCTCGACCACGCGCGGGTCGACGAGGAACTCGATGCCTGACGGGTTGTCCTTGCCCAGCGTGCCCGGACCGATGTAGCCCTTGACCAGCGTGGGGTTCTTGGCGAAGTCGGCCTCCTCGAACGGCCCCACGACACTCGGCTGCAGAACCGCCTCGAGTCGCTTCATGTCGACCTCGCGGTCGCCGGGCAGGCCGATCGCCAGTGGGTGCTTGGTGCCGTCGGGGTCGGTCACCATGAAGACGACGTTCTTCAACGTGTCTCCGGCCGCCCATGCGCGGTCGCCACGGGCCAGGTCGGGCCGGGTGTTCGACAGGTCGACCAGCGTGTCGATGGTCGGGGTGTCGGGAGTCGCCTCGACATGCGCGGCGGGCACGTCGGCAGCGTCGGCAGCGTCGGCAGCGTCGGGCGATGGCGTCACGACGGCCTCGACGTTGGCGGCATAGTCGCAGTGCGCGCAGCGCACGTAGGTGTCCTCGCCCACCTCGGTCGGCGCCAGGAACTCCTCGCTCGCCGAGCCGCCCATGGCACCGGACATCGCCGAGACGATGACGAACTCCAGTCCGAGACGGTCGAACGTCGTGATGTAGGCGTCGCGATGGCGCTGGTATGACACCTCGAGGCCCGCGTCATCGACGTCGAAGGAGTACGAGTCCTTCATGACGAACTCGCGACCGCGCAGGATGCCGGCACGCGGACGCGCCTCGTCGCGGAACTTGGTCTGGATCTGGTAGATGACCAGCGGCAGGTCCTTGTAGGAGGAGTACTCGCCCTTGACCAGCAGCGTGAACATCTCCTCGTGCGTCGGCCCGAGCAGGTAGTCGGTTCCGCGGCGATCCTGCAGGCGGAACAAGGTGTCGCCATACTCGGTCCACCGGTGCGTCTGCTCGTAGGGCTCACGCGGCAGAAGGGACGGGAAGTGCACCTCCTGGAAGCCCGCGCGATCCATCTCGTCGCGGATGATGCGCTCGACGTTGCGGTAGACAAGGAACCCCAGCGGCAGCCACGTGAAGACGCCCGGAGCCACACGCCTGACATACCCGCCGCGCACGAGCAGCCGATGGCTCGGCACCTCGGCGTCCGCGGGGTCATCTCGGAGGGTGCGCAGGAAAAGCGTCGACAGGCGAAGGATCACGGACCCACCCTAACCACCACCGCCGAGAGGCAAATGCTGGTCGTGAAACTGCCCTCGGA
>JBAXSI010000092.1:0-7048 GCA_037130755.1 Actinomycetes bacterium
ATGCGATTCTCGGTGGGATGGGATCGTAGCGACCAATTACTTAGTAGGAAAGGTTAGCAATATGACGCCCGAGTATCGCGAGTCCGTTCTGGCGAGGCAAGAGCCTAGTTTGGCGCCAGTGTCGAGCCTGCCGCTGGCCGTTCTTGCATACAACGCTATTCGACGGGCCATCTTGTCTTCGGAGTTCAGATTTGGCGAGCGGCTTCCGGAGGCAGCGATTAGCTCGTCCTTGGGAATGAGTCGTCAGCCGGTTCGAGAAGCACTCATAATGCTTCGCAATGACGGTCTTGTCGTTGAGCGGCCTCGTCTCGGCACTTTCGTATGTGAGATGTCTGTTCGAGACTTCATTGATCTCTATAACATCCGCATCCCGCTCGAAGTGATGGCTACGAGGCTCGCTGTTCGAACGGGTGCGGCCCTGTCTGCCGTGGAGGCAGTCCTTGCGGATATGAAGGATGCCCAGGACTCCTCATCCGCACTCGACGTCGCGGACATCAGCGACCTGGAGTATCGCTTCCACCGCGAGGTGTTCGTGGCATCCGGCAACGTCCACCTGCTCCGCGTGTTCGAGTCCCTCAGTGGATCGATGCAGCTCGCCCTGACGTTGGACAACTCGGTCTACGAAGGTACGGCCACGACAGTGGAGGAGCATGTGCCGCTCGTGGCCGCGCTTCGCTCGGGGGTAGAGCGGGTAGCCGCCGATGCAATGCGCGACCACATTGTGGCTAGCTTCCTGCCGGTTGTCACCCGGCTCAAGGGCGACATCAACGACATCGTGTGGCCAGACGTTCAGCCTGTGACGAGCTCGTTGTGACGGAGATCGGGGTGACTGCGATGAGCACCTCAAGCGCAGAGTCAACTGAGGACGCTTCAGAGTCTTCCATCCTCTTCGCTCGCGGATCTGTCGTCCTTTCAGGTTCGGTAAGTTCCCCGGCCCGCGAGGCGTCGTCGGGTGCGGCCCCGATCTTCCTCGACCGAGGGTTCGATGGTCGAGTGAGTGACGTCGATGGCAACGAGTATGTCGACCTGGTGATGGCCAACGGGAGTTTGATTCACGGCCATGCACAAGAGGACCTTCGCCGTGCTATGCATACTGCAATGGGGCGGTTATCACATGGGTCTATTGCCAGTCGCCCCGAGGTGGAATTCGCCGAGTATCTCTGTGGGCACATTCCCAGTGCCGAGATGGTGCGCTTCTTCTCTACGGGGACAGAGGCGGCTATGGCAGCCGTCCGAATCGCCAGGGCAGCAACCGGTCGTCACAAGATCCTGAAGTTCGAAGGCAACTATCACGGGTGGAGCGATGGACTATGTGTGAGTTCCAACCCCGCCACCAGTCGTCAATTTGGCGACCCAAGGTCCCCTATACCTATACCTGACACTTCGGGCCTGCCCCCCGCGCACCTATCAGAAACCGTCGTGGTGCCGTGGAATGCTCCGGAGTTGCTCCAGTCTGCGCTGCGTGACCATGGCCATCAACTTGCTGCTGTGATCTGCGAGCCATTCATTGGCAATGTGGGGCTGCTCGTTCCGAACAAGGACTTTGTCGCGACAGTCCGACGCATGACCTCCGACGCTGGAGTCTTGCTCATCCTTGACGAGACTCACAGCGGAATGCGCCACTCCCCAGGAACTGCGCAGCAGTCCTTAGGCGTCGTGCCTGACCTGACCACGATCGGGAAGGCGCTCGGCGCCGGCTTTCCTGTGGCCGCAGTCTTGGGGTCAGGGTCCGTCATGTCAACGCTGCGGGGTGGCATGGCCCTCCCGGGAGGGACGCACAACGGAAACGTTGCCCTCATGACCGTTGCACTGACGTCTGCTCGGCGATCTCTTTCCAACGGGGCGGAACTGCTGCACGCGCTGGACGATTCGACGCGCGAGCTCGTGGGTCGACTCGTTGCGGTTTCGACGACCAGCCGCAGACGGAAGGTCCTTGTGCAGAGTGCGGGGAGTGCGTTCCAGATCCATGTACTCAAAGCCGGGGTCGACATGTCCTCGATTGACGACGCCCGACAGTTCGGTGATTCAGTTGACCTAGGCGCCTACGACGCACTCGCCGCCGCCATGCGGGCGGAGGGAGTGTTGATGGTGCCGTCCGGTGCCCTGCATTGTGTCCTGTCCACGTCGCACACGCCGAAGGATCTCGACGACGTCGTGCACGGCTATGAACGGGCGTTGGCTTCGCTCGAGCGGTCGCCACTTTGGTAGGCCTCCGTCTTCGCCGCTGCGGGAGGGTGCTCGCTTGGGTGACAGCGAAGCAGCCTTGCTCGGTAGGGGCGTCGACTTCGGCGACCCACGAAGGATTTGGGTCCCGCGGACGGTGAGCTGGACAATGCGAGTGTCCGGCAAGACGTGATCCCGTACGAGGCTCAAGCTCTCGGTGAGTCGGACCATACGGCGCGCCTTGCGGTCTTAGCGGTGTACCTCCGAAAACGACACTTTCGCCTCGCCCTCTCACCTTGGAGTCCCTGTGGATGCCGTCACCACACCGCCCGTCGCCGTCAACGAGCCGATCCGCTCGTACGCCCCAGGCTCGGCGGAGCGAACCAGCCTCGAGAAGCGCCTCGGTGAGCTAGCCGCCGAGCGCATCGACCTGACCTGCACGATCGGCGGCGTCTCCCGGATGGGCGGCGGGGAGAGCATCGACGTCGTCCAGCCGCACGCGCGCCACCACGTGCTGGGCACCCTCAAGGGCACAACCCACGACGACGCCGTCGCCGCGATGGCCGCGGCGAAGGCGGCGGCGCCGGCCTGGCGCGACCTGTCCTACGACGACCGCGCGGCGATCTTCCTCAAGGCCGCCGACCTGCTAGCTGGACCCTGGCGCACCACACTGAACGCCGCGACGATGCTCGGCCAGAGCAAGACGTGCTACCAGGCCGAGATCGATGCCGCGTGCGAGCTCATCGACTTCTGGCGCTTCAACGTCGGGTTTGGGCGCCGGCTGCTCGAGGAGCAGCCGATCTCCTCGCCCGGCGTCTGGAACCGGCTGGACCACCGCCCGCTCGAGGGGGTGGTCTACGCCATCACGCCGTTCAACTTCACCGCGATCGCGGGCAACCTGCCCACGGCGCCCGCACTCATGGGCAACGTCGTCGTGTGGAGGCCCGCGCACGGCCAGCAGCTCGCTGCGCACTACCTCATGCGCCTGCTCGAGGAAGCCGGCCTGCCGAAGGGCGTTATCAACATGGTGACCGGCCACGGCGTCGAGACCAGCGAAGTCGTGCTGTCCGACCCGGACTTCGCCGGCCTGCACTTCACCGGGTCGACCCCCGTCTTCCAGCAACTGTGGCGGACGATGGGCGACAACATCGCGTCCTACCGGTCCTACCCCCGCGTGGTCGGCGAGACCGGCGGGAAGGACTTCGTGATGGCGCACCCAAGCGCCGACCTGGACGTGCTGCGCACGGCGCTGGTGCGGGGCTCGTTCGAGTACCAGGGCCAGAAGTGTTCGGCGTCGTCGCGCGCCTACGTGCCCCGCTCGCTCTGGGTCTCACTACGCGACGACCTCGCCGCCACGGTCGAGGGTCTCACGATGGGACCGGTCACCGACTTCGCCAACTTCCTCGGGGCGGTAATCGACGAGCGTGCCTTCGCCCGTGTGGCCGGCGCGATCGACCGCGCGAAGGCCGACCCCACGGTGACGGTCATCGCCGGTGGAACCTACGACGACAGTGAGGGCTTCTTCATCCGTCCCACGGTGATCGAGTGCACCGACCCCACCGCCGAGTACTTCATCGACGAGTACTTCGGGCCGCTGCTTGCCGTCCACGTCTACGACGACGACCGGTACGACGACGTGCTCGCGCAGATGGAGTCTGTCGCGTCGTACGCGCTCACCGGGGCGATCATCGCCCAGGACCGCTCGGCCATCGCGCACGCGATGCACGTGCTGCGATTCGCGGCCGGGAACGTCTACATCAACGACAAATCCACGGGCGCGGTCGTCGGCCAGCAGCCCTTCGGCGGCGCTCGCGCCTCCGGGACTAACGACAAGGCCGGAGCCCCGCAGAACCTGATGCGCTGGACCTCGACGCGGTCGATCAAGGAGTCCTTCGTCTCGCCCAAGAACCACGCCTACCCCCACATGGGCGTCTAACAGGCTGCTCAGCCGTCCTGTGATTCCGCCGCCGCAGGCACAGATGAAGGTGGTTGGGAGAGGAGGCACCGTTGCTTTGACGGCTTGCCCGATATCGGTGAGGGTGGCGGGATGAAGCGCTATCGCCGTTCGAGGCCGCCCGCGTCGGCCCCGTCGGCGTTCGTGGAGTTCCGGTTCGCTCCTTAGTTGATCGGTGCGGCCCGCCCATTCCGTAACGCAGTGAGCGCCCGGTGGTTCGTCGACGGGGCGTATGTCGAGGTCAACGGTGTCTGGCGGTGCGTGTACTGGGCGGTCGATCAGTACGGCCAGGTCATCGACGGGTACGTTTCCAAGCGCAGGGATATCGCGTCAGGGCGCTGCTTCTTCGCCACGGTTCTGGCCGCGCATCGCCCGCCGGCGGAGGTCATCACGGACCGGGCTCCGTCAGCTAATGCATCGCTACAACCACGACCGGCGGTACTCCAAGATCGGGCACATCAGCCCGATCGGCTGCGAGATAGCGTTGGCCACCCAAGCGGTACGAGCCGCATAGCCCGGGTTACATCAGTCAACCAAGCTCTGACAGACCCGTGTCAGCGTCTTCGGAGGTTCGCGCGCTGTCTGGCGAGGCGTCCTCGGCTTCCTGACCTTCGCTCTCGGAGGCAACGGGCTGAACCTGCTCGGCGTGGACACGGCTTACCAGCAGACCATTCTGGGCCTCCTGATCTTCGCTCCGGTTGCCGCTGCCCAGGTCTTCCGCCGAAAGGGCGCCTGAGCGGACTCTTGGTCGCAGTCTGGCCAAGGGCGGCTGTCTAGTAGCGCTGGCGGTAGGCGCCAGGCGTTATGCCCAGGACGTTGCGGAACTGCCGGGTGAAGGAGCTCTGGTCGTAGAAGCCGCACTGCGCGGCGACGTCGCCGAGGGTGTCCTGCGTGGTCAGGATCAGGTGCACTGCGTGCTCGATTCGCAGGCGCTGGATGAGCTGCCGCGGTGAGAGGCCGAGGGTGCGCCGGCATAGGCGTTCCAGCTGTACGGGGGTCAGGCCGGCCAGGGTCGCCAACGCTGAGACGCGCCATGGTCTGCCGACATCGGCTCGAACCGCCACGATGGCGGCTGCCAGTCCGGCGTGGGCACTTTGGAGCTGTGAGTTCAGGTCGATGGAGAGGGCGGCAACGCCCAGGATCTCGTCTCTGTCCCGGACAGCGGACTTGCCCGTGACGTACCAGCCCGGTGTTCGATCGGACCGCACGATGAGCTCGAGGTGGGACCTAAGCGGTCGGCCGCTCGCTAGCACGGATTCGTCCTGCGCGGCGTAGGAGTCCGCGAGGTCGGGAGGGAACAGGTCATGGACGGTGGCACCTAGGATGCGTCGAGAATCGCGGCCCACTCGCAGGATGAAGCCAGTATTCACATAGGAGTATCTGCCGTCCAGCCCCTTCAGGGAGCCCATCAGCTGCGGTACGCCGTCAACGAGGTCAATGAACAGTCGCCCTGCACTGCTTTGTACTAATTCGACTCCCACGACAGTAGCATCGCACAAGACATGGGGCCGGTCACGCGCTTGACTGCTCACCATGACGGCGACCGGTAACGCCCCAACCTCCCTCGACGATGCGCGTCTGATCACCGAGGCCGAGCGACTGGCGGTGAGCTTCCTACTCGCGGCGAAGCCGACACGAGAGGAGGCAGCGCGGGCGCGGCGGCTCGCCAGGCTGCTAGCCGATGACGACGGTAGGGACCTGTTGCTCGACCTCACCGACCAGGTGATGCGAATCCGCGACCCTGCGCGGTCCGCGAGGCGACTGCATGACCTGACTTCCGCTGGGGTCCCCGCCTCCCTCGGAACCTTCGATGGCACCGGCCTGCGAGCACTGGGCGCCGTGGCACCCCTTGGTCCGGCCACGGCCCAGCGTCTGGTCTCCTGGCGCGTCGACCGGGATACGGCTGGGGTCATCCTGCCTGCGGATGATCCGGCCTTCGCCCGCTACCTGGCCAGCCGCAAGTCGGATGGCTTCCGGCTGAACGTCAACGTCCTGGGCGAGGCGATTCTGGGTGATGATGAGGCCGACGAGCGGGCACGACGCGTTGAGTCACTCATCCGCCGGGCGGACGTGGACTACGTGAGTGTCAAGATCTCCGCCATCTGCGCCAATCTCGACGTGCTGGCCTGGGACGACTCGCTGGCCCGCATTGAGGGGCAGCTCACGCGCCTCTACCGTGCGGCGCGAAGTGCCGTCCCTCCCACCTTCGTCAACCTTGACATGGAGGAGTACCGGGATCTGGAGCTCAGCGTGGCCGCCTTCATGAGGGTCCTCGACCGCGACGAGTTCATGGACCTGTCGGCCGGCATCGTCCTGCAGGCGTACATCCCCGACTCCCATGATGCGCTGGAACGGCTCTGCGCCTGGGCTAACGAGCGGGTGATTCGAGGTGGCGCCGGAATCAAGATCCGCATCGTCAAGGGGGCCAACCTCGCCAATGAGCTCGTCGAGGCCGAGCTTCACGACTGGCCACTGGCCACCTACCCGAACAAGCCCGATGTCGATGCGTCCTACAAGCGGATGCTGGAGCGGGCCCTCGACCTGGGCGATCCGCATGCCGTCCGCATCGGCGTGGCCAGCCACAACCTGCTGGAGGTGGGCTGGGCACTGGCACTGCGCGACTCCCGCCCTGATGGGCAGCGCATCGAGATCGAGATGCTCGAGGGGATGGCGCCACCACAGGCCCGGGCTGTGCGAGACGCCGCTGGCGAACTCCTCCTGTATGCACCCGTCGTGGCCCGCGCCGATCGCGAGGCCTCCATCGCCTACCTGTCGCGACGCCTGGATGAGAACGCTGCACCGGAGAACTTCCTGAGCGCCCTGTTCGACATCACCCCGGATTCCCCGTCCTGGCATGAGCAAGCACGGTTCTTCCGCGAGGCCGTCCGGCACCGCCACACCGTGTCGACTGCACCGCGCCGAGTGCAGGAC
>JBAXSI010000093.1:0-7041 GCA_037130755.1 Actinomycetes bacterium
GGATGGGCATCTTGTAGTACGACACGCGGGCCTCCCGGCGCTCAGGGGTGTTCCCGTCATTGTCCTCGGCTTCACAAGGGGGGCCGATCGCCGAAAGTCCTACCGGGCTGGGGTCCAAGGTCCCGTCCCGCGAGAAGCAGGCTGTGGTCGGGAAATGCCGGCCGCAGGCCGGCCTTCCCGACCACAGCCTGCCCTTCGGGGGTCAGTCGCGCTTCGACAGCGTGTGGATCAAGATGGCCGCACCCCACGGCCCCATCACCCAGATCGGCCAGTAGTACGGCGCGGAGCCGCCCTGGGTCAGCCACGTCGCGAAGTAGATGACGTTGACCAAGACACTGACGCCGAGCCACGAAGCCCAGCCGTTGCGCACGCTGTGGTCCTCATCGGACTGCACCTCGGCAGCAGCAGCCGTCGTCGGCACTGCGGGAACCGGAGTGGCCGCCACCGCCGGTGTCGGGGCCACCGCCGGCAGGTCCTCGACAAGAACGGAGAGCTCGCCGTAGGTCTTCGCCACGTTGGCCGCGCTCATGCGCTGCTCGAACTCCTCCGTGGACAGGCGGCCCTCGGCGAATGCCTCCCGCAACCGGCTGATCGTCTGGTCGCGATCTCCGTCGCCCGCTCGCATGTCCGGCGCCACGCTCATGTGAGGAGCATATCGGCGCAGCTGTCGATCAGGCGCGGTCAAGCCTGCCGGCGATAGCCGCCGCCAGCCGATCCGGCGCACCGACGGAGTGCGACAGGAACAACGACGGCTCAGCCAGCTCGAGTTCCAGCAGGCAGGGTCGTCCGTCCGCATCGGGGATCAGGTCGACGCGCGCGTACAAGGTGCCGCTGGCACCGCCGGGGATGCATTCGATGATCGCCTCGGCGGTGGCCAGTTCCACATCCGACGGCGTCCGCGGATCGATCTGCTCCTGGAGGAACAGTCCTTCAACCCACTCCCCCTCGACACCGATTGTCAGCAGCGGGCCCTTGCGGATCGCGTGCGAGAAGACGCCGTCGAAGAACAGCAGTGCCGTCTCGCCCGCAGTGTCGACGGCCTCGAGGTACGGCTGCACCATCACCGAACGGTTGTCCTCGACGAGACGACGCACGTGCGCGCGCGCGTCGTCCGGGCCACCGGTCGCTGCGTAACGAACCGTGTCGGTCGAGCCGCACGACACCGCGGGCTTGACGACGAACTCCGCGCTGCCACTCGGGGGCAACCACTCCGTCACGTCGTCACCCGGCTCGACGAAGAACGTCGGCACCACCGGAAGGCCCGCGTCCGCGATCTCCTGCAGGTAGTGCTTGTCGGTGTCCCAAGCGATGACGTGCGGCGGGTTGAGCAGCATCGACACGGCGTCCACGTGGCGCGTCCAGGCGAGGTACTCGTCACGTCGCGTCGCGTAGTCCCACGTCTCGCGCACGACCACCGCGTCGAACGACGACCAGTCGATCCCTGCATCCGTCCATACCGCGGGGACCGCGTCGATCCCCAGCCGCGCCAACGCGGGGATCAGCAGCTGGTCCTCCACGTCGAGGTCGGGGAACTGCTCGCACGTCGCCAGCGCCACTCGGGGCACGATCTCTCCTCAGGTCGGTACACGACGGCCTCGTCGGGCAGACTGCCGGCATGGCCGCGCGCAAGTATGCCCCGCCCCGCACCTGGGTCCGCGAGGGCGGCCAGTGGCCCGATGGCCCGTTCGTCGATGACGCGCCGCCCTACGCCGTCGTCACTGCAGCAGTCGTCGCCGCCTACCGGGATGCGGCCGGGCGACGCAGCCTTCGATCCGTCGCCCGCGATGCCGGCATCGACCCGACGGCACTGGGCCGCATGCTCAGCGGCGAGACCGTTCCGGACGTGCACACCGTCGCCGTGCTGGAGGCGGCGCTCGACGTGCCCCTGTGGCCGGTGTACCCGCGCGCCTGACGACTGCCCAGTACGGCTACTTGTCGGTGATCGTGATGGTGATCGTGCTGCTCGTGTTGTCCGGGTTGGTCACGGTGATCACCGCAACGCCAGGCGCGAGTGCCTTGGCACCGGGATTGAAGACGGCGCCGCCGTCCTCGTGAGCCTGGGTGACCTCGAGCAGGTCGGGCTTGTCGGTGTCGATCGTGGTCCCGGCGGGCTTCTTGACGACGATGTCGATGAAGTCACCGACCTTCGCGCTCGCGCTCGACTGGCCCTCGGTGATGATGATCGGTGCCGGCAGGCCGGCGGCGGCGCTCCCGGCGGCGCTGGCCGCAGCACTGGCGGCGGCCGAGGAGGACGTGCTCGACGAGCTCGAGGACGAGCAGCCGGCAAGGACGCCAACTCCCAGCAGGGCGATCGTGCCGACTGCGGCGACTCGGCGAATGCTCATGGTGTGGTGCTCCTCGTGTCGGCGGGTGACCCCGCGGTGTGTGTTGCGGTCCTACCCGGATCGGGCGTGGGCTAAACCTCGGCCTCGCCGTGGGTCTGGTCGAGCAGGTCGAGCTGTGCGACGCGGTCGGCGTGCCTTCCCCCATCAAACCCTGTCTCGAGGAAGACCTTCAGCGCGGCCACAGCCACATCGGGCTCGGTGAACCGCTCGCCGAAGCAGGCGACGTTGGCATTGTTGTGCCGGCGGGTGAACTCGGCGTCGAGGCTGTCGCGAATGACCCCGCCGCGGACCCCCGGGATCTTGTTGGCCGCCATGCAGATGCCCTCGCCGCTGCCGCACACCGCGACCCCGATGTCGGCCTGGCCCGAGACGACCGCGCGTCCGACCTTCGCGCCGTAGCGCGGGTAGTCGGTGCGCTCGTCGGTGTACGTCCCGACGTCCTCGACGTCGTAGCCGTTGGCGAGGAGCCACGTCAGGAGCACGCCCTTGAGCTGGAAGCCCGCGTGATCGGACCCGATGGCGACCTTCATGCCTTCTCCTCTGCCTGGGCGTAGGCCCTCATCATCTCCCGCCGTTCCCGGAGCAACTGCGCCGAGTCCGATTGGGGCGACACCGTGCTGACGCTGGTGACCGGCTGCGGGTTCCCCGTCAGTCCGCGGGCGAGCAGGCCGGCGCCCACCACGGCCGAGTCGGGCGCGTCGGTGATCGCCAGCGTCAGCCCCGTCGCGTCGGCGAGCAGCTGCTGGAAGGCCGGGTCGTGGGTGCCACCGCCGATGAGCGGGACGACGTCGGGCAGCCGTTCCCCCGAGGACTGAACGGCATCGACGCCCAGCGCCACCGCCTGGGCGACGCCCTCGAGGATGCTGCGCAGGACGGCTCTGCGGTCGGTCGCCAGGCTGAGCCCGTACCAGGCGCCGCGCAACTCAGGGTCCATGAACGGAGTGCGCTCGCCGGACAGGTACGGCACGAACACCGGGTCGCTCGGCCGCACGCCGCCGACCAGCGCAGCGCTCGCCTCGGCGATCGACGCGCCGAGCCAGGCGAGCGCCGGAGTCAGCGTCAGCCCCGCGCTCTGCACCGCACCGATCCGGTACCAGCCGTCGCCGACCGGGCCGGCCGTGGCGAACGTGTGCGTGCGCAGCGTCTCGTCGAGTTCGGGCCGTGACATGACGCGGACTACCTGTGCCCCACTGCCGACCGCGACGAAGCCGCCGCCGGTGCGAAGGCCGAGGCCCGCCAGCGCACACGCCGTGTCGGCGCCGCCAACGACGCAGGGCACCGCGACGGAGCCGAGACGGACCTCGCCGCCGGCTCCGTTGGACGCGAGCACGGGCGGGAGTCGGTCCGCGGGCATGCCCAGCCAGTCGATCATCGGCGCGGACCAGTGACCGTCCGCGACGTCGTAGAGCAACGTGCCGGATGCATCGCTGGGATCGGTGGCCAGGTCACCGCCCAACGCGACTCGCAGCCAGTCCTTCGGCTGCAGTACGTGCGCGGCGCGCGCCATGACGTCGGGCTCGTGCTCCTGCAGCCAGGCGAGCGTCGTGCCGGCGAAACCCGCAACGGCCGGTGAGCCGACTCGACTCAGGCGGGCACCCATGTCCGACTGGAGGCGCTGCGCCTGCTCGACGGACCGTACGTCGGCCCAGAGGATGGCTGGACGCAGCGGCGCGAAGTGTTCGTCCACCACGACGACGCCGTGCATCTGCCCGGAGAAGCCGACGCCATGCACTCGTCCGCCGGCCGCCGTGACTTCGGCGAGCGCGTCCTGCGTAGCGACGAGCCACTGCTGCGGATCGCTCTCCGCCCAGCCCGGCTGCGGTGCGTCAACGTGGTTGGGACGGCTTGCCTTGGCCACCACGTGCAGGTCGTCATCGAGGAGGGCGGCCTTCACCGAGCCCGTGCCGAGGTCAATCCCCAGAGTCGTCATCGCACCGCTCGCACGCCTGACAGTATCGGCCATATGACTGGTCGCGTGGTGGTCGTCGGCAGCCTCAACCTGGATCTGGTCATCGGACTGTCGCGGATGCCCGACAGCGGGGAGACCGTCTTCGGCGACCGACTCGACCAGCACGCGGGCGGCAAGGGCCTCAACCAGGCCGTCGCTGCAGCGCGGCTGGGCATCCCGGTCAGCATGATCGGTGCGTTGGGCGACGACTCAGCTGCGGAGTTCCTGCGCGGCATCGTCGTCGCCGAGGGGATCGAGGACTCGGGCGTCGCGGCGATGCCGGGCACGTCCGGCACTGCAGTGATAGAGGTCGATGCGACGGGCGCCAACCGGATCGTCGTCATCTCCGGCACGAACGACCTCGTCACGCCCGCGCACGTCGAGTCGTCACTGGCAGCGTTGGACGACGTCGCCGTCGTCCTGACTCAGGGTGAGGTTCCCACGGACGCGATCGAGGCCGCGATGGCTGCCGGGCGAGCCCGGGGTGCGATCACGATCCTGAACCCTGCGCCCGTGCGCGACTACCCGGACTCGGTGTACCGGCATGTGGACTACCTCATCCCGAACGAGCACGAGGCCGCACACCTGACGGGCCTACTGACGGACGACGCTGACGACGCCGTTGCCGCGGCTCGTGCGCTGGTGGCGCGCGGCGCGGGCTGCGTGATCGTGACGCGCGGCGGCAAGGGGTCGGTCTGGGCGTCGGCCGCCGACGCCGGCAGCAGCGGGGTGTTCGCCGTGCAGCCCATCGACACCGTGGCGGCAGGGGATGCGTTCTGCGGTGGGCTCTCAGCCGCCTTGGCCGACGGACTGGACTTGGCCGCCGCGCTGCGCTGGGCGAGTGCGGCCGGCGCGCTGGCGACGACCGTGGCGGGCGCCGTCCCGTCGCTGCCCCGTCGAGAATCGGTCGAAGCCCTCGTCAACTCCCCGTCCTGACCAACCCCCCCCGCCCCGGGGGGAGGGCACAACGGCTGGGTCAGAAAGCGACGGGCAGGGCGGTCGTCACGGTGGTGGCGCCGCGGGTGATCGTCACGCCGTTGGCATCGACGACGACCGGAACGTTCTCGCCGTCCACGCGAGGCACGAACACCGTGACCATCGTCTGGTGATCGCCCTTCGGCTTCAACGGCACGCCGCGCGACAGCACGACGCCGGGGAGCTTCTGCCCCCACTTGCCGGTGAACCAGCCGATCGACGAGCCGCCGCCGGCCGTGCGCACGGCCCAGCTGCCCGGGCCGGACTTCAAGATGTCCAGCCGCTTGTCGCCGGAGGACAGCGTGATGACGTCGTTGACGTTCTGCGCGCCGACGCCCGGCGGGATCTGCCAGCGCTCGGTGATCAGTCGCTTGCCGATCTTCTTGCGCTGCTTCTTGCCCTTGATCTTCTTGGCGTTGGCGTAGTCGACGACGATCATGGCGTCGACCGAGCGCACGTACGTCGCGCAGCGCACGACGCCGACGCTGCCCCAGGTGCGATCGGCCAGGCAGGTGGTGTCGTTGCCGCCGAGCTGCCAGTCGGAACGCGAGGTGATCTTGCGGACGCCGTCGCCGCGCGTGCGCGCCACCTTCGAGACCATCACCGTCGAGTGCGCCGGACGGGACTTCACGAACCAGCGCAGCGACGAACTGTTGTCGTAGCGGTAGGGGCCCGGATCGCCGATCCACGACACCCCGCGAGAGAACAGCGTGAGCGAGCCGCCGTCATCGTGCGTGTGCGCGGTGATCGGCCGGGTGGACGAGTAGCGCAGGGAGTAATAGGTGTCGGGGCCACCGACCTGCGGACGCCAGCCCGCGCGGCCGAACGCGTAGCCGCCGTCGAACGTTCCGTAGATGGGCGCGGACGGGCTGCCAGCAGTGCCAGCGGAGCGGATCCACTCGGCCGTGCCGTCGCCGATGCCGAACGAGCCGCGCAGCGACTCGTTGATGGAGTCGCCCAAGGACTCCAGCTTGAAATCGGGACGGACGGCCTGAGCGACGAAGCTGTACAGCGACGCACGCAGCGCCTTGATGTTGTCTGACTGCAGGCCGCAGGTGGCCGCGGCCTTGTCGACGTCGGTCAGGAGCTTCTCGATGTAGACGGCGTAGCCAGGCGAGCCCTCGACGTCGCTGCCGTCGCCCTGCACCACGCCGTGCGCGACGCCCACGAGGTTGGCCCAGGCGCGTTCACGTGCGGCGACGTTGCCGGTCCAGCAGTACGCAGCGAACGCTCCGGTCTGCCGGATGAGGTCGGTGTTGTTGGCGCCCACGGCGATCAACGGAGGCGCGCGATAGCCCGAGACCATGGTCGCCGCATCGCGCAGAGCGGCCTGGATGAGCACCGGCTCGTTCAGAGTCTGCGCCGCGCACACCAGCGTCTGCGAGCGCATGCCGCCGTAGATCGAGCCGTCGACCCAGGCGCCGCGCTTTCCCTTGTGATCGTTGATCCAGTAGTACATGAGCTGACGGAACCGCTCGATGAGCACCGGGTTCTGCTTGTGCACGCCGCGGTACAGCAGGGGCAGCGCCCAGCGCAGCGAGTTGACGTGCCGGTCGCCGGACGTGTCGGTGCCCGACTGCGGACGCCAGTTGGGGTGCTGCGAGATGTAGTACGTCCCGCCTTGGAACATCACCACCTTGCCGGCCATGAGCTCCTGCGCCTTGCGCTTCTCCACGCTCGCGCTCTCAACCGGGAACAGCGTCGTGCACCACGAGCCGAGCGCCGTGGGCATGACCAGCGGCGGCGGGCCGGTGGTCGGGGCCGGCGTAGGTG
>JBAXSI010000094.1:0-6769 GCA_037130755.1 Actinomycetes bacterium
CTACTCGCCCTTGCCGCCGGCCTGCTCGTGGCCTGGGCGGCGCCGCCGTCCGCTGACCGCCGGTGGGTCCGGCGCGTGCGCAGCGTTCCCGAGGTCGTGGCGATCGTCCTGCTGATCGTGGTCGTCGAGGTGTCGGGCGTGGGCGTCCTGCGACTGGTCCTGGGTGTCGAGGGCTCGGCGATCGCGGGATCGGTGCTGCTGGTCGCGAGCGGGTGGCTTTGGGCGGTCGCTGCCTCCGATCGGCGCGGCCGCGCTTCGGTGGTCCTGCTCATGGTCGGCTGGCCGTTCGCCTTGTGGCTGTCGATCCTGCTGTCCGCCAACGGGCACGTGACCCGCCTTGATGTCGCGTCCCTGGTGCTCGCCGAGGCCCTGCTCGGCGGCTTCCTGTGGCGACTGCGTGAACCGGCTGTGAGCCCGGCCGATCAGCCGATCCCCGTGGGAGGCTGAGCCCGTCATGGAACAGTCACCTCGCGCTCAGGGATCACGCGGCCGGGACTTCTGGCAGCTCGACGTTCCGCTGGTCGTCGTCCTGGCCCTGTGCACCCTCATCACGGTGATCGAGGTCCGGCGCGCCACCGAGGGTGTGTGGCGCGCGTGGTTCTACATGTTCGAGTGGCCGTTGATCGGCGCCTTCGCGGTATGGATCTGGTACCGATACCGCCATCAGGGCAGCGTCACGCGCGGGCTCGTCGACGGGTGGCGCGACCGCGTACGGCAGTACGAGGCCGAGGCGGACGCCGAGGATGCGGTCACGCGCGATGTCGCACCGCGCGATGCCGCATCGCGCGACGCCGATCCGGAACTTGCCGCGTGGCGGGACTACGTCGAGGACCTGCAGCGCCGGGAGCCGCCAGGTGAGTCACCGTCGATCGGCAAGCCGGACTGATGGATGCGCCCGGCCGGCTTGGTCACCCGGCGGGGTTGACGAGTGTCGGGCAGACCTTGGTGAGCGACCTGATTCCCGCGATGTCCTGCGGGCTGAGCTCGTTGGTCGTGTCGACGATGTAGTACATGGCATCGGTCTTCGTGCTTCCGTGCCCGAGGCCGAGGACGTGACCGAGCTCGTGCAGGTACAGGCTCATCGAGTGCGTCCGGTTGACCTTCTTGACGTAGTCGATGCCCATGACGACGCTGCCCTCGACGATCTCCTTGTTGTTCGGGTAGACCCTCGTGGGCGTCGCGAACCCCACGGTGCGCTCGTCGAGCATCGACGAGTCGGCGTTGCGCAGGAACGCGATGTAGATATGGCGATTGCTCGGATGGGTGTCACTGGTCAGCGTGAGCGTCGCGTCGTCGTACTTCGTGGGCACCTCGCCGACGTACTTGAAGGTCAGACCGGAGGCCTTGCCCCACTTGGTGAAGTCGGTGGTCATCTGGTCCACCGCGATCTTCGCATCGGCCGGGGTGAGACGACTGGTGTCGAGGCTCCAGGTGATCGGCTGGTCGCACTTGGCCCAGCCTGAGCCGGCCAGCGCCGGGTTGGACTCGGTGAAGATCGACGGCACCGATGCTTCGCCGTACGCCACGACGCCGATGACCGAGAGGAAGGCTGCGGCCGTGACGACGGTCGCCTTGGGCCACCATGCCTGCTTCTTGCGGCGCTCGCCCTTGCGACGTTCGCCGGTACGGCGCTCATGCTTGCCTGGGCCGTGGACGACGTCGGCCGGCTCTTCTGCCTCGGGCAGGCCGAACTGCTGGCGATAGGCGGCGCGGCGTTCCTTCGTCCAGACGCTGTGGTCGTCGGGATCCGGGGTCGGCAGATGATGGTCGAGCCGGTAGGCGGCCCGCTGCTCGTCGGTCCAGATCTCACGGGCGGGCCGGTCGGCCGTGACCGCACTGCCGCGACGGTCGCCCTTGCGCCGATCACCTTGTCGGCGTTCGGGTGCGTGATTCGTGCGGAAGGCCAGTGCGGCGACGATGCCGAGCGCGAAGACGACGGCCACGAAGGCCAGCACCACGAGCATCCAGAACCACGTCATCACTCACCCCGGTCCGTCATTTCAAGGCTACGCCGCTTGGCGGAGGAAGGACGGTCCGCGATCGGTCACGATCATGTGGCGCTTAGCATGGCAGGGTGATGATGGGCGGGGCGGTGAAGACGACCCGAACGGCGGGCGTGGCGGCGATCGTTCTCCTCGTTGCGTTCATGGTCACGTCCTGCGGCCGAGACCTGCCGGCGGCCGTGCAGGTCGGCACGACGACCATCGCCCCCGCTGATCGTGGGGCAATGCCGGACATCTCGGGCGCGACTCTCGACGGCGCCGCTCTTGACCTGGCCGACCTGCGCGGGAAGGTCGTCGTGCTGAATTCCTGGGCTTCGTGGTGTGAGCCCTGCAAGAAGGAGATCCCCGACTTCGTCACGTTGTCCGCGAAGGTCGATCCTGCCCAGGTCGCGATCGTCGGACTCAACGTCAGTGACGAGAAATCGGCCGCCAGCGCCTTTGTCCGCGACTACAAGATCGACTATCCGAGCATCGTCGACGAGTCCGGCAGCCTGCTGGCGACCATCCCGGGGGTGCCACCCAAGGCACTCCCGAGCACGGTCGTCCTGGACCGGTCAGGCCGCATTGCCGCGCAGGTCGTCGGGGCGGCGAATGCCGAGGAACTGAGCGGAATCGTGGCCTCCGTCAGCGCGGAAACGCCCGCTTCGTAACCGGCCCATTGGGGGTTTGTACGGGTTGCGTTAGGCGGGCCTTGCTCGGGCCTCGCTGCCCGATTCGTCCGACAGAGTTGGCCCATGAGCATCGTGAGCCCCGACCGAGCGACCTTCGCGGGCACCCCTGTCCAGGCCGATCCACTGCCCGGCGACATGCGCGAGCCGCAGCGCACCGTGCGTCGTCTGCCACGTCCGCGCCGCTCGACGGTCGTCACGGCGGACCTGCTGGCGGTCTGCAGCTTCGTCGTCCTCGTGACCGCGGGCCTGTGGACGCGGCACGGCGGACTCGGCCTCCTGTTGTCCGGCGGAACCAGCACGCTGTCGGCGATCGGCCAGCTATCCGGTCTCATCGCCGCACTCGCGGCGCTGGGCGGGCTGGTCCTGACCTCGCGGCCGCGCTTCCTCGAGCGCCGGTACGGCCAGGACTCGCTGGTCGCGTTGCACCGCTGGTTCGGCATCGTCACGGTGCTCGCGATCGTGCTGCACGCCGTGACGGACACGTGGGCGTGGGGCGCCACCACGGGTGGCAACATCTTCACCGGCCTGGTGGACCTGCTGGCCAACGAGGCATGGATGGTCGCCGCGCTCATGTCGACGATCCTGTTCGTCTCGATAGGACTGACCTCGTGGCGGCGCATTCGCCAGTTCATCCCTTACGAGACCTGGTACTTCGTCCACCTCACTGGCTACCTCGCTGTGCTTCTCGGCTTCGGCCATCAGCTGACACTGGGCACTGACATCGCCTCGGATCAACTCGCGCTGTGGTGGTGGTGCCTCCTTGCGATCGCGACGGTCGCGATCGTTGTCTACTCCCGGTTGGGCGACCTGTTCCGGTCGTTGACGCGGTCGTTCTACGTGACGGCGGTCTCGCGCGAGGCCAGCGGCATCGGCTCGATCCACGTGGCGGGACCTGGCGTCGCGCGGCTGCGCGTGGCTGGTGGCCAGTACTTCAACATGCGGGCGCTGACTCGGCACCTGTGGTGGCAGGCGCACCCGTTCTCCATTTCCGCGGCGCCGACCACGAACGGAATCCGGTTCACGGTCAAGGAACTGGGGGAGGACTCGTCCCGCCTTCTGCAGATGCGGCCAGGCACTCGCCTTCTCCTGGAGGGGCCGTATGGGGTCTTCACCGCCGAGCAGGCGCAGGGTGCTCCCGTGGTGCTCATCGCCGGCGGTGTTGGTGTCGCACCGATCCGAGCCATCCTTGAGGACTGCGGTTCGCAGCAGAAACCGGTCGTCATCGTCCGCGTCCGAGATGAGGACGACGTCGCGCATCGGGTCGAGCTAGAGCGTCTCGTCGCTTCTCGCGGCGGCTCGCTGCACATCCTCACCGGTCCGCGCGAGTGGTTCACCCGCAACGACCCGTTCGCGCCGGCGACGTTGCAGGCATGGATTCCCGATCTCGCCCGACGCCACGTGTTCGTGTGCGGCCCGGCGTCGCTCGAGTCGGCGGTCATGACGGGGATGCGCAAGGCGGGCGTCCCCACCCAGAACATCCATCACGAGAGATTCGGAGTCTGACATGGCAGGCCTAGCACGACGACTTGCACCTGCGGCCGCACTCGGCGGACTGGCGATCGTCATCGTCGGCGTCGCCGATCCGGCACTCGCCGGCCGCACGACCGCGACTGCCACGGGCGGCGCCGCGGTGGCTGCGGCGGGCGCGTCCACGCAGAGCGCAACGCAGGCATCCGGCTCGAGCAGCACCGCGTCCGACTCCGGCTCCGCGTCCGACTCGGCGTCCGCCGTCGCGACGTGCGCGAATGGCACCCCAGTGTCCGGCGACACGGCTCAGACCCGCTGGGGCCCGGTCCAGGTCGAGGGCACCGTGGTCGACGGCAAGCTTTGCGAGGCGCACGCCGTCACGTGGCCCACGGGCGACGGTCGATCAGTCCAGATCAACGAGTACGCGATTCCGCAGCTCGACGCGCAGGCCGCCCAGGGCAGCCAACTCGTCGACGGTGTCTCCGGTGCCACCTACACGTCTCAGGGGTACTACGACTCACTGCAGTCGATCCTGGACAAGCTGTGAGTGGCATCCGCCTCGTGTTCCCCGTGATGGGCACGATGGCCTCGGTCCTCGTCGCCGAGGCCGACTGCGCTGTCATCGGCGAGGTATCGGTGCGCAAGGCACTGCACGAGGCGCAGCGGGACCTCGCACTGATGGACCACCGATTCAGCCACTACGCGAGCGACAGCGAGATCACCACGTGGCTTGCCGGCGGGGCGACGTCGCCTGACGCCGTGGCCGACTTCGAGTACGTGCTGCGCCAGTGCAGCCGGTTGAAGCTGGCCTCCGACGGGGTCTTCACCGTGAAGAACCCGGCGACAGGCACGGTCGACACGGCCGGCTACGTCAAGGGCTACGCGATCAAGCGTGCGGCTGAGGTGCTCAGTGACCACGGGCTGCGCAACTTCCTGCTTTGCGTGGGCGGGGATACCTTCTGCTCCGGTCATCCGGCGGCCGAGCGACCGTGGCGACTGGCCGTCGCCGATCCGCAGCGGGCCAAGGGTGTCGCGGCACTCGTCGAGGTCACCGACCTCGCCGTTGCCACGTCAGGTCGCGCCGAGCGGGGCGACCACATCTGGAACGGCACCGGTATCGCGGAGAACTCGCTGCTGTCCTTCACCGTCATCGGGCCGGACGTGGCCGAGGCCGACGCCTACGCCACGATCGGCTTCGCCCTGGGCGAGGCGGGCGTCGCCTGGGTCGCCGGGCACAACGGCTACCGCTCGCTCGCGATCCGCACCGACGGCTCGCTGGTCGGAGATGCGGCACTAGTCTCGGTGGCGTGAACTCGCTCGACGGCTACGACGACCATGACACGGCTCGCCTCGTCGACGAGCCGGTAAAGACGACGGCGCGCACCGCGTTCTCTCGGGACCGTGCGCGCGTCCTGCACTCGGCCGCGCTTCGACGCCTGGCAGCCAAGACCCAGGTCGTGGTGGCCGGAGAGTCCGACTTCCCGAGGACCCGCCTGACGCACACCCTCGAAGTGGCGCAGATCGCCCGTGAGCTCGGCGACGCGCTCGGCTGCGATCCCGATGTGGTCGAGGTGGCCGGACTCGCGCATGACATCGGGCATCCGCCCTTCGGGCACAACGGCGAGGATGCGCTTGACCAGATCGCCGACCGCGTCGGCGGGTTCGAGGGGAATGCGCAGTCGCTGCGCATCCTCACCCGGCTCGAGGCGAAGGTCGTCGATCCCGTCACCGGTCGCAGCCTGGGCCTCAACCTGAGCCGCGCCTCACTCGATGCCTCCGTGAAATACCCGTGGCCCCGCCGCGCAGGACTGCGCAAGTTCGGTGCCTACGCCGACGACCTCCCGGTGTTCGAGTGGCTGCGCGAGGGCGCCCCGACCGACCGGACCTGCTTGGAGGAGCAGGTCATGGACTGGTCCGACGACGTCGCGTACTCCGTTCACGACATGGAGGACGCGGTGCACTCGGGCTGGGCTGCGCTCGAGGCGTTCACCTCGCCGGCTGAGCGACGCGCCCTCGTGTCGATCGCGGCGGAGCGATTCCCCGACGCCGGTGATCCCGCCGAACTCGACGAGGCCCTGTCGCGGCTGGTCGCGCTGGAGTACTGGCCTACCCGCTTCGACGGATCCATGACCGACCTCGTCGCGCTCAAGCGCTTCACCAGCTACCTCATCGGGCGGTTCTGCTCAGCTGCCCAGGTCGCCACACAAGTGGAATACGGTCCCGGACCGCACACCCGGTATGCGGCCGACCTCGTCGTCCCGGACGAGGTGCGCGCGGAGGTGGCCGTCATGAAGGCCGTCGCCGTCCACTTCGTCATGAACCGGCCTGGAGCCGACGCCGTCTACGCGCGGCAGCGTGAGGTGATCGCCGAGCTCGTCAACGCCCTCGTGATCGACGGCGGCCGTGCGATCGAGCCATGGCTGCGCCCGACCTTCGACGAGGCGGCCGACGATGCCGAGCGGCTGCGCGTGATCGTCGATCAGGTGGCCAGCCTCACCGACGTCAGCATCATGTCGTGGCACCGACGCCTCGTGCGCTGATCGCCGACTGCAGCGCCCCGCGTCACAAAACCACTGCGCGGTCAGTCGGTGGTCGCAACGCCTTGAGTTGAGGGGTTGCGATGCGGGT
>JBAXSI010000095.1:0-6684 GCA_037130755.1 Actinomycetes bacterium
AGCCAGTCCCTTGTCGCCGTCTCGGCCTCGTCAAACCGATCCAAGGGAGATCGTGAGCCCGGCGAATGGATGCCGCCGCTTCGCACCCAGCGGTGCGCCTACGTCAAGCAGTGGATCGCCGTTAAGTTCCGGTGGCGGCTTGCCGTGGATGCTCGCGAGAAGTCCACGCTCACGCGCTACCTGAGCGGCTGCGATCCACTCATGTCAGTGCCGCCACGCGCAGTCGTGCACGCGCGGGCCTGACTTACTGCTTGCGCTTTTCGATATGCAGTGCCAGCACGGGGCAGGCATGCGTGGCGTCCTCTGCCGCCTTCACCTGTGCCTTGGTGAGGTCGGCCCGCAGGCCGCCGCCGGGCAGGATCGGGTAGCCCCATTCGTCGAGGTCGATCAGGTCGGGAGCGGCATGGTGGCATAGACCCCGGCCGTCGCAGACCGTCGGGTTGAGCAGCAGAGTCGAGACCACAGGGTCGGGGGTGCTCATTCGAAGTCCCTTCCGGACACGTCGACCAGCGCCAGTCGCGGCAACGGCACCGGAAGGGATCCCTCCGTGCCCGGGCGCGAGACCGGCCTACTGGTCGAGACGGAGCAACGTCGGTCCAGGTGAAGGGCGACCTCGTCGGAGAATGCCTTCAGTCCAGTCGAGACGAATCGAGCCGTGCCGTCAGGGTGCTTGCAGCCGCCTCGGTTCTGGACCAGCTTGAGCCGCGCCTCGAGGCGCTTCATCTCGGCATCGCTCATGTGTCGCATCGCCAGGTGGTGGATGTCGTCGCTGATAGAGGGCAGGCCGTAGATGCAGGGCCCGCACTGCCCGGCGCTCTCGCCGGCCATCCATGCGCTCACGCGAGCCATCTCGGTCAGCGGGCACTCGCTCTCGCCGATGAGCCACATCAGGGAGGCGCCGAACACCGCGCCGGCGTCGCGCACCGAGTCCGGGTCCCATGGCGTGCGGTCGAAGCCCTCGGCCGCGATCCAGCCGCCGCCATAGCCGCCCGTGAGGTAGCCGCGGATCGGCTCCGTCGTGCCGCCGCACATCTGGATGATCTCGTGCACGGGGGTACCGGTCGGCACCTCGACGACGCCCTCCTCGGCAACCGCTCCGCCGACAGTGACGAGGGTGGTGCCGGGCGCGCTGGGAACGCCGACCTCGCGGTACCAGTCGCCGCCGTAGCGGGCGACGAGGGCGACGTGGGAGAGCGTCTCGACGTTCTGGACGAGGGTGGGCCGACCGGCGGCGCCCTTCTGGAACGGGCGATCGGGGTAGACCGGCGTCGCGATGCCCTCGCCGACCCAGTGCGACAGTGCGCTCTCCTCGCTGGCGACGTAGCGCGCCGGCGGGGTGACCAGTGCGATCGTCATCGAGTCGATGCCGGCCGCATGCCGTTCGTCGAGTGCCTTGGTCAGGATTGGCAGCAGGTTGGAATCGCGGTGCAGTGCCAAGAAGGCATCCGTGGCACCGATGGTGGCGGCCGCCGCAGCGATGCCGTCGAAGATGAGGTGAGGGGATGAGGCCATGAGCACGGCGTCCTTCGCACTCGCAGGCTCGCCCTCCATGCCGTTGGCAATGACGACCGGATGACGGGTGCGGTTGAACCGGCCGCGCTCCACCGAGCTGTCCACGACTGCGTTCCACTTGCGGAAGGCAGGGAACCAGCCGCCGCCGCGACCACGCAGTCCCGACTTCTCCAGTTCGCCGACGAGTGCCCCGGGCGTCCGCCCGTGTCGTTGCGCGATGGCGGGCAACGCCCCGTACTGGGACAGGTGCATCGACAACGATGACCTCGTCTCGATCCCTAGCCGGCCCATGCGTACCTCCGTGTCCCCTCGACGGCCCCGACCGTCTGTGCCCCGCCAATCCAGCGGCCGCCCGATCATCGTGGCCGACCCCCATGATGATGGGTGCACACTCAGGCAAAGTGCGGGTAAGGGACCGCGCTGCCCAGCGGGGCCTCAGGTGGGAACGAATCGGGCACCATGGTGGAAACCCTCCCGGGGATGTGGCACGGTGCGGCCATGACGCTCGTCGCAGGACTCGACTCCTCCACCCAGTCCGTCAAGATCGTCGTTCGCGATGCGGAGACCGGTGCGCTGGTCCGCGAGGCGCGGGCCGCCCATCCGGACGGCACGGAGGTGGAGCCCCGATTCTGGCTCGATGCCCTCGACGAGGTCACGTCCGGCGCTCTCGAAGGAGTCACGGCGCTGGCCGTGGCCGGGCAGCAGCACGGCATGGTCGCCCTCGACGAGGACGGCGAGGTCGTGCGGCCGGCACTCCTGTGGAATGACACGCGGTCCGCCGCTGACGCGTCCGATCTCGTGGCGGAGCTGGGCGGCCCGGCGGCGTGGGCAGATGCCGTGGGCAGCGTCCCGGTGGCGGCGTTCACTGTGACCAAGGCCCGCTGGATGGCCCGCAACGAGCCTGCGAACGCTGAGCGCACGGCGAGCATGATGCTGCCTCACGACTACCTCACCTGGGTCCTGGCCGGCCGTCCGAGCGAGGCCGTCACCGATCGCGGCGAGGCCTCGGGCACCGGCTACTGGTCTCCGATCACGAACGGCTACCGACCCGACCTGCTCGAGTTGGCGCTGGGACACCTGCCAGCGGTGCCGCGGGTCGCCGGCCCGGGCGAGGCGGTGGGAGTCACGTCGTCCGGCATCGTCCTCGGCCCGGGAACGGGCGACAACATGGGCGCGGCCCTCGGCATCGCCGCCGAGCCCGGCGACGTCATCGTCTCGCTGGGGACCTCCGGGACGGCCTTTGCGGTGTCGACTACTCCGGCCCGCGACGCCTCCGGCTTCGTTGCGGGGTTCGCCGACGCCACCGGCCACTACCTGCCGTTGGTCTGCACCCTCAATGCCGCGCGCATCCTTACTGCCACGGCTGCTCTCCTGGGCGTGGACATGGAGGGTTTCGCCGACCTGGCGCTGTCGGCGGCCCCGGGGTCGGGCGGCCTGGTCCTTCTTCCCTACTTCGACGGGGAGCGCACGCCCAACCTCCCCGACGCCCGTGGGTCTATCCACGGGGTCACCCGCGACAACCTCACCCCCGCGAACCTTGCGCGTTCGGCCATCGAGGGAATGCTCGGCGGCCTGGCGGACGCCGTTGACGCGCTGATCGGGGTGGGAGTCGAGCCGCGCCGTGTGCTCCTTGTCGGGGGCGCGGCCGCGAATCGCGCCGTGGGCGAGGTGGCTGCGACCCTCTTCGAAGTTCCGATTGTCGTGCCGCCGGCAGGGGAGTACGTGGCCGATGGCGCGACACGGCAGGCGGCCTGGGTGCTGAGCGGCGCGACACAGCCGCCGGAATGGCCGGGGGCCCGATCGGGCGGGGTTATCGCCGTTGAGCCGGCACCTGTCCGCGCCGTGAGGGACGCCTACGCCGAAGCGCGCAGTTCGATGTATTCCGCGTAACCAAATCGTTACCGGAACAAGGCGAATCGATGCAGAAAAGTGCTTGTGTGCAAGGCTTCAGCAACATATGTTGTGGCTGACAACAATGTATGTTGCAGGACCGAACAATTCAATCCTGACGGATCTGACGGCCGAGGAGCACGTTGTCTATGGAGTTCACGCCGACCCCGGAGAACCACTTCGCCTTTGGGCTGTGGACCGTCGGCAACAGGGGTCGCGACCCGTTCGGTGACGCCGTCCGGGCCAAGCTCGAGACCGTCGACATGATCAAGGGCCTCGCGGACATCGGTGTGTGGGGCGTCAGCTTCCACGATGACGACCTGATGTCGTTCGGAGCCCCAGAGAAGCAGCGTCGGGCCGAGCTCGACGCCTTCAAGAAGGCCCTCGACGAGACCGGAATGGTCTGCTCGATGGCGACCACCAACCTGTTCTTCCACCCGGTGTTCAAGGACGGCGCCTTCACCTCCAACGACCGGCAGATCCGCCGCTACGCGATCCAGAAGGTGATGCGCAACCTCGACGTCGCCGCCGAGCTGGGTGCACCCATCTACGTTTTCTGGGGTGGTCGCGAGGGCGTGGAGTCCGCGGCCGCCAAGGACTCCCGTGACGCGCTCTCGCGCTTCAAGGAGGCGCTGGACTTCCTGGGCGGCTACGTCAAGGACAAGGGCTACGACATCAAGTTCGCCCTGGAGCCGAAGCCGAACGAGCCTCGCGGCGACATCTTCCTGCCGACAGTCGGGCACGCGCTCGGCTTCATCGAGACCCTCGAGCACCACGAGATGGTGGGCGTGAATCCCGAGGTCGCGCACGAGACGATGTCGGGCCTGAGCTTCTACCAGGGCGTGGCCCAGGCGATGTGGCAGAAGAAGCTCTTTCACATCGACCTCAACGACCAGCGGCCAGGTCGCTACGACCAGGATTTCCGCTTTGGCTCGGAGGGCCTGAAGGATCACTTCTTCCTAGTGAGACTGCTGGAGAACAGCAAGTACGCAGGGGCCAAGCACTTCGACGCCCACCCGTACCGCACGGAAGGCCCCGAGGGCGTGTGGGACTTCGCCCGCGGCTGCATCCGCAACTACCTCGCGCTCGCGGCCAAGGCCGCCGAGTTCGACCAAGATCCCCGCGTGCAGGAGGCACTGGCCTACGCCGGTGTCCCCGAGCTCGCGGAGCCCTCAGTGGGTCCGTACTCCACGGCATCCGCTGCGGGACTGATGGACGAGAACTTCGACCCCGATGCGCTCGCTGAGCGCTCCTACGGGATCGAGGCGCTCGACCAGCTCGTCATCGACCACCTGCTAGGAATCGCCTGATTCGCATCGGGGGATGAGGGTGGTCGACAGCACTACTCCTCCTAACAAAATCGCAGGGCCTCCTGCGGGGAAGGGACAGCACCGCATGTCCAAGAAAATCATCGGAGCAGTAGCCGGCCTCGCGGCCGCCTCGCTGCTCGTCGCCGCTTGCGGCGGTTCCACGGCAAGCGATGCGACGTCGTCGGCTGCTGCCGCCGTCTCGTCCGCTGCCGCTGTCGCCTCGTCGGCTGCTGCCGTTGCGTCCTCTGCGGCACCGGCCGCCTCGGCTGCCGCTGCAGGCAAGGCCTGCGTCATCCTCCCCGACGCCGCTTCTTCGGCTCGCTGGGAGACCGCAGACCGTCCGTTCCTCGAGGAGGCCTTCAAGGCCGCTGGCCTCGAGTACGACATCCAGAACGCCAACGGTGACAAGGCGAAGTTCGCCACCATCGCTGACGGCATGATCGCCGGTGGCTGCACCGTCATGGCGGTCGTCAACCTCGACAGCCCGTCGGCTGCCGCGGTCATCAAGAAGGCTGATGCTGCCGGTATCCCGGTCATCGACTACGACCGTCTCACCCTCGGTGGCGGCGCGAAGTACTACGTCTCCTTCGACAACGTCGCCGTCGGCACCGCGATCGGCGAGGGCCTCGTCAAGTGCCTCACCGATGCTGGCACCACGACCGGCAACGTGGCGCTGCTCAACGGCTCGCCGACCGACAACAACGCCACGCTGTTCAAGCAGGGCTACGAGAAGGTCGTCAAGGACGCGGGCTACACCATCACTGCCGATCAGGCCGTTCCGGACTGGGACAACACCAAGGCCGGCACGATCTTCGAGCAGATGTACACCAAGGCCAACGGCGACTTCGTCGGCGTTGCCTCGGCTAACGATGGCCTCGGCGGCGCCGTGGTCTCCGTCCTGGACCGCAACGGCCAGGCTGGCAAGATCTTCGTCACCGGCCAGGACGCCACGGACGAGGGCCTGCAGCGCGTGCTGCTCGGCACCCAGTGCGTGACCGTCTACAAGGCCGTCAAGAAGGAGGCCGAGGCAGCTGCTGCTCTCATGGTCGCCCTCGCCAACGGTGACACCGCTGCTGCCGACGCGCTTGCCACCGGCAAGACCGCCGACAGCGAGGCCGGCACCGACGTGCCGTCCGTCCTGCTCGTTCCGCAGCCCATCTTCCCGGACAACGTCAAGGACGTCATCGCTGATGGCTTCACGACGGCGGACAAGGTCTGCACCACTGCCGACCTGAAGGCTGCTTGCACCAAGTTCGGCGTTCAGTAAGACCCCCATCCGGGCCTAGGCCCGGATGAGTACGACACCGTGGGGGCGGGTGATCCGTCATCCGCCCCCACGGCCGTACCCGAACGCATTTTCGAAAGCGTGTTCTCTGTCCCGCCGGTTACGAGAAGGTAACGACATGACGGATTCCTCCAGCCCCCTGCTCCAGCTCAAGGGCGTAAACAAGAGCTTCGGACCCGTCGACGTGCTCAGGGCCGTCGACCTCTCGGTGTACGCCGGAAAGGTCACCGCCCTGGTCGGCGACAACGGCGCCGGCAAGAGCACCCTCGTCAAGGGCGTCGCGGGCATCTACCCGTTCGACTCCGGCGAGTATCTCTTCGAGGGCGAGCCACAGCACATCACCGACCCGAAGCAGGCGAACCATCTGGGCATCGAGGTGGTGTACCAGGACCTCGCGCTGTGCGACAACCTCGACGTGGTCCACAACATGTTCCTGGGCCGTGAGGAGAAGAAGACCCGGCTCCTCGACGAGATCACGATGGAGAAGCGAGCCCGCGAGACCCTGAGCGGCCTGTCGGTGCGCACGCTGAAGTCGGTGCGCCAGCAGGTGTCCAGCCTCTCCGGTGGCCAGCGCCAGACGGTCGCGATCGCCCGCGCCGTGCTGTGGAACTCCAAGCTGGTCATCCTCGACGAGCCGACCGCCGCGCTGGGCGTCGCCCAGACCGAGCAGGTCCTCAATCTGGTGCG
>JBAXSI010000096.1:0-6672 GCA_037130755.1 Actinomycetes bacterium
TCACGCCCGCAGCAGCCGACGTCGTGCCACTGGTGAACCTGTCGATCACGGTGGCGATTCTCGCCAACATCGTCTACCTGTTCGCCGACGGCACGCGGGTGAGGGCGCTAGGAGAGATGGTGACGTCGACAGTGGCCATGGTTGCCTCTGCCGCCGTCCTCACCGCGTTTCCGTTCGACTTCACCGCCTACGCGTTCCCGTGGGCCTTAGTCGTGCGAATCATTCTGGTGATCGCCATCGTCGGCAGCGGCATCTCCGTGCTCGTGAACCTCTACCGGCTCATCCGCGGCCCTCGCTCCCAGAGACCGCCGACGGCGGTCACCCCGTAGGGCTGGACGAGCACTGCTGAAGGTGAAGAAGTCGGTGCCGGCGGATCAACGGATATTGACGCTGCGCCAGAGGGGCTTTGCCCTCCTCACGCACCGCCACCGGGGCTATCGACCAGCGCCAAGGCCTCGTGCAGCGAACGTTGCCGCAGTCCACCTTCTTCGACTTCCGCCCACGTCACCGGAACGGCGGCGGTGGGCTCGTCGCGACCGCGTAACGACCACGGCGTGATCGTCGTCTTCGCGGGATTGTTCTGGCTCCAGTCGACGAACACCTTTCCGGGCCGCAGCTCGCGCTTCATCTGGCTCACCACGAGGTCGGGGAGCTCGCGCTCGAGCGCCTGCGCGAGGGCCCGCGCATAGTCCGAGACACTGCCCGCCCTGGCGAGCAACTCTGCTCCCCGCTCCGTGCTTGGCGGGAGTTCCGCGTACAGCTGCATGCCCTTCGACCCACTCGTCACGGGTTGAAGCTCCAGGCCGTGCGGTGCCAGCATCTGCCTGGCCAGCAGCGCGACCCTTCCGCACTCGTCCAGTCCCGCTGATGGGCCTGGGTCCAGATCGATGACGAGCCGATCCGGTTCGAGGGGCTCGCCGGCTCGCGGATCGACCCGCCACTGCGGGGAGTGCAGTTCAAGGGCCCCGCCCTGGGCGAGCCACACCAGGGTCGCGGTGTCGTGCACGAGCGGGTAGTCGATGTCGCGCTCACCCCTGCCGGACCGCGTGCCCATGTGATGCAACCTGATGCGAGGAACCCAGTCAGGCGTGCCGGCCGGCAGGTTCTTCTCGAAGAAGGACGTCCCGGCGACGCCGTGCGGCCACCGCTTGCGCGTGACCGGTCGGTCGCGAAGCAGCGGCAGCAGCACTCGGGCCACTCCCGTGTAGTAGGCGATGACCTCGGCCTTCGTCGTGCCGGTGGCCGGGTACAGGACCTTGTCGAGGTTGGTCAGCCGGATCTCGCGGCCCTCCACCTCGACTATCGCGTCGGGCCCGCCAGCCGCCATCAGGCGCCACCTTCCTGCCACACGGAGTCGTACGAGAGATCGGGTCGCAGTCGCACGACCGACGGTTGCCTCAGCATCGCGCCTCCGGTGCGACCCAGGTGTTCGACGTCCACGACGAGTACCGGATCGACCCAGGAGACCGTGTCCTCCGCAGGCAGGCTCGATGCCCAGTGGAACGGACGCTCGTCGCGCCGAATCTCGGTCAGCACCGGCAGCAGCGCTCGGACCTCCCGCTCACCGAGACCAGAGCCGACGGCACCGTCGAACACGAGCAGCCCGTCGGCCGTGGGGGTACCGACCAGCAGCGACGCCACCGCATGATCACGCGCGGCACCGTGCTTCCACCCGCCGATCACGTAGGAGTGGCAGCTCCGATGCGGCACCTTCACCCAGTCCGCGCTGCGGACGCCGGGTTGGTATGTCGAGGTCACGCGCTTGGCGACCACGCCCTCCAGACCCTGCGCCGCCGTGGTCGCCAGCAGTGACGGCCCGTCGTCAAAGGCGTCAGGAACGACGACGAACGGCGACGTTGAGACGACGTCAGAGAGCTGCTCGCGTCGGGCGGCGTACGGGACATCGAGGAGGGTGAAGTCGCCCGCGGCCAGGATGTCGAAGACCACGTAACTCACGGCGACCACGCCCGTGCGGTGTCCTTGGATGCGGGGCGCAAGAAGACTGAACGAAGGCCGACCCTGCGCATCGAAGGCCACGATCTCACCATCGATGCATGTCCCCTCGGGCAGATCGACGAGCGCAGGAGCCTCGGCAATCTCCCGGAACCTGGCGGTGACATCCATTTCCGAGCGGCTCGTCAGCCGCACCCGGCCGCGCACGACCTGCGCGATGGCGCGCATGCCATCCCACTTGACCTCGTATGCCCATGCCCCGTCCGCGTCGCGAATTGGCAGGGCTCCAGGGCTAGCCAGCATGGGCCGCACTGGTCCATCATGGACCGTCCGGCGCCCTACCAGCACGCATAGGGCCAACTTCCCCGCCGGTTTGGAGGACGCATGCGCGCGATGTGGACTGGGTCGGTGGCCTTCGGGCTCGTCAACGTACCCATCAAGTTGTACTCGGCGACCGAGGACCATGACGTTCGCTTCCATCAGGTGCACGCCGTCGACGGCGGTCGCGTCAAGATGGTCCGCACCTGCTCGGTCGACGGTGCACGCCTGGAGACGAAGGACCTCTCCAAGGCCTACGAGACCGACACCGGACGCGTCGTTGTCATGACCGACGAGGACTTCGAGGGCCTGCCCGTGCCCGGCGTCAAGGAGATCTCCGTCCTGGAGTTCGTGCCGAGCGAGCAGGTGGACCCCATCCTGTTCGACCGCAGCTACTACCTCGAGCCCGAGGCGCGCTCACTCAAGCCGTACGTGCTGCTGCGCGAGGCGCTCTTGCAGACAGAGCGCACAGCGATCGTGCGCGTAGTCCTCCGCACGAAGACGCAACTGGCCGCGCTGCGCGTGCGCGACGATGTACTCGTCCTCCAGACGATGCTGTGGCCCGACGAGGTCAGGGCCGCCGACTTCGGCGTGCTCGAGGGCGACGCTGACGTTCGCCCGCAAGAACTGACGATGGCCGCGTCCTTCATCGAGAGCCTGTCAGCCGACTTCGACCCGAGCCAGTACCGCGACGACTACCGCGAGGCACTGCTCGGCGTCATCGATCGCAAGCTGAGCGGAGGCGAGGTACTCGAAACCGCCGGCGACGTGGCCGCGAGCGAGGGCGACGGCATCGTGCTCGACCTCATGACGGCGCTGCGCGAGTCGGTTCGCCGAACCCAAGCGGCCAAGGAGGACGCACCCGGCACTGCCGCCGTCCCGAAGGCGGCGCGAAAACCGCGTGCCACAGCGACAGCCAAGGCTGACGTTGCTCCTCCGATGTCAAAGAGCGTCGCGACGCCTAAGGCGTCGACGTCACGCGCGACGAAGTCGACGGCCGCTGCTCCCGCCAAGTCGACCAGCAAGAAGGCAGCACCGAAGGACGACAGCGTCGCCGTCAAGAAGACGACACGACGCACCGCCTGACACCCTTCGGCTACCGCCCGCTCTGACCAAGTCGCCGGTTCGAATCAGCCCGACGTCTTCGCCGATCGCCCTCGCTTTGCCGGCGGAGCGGCGTCCGGCGCCGCCGCGCGGCCTGCCTCGGAATGGTCGAGGTCAAGCCATTCGCCCAAGCCGTCGCCGGGCGCCTCCTGCGGGGCCGGTCTCTCGGCGGAGTAGCGCTTGGTCTCTCGGGCAGCCAACTGCTCCGCGTCCGCGCGCTCTTGTTCAGCCAATCGCCGGATCTCAGCGACGACCTCCTTGAACGGGATGAACTCGGCTCGAGAGCGACCGCCCAGCCCGGCGGCGGCATCGACGCGTACTCCCTTTCCAGAGATGGGAAATGCGCTGTCGTGCACGAGAACGTAGCGACGGTCTGAGTCGCGCTGCAGCAGAGCCACGAACGCGCCGTCCGCCGGAATCGGCCACGGTCCGTCGGCGGCTCGTACGACCAGGACGTCACACGTGCTCTCCTCTTCCCCGAGGAGAATCTCGTCGATCTCGAGGCGGAACGTGCCGAGCTCGCGGCGTCCTTCGCTGAGATCGTCTACCGCAACGTCGACGAGTTCGGCGGTCTTGACCCGGGCCACCATGTCGGCTGCACGCAGGCGCTCGGCAAGGGTCAGGGTCGAGGGGCCGTAGGTTGTCATCTCACTCGCCTCCGTACCAAAGGACGTTCCTGCCACCGGATGCGGCCGCCAGACTCGGAGCCGTCGCTGATGTGCCCGCAACCTGGGATGCAGCGGGCCAGGAACCGTCGGCCCACGACTTTGTCGAGACCCGGATGGACGTCAGGAAGTTCTGCTCGCGGTATGCCATCACGAAGCGCCCGCTGCTCCCGTCGTAGGCCAGCGACGGCTGCAGCCGACTGTAGTCACTGGTGTAGCCGACACGGCTTCCGGACAGTGCCCCGCCGGACACGCTGCAGTGCAGAGTTCGCAGCGCGTTGGTGCCATAGGCGGAATTCGGCGCCCAGGAGAACCCCACCATCACTTGATTCGACGGACTGGCCGCCACTGCAACGCCGGACAACGAGCGATAGAACGTGTCCAGCACCGTGGGGGCAGACCAGGAGGCTCCGTCGTTGGTGGACACGCTGGAACGCAGGAAGCCGGTGTTCGCGTGATCACTGCGGTCGAAGTGCGCCCAGACCATTACCCACGTGCGGACACCGCCAACTGTCGTGCACGCGAGCCCGGGCTGGCCGTAGGTTCTCGCTCCAGGCGGCGTTGCCGCCCAGGCCCATGAACCACCAACGTTGGTGGATCGGACCGTCTTGATCGTGCCTTGGTCATCGCGGTCCACCCAGGCCCAGAGCATCGTTCCGTCCGGGGCGGATGCCACGGTGTGACCATGCACGGCACGCTCGCCGCCGTAGTAGAGCCAGTTGTTGAACAGGAAGTTGGTGCCATCGTTGCGCAGCCACGTCGGGATCCGGTTGGGATGCGACCACGCCAGATCGAAGAGACCGGTGGATCCGATAGCTGCCGCCCCCGGAGCCAGGCATGTGCGGGCTTGGTAGTTGTTGTACGTCGTGATCTGGGTGCTCACCGATGACCACGATCCGCCGCTGTCGAACGAAGCGAGTTCGCGAAGCCGGTTGCCCTCGAAGTCGCGGAAGATCCCCTTTGCGCGCTGGACATCGCCGTCCCACGGCCCGAATCGGGCGGAGTGGTAGTTGTAGCCGCCGTTCATGGCCTCGTTGCCCGAGGCGGAATGGTCGAGCCAGTAGCAGTGTCCGAGTTCATGAAGGAAGATTCCTTGCAGCTCTATCTCGCCGGGCTGCGCGTTCCAGGGGACGAGGTTCCAGTTGGTCAGGTTGGAACCGTTCTTGCGGTGGATGACCAGGCTGGCCTTCCGCCAACCACCGAAGGTGGACGCGATCCGGGTGCTGTCGAAGTGCCGTTCGTTCATCGTGACGAGGATCTCGCCGTCACCGGGTTCGGTGCGGGTGGTGTAACCGAAGAACTGGAATCGGCAGTCCACGCCGGCCGCCATCCAGCGGGTGTAGGCATTGATCACCGCATCCTGGATGGGCTGCTGCCAGGACGCGGGGATCCCCTGCGCAGTGAACGTGTCCCAGTTGATCCAGATGCGCGGCCGATCTCCTGGGTTCCACAGTGCTTGATCTGCCATGGCCCACTCCCTTCGGACGGGTGCACCGCATGACGGGTGCGATCGCTTCGACGCCACTCCGCACTGCTGCGTGATGCTCACGCTTAATGAGGAAGGTAGTCAAATCGCCCGAATCTCGATAGACCCATACATGTCCGACTTGAGGGGGACATGTGGACGGCCCAGCGGATTGTTCCGCCGGGTCGCGGCCAACGAGCGGCTCCGCAGCTACGGCCCCCGCTGGGCCGTCCACGCGAGCAGCTCGTCGGCCGACCAGGTCGTGATCACTCGGTTCGGATCGACGTCGCACTCGATCGCACGCTCGACGCCGTTCGCCTGCCAGTCGAGCTGCCCCGGAGCATGCGCGTCGGTGTCGATCGCCAGCAGCAGATCCGCCTCCACCGCCTGGCGAAGGATCCGCCGCGGAGGATCGAGCCGCTCCGGGCGACTGTTGATCTCCAAGGCCACGCCGAACTGCCGGCAGGCCTCGATGACGATCTCGACCTCGAAGTCCGACTCGGGACGCACCTTGCCACCGGCGACCATCCGCCCGGTGCAATGACCTAGGACGTCGACGTGCGGATTGGCGATCGCCCGGACCATGCGCGGGGTCATTGCCTCGCTGGAGGATCGCAGCTTGGAGTGGACGCTGGCAACGACGAGGTCCAGCCGAGCGAGCAGGTCGTCGTCCTGGTCGAGGCTGCCGTCCTCGTTGATGTCCACCTCGATGCCGGTCAGATAGCGGAACGGCGCCAGCTCGCTATTGATCTGCGCCACAAGATCGAGCTGGCGCTCCAGTCGCTCCCGCGTGAGCCCTCGCGCCACCGTCAGCCTCGGGCTGTGGTCCGTCAGGACCGTCCACTCATGGCCCAGTGCGACGCAGGCCAGCGCCATCTCCAGGGGTGGGCTGCCGCCATCGCTCCAGTCGCTGTGGGTATGGCAGTCGCCGCGCTGGGCGTCGAGCAGCGCACGCGCATCGGCGCTGAGCCGATCGGCCGGGCGGGGCAGCGCCTCCAGTTCCGCAAGGTACTTCGACTCGCCCGTCGTTGCCTGCGTCGCAACGGCGGCTGTCTTCGGCCCCACCCCGGGGAGCTCGGCGAGGGTCCCTGCATCGATGCGCCGGCGGACCTCCTCGTCGCCGGCCGTCACCAGGGCGGCGGCCGCACCGCGGAAGGCCTTGACCCG
>JBAXSI010000097.1:0-6304 GCA_037130755.1 Actinomycetes bacterium
GCCCCTTGCGACGCGCCGCGCTGCAGTCGACGCTCAGTCGCAGATCCACGGCGCCTCGGCTGCGGGGCTCGCGCCGCTCACTCCTCGCCTAGTCGCAGACCGCCCCCTTGGAGGCCGACCCCACCAGTTTCGCGTACTTGGCCAGCACCCCACGGCTGTAGCGGGGCGGTAACGGGACGAACGCGGCGCGGCGGCGCTCAAGTTCGTCCTCGGACACCAGCAGGTCCAGCCGGCGAGCCGGGATATCGATCCGGACCCGGTCGCCGTCCTGGACCATCCCGATCGGCCCGCCATCCACGGCCTCGGGCGACACATGCCCGACACACAGACCGGTCGTGCCGCCGGAGAACCTGCCATCGGTCACGAGGAGCACGTCCTTGCCCAGACCGGCGCCCTTGATCATGCCGGTGATCGCCAGCATCTCCCGCATGCCGGGGCCGCCCTTGGGTCCCTCGTAGCGGATCACGACGACGTCGCCGGCCTGGATGGTGCCGTCCTCGAGTGCGGCCATCGACGCCTCCTCCCGCTCGAATACGCGGGCGACGCCCTCGAACACCTCGACGGGGACGCCGGCCACCTTGACCACCGCTCCCTCTGGGGCCATGGAGCCGGCGAGAATCGTGATCCCGCCGTTGGGGGCGAGCGCCCGGTTGATGGGCAGCAGCACCTTGCCGTCAGGCTCGGGCGGGTTCACGTCGGCGAGGTTCTCCGCGACTGTCTTGCCGGTCACCGTCAGGCAGTCGCCGTGCAGGAGGCCCTCGTCGAGCAGCACCTTCATGACGACCGGCACTCCCCCGACCCGGTCGACGTCGAACATTACGTACTCGCCGAACGGCTTGAGGTCCGCAAGCAGCGGCACCTTCGAGCCGATGCGGTGGAAGTCGTCCATGCCTAGCTCGAAGCCGCACTCGTGGGCGATCGCCGGCAGGTGGAGGACGGAGTTGGTCGAGCCGCCCAGTGCCATGACGATGGCGATCGCGTTCTCGAGCGACTGCTTGGTGATGATGTCGCGAGTCGTGATGCCCTGACGGACGAGCTCGACCACCGCCTGCCCGGCCTGCCGACCCAGGAGGTCTCGGCGGCTGTCGACGGCCGGCGGCGCGCTGGATCCCGGCAATGCGATGCCCATCGCCTCAGCCGCGCTGGCCATCGTGTTCGCCGTGTACATGCCCCCGCATGTGCCCGCGCTGGGGCACACCGCCCGCTCGATCGTGTCGAGGTCCTCGTCGGACATCAGTCCTCGCGCGTTCGCACCCACCGCCTCGAATGCCGTGACGATGTTGACGGTCTGCTCGGAGCCGTCGGCCAGCCGCACGTGTCCGGGAAGCAGCGAGCCCGCGTACATGAGGACGCTGGCGACGTCGATGCGCCCGGCGGCCATGATCATGGCCGGGATGCTCTTGTCGCAGCCGGCGAGCGTCACCATGCCGTCGAGCCGCTCGGCCTGCATGACGGTCTCGATGGAGTCGGCGATGACCTCGCGGCTGACCAGCGAGAAGTGCATGCCCTCATGACCCATCGAGATCACATCGGAAACGGTGATGGTGCCGAACTCCATCGGGAAGCCCCCGGCCGCGTGGACGCCCTGGGCCACCGCATCGCAGACCCCGCGCAGCGACATGTTGCAGGGGGTGATCGTGTTGTAGGACGACGCGATGCCGATCTGCGTGCGGCCCCAGTCATCGTCACCCATGCCCAGCGCCCGCAGCATCCCCCTTGCCGGTGCCCGGTCTCGTCCGTCGGTAACCTCGAAACTGCGCGGCTTCATGTTCACGTTCTGACCCTAGGATCGAAAGCAACTCAAAGGCAGCGAAAGGCTCATGACATGACCTTCTCGACTCTCGTGACCACGCAGGAGCTGGCCGCCCACCTCGACGATCCGGCCTGGGTGGTGCTGGACGCCCGCTTCACCCTCGACGACGAGGCCTGGGGCTCGCGCGCCTATACCGAAGGCCACATCCCGGGAGCGCTCCGCGCCGACCTCGCCACCGACATGGCCGGGCCGATCATCGAAGGGGTCACCGGCCGACGGCCCTTCCCCGAGCCGGCCGACTTCGCCGCCCGCGTGTCCGCCTGGGGCGTCGGGCCGGGCACTCAGGTGGTCGTCTACGACGCGGACAACGGGCTGATGGCCGCCTCGCGGCTGTGGTTCATGCTCACGTGGGTCGGACACGAAGCCGTCGCCGTCCTCGATGGCGGCTTCGGACGCTGGACAAGTGAAGGCCGCCCGCTGACGGCCGGCACCGAGACCCGCGACCCAGCCGAATTCACGCTGTCGCTGCGACCGGAGATGCTCGCCTTCGTCGACGAGGTCGATGACGTCCGGCGGGACCCGGCCTACCGGGTGTTCGACTCGCGGGGGGCCGAGGGCTACCACGGGCTCGGCCACTACAACGATCCCGTGCGCGGCCACATCGCCGGCGCCGGGCTCGCGGACCGTGCGGAGACGATTGCCGACGGCGGCGGCCTGCGCGACCAGTCAGAGCTCCGCGCCCACTACGAGACACTGATCGGCGACACCCCGCCCGCCAACGTGATCTTCTATTGCGGTTCGGGCGTCACCGCGGCGCAGAACGTCCTCGCGATGACCTATGCCGGGCTGCCGGGCTCGCGCATGTACGTCGGCTCGTGGAGCGAGTGGATCATCGACCCGTCGAGGGAGCACGAACTGTGAAGAATCCCTACCGGTTCGCCCTGATCGGCTGCGGCTTCTTCGCGCAGAACCACCTGCACGCCTGGGCCGAGATCCCCGAGGTCGAGCTCGTCGCCGTCTGCGATGTGGATCCCGACCGGGCAGCAGCGGCCGCCGCGACGTTCGGGGGCACCGCCTACACCGACGCGGCCGATCTCCTCGCGACCGAGCAGCTCGACTTCGTCGACATCGCCACCACCGCGCCCACGCATCGCATGATGGTCGAGTTGGCGGCCGAGCACGGGGTGGCAGCAATCTGCCAGAAGCCGTTGGCCTGGGAGATGGCCGATGCGAAGGGGATGGTGCAGGCCATGGCGGACCGCGGCCTGCCGTTCATGGTCCACGAGAACTTCCGCTTCCAGCATCCGATGCGGCGCATCAAGGCACTGCTGGAGGAAGGCGCGATCGGACGGCCGTTCTTCGGGCGGATCTCGTTCCGCACCGACTTCGACGTGTACTCCAACCAGCCGTGGCTGGTCGACAACCCGCGCATGATCATCATCGACGTCGCCGTCCACCTCTTCGACCTGGCCCGCTGCTTCATGGGCGAGCCGGAGGCCCTGTTCACCGAGGCCATCCGGGTGAACCCGAGGATTGCCGGCGAGGATGTGGCCACGGTCCTCATGCGGATGAAGGACGGGACCTGCATCGTCGACGCCAGCTACGGGACACGGTCCGATCACAGCACCTACCCGCAGACGTTCGTCGTGCTGGAGGGCACGGAAGGCTCACTGACCCTCGGCCCGGACTACCACCTCCAGGTCGTCAGTCGCGGCACCGTCGTCGACGAGGACCTCGTGATCCCGCCCCATGACTGGTCCTCGGAGCCATGGAACGCGATCCAGGACAGCGTCCACACGATCCAGCGCCACTGGGTCACCTGCCTCGACGCCGGACTGACGCCGGAGACTTCAGGCATCGACACGTTGAAACTGCTCGACATCACGCTGGGCGCCTACGAGTCCGCCGACACCGGTCGGCAATACGCGGTAGGGAGTCTGTCCTGAACCCCATCGCCTGGTACGGAAGCAGCACCCCGCCGCCCGACCGCGTCGCCCTGCGCTCTGGGCCGGTCACGTTGGCCTATGACAACGGCGACCTCCGCGACCTCATGGTCGGCGACGTCGAGGTCATCCGGCGCATCTACATGGTCTTCCAGGACCGCAACTGGACCGCGCGCCCGTGGGTGATCTCCAATGAACGCATCTTCGCTGGCAAGGAGAAGTTTGAGATCACGTTCGACGCCCACGGCACCTTCGATGCAGAGCCCTTCCACTTCGAGGCGATCCTCTCCGGCGACGACGAGGGCACGATCACGTACGAGATCGACGGCCAGACCGAAGCACCCTTCATCCGCAACCGCCTCGGGCTGTGCGTCCTGCATCCCATGACTGCGGCCGGCAGCGCGTGCGTCATCGAGTCGGTGACCGGAGACACGATCGAGTCCGCGTTCCCCCTCGACATCTGTTCGAACCAGCCGTTCCTTGACATTCGCGCGATCACCCACGAATTCATGCCGGGCGCCTGGGCCTCGACACGACTCGCCGGCGAAACGTTCGAGATGGAGGACCATCGCAACTGGTCCGATGCCTCGTTCAAGACTTACTGCACTCCCATCAGCCTGCCGTTCCCGGTGGAGGTCCAGCCCGGCGACTCGATCTGGCAGGGTGTCACGGTCGCGGTCGACATCGAGGACGTCGCTCTCCCCGCCGCTCCAGTTGCACCGGTCATCTCGGTGCGCGCCGACGCCGCTGTCTCGCTGCTCCCCCGGATCGGGTTGCAGCTGCCGACCGACGAGCCAGCGTGGTCGGACGACATCGGGTCGCTGCTGCGTGACCTGGCCCTCGCTCACCTTCGCCTGGACGTTCTTGCGGCCGATCCGAACGCACCGCGAATCGTCGCGGAGGGTGCGGCCCGCGCGGCCTCGATCGGCGCCAAACTCGTGGTCGCACTCTTCGTGGACGATGCGGCCGACCTGTCGGCCCTCGCAAGCGAGGTGGCCGCCGACGACGTCGACACGTGGCTCGTCTTCGATGTGAACGAGAAGGTGGCCGGCGCTGAACTGACGGCGGCCGCCCGATCAGCCTTAGGCCCGGACGCGCGCATCGGTGGCGGCACCAACCTCTACTTCACCGAGCTCAACCGACAGCGTCCCGCGACATCGGCGCTGGACGTGGTGGCGTTCTCCCTCAATCCACAGGTGCATGCCGCCGACAACCAGACGATCGTCCAGAACCTCCCGACGCAGGCTGACGTGGCACGTAATGCCGCCCGGCTGGCCGGCGGCGCGGCGATCCACGTCGGGCCGGTGACGCTGCGCCCCCGATTCAATCCGAACGCGACCGAGCCGGACCTCGACCACAGCAACACGGCGCTTCCTGCGAACGTCGATGCCCGTCAGCTGTCGCGGCTCGGCGCCAACTGGACGGTCGGCTCGGTGAAGTACCTCGCGGAGGCAGGCACGGTCGATTCGATCACCTACTTCGAGACCACCGGATGGCGCGGTGTGATCGAGCGCGAGGCAGGCTCACCGCAGCCGGCCGACTTCCCCTCCTCCCCGGGCAAGCCGTTCCCGGTGCATGGCGCACTCGCAGCATTGCGAGGCTTCGACTCGGTGCGCACGATCACGTCGAATCTGCCGCAACTCGTCGATGGGCTACTTCTGGAGAACGCCGCCGGCGAGATGCGCCTCATGGTCGTCAACTTCTCCGACCAGCCGCAGACGGTGCGCATCGAAGGACTGGCCGGCTTCCCCACGCAGGTCGACGTCGAACCCTTCGGGCTCGAGGTCATCGACAACCGAAGGGCATGAGCATGACCGGAATCGATCGCTTCTCACTCGCAGGCAAGAACGTCCTGCTGACCGGCTCCGGTGGCGCGATCGGCTCCCTGATCGCCGTGGAGGTGGCGGCTTCGGGTGCTCGCGTCGCCCTGCAGGACCTGACAGAGGAGAAGGTGGCAGCGCCGGCTGGGATCATCAACGAGGCCGGCGGCGAGGCGTTCACACTCGCCGCGGACCTGTCCGATGCCGCGAGCTGCGCGAGCGTGCTGTCGCGCGCCGCAGACCTGCTGGGCGGGCTGGATGTCCTGATCAACTGCGCCGGCATCAACAGGCGCAAGCCCATCGACGACGTGACCATCGAGGACTTCGATGCAATCGTCGCCGTCAACATGCGGGCGGTGTTCTTCCTCAGCCAGGCCGCGCACCCTTTCCTGGCCGCGCGCGGCGGCGGAGCCATCGTCAACCTCAGCTCGCTCAGTGCTCGGCACTCGTACCGCACCATCTCGGTGTACGGCGCGACGAAGGCCGCGGTCACCGGCATGACGCGGTCGTTCGCGCGCGAGTGGGCGGTCGACGGCATCCGCGTCAACTGCGTCGAGCCGGCCGTCGTGCAGACGGAGTTCACCAAGCCGCTGTGGGACGACCCCGACCGAAGCCGGTGGTTCGCCGAGCACTCGCCCCTGGGGCGACTGGCCCAGCCGGACGAGATCGTCGGCGCGGTGATCTTCCTCGCCAGCGATGCGTCCAGCTACATCACCGGACAGGCCATCGTCATCGACGGAGGGATCACCAGCGGCGCCGACTGGGACGCCTGGCAGGGCAGCTAGATG
>JBAXSI010000098.1:0-6296 GCA_037130755.1 Actinomycetes bacterium
GGCTATCGAAAGGGTGACGGTAATGCCCCGGAACATGGGGCAGGTATGGCCGAACATGCCGGGGTACGCCGGAGTATGCACGAGTAAGAGCGTGGCCTTAGGGGGGCCGCGAACGGCTCGTCATGCGTAGGTCCGGGGTGGGGAGGAGCGCTAGCGACGGTTCCCCGAGGCGGCCCTGGGCCGAAATCTCTTGCGTTGCAACAGGTCCGGGTGCAGAGGGCTCCGCTACTGCCGCAAGGCTTCGGCCAGGATGGCCTGGACATGGGCGTCGGCGCAGTCGACGACGGGATAGCCAGGATCGAAGCCGTTGAATGCTAGGGCGAGATCGGTGCCGGCCATGAGGATGGCGTCGGCGCCCTGCTCCACCACCAGGGACCGGCCGGCGTCGAAGAAGAAGCGCCTTTGCTCGTCGGTGCACGTTGCCGTGGATGCGACGGTCACGTATTCCTCGTGTACGGCATCCAGGTCGGCGCCCAGCGGTGCCACGACCTCGACCGCTTCAAGCGCGCCGTATAACTGCGACGTCATGACACCGCGTGTTCCGAGCAGTCCGACGCGGGTGTAGCCGCGGTCAAGGACGGCAGACCGGACGACGCTGAGGAGGTCGATGACGGGCAGGACCGAGACTGCGTTGAAGTTCTCAATGCAGAAGTGTCCGGCGATGGACGTCACGGCCACCGATCGTGCCCCTGCTGCCTTGAGTCTGCGAGTGAGGTGGTCGTAGAGGGCCACTTGGCCGACTGAATTCCCGGCCGCCTGATTGGCGAGCAGCGTGGGGGTGTCGGCGTGCACCATCGTGAGCTCGAGTTCAGCAGGGACCGCGGCCATGCGCGCGATGAGGGAGCGCTAGTAGAAGTCCGTAGCTGCCGGCCCGATGCCCACGATCAGCCCAACATGCACGGTCGTCCTCCTCATCACGGCGCGAACCCCTCGATGCTTCCGACCGTAGTGGAACCGACGCGGGGGCGAGCCGGCCAGTGGCGACCCTTCGCTTGCGGTCCGCCTCCCACGCCTCCGCCTCGTTCCACCGAGCAAAGGTGCGGTCGGCGACGATGACGCCGTGGTCCTTGACCTTCACCCGGTACCGGCCCTGGTCCTCGGGATCATCACGCCTCCTTTGCGTCGACCGCCGCGAACTCGCCCCGAACTCGCCCCCGAGCCGCAACCCCCCGGACGCACGGGTCGTGGACCGGGCCGGCCGGGTGACCTGACTGGCTCGCCGACTCCATCGCGGGCCTGCTGGCCGACGGGGTCGTCCTGGCACGCGTGAACGATGTGGTCACCCCCCGGGAGGCGGGTGAACTGCTCGGTGTCTCCCGTCAGTTCGTGGACAAGCTGATCGCCGTCGGGCGCCTTGCCGCGCAGCTCAAGCCCGGCAGCAGGCACCGCGTGGTCCGCGTTGCGGACGTCCTGGAACTCGAGGCATCCCGACGGGCGGGCGCCGACCGCATCGGAGCGACGATCGACACCCTCGTCGACGCCGGCGCCGACTACTGATCCCACCCGCCACCCGCTGATGCTCGTCTTCATCGATACCAACGTCTGGTAGGCGGCCGTGCTGGCCGACCGCGTGCTGCGCATCGTCGAGATCGGTTGGTGTGAGCGCGGCTTAGACGCCGAGGAGGCTAATAACATGTGTGTTATCGTCTGCGGGTGTGGACGGTACTGTTCATCGACGAGGTAGCGACGGAGCGGCTGTCGCTGCCGGCGGCCGAGCGCAACGCGCTGCTGCACGCGGTGGAGAAGCTGGAGGCGTTCGGGCCTCTGTTGGGGTTTCCTCACACCAGTGCGGTGCAGGGGTTCCCCGGGTTGAGGGAGTTGCGGCCCCGAGCGGGTCGCAGCCCCTGGCGGGCGATGTACCAGCGGGTCGGAGACGTGTTCGTGATCGCGGCGATCGGACCCGAGGCCCAGGTGGACCATCGACGGTTCGCGAAGGCAGCACGGCTCGCATTGGCACGGCTTGCGGAACTGGAGGAGGACTGAGATGACGAAACTGTCGGCATTGCGGACAGCCAGCGATATCCGTGCCGAGGACCTGGCCGACGACCAGGTGAACGCGGAGCACATCCGCACAGCCCTGGCACGCGCCGTGGCGATGCGCGTCCTGGCCTACCGCGTGGAGCACGGCCTGTCGCAGACGGCGCTAGCCCGAGAACTGGGGATGCAGCAGCCCGCGGTCGCGCGCCTCGAGGCCGGCGACCACGAGCCGACATTCACCACGCTGGAGCGACTCGCGAGAGGCATGGGCATCGAGTTCCACATCGACATCACCCCGGCCACGTCGGGCCTGCGAGAGACCGCCTGACGCACAGCGCGACAGGTGGGCCCATCTGTCGCGAGGGCTTTCGAAATGACCCGGCAATGACCCGGAACAAGGCCGGTGTGGCTCGCCGACCACCTGACCGCACCTGCAGAGCGACTGCTGCGGGGCACCAGCACGACGTAGTCCCGTGACGCCCCAGCCGCTATTGTTCGGGCATGGCTCCACTTGATCGCGTGACCCGCTCCATCGACGTGATGGGCGGGAAGCCGTGCGTGGGGGGCACCCGCGTGACGGTCGGCACCGTCGTCGGACTCGTCGCGGCGGGCAAGTCCGTCGCGGAGATCCTCGACGCCTACCCCTACCTGGACGAGCAGGACGTGATGCAGGCCCTCGCGTATGCCGCCTGGCGGGTCGAGGAGATCGAGATCCCGATTTCCGCATGAGGTTCCTCGTCGACATGAACCTCAGTCCGAGGTGGGTCGATTTCCTCGCAGCAGCAGGTCATGAGGCCGTCCACTGGGTTGACGTCGGCGAGCCCAATGCACCCGACCGCGAGATCCTCGACCACGCGCACCGCAATCGCCTGGTCATCCTCACCCAGGATCTTGACTTCGGCACCCTGCTCGCTGTCGGCGGACTCGCGACACCCAGCGTGATCCAGTTCCGCGCCCAAGCGGTCCTGCTGAGTGATGTGGGCGAGCAGTTGCTGGCCGCCCTGGATGTGGCGCGCACTCACCTCGAGACCGGGGCGCTGGTCACCGTGGATCCCGTTGGTCATCGGGTCACAGTCCTGCCCATCAGCATGGGTGGTGCTTAGGTCCAAGGAGCGAGTCGGCGGAATCCACGCATGGATCCTCGCCCTTTCCGTCGCCCTTTCTCCGTGTCGCTCAGTGTGCCTGGGTGTCACTCAGTGTCACGAAACTCGTTGATAGGCAACAACTCCTAGGGGCGAATCCATGCGTGGGTGCAGTCTCGTAATGCGTAGGTCCGGGGTTCAAATCCCCGAGGCGGCCCTAACGGAAACCCGTTGCAGCGCAACAACTATTGGCCTATTTGGCCCGGTCAATCCATGTCCGATTTAGGCTGATTCTGAGTGTCATAGCCCCAAAGATAGCCCCAACTGCACCCACGCATAGGGAATGCGTAGTAGGGGCGGTTCGACCTTTCATCGAGGGACGTGCGGGTAGGTCGACGGCGAGCGCTCTTGTGTTCGAGACCTGAGAGTGCTCGCTCGCTCTCAAGGTTCTCTCAGGACCGGCTGCCTAACGTTCATGGCATGGCTGATGTCGCGATTCACACCTCTGGGCTTTCCAAGTCGTACGGCGACACTGTCGCGCTGCGGAATCTCGACCTGACGATCCACAGCGGCGAGATCTTCGGCCTGCTGGGCCATAACGGTGCGGGCAAGACGACCGCGGTCAACCTGTTGACGACGCTTCTGGAGCCATCGTCGGGCAGCATGCAGGTGGCGGGCGTTGACACGGCCGCCGACCCGAATGGCGTGCGCCGGGTGATCGGGTACCTTCCGGAGAACGTCCAGTTCTACGACAACCTGACGACGATGGAGAACCTGCGGTTCTTCGCCCGTCTGTCCGGCCTGTCGAAGCCGGATGCCCGAATCGGCGAGGTGCTCGAGTACCTGGACTTCACCGGGCACGACGACCAGCGCGTCGGGTCGTTCAGCAAGGGCATGCGCCAGCGGGTCGGTATCGCGCAGGCGATCCTGCACACCCCATCCGTGCTGTTCCTGGACGAGCCCACGTCGGGCCTGGATCCAGAGGGCGTTCGGCAGCTGCGCGACGTGATCGTCGCGTTGAACCGCGACCTCGGGATGACGATCTTCATGAACACCCACCTGCTGTCCGAGGTCACCAAGACCTGCACGAGCATCGGCATCCTGCGGCAGGGCGAGCTCGCCTACCAGGCGTCGCTGGCCGCCACGCTGGAGGCGTTCCCCGGCGAGGACTCGCTGGAGGAGATCTACCTCAACATCCGATCGGCGCCAGCCTCATGACCGCCGTCCTGACGATGGCACGGCAGGAACTGGTGGCGCTGCGCCGCGAACGGCTGCCGCTGGTCCTGCTGATTGTTTTCGTCGTGATGGTGTCCGTCTCGAGCCTGATCGGCTGGCTGACCAACACCACCGTCAGCAACGTGTGGCAGAAGACCGTGCAGGCGGGCCTGACCCAGGCCCCGAACCCGTTCGCAGACGTGTCACCGCTGTACTACGCCCGCAACACCGTCATCTACCTCGTCCTGATCGGGGCGCTCATGGCGATCGTCGTCGGCGTCACGTCGACGATGCGGGACCGCAAGGCCCGCACGATCGACCTGGTCCTGTCCCGGCCGATCAGAGTCCCGGCGTACCTACTCGGCAAGCTCGCCGGCATCGGCGCGTGGCTGGCGATGATCCTCGCCGCAGTCGCCGTCATCAGCTGGGCCAGCATCTCCATCATCGCAAGCGGGCCGCTTGCCGCCGGCGACTCGCTGCGCCTGGCCGGCTTCTACGCCGTCGCGTGGGTCCTGCTGCTGGCGTTCGTCGCCCTGGGGATGCTCAGCGGCATCTACGCCTCCCGCGAGACCACCGCCCTGCTGGTGCCGATCAGCATCTGGAGCATCGTCGCGTTCGTCCTCCCGCAGATCGGCACGTCCGCGAACCCCGTCTCCCTGCTGAACCCGGTCCCGTCGGTCAAGATCCCCGGTGGCGCGTTCGACACCCTCAACACGGTTGTGAGCCCGCTGTCGGTGACAGAGCAGTTCAAGACCGCCAGCGGCCTGATAATGGCCAACCCCGAGGTCACCGGCTCCCTTGCCCCGTCCCTGTTCGTCATCGTCCTGGCCTTCGCTGTCGGCGCCATCGCGCTGCTGGCGACGAAGCGGGACCGCATCCGAGGAGCCCTCCGTGACTAGCGCCCTGGTCATCGCCCGCAAGGAGCTGCTCGACCTGCGCCGCAACCGCTTCCTGCTCGCGATCCTGGGCTTCGTCCTGGTCGCCGTCGTGATCTCCGTCGTGGTCTCCGCGACGCAGTTCGGCGCCAAGCTCGACGCCTACATCGCCTACGTCGACGCCCTGCGCGCCGCGGGTAGCGCCACCAACCCGGCCGCGCCTCAGCTGTTCCCCCTGCAGTTGCTGCGCGGGTCGATCGAGTATCTGGAGATTCTCGGTGCCCTCTTCGCGATCGTCATGGGCTACGGGATGATCGCCAAGGAGAAGCAGCGCGCCACCCTGCAGCTGATCTACAGCCGGCCCATCGGGCGCTACTCCCTACCGGCGGGCAAGCTTCTCGCCCTTGCGGTGGCGTGGCTGATCGCCGTCGCCGTGATCTTCGGCGCCGTCACCGCGACCGTCGCGATCGTCGGGCACGCGCAGTTCGCGTTCATCGACGCCCAGCGGCTGATCATCGCCGCGGCGACGGCATGGGGATACCTGCTGCTGTGGAGCGCGTTGGCCCTCGGACTCGCATCAACCACGAAGCGGCTGAGCACCGCACTGATCATCGCACTGGTGCTGTGGCTCACGGTCGTACTGATCCTGCCCCAGATCGGCGACACCATGGACCCCGACAACCAGGTCCCCGGCGGACTGTTCAAGTCCCTCGCGATCGCCAAGCCCGACGAGAAGGCCGTCCTGGCCAACTTCGCCGGCTTCGACACCGTCCGCAACGGCCTGGAGGTCTCCTCCATCACCAAGCACTACGAGCGGTTCACCTTCGCCGTCTTGGGCATCAAGGACCAGTACAACCAGCAGCCACTGGCCGCCGTCTGGACCGGAACCTGGAACAACGCCATCGCCCTGTGGCTGGCAGCCTTCGCGGCCCTCGGCTTCGCCATCCTCACCACCACCCGAACGAAACTACTCAGGAGAACATCATGAAGCGAACGACCCTCGCAGCGATCGGCGCCGCCGGCCTGCTGACCGCCCTCACCGCGACCGGATGCTCCTCCGCAGCCAGTAGCAGCCCCACCTCGGCTGCAGCCGCTCCCGCGGCGTCGGCTCCCGCGGCGTCGGCTCCCGCGGCGTCGGCTCCCGCGG
>JBAXSI010000099.1:0-6259 GCA_037130755.1 Actinomycetes bacterium
CAGGGAAATGAACGCGGACTTCCGCATGACGGCCCCCTTGCCTCGTTTTGAGGCTACGCCGCCAACTCACGTTGATTCCCGGCCAATGTCCCTTTCGTCACGTCTTTCCTGTGTCGATCGGCGTGGTGCCACTAGGGGTCGATGCGGGCAATGTCGGTGCCTTGGGGCACCGCCGCCTCCTCGTCCACCAGGAGCGTCACCACGCCGTCGACCGGCGCCTCCACATCGAGCGAGACCTTGTCGACCATGACTTCCGCAATCACCTGGCCGGCCTTCACCGGTTCGCCGGTCCTGACGAACCAGGTCGCCAGGACACCCTGCGCGGACTCGTCCTTCGACATCACCGGGAAGGTGATGATCTCGCTCATCTGGCTCCTCCTATGCCTTCATGACGGCCGCGATGGCCGCCTCGATCTTGTCGCGGGTGGGCAGTGCCTCGTACTCGAGCACGCGGGCGTAGGGCACCGGGACGTCCGGGTACGCGACGCGCTGGACCGGCGCCTTCAGCAGGCGCGGGTCCTTGTCGGCGATCGTCGCCACGATCTCGCCGCTCAGGCCAAAGGACTTGTAGTCCTCGTCGACGATCACGAGTCGGCCAGTCTTCGCCACTGACGCGAGAATCGCCTCACGGTCGAGTGGGACGATCGACCTCAGGTCGATGACTTCGACACTCGTGGTGCCCTCCAAAGACTCCGCAACGTCAAGGCACCACTGCACCGACATCGAGACACTGACGACGGTCACGTCAGTGCCCTCATGCGCGATGGCCGCCTTGCCGATGGGGACGGTGTACTCCTCCTCGGGCACCGGGCCAATCGAGCGCGGGTTCTTCGCCATCCACGGCAGGCCCATGACGCCCTTGTGGAACATGAAGATCACCGGGTTGTCGTCACGGATCGCCGAGATCATCAGGCCCTTCGCGTCGTACGGGTTCGACGGTGCGACGACCTTCATGCCCGGCATGTGCGCGAACGTGGCCCACAGGCACTGCGAGTGCTGCGCCGCGTCGGAGTACCCGCCGCCCACCGCCATCATCAGCACCATCGGAACCTTGACGTTGCCGCCGGACTCGTAATGGATCTTCGCCATGTGGTTGTAGATCTGGTCGAAGCACACACCCATGAAGTCGACGAACATCAACTCCACAACCGGGCGCATGCCCTCCACCGCCGCACCGATGCCGGCACCGATGAAGCCCGTCTCGGAGATCGGGGTGTCGATGATCCGGCCAGAGCCGAACTCCTCGAACAGGCCCCCGGTCGATCCGAAGATGCCGCCGTATGCGCCGACGTCCTCGCCCATGACGAAGACTTCGGGGTTCTCGCGCATCTCGGTCGCGATCGCCTCGCTGATTGCCTTCGCCGTGGTCAGGCGACGGGTACCGGAGTCAACTGTTGCAGTCATGTCTGGTCTCCCCTCTCACGCGAAGACGTGCAGGTAGGCGTCACTGGGCTTTGGTTCAGGGCTCGCCTTGGCGTAGGCGATCGCCGCGTCGACCTCTGCTTGCGCATCGGCCTTGATCTGCTCGACCTGGGCCTCGTCGAGTACGCCCTGCTTCACCAGTTGCGACTCGTACGCCGGGATCGGGTCCTTGGCGGTGGCCTCGGCTAGCTCGTCGCCGCGGTATGCCTGGGCATCGCCCTCGAAGTGGCCGAACAGGCGCGTGGTGTGGATCTCCAGCAACGTCGGTCCGCCACCGGCGCGGGCACGCTCGACCGCGATCTTGCAGGCCTCGTAGATCGTCTCGACGTCGTTTCCCTCGACGCGCTGCGCCGGCATGCCGTACGCCATCGCCCTCAGGGAACCGTCCTTGATCGGAGTTGCGAGTTCACGCGCGACCGAGATCGCCCAGTCGTTGTCCTCGATGATGAAGATGACCGGCAGCTTCCACATCGACGCGAGGTTGAGCGCCTCGTGGAAAGCACCTTGGTTGGCTGCGCCTTCGCCGGCGACTGCCACGGCGACGTTGTCGGTGCCGCGTCGCGCGAACGCGAACGCCTGGCCGACGGCGACGGGGTAGCCCTGCGCGATGATGCCCGAGCAGGAGAAGTGCTGCGACGGGTCGAACAGGTGCATGTGCCCGCCCTTGCCGTGGGACAGGCCGGTGTCGCGGCCGTAGATCTCCGCGGTCATCGCCTTCATGTCCACGCCTTTGGCGAGGGCGAGGTGATGCGGGCGGTGCGGGCCAGTGATGGCGTCGCCCTGCACGAGGTTCGCGCACAGTCCAACGGCCACCGGCTCCTGTCCGGCAGCCAGGTGCATCTCGCCGGGAATGAGGCCGGCCCCGATGTCCCACGCCGGTGCCTTGTCGGCGTGATAGTTCGCCTGCAGGGTCGATTCGTAGGTGCGGATCCGCACCATCTCCTTGTAGAAGTCCACGCGCATCTGGTTGTCCACCACGGCACTCCTAGGTCGCCAGAGTTCGCGGCCGCAGAGCGCGGCCGTCGCAGTCAGTCTGGGCAGGAGGAAAGGGGCGGTAAAGGACGTGTTTCTCAGATAGTGGAAATGACGGTGCGGGCGGCGTCAGGCCGAGACGGGCATGGCCATGGACCGCGCCATCCGCTGGGCGCCTCGGATCAGGGCCTGTGTGACCTCGGGATCCGGCGGGACGCTCACGCGGCCCTGGCGCCGAGCGACAGCCACTGCCCCGACGAACTCGGGGGTGACCACGGGTGTGGCCAGGCAGTGCACCCCGAGGGCGTACTCCTCGTCGTCGCGCGCGAGTGCCAAGGACTGCCCGATCTCATGCTCGAGGACGCGCCGGTCGGTCACCGTGCGACGGGTGAGCTGGTGGAGCGGATGCCGTGCGAGGTAGTCCTGGCGGAGATCCTCGTCGAGAACACCGAGGATGCACTTGCCGAGCGCCGTCGCGTGAGCCGAGTCGTGGATCCCGACCCACAAGTCGATGGACGGCACCTTGGGCGAGTCGACGATCTCGACGACGGCGATCTCGCCGTCAAGGTAGAGCGCGAGGTAGACCGGATTCTTGAGCTCGTCGCGCAGGTCCTGCATGGCCGGTCTGGCGCGGGACATGACTGCTGCCATCCGGTTCTGGGACGAGACCTGTGCGAACGACGGACCCAGCACGTAGCTGCCGTCGTCGAGCCGGCGCAGGTAGCCCTCGTGAGTCAGGGTCCGCAGGAGGTGGTAGGTCGTGGACAGCGACAGGCCGACGCTGCGCGCCAGTTCCTTGGCCTGGGCGCGACCGTTCGTCGCGGCCACCGCCTCGACCAGGCGCAGCGCTCGCTGCACCGACTGGATGAGCGTCGGGGAATGCTCGTCGGTCGTCATATCACCTCGCCTCGCGCGAACTGACGCTAGCGACGCAAGCGCTTGCCTGTCCGAGGTTCGGCAAACTCCCCCCTTCCGCCGAGAGGCAGGGAATGGTCGCCAAGCGCCCCCTTCAGGGGGCGCGGCACGACCATTCCCTGCCTCTCGGCGGGGGTGGCTAGAAGGAGTCGCGGGGGACGTACTGGCCCCACACGTCCCGCAGCGCATCGGACACTTCGCCAACCGTCGCGTGGGCGCGGAGCGCGTCCTTCATCGGATAGAGCAGGTTGTCGGTGCCTCGAGCGGCCTCGCGCACGCTCTCCAGGAGGGTTTGGACCTCGTCGTTGTCGCGCTTGGCGCGCAGCGTAGCCAGGCGGGCCGCCTGCTCCTCCTCGATCGCCGGGTTCACTCGGAGAGGCGTGTAGTGCTCATGCTCGTCCGTCGTGAACTTGTTGACGCCGACGACGGTCCGCTCGCCTGAGTCGATCTCCAGTGCGATCTGGTAGGCCGAGCGCTCGATTTCGCCCTTCTGGAAGCCCTGCTCGATCGCGGCGACCGAGCCGCCCATCTCATCGATCCTGGCGATCAGAGCGCTGGCGGCGTCATCAATGTCGTCGGTGAGCGACTCCACCACGTAGGAGCCGGCGAACGGGTCGACGGTGCCGCACACATCGGTCTCGTAGGCCAGCACCTGCTGGGTGCGCAGGGCCAGTCGCGCCGCCTTCTCCGACGGCAGTGCGATCGCCTCGTCGAAGGAGTTCGTGTGCAGCGACTGAGTGCCGCCCAGAGCAGCGGCAAGGCCCTGGACGGCCACACGGACCATGTTGACCTCGGGCTGCTGCGCGGTGAGCTGGACACCCGCGGTCTGCGTGTGGAACCGCAGCATCCATGACTTGGGGTTCTTGGCCCCGAACCGGTCCCTCATGATGCGGGCCCACATGCGCCGGGCCGCACGGAACTTGGCGACCTCCTCCAGGATCGTCGTGCGGGAGACGAAGAAGAACGCCAGTCGCGGCGCGAACTCGTCGACGTCCTGACCGGACTCGACGGCCGCCTTGACGTACTCGATCCCGTCGGCCAGCGTGAAGGCGACCTCCTGAACGGGCGTGGCCCCGGCCTCGGCCATGTGGTAGCCCGAGATCGAGATGGTGTTCCAGCTCGGGATCTCGTTCCGGCAGTAGGTGAAGATGTCCGTGATCAGGCGCAGCGACGGTGCCGGCGGGTAGATGTAGGTGCCGCGGGCGATGTACTCCTTGAGCACGTCGTTCTGGATCGTCCCGCTCAGGTCCTTGGCCGCGACGCCCTGCTCCTCGGCGACCAGCTGGTACAGCAGCAGCAGGACCGCAGCAGGCGCGTTGATCGTCATGGATGTCGACACGGTGTCGAGCGGGATGCCGCCGAAGAGGATGCGCATGTCGTCGATCGAGTCGATGGCGACGCCCACCTTGCCGACCTCACCGTGGGCGAGCGGGTGGTCGGAGTCGTAGCCCATCTGCGTGGGCAGGTCGAAGGCCACCGAAAGCCCGGTCTGACCGGCCGCCAGCAACTGCTTGTAGCGCGCGTTCGACTCGACCGCCGTGCCGAACCCGGCGTACTGACGCATCGTCCAGGGGCGGCCGGTGTACATCGACGGGTAGACGCCCCGTGTGAACGGATACTGCCCCGGCTGGCCCAACTGCTCGGCCGGATCCCACCCGTCAAGCGCCTCCGGGCCGTAGACCGGAGCGAACGGCAGTCCTGACTCGGTGATCGGGTCCATCTGTACCTCCGCGAACGGACGCCCCAAGGGACTGCAGGGCGAAGCCTGTGACTCACAACATAGGGCGAGCGCACCGGTCCCGTCGCGACGGGTCTCCGACTGCTCGGTACTGTTGCCCCGAGGCGCGATAGAGCGCCGTCGTCGTCTCAAGGTCTTGACGAAGGAGGTCCGCGTGGCCGGTTTCTCCGCCGGAACGATCTATCGCGGTGGTCAAGGGATGTGGACCTGGGTCCTGCATCGCATCACCGGAGTGGCGGTCTTCTTCTTCCTGCTGGTCCACGTGCTCGACACCGCCCTGGTGCGTGTGTCGCCGGATGCCTACAACCTGGTGATCGCGTCCTACAAGACCCCGATCGTCAACCTGCTCGAGGTCGGTCTCGTTGGCGCGGTGCTCTACCACGCACTCAACGGCCTGCGCGTCATCCTCGTCGACTTCTGGGCCAAGGGCCCCCGCTACCAGCGGCAGATGACCTGGGCGATCGCCACGGTCTGGATCGTGCTGATGATCCCCGGAGCGTTCTTCATGCTCAAGCACACTGTCGAGGCCATGTTCGGGAGCGCGTCATGACGACCATGAACACCCCCGGCCCGATCAGCATCCCGGCACCGCGCTCCGGCAGCCGCAACGGACAGCGGAGCAACTTCGAGCTCTACTCGTGGCTGTTCATGCGCATCTCGGGGATCGTCCTGGTGTTCCTCGTGCTCGGGCACCTGCTCATCATGAACATCCTCGACGGCGGCGTGCAGCGCATCAACTTCGCCTTCGTCGCTGGCCGCTGGTCCAGCCCGTTCTGGCAGGTCTGGGACCTCCTCATGCTCTGGCTGGCCATGTTCCACGGCACCAACGGCATGCGCACGATCATCAACGACTACGCCGAGCGCGACCAGACCCGCTTCTGGCTGAAGATGCTGCTGTACGTGGCGGCCGCCTTCACCGTTCTGCTCGGCACGCTTGTCATCTTCACCTTCGATCCGAACATCGGCTGACCTTCGGCCACAGGCTCGACACACACCGGGAGACGCGCCACATGCAGACCCACGTATTCGACGTCGTCATCGTCGGCGCTGGCGGCGCCGGGATGCGGGCCGCTCTCGAGGCGGGCCCTCGCGCCCGCACCGCGGTCCTGACGAAGCTCTACCCGACTCGCTCCCACACGGGCGCGGCACAGGGTGGCATGTGCGCGGCACTGGCCAACGTCGAAGAGGACAACTGGGAGTGGCACACCTTCG